>NZ_FNAL01000026.1 GCF_900101915.1 Psychrobacter pacificensis | reverse complement strand
AAGCTTGTCTGTCACCCATGCCCAGAGGTCAGTCACAATAGTTGTGGCGTTGTTAGCCCGTCTGTCACAAGCCTTGTTATTAGCATGCTTTGCTCGGTAACCTCGTAGGCTTTTATTACGCCTAAGCTCTCTTGATATGGTACTGGGACTTCTGTTTAACACCCTCGCTATAAAATTAATACTATGTTTTGCCCCTTTAAGGGCATAAATCTGGTATCGTTCACCTAGGCTTAGATGTGTATAGCTCATGGTTGCAATCTCACTTTGGTCGGTGGATAAAAACTTTGATGCTAGCGCATCTAGGTCTTTTTTTCACCTTGCATTTGGTATTGCACTTCATGTGTTAATCTAAGAAGGTATTGGCATCTTAGCTTTTCTACAAGAGAAAAAAGAATTCAAATTCAATGCAATCACGTCTGCATTAGTTAAATTATAATAATGGTCATATTTTTATAAATACTTGAGCTATACCCGACAGCTTTTACAGTCAAATTGATTCAGCCAAATCACTAATAAAAAAAGCCAAGCAAAATGCTTGGCTCTTTTATATCAAACATTCAAACTCAATTAAAACTTATAAAGCAAACCAAGCGTGGTCGACGCTTCAGTACGTGAGTCTACCATTGGGCTATCGTACTGCTCATTCGGCACATAGCTCACGCTTTGATTGGCAAATCCTGCCCATTTATCGTTAAAGTCGTAGTTGGCACTAACGCTGACATACGGATTCAAGCTCGAGTTAGATTTATAAGCGGCAACGCCTGTTTCCGCTGACTCTTCTTCACTGACGCCATAGTAGTATTCGTTATAATCAGCATCATGATACTCAAAGCCGATGCTTGGATAGACCGTCAGCTTGTTTCTAGTAATTTTGGCAAGGTAAGTTAAGCGACCAGTATTACCGCCACTTTCGTCCAACACATCGGTCGCAAACTGACCACGAAACGCACCGATAGGCGTGCGACGCTGGTAGCTTATACCTGCTTCTGCAGATAGTTTACGCTCATCGAGACCTTGCAGGGCACCATTAGCATCATCAGGATCAAACGAATTCCCTGCGAGCTGCGCGTAAGCAGAGAGCTGATTGACACCATCATTGATCAAGTACGCACCCGCTTGAGCACCGCGCGCATAGATCCTATTATTGTCATAAAAAATGCCCGGTAGCACACGCACTTCAGTGCTGTCTTCGAGATCATAGGCGGATTTGACCGCCATGAGATTGACCCCAACGCTCAATTCGGCGTCTTTGTCAGTCGGTAGGTTTTTATTAAGAAAAGGGATGGCACTAGACAGGCTAGACACACTGAGTAATGCCGTAGCGGTTAACGTGCTCAGCATGGCTCGCGTAGAGAAGTGAGGTTGCGCTGCAAGTTTTAACATAATTGGGTCTCGTAAGTGAGTATAAATAACGAGGTAGTAAGGTCAGGTGAAAAACGAGAAAAAAGTGAATAATTAGTCTAAATGATTCGGCTGTTATTGATAGTTATTTAGCAATGATAGATAAGTATGAGCATTTACTCAATGGCTTTTAGCACTTGTAGGATTTGCTGATGAATATCTTGCCACCACCACAAAAAACCAATGACAATAACAACCATGACTAGCCAAGGCAGCAGTCGCCAGATTAGGCTCACGTTAACAGGCTCTGGCGCAAATTTCTTGGGATCAATATAAGTGGGGTAGTTATTTATGGGGTAGTTATTTATATAGCCACCACTTTGGTCGAAATCGGCAGTATCCGCGGTGTTGTTTAAGTCTACAGGGGTTTGGATATTATTATCAGCAAATATATTGGTAAGCGGCGGATTACCGCGCTGATTATCGTGTAAGCTCGTTTGATAGCTTGGCTGATGATTGCTTGCATAGCTCGCTTGGACCGCGTTTTGATAAGCTTGCTGAGCTTGCGCCATAGCTGCTTGCTGTGCCAGCTCTCGCTTACGATAAACGAGAGCAATAGGCAAGGCAATAAGCAAGCCAGTAATCGCGCCGCCGATGTGACCGGCATTATCGATACCCGGTACGGCAAAGCCATAAACCAAGTTGATCGCCATGATGATGACCAAGCTCTTGAGATTGAGTACCATGCCATTGACCGATATTTTAAATAGGGCAGCGATCAGTAACGCCGCACCGATACCCATGATACCACCAGAAGCTCCCGCTGATAGGCCGGGCTGTCCTGTTCCATCCAAAATACTGTGCCATGTGACATAGTTATTGAGCAAGTTACCACCGATGGCTGCCAACAAAAACAATGCCAAAAACTTGGCTGAGCCAAACATCGGCTCGGCAATCTGGCCAAAGAAATACATGGCAAAGCCATTAAATAGTAGATGCATGAGACCAATGTGCAAAAACGCACTACTCACCAAGCGCCATGGGTCATCCATCATCGTTAAAGGTAAGGCGTTGGCACCCCATTTAACTAACGCTTCAGTTGACGGGTTATTGGCATCGACGCCCGTGACTAGCTGCATGACAAATAGCCCGATAAAGCTGGCTAATAGCAGGGTAGTGACGGGCGCTGTTTTTAATAATTGTTGAATGGTCATAAAGGCTAACTGTCATTAAAATGTTATAGAGACAGTATAAAGGGTATGAGCAAATTATGTTATGTATAGCCAGTTTTAAACGTCGATCGCTAGACATTAAGCCGCTCTAAAAACGACCCACTTTGAGGTTTTCATACGTGCCTTTTACCAAGATATTATCCGTGACAGTATTGATATCGGTATGACCACAGAATGCCATAGATATATCACACTCTTTATAGATGATTTCAAGCGCGCGGCGCACCCCGTCTTCACCATACGCTCCCAATCCGTAGAGAAAAGCGCGACCGATCATCGTGCCTTTTGCGCCCAATGCGATAGCCTTTAGGACGTCTTGACCTGAGCGAATCCCGCTATCGAGCCACACCTCGATGTCGCTGTTTTCGGCATGGACTGCCTGTACGATGTCAGAGAGGGCAGAGATAGAAGATAACGCGCCATCCAATTGACGACCCCCATGGTTTGAGACGACTAGGGCATCCGCGCCACTGCGAGCCGCCATAATAGCATCTTCAGGCTCCATGATACCTTTTATGATAAGTTTACCGCCCCACATGTCTTTGATACGCGCCACATCGTCCCAGCTCAGACGCGGATCGAATTGCTCTGCCGTCCACGCAGAGAGTGATGACAGATCCTCAACATTTTGTGCATGACCGACGATATTACCAAACGTGCGACGTTTGGTGCCCAGCATATTCATACACCATTGCGGCTTGGTCATGAGGTTCATGATATTGGTTAATGTGGGTTTGGGCGGTGCGGATAGACCATTTTTGATGTCTTTGTGACGTTGTCCAAGCACTTGTAGGTCGGCGGTCAAGATAAGTGCTGAGCAATTGGCCTCTTTGGCACGGCGAATCAGATTGGCCATAAATGCTTGATCACGCATGACATAGAGCTGAAACCAAAACGGCTTACTAGTATGAGTAGCGACATCTTCGATAGAGCAAATGCTCATGGTCGATAGTGAAAAGGGCACGCCGAATTTTTCAGCGGCGCGTGCGGCATGTATCTCACCATCTGCCCACATCATGCCGGTAAACCCCGTTGGGGCGATGGCTACAGGCATCTTGACTGGCTCACCGATCATACTCGTTGCCAGACTACGGTTATCCATATCGACCAATACGCGCTGGCGCAGCTTGATACGGTCAAAGTCAGTCTCGTTATTACGATAGGTGGTCTCAGTCCACGAGCCTGAATCGACATAGTCATAGAACATACGCGGCACTTTACGCTCAGCGACACGGCGCAGATCTTCGATTTCGGTGATTTTAGTTAAGTCTTTCATAGGTTTATCTCTTATTGCTGTTATGTTTTAACTAGAAGGCAACCTTAACCTAACGCTACTAGATCTAGTTTAATAGCGTCAGCTTGCCTGATTATCGTCCATTCAGTTTTCTACGGGAAAATTTGCCACAAAAAGACATCAGTCCAAAGAATGTTATGGGCCAGAGAACGGCTAAAGCCCACCACCATATTTGACCGAAGATGATAGCCATACCGATCAAACCTGCTTGCACGACATAATAAATCATCGCTAGCAGTGTTTTGCGAATCACATAGCCTTCTTTATCCACCAAGCCGACTACTGCGCAAGCAGCTACCACATTATGCACCGAAATCATGTTACCAGCCGCACCACCCACAGCTTGCAAGGCTATTACTTGTGCTGCAAGGTCGCTATTGAGTCCGATCTGATTGGCTGTTGACCATTGAAAATATGAAAACATCATATTGCTAATAGTATTTGAACCGGCGATGAAAGCACCCATTGCCCCAATCCATGGAGACACTAGCGGCCACGCATTTTGAAAAGCATCGGCAGCACTTTCAGCCAGTAATATTGGCATAGCCGGTAGCGCAGTAGCGACTTCAGCGGCTGAGCCTGAATTAATGAATACTTGTACCATAGGCACCGAGAATAGCAAAGCTGGTGCGGCAGCAACCATGGTCTTTGCCGAGTTACTCCAACTGCGCTTTACCGCTTGGCTATTCATTTTGAACAGTAAAATACATAATAAAGAAGTAATAATTAGAATGCTACCAGGAGAATAGGCGAGCTGTATCTTACTAGAGATTGTTGTACCAAAAAGATTAGTAAGGCTAATGGTTGTTAAATCCCCTACCAGAAAAGCTTTGAGTGGTGCAATCACTCGAGTTATGACCAATAAGGCAATCACAATGAAATAGGGCGAAAATGCACGAATTAAAGAGAACTTTGGGGTTGCTGAATCATCATATTTTACCTCGTCTAAAGTACCCAGCCAGTCTTTGTCCCATTTTGCGCGAGGGGCAAAATCAAAAGTATCTTTAGGCATCAAAAAACCACGCTTAGCAGCGGGAAGTACAATTAACAACCCAATGAAACCGCCAATGAGTGAAGGGAACTCAGGCCCTAGAAATTTAGCAACCAAAAAATAAGGAATAGTAAAGCAAAGACCTGCAAAAATGGCAAATGGCCATACTTTAAGCCCTTCTATGAAGGAGCGTTTTTCACCAAAGAACCTTGTCAAAAAAGCACTTAAAATTAAAGGTATCAAAAACCCAATAAGCGCATGTACAAGGCCTACGTTAGCTGTAATCTGTAATAAATAATTTTCGGCAGTAGTAGGGGCAATGGACTGTGCTAAATCTTGTTTATCAGTAATACCAGACCAAACGCCAAGTAGTAGAGGCGTACCAACTGCACCGAATGATACGGGTGTAGATTGAATGATAAGAATAACCATGACCGATGCCATCGCTGGAAAGCCTAAAGCCAACAACAGCGGAGCACCCACTGCAGATGGTGTTCCGAATCCTGATGAACCTTCTACTAAAGAGCAGAACAACCATGCCACAATGATCGCTTGGACGCGCCTATCAGGTGAAATATCCATAAAGCCCTTACGTATGGCGACAAGAGCGCCGCTTTCTTTCAGCGTATTCAGCAGTAAAATAGCTGCGAATACAATGAATAAAATAGTAAGTGCCACAATAATCCCATTAACAGTAGCAGCCGCTACCTGAGCACCACTAGCGTGCCAAATGAAAAAGGCTAGCAGAGCTGTCACCAAATAGGCAATACTCATAGATATCTTAGCTGGCAGGCGCATAACTATGAGTAGTATGAATACAACGAGAATTGGCGCTAAGGCTAAGAAAGTGTACATAATTAACAGTCCTTATTGTTATTAACAGTCCTTATTGTTGTGTATACCAGCTTATTTTTTACTGGTTTTAAAGTCATACTAAGTTATTACTATAGTCGATACACTCTAAAAATGTCATAGCGCTACTGGGATGAATTTTGCGCAGCCTCTGGGAACGCAGCACGCAAGTAAAATTTATACCAGTAGCGCGTTTAAATCCATAACAGTTTTACATTCAGCTAACTATATTTATTAAGGCGTGTTAAACACGCCCTAATAGTTGCTCTTAGGTGAGCTATGCTGAAGAAACCGTAGAGGTAAACTTGGTAAACTAAGCGTATTAATCGGAGTTTACCATGACCAAGAAAGTAAGAACCTACAGTGACGAATTTAAAGCAGAAGCCGTTAAGAAGATAGCAGACAATAACGGTAATGTTTCAGCCACAGCCAAGCAACTTGGCATAGCGATGCAAACGTTATCGAACTGGCAGAACAAAGCCAATCAAGGCAAGCTTATTGGCACAGAACAATATGATCCTGATCTTATGAGTGCTCTTCAAGAAATAAAGCAGCTCAAGCGGCAGCTTAAAGTAGCCGAAGAGGAGCGCGAAATTCTAAAAAAGGCGACGGCGTACTTCGCGAGAAACAGTTAGTCAGGTACGCCTTTATCAAAGACAACCAGTTCCTCTTTCGCATCATCACTATGTGCCGTGTGTTAAGGGTTAAGCCATCAAGCTATTACGACTGGCTAAGTCGTGATCTCAGCGACCAACAGATACATCGCAACCAATCTGAATTACTGGTTAAAGCGGCTCACAATGAAACGAAAGAACGTTATGGCGCAGATCGACTGCATGCTCATCTAAGCGAGCAAGGCCATAACATTAGCCTGTATATGATAAGAAGCATCAAAGAGCAACACGGCATTAAATGTCGTAGTCATAAGCGCTTTAAAGTCACCACCGACTCCAATCACAACAAGCTGGTCTATCCAAACGTACTGGATCAGAAGTTTGATGCTAAGCGCCCTAACGAGTCGTGGGTCAGCGACATCACCTATATCTGGACGAATGAGGGTTGGCTGTACTTAGCAGGGGTCAAAGACTTATACACCAAAGAGCTGGTCGGTTACGCTATTAACAAGCGTATGACCGCAGATTTAGTTTGCAAAGCACTAAATATGGCCATCAAGAATAAACGTCCAAACAAAGGGCTAATCGTTCACTCTGACAGAGGCAGCCAGTATTGCAGTCACGCCTACCACAAGACCATTAAGCAGCATCAATTTATAGGCTCAATGAGCGGCAAAGGCAACTGTTTCGATAACGCTCCGATAGAAAGCTTCTGGGGCGTATTAAAGAATGAATTAGTATATCATCAAGACTATAAAACAAGGTTCACAGCCATCAATGATATTATCAGTTATATCGAGCTGTACTACAATCAGACGAGGATTCAAAAGGGTTTGGGCTATCAATCGCCAAGACAGGTGTGGTTTGATTATTATCGTCAGGCTGCGTAATTAAAATCTCCCAAGTTTATGTGTACGGATTTGACGGCAGGGGTCATAGGTGCTTTCGCTGAGAATTGTATGTATATGATTTAACAGAGTGCAAGGTTAGAGAGTTGAGATTATTGATCAGTAAATCATTAGCATAATCAATTTACCAAACAGAATATAAAAGTAGTCTAGCAAATATTGAAATACCATACTAGCTAAAATTAGCGGTAGATATTCTAATATAAGAAATTTAAAAGCTCTATAACATCAAAACAAAGTGCCGTTAGTTGTGAGCTAACAGTTGCTGTAAATCCATGACTGAAAATGGATAGTCTAATCGTTTTGATGGCGTCAGAATTACGGGAATGGTGGTGGCAAACTCCATCATCAGATCTTCATTAAAGTCTGCAATATCGACATTCTCGTAGGTAATAGGTTGTACGCTTTGAAAGCGCACCATAAGTTGCTCAGCGATTTCACACAGATGGCAGCCAGAGGTACCGAGTAGCCACCACTTATCAGAACTTTCAGCGCTGCAAAGATTTGGGCTCGCTTCAATAATACGTGCGCGCAGTGCTTTTATATTATTACCATTATGCATATTTATTCTCTTATTTTTATGCTTGTTATAAAGTACTTATCTTAAACCCTTAAATAAAAAGTGAATACTGTTTATAGCTCATTACATGATAAAGAAGTGGGGTAAATAATGACAGCGATTGTGAGATTAGGTAAGATGACCTGCTATTGATCGTTATTAATGACGAATGCTCAACAGTTAATGATTGGCTATACATAGCCCGTTTATAATCATTGATTCTTAGTTGATGTCTCATAGTCATTGATAGAGTATCAACCTTATCTTATTACTTTTTTAACCACTCGGATATCGCGCATGACAAGTTTTGGCAAGTTCATCAAACGTCTGTTATTGGCTATTATGTTATTGGTTGTCGCATTCCATATTTTGGTCACCGGACTACTACTAATCTGGAAAACGCAGCCGATTAACAACAGTATGTTTATGTTGACGCATCGCCTAACGGGTGGCACGGTCACGCAGACATGGGCTGAGTACGATGCCATCGCCAAGTCTGTCAAACAAGCAGCGATCGTGAGTGAAGATTCCACGTTTAGCCAGCATAATGGCTTTGATATTAAAGGTATCAAAGCGGCACAAAAGAAAAATGAAGAAACGGGCAAAATGTCCGCTGGTGGCTCAACCATTACGCAGCAGCTAGCAAAAAACCTATTTTTGACTTCGCATCGCTCTTATGTGCGTAAGGCAGAAGAGGCTGTCATTACTGTCATGATAGAAACGCTGTGGAACAAACAGCGTATCTTGACCGCTTATCTTAATGTGGCAGAATTTGGTAACGGTATCTATGGTATCGATGCCGCCGCGCATCATTATTTTGATAAATCTGCGGCCAATCTGAACCGAGACGAATCAGCGCTCCTCATTGGGATGCTTACCAATCCAAAGTATTACGAAGACAATCAAGGTGACAGAGGCTTGCGCAACAAGCAACGTATTATCAAAAAACGCATGAAAAATGCGGTATTACCGCAAGCGTCTTAATCTTTTAAAAGAAGCCTTAACAACAAGAATAACGGGAAAGAATAATAGTTAATAACCTTTAAGACGATAGTATAAAGACGACGGCGTATCGATAACGCAAAAGGAGTAGTAACGTGGTAGAGATAAATAATAATCAGAACAGCGGTGATATGAACGAGATTATCGACGTTAATAGTGTGAGTGAAGATGGCAACGAAAACGTTGATAAAAATATGAGCGTAAGCAGTAACTATAATGATCTGACCGACATCGACTGGCAACGCTCAGAAGACGGCAGCTATTCACCCAGCAGTTATATCAACCGAGATCTGTCCTTATTACAGTTTCATCTGCGTGTATTGGCGCAGGCAGCCAGTCCTCGTCACCCACTGCTTGAGCGCTTGTTTTTTCTCATTATTTTTTCATCGAATCTCGACGAATTCTTTGAGATTCGTGTTGCAGGTATCATGCAAAAGCTCAATATCGGTGACGTATCGACCAGTGCGCATGGTATGCGTCCAAGCGAGGTGTTAAACGAGATCTCTGCGATCACTCACGACGCTATCAATGAGCAATATCGCATTCTGAATGAAGATATTTTGCCCGCTCTTGCGCTCGAGGATATCCGCTACCTAAAACGTGATGAGCTCAATGCCGAGCAGTCTGCATGGATGAAGCGTTATTTTACCGAGCAAGTCGTGCCAGTATTGACACCGATTAGCATTGATCCTGCGCATCCATTCCCGCGTTTGGTCAATAAAAGCTTAAACTTTATTGCCACATTAGAAGGCAAAGATGCTTTTGGCCGCGACATCAATTTGGCGATTGTTCCAGCGCCGCGCAGTCTGCCGCGTGTGATTCGTCTGCCAGATGAGCTGACGGGCGGCAAAGAGCATCATGTGATGCTGTCCGCCATCATTCATGAGCATATCGGTGAGCTGTTCCCTGGTATGAGTGTGACGGGTTGTCACCAATTCAGGCTCACGCGTAATGCAGATTTAGATCTGGCGGATGATGTAGAAGATATCGCCAAAGCGCTAGAAGGCGAGCTTGAAAACCGCCGTTTCGGTGACAAAGTCCGTCTTGAGGTCACAACCGACTGTCCAGCGCACATCAGTGAGTATCTGCTCAATGAGTTTGAGTTGCATGACAATCAGCTGTATCGTGTCAATGGCCCTGTGAATCTGACGCGCTTATTGTTTGATTTTAATATTCCGGGACTGCGTTATCAGCCATTTACTTATGCCGTGCCAAAAGCCTTTCGCCGAGAGATGGATAAATCAGATAAATCATCCAGTATGTTTGCCGCTATGCGTAAAAGCGATGTGCTCGTGCATCATCCGTTTCATGCATTTTCACCCATTATTAATCTGCTTTGGCAGGCAGCTAGCGATCCCAAAGTGTTGGCGATCAAGCAGACATTATACCGCTCAGGTACCAACTCAGAGATCGTCAAAGCGCTTGCCGCTGCCGCTCGAAATGGCAAAGAAGTCACTGCCGTCATTGAGTTGCGTGCGCGTTTTGACGAAGCTTCCAATATTGCTGTCGCCAACTATTTACAAGAAGCAGGTGCGGTTGTGGTTTATGGCATCGTCGGCTACAAGACCCATGCCAAGCTCATGCTCATCGTGCGCCGTGAAGAAGATCGAATCCGCCGCTATGTCCACCTAGGCACAGGCAACTATCATGCGGCCAATGCCAAGGTCTATACAGATTATGGCTTATTCAGTGCCGATCCTGATATCTCAGAAGATGTGCATAAGATATTTCAAGAGCTCACTGGTATGGGCAAACCTGCCAATCTCAAAAAACTGCTACATGCCCCTTTTACGTTGCACGAAAAACTAATGAGCTTTATCGATGATGAGATTGCCCATGCTAAAGCAGGCAAGCGCGCTCATATTATCGTCAAAGCCAATGCCTTGACCGAGCGGCGCCTGATCGATAAGCTGTACGACGCCTCGCAGGCAGGCGTCAAAATTGAGCTGATCCTGCGCTCTATGTGTTGCTTGCGTCCGCAAGTAAAAGGCCTATCTGAAAACATCACTGTACGCTCTATTATTGGCCGATTTTTGGAGCATACCCGTATTTATTATTTCTATAATAATGGGGATGAGCGTTTGTATTGTGGCAGCGCAGACTGGATGGATCGTAACCTGTTCCACCGCGTTGAGGTGGCCTTTCCAATCGAAAATAAGAAGCTTTTTAAGCAGATATATCAAGATGGTTTGATCAATTACTTACAAGACAACACGCAAGCGTGGACACTGGATGGCACAGGCGTTTGGCAGCAGCTTCAGCCAGCAGCAGGGGAGACGCCACACGTTGCTCAAGAGCACTTATTGAAAGTGATTAATGGTGTTGAAGAGTCCAGCTAACTGATTGAGTGCTATCTTCATCATTTGACCAAGCGCTATTTAGTCAAACACTATTTAACCAAGTATTGGTACATACCAGTGCTTGGTTTTTCTGGTTAATGCGCTGTAAAAGTTACAAACTGTCTTGTAACCTCACATTTATTCACATATTGATACGGCAGTACACTGGTGCAGCTCACAATATTCTATCTATAATTAATATCAATTCTGGTGCAGTTTATTATTTTTATCAAAAACCTCATCACTCATCTATCTAAAAGTAACTGAACAAAAGCAACTGTCTAAAAGTGGCTGAGTACATAATGATGCCGCACCGGAGAAACTCTAAATTCAGTTAACAATAAAAATAGGAAATACATCATGAGTACGACGAACAATGATACCTCAGACATCAAAAAAGCAGCAGAGCAAGCAAACGGTCAAGAGATTGAGAAAAATCTAGAAGACAACAAAAAAGTCGATGCACCTGAATCACTAAGTGAAGAAGAGCAAACAGCGTTCATTGAGGATGACCTACGCACTGACAAATAAGAGTGTGTTTGCAGCATACGTCCAAAGCACTAATCAGATAACGATAATAAATAATGCGAGGGAGACGCCATGACCATGCCAGAAAAAAACAATACTGAAGAAAAATTCCTTGTAGAGGATCCCGCCGTTACGACGCAAGAAAATCCTCAAGGCAGCTACGAAGGCCGAAAGTACCAGCCAAATATAGATGGTCCGGAACAAGCCTCACAGGAGACAGACGAGGTCTATGTTGACCCGCGCAAAGAAGAAAATCTGCCTGCGGGTGGCAAAAACGTATCGGACCTAAATGCTTATGATTTGAGTCGAGACGACTAACAAATGATAAGCACAATATGTTATCGATACGAACAATAATTATAATAAGGACAAAACAATGGAAACCAGAGATCCTGCTTTAAGTAAAACTCGAATCGCAGAAACGGACACGCATGAAACTTTAGACAGTGCTCAAACGGTGAAAAACCATGAGGAGCTCGAAGAAAACGTCAATGAAAATAAAGGTACCGACACTTTTGAAGAGGGTATAGTAGAGTCTGAGCACGTCAATGATGGTGACAACCCAGCGCGCCAGCCAGATCGCCGCGATCAACCAGGTAATGGCTTTGATGATAATATCAATGAAAGCACCGTTGCAAGCGAAGGGCCTGATAGTCAAAAAATTAACAACACGAATCGCTATGCCACTGTCGATAATGCCCAGACACGGGTGCTAAACCCTGACGAAAAAGATCATAAAAAAGACAGATAGTTTTTTTATGATCTAGGGCACATCCTTCATTCACTTTATTTACTTTGATCTTTCTATCATAAGGAAATGCTATGAATAATCCCAATAATCACTCATTAAAACCAGCAGAGGCAGCGCAGTCGCCAAAACAACAGCAGCATGAACTAAAAGATGCTGACGACAATGATGGTATCGTGCCTGATGATGCGCTGCAAAAAGCCAATCCTGCGGCTGCAGAGCGTGTCACAGATGATCACGACCCGCATCACGTCGCCAAAGACCATAAACAGTACGATAGCCCTCTGATGGAAGACAATAAATAGTTAAGCAGGCGTACCACTATGAAAGCGTAGCTCCGCGTCTGGACTGTCTATTAATTCTGCTTCTACTTCTTTAAAAAACGCAACGCGCTCATCGATATTATCATCTGATAATGACTGGGCAAGCGCAAGGTAATCTTCAAAATGGCGGCTCTCTGACTTTAGTAGATAGCGATAGTATTTCGCTAAACGCGCATCATCAATGACTTCCGCCAACGCTGCAAAACGCTCACAAGAGCGCGCTTCAATGAACGCACCAATGATCAGTACATCGACCATCGCTGCTGGCTCATAAGTACGTTTATGTTTCAGCATGCCCTTGGCATAGCGACCTGCACTCAAATACTTCCAGTCCTGGCCACGTTCGTTCATGATGCCAAGCACCTGTTCGTAATGTAGCATCTCCTCACGTATGAGCTGTGCCAATTTACGTTGCAAATCATAAGAGAACTCATACCGAAATATCAAATTCATCGCAGTGCCTGCGGCTTTTTTTTCGCAATTGGCATGATCCTGAATGATAAGTGGTAGGTTCTCTATAGCCGCATCTACCCAAGCTTGCGTCGTGCGCGCACCCAAAAAATTATAAATAGGGGATAGATCAACTTTTATAGGTGTGCGCAGGTGAGTGATATCGACGCTGTCTTCCCCTACGTCCATACTGCTTTCGTCAACGACATTTACTGGTGAAAAGGGCGCTTCTTTTTCGAGGTTATCCTTATGAATATCGTAGTGATTAGTACCATGCGCTGATGATTGTAAGGACGAGAGGTCGGGCTGGTTTATAGTCATAATCTAAAAGGGCTTTTTTATAAATGAGAATTTAAAGCAGCTAATTTATAGATGCTTTCAAAATAATGGGCTACAGTTACTACGGCTAAGTAAGTTGTCTAGATCATGGACAGTATTTAAGTATAGTAGAACCTCAATAAAATTGATACAGCATAGGAAACGCGCTCGATTAAACGCTACTTTTCTTGCTTGCTGTGACTGCGTCTCCAGAGGCTGCGAAAAATAGCGTTTAATCTTGCTATACCATTTTTATAATGGTTTCACTATATAACTATAGATGGTAATGATTACTTACAGTTTAGTCTCAACTGAGCATTCATTAATTTCTAGTTAGTATTCATGGTCTGTGAGGCTTACATCTTATACGATATCATTATTATACAACCCCAATATTTATTTTCTAAATGGATTTTGCTTGTTTATTTTATTATTTGATAGTAGGATGAGATTTTGCTCTTTAGTCACAGTGTCTTGCTATCAATAGCACTTAGTAGAGAATCGCAAGCATTATACCAATGACAATTCTCGTATCAAAACAGAAGATTTATACAGTCTATTTTAGGGCTGATGAAAAAATCTTTAATGAATAATTATTTATCAGCATTAAATACCATAGGTTGTCGTAGGTAGCAATGATATCTTTTATTGTATGAATAATTGTTGATAAAAATAACGAGTCTTAAATAGTCGCTGTAGCAATTTAGTATTACCAATACTCACCAATAGATAAGGATAACGACATGGGCCAGTCTTCTAACGCCAATCGCATTCAAAAAGGCATTCTTGCCATTGACCAACAGTTGTATGACTTTATTGAAAACGAAGTGCTGCCAAAAGTTGGTGTTGATTCAGACAGTTATTGGTCAGGTTTTGAGAAGGTTATCAAGGAATTTACGCCACGTAATAAAGCGTTGCTAGAAACTCGAGACAAGATTCAAGCACAGATTGATGAGTGGCACCTACAACACCCTGCAAAAGATGGCGAAATCGATTATCCAGCTTATAAAGCGTTTTTGAAGGAAATCGGTTATCTGCTGCCAGAAGGTGATGACTTTACGGTCAGTACAGAAAATGTCGATGACGAAATCGCGCACATCGCAGGGCCGCAGCTGGTCGTACCAGTACGTAACGCTCGTTATGCATTAAATGCGACTAATGCACGTTGGGGTAGCCTATATGATGCGTTGTATGGCACCGATGTTATCAGTAGTGACAATGGTCAAGAAGCGGGTGGTAGCTATAATCCTACTCGCGGTGCTGCTGTTGTCGCTTATGCCAAAGCATTTTTAGATGAGCATTTCACACTAGCATCAGGCTCTTACAATGATGTGACCAGTTTTAAAGTGATCGATGGCAAGCTTGAAGTCGTACAGGGTGATAGCAGTACCGAACTAAAAGATACGGCTAAGTTCGTCGGTTATGTCGGCGAGGCAGATAGCCCCTCTGGTATTTTGCTCAAAAACAATGGCTTGCATGCTGAGATTCAAATAGATGCCAATCATCCAGTTGGCAAAGATGACCCAGCAAATATCAAAGACGTGCTACTTGAGTCAGCCATCACTGCGATTCAAGATTGTGAAGATTCGGTCGCTGCTGTAGATGCAGAAGAAAAAGTGGAAGTCTATCGCAATTGGCTTGGCTTGATGAACGGCGATCTACAAGAGACCTTTGAAAAAGGTGGCAAAACCCGTACTCGCAAACAAAACCCAGATCGTGAATATAATACACCTGATGGCGGTAAGCTGATTTTGCCAGGTCGTTCGCTACTCTTGATTCGTAACGTGGGTCATCTCATGCAGAACCCCGCAATTTTGGTTGATTTAGGCAATGGCCAAGAGCAAATATTTGAAGGCTTAATGGATGGTTTAATCACACCATTATTATCACTCAATGATATCAAAGGCAAAAACGAGCTATCAAACTCACGCCAAGGCTCTATGTATATTGTGAAGCCAAAAATGCATGGCCCTGAAGAAGTTAAAATGGCCAATGATTTGTTCAACGCATCAGAGGACTTATTGGGTCTAGAGCGTAATACGCTCAAAATCGGTATCATGGACGAAGAGCGCCGTACCACAGTCAATCTGAAAGAAGCGATTCGCCAAGCAAAAGAGCGTGTTATCTTTATTAATACAGGTTTCTTAGATCGTACGGGTGATGAGATGCATACCAGTATGAATGCCGGTCCGTTCGTGCCAAAAGGCGACATGAAGTCGCAAGCATGGCTACCTGCGTATGAGCAGTGGAACGTTGATATCGGTCTAGAGACTGGTCTGCAAGGTCATGCTCAAATTGGTAAAGGTATGTGGGCAAAACCTGATGAGATGAAAGAGATGATGGACACCAAAGCGGCTCATCCGAAATCTGGTGCCAGTACGGCTTGGGTACCCTCACCAACGGGCGCTACCTTGCACAGCATACACTATCATCAAGTTAGCGTGGCCGATGTACAAGATACGCTTAAATCACGTGAGCGTGCGAGCTTAGATGATATTTTGACCATTCCATTGGCAAAAAATACCAATTGGACAGAAGAAGAGAAGCAGCAAGAGCTTGAAAATAATGCTCAAGGTATCTTAGGGTATGTGGTACGTTGGGTAAACCAAGGCGTAGGCTGTTCCAAAGTACCTGATATCAATGATGTTGGCTTGATGGAAGATCGTGCTACCTTACGTATCTCTAGCCAGCATATTGCCAACTGGTTACATCATGATGTGGTAAGCGAGCAGCAAGTGATGGACACAATGAAACGTATGGCAAAAGTCGTCGATGAGCAAAATGCAGGCGATAGTGATTACCAGCCAATGGCAGATAACTTTGATAACTCTTATGCATTTAAAGCAGCCTGTGATTTGGTCTTTAAAGGACGCGCGCAACCTAGCGGCTATACTGAACCATTGTTGCATCAAGCGCGCCTTGATCTAAAAGCCAATGCTTAGAGAGGCCGGCTTAGCAATGGGTATTTTAGCGTATGCTGAAGTCTAAGGTGTAGTATCTAATCTTGCTCGTTTGTAACGCTAAATATGTCATAAATACGTTGGTCGATTCTTCATAAGCGCTATTTATTTATCAATGGATAGCGCTATTTCTTGGGCAATTATTTTGTTTTTATTAAAATATTTTAATACTATAAGTAATGATATTAATCAATAAAAGCGCTATCTGCTTGAGTAGATAGTGCTTTTTTTTGTAGCTATTTGGATTTTATAGGTGACTTGTCATTTGATACTGGGGGTATCGAAAAAGCGAAAAAATATGTTGCAAATTATGTCAAAGTTGTTATGCTTGTACTCGAAGTATGAGTTTGGTAACGGATGTTACGCAGTAGGACGCATAAGACTTAAGTTTACATGGCAGTTACGTTGTTTAATCCCAGTCATGTGAGTCATGGTTTTTTATCTTACTGTAATAGAACTTCGCCACACTTGTTTCTGACTAATCTCGGTAGCCAGTTACACATTATATCTTTGAGGATTTGTGACGATACCATTTTGGGCACCGGCTAATAATAGCTCGCTCATTACTAAAATTGTAAAGTGGAGATACCCCATGAAAAAACTACTTTTAGCTACAGCCGTTGCTGCTCTATCTGTATCTGCCGCACAGGCAGCACCTACCGTTTATGGTAAAGTATTCGTTACTACTGATTACGTTAATGCTGAAATTGATGGTCAGAATATGGATAATAATAACAGAATTAATGAAGACAACGGTTCATTACAAGTTAATTCTAAGCTTTCACGTTTAGGCTTCAGAGGCTCTGAAGCGATAACGGCCAACACTGACGTAATTTACCAATTAGAGTACGGCGTTCAAGTTGATGATAGTGGTAGCGATAACATTGGCTTCAAAAGTCGTGATACTTATCTTGGTCTAGTAAACAAAGACTTCGGTGAATTCCGCTTTGGTCGTAACTACACAGTCATTGACTATATCAATAACGTATCAGTTAATGAAGGTTATTGGGATAATCTTGGCTCTAGTACTCTGAACAACAACGACAGCTTTGCTAATATTTTGACCCCGACCGTTGGTAACCGTATCAATAATTCAATCGTTTGGAAAGCGCCTAAATACAATGACCTACCATTAGCGCTTGCGCTGATGTATGGTGCTGATGAAGACTTTATATCTGAGAGTGGTCGTGACGCAGGCTATGGTGCCTCATTGATGTTTGATCCAGGTACAGGCATTACCGCTGGTATTGCTTATGAGCAAGACATGAGTGTTAGTGGTGATATTATCCGTGGCAGTGCTAGCGTCGATTTAGGTAAATATATCGCAGCTCCTGTAAAGTTAGGCGTTCTATATCAAGAAGCTGACTATGCCGGTACTACTACTGCAACAGAGGACGGTTTAGTGGTGAGTGCTGAAATGGGTCTTTCGAATTTTGCCCGTCCAGCCTCTGTTTATATTCAGTATGACAAAACCGACAATATCAGTGGTCTTGAGAATAATGACTCAAATCAAGTCGTTGTAGGTGGCAAATATGCGTTTAAAAATAATATGATCGCTCATGCCTATGCTGGTCTAAATTCAGCGGAATTAAACAATGGTCGTTTTGGTTCGAGAGACGAAGACGGCAATGTTAATGAAATCGACTTACGTGGTGATATTGATGTACTCGCTATCGGTGGCGGTCTAGAATACTTATTCTAATCTAAACATTAGAAACGTATTATAAAAAACTCATCCTTCGGGGTGAGTTTTTTTGTTTTGTAATCAATACTGTGTCTTGAACAACAGCGTGTCTTAAATAACAGAATCCGTAAAATTAATAATAACATTTGTGTAAATTTTGGTTTTTTCACCTTACTGTAATATTTGGTTGGTAAAGTTGTGTCTAAGTAATGCTTCTAGCTCATATATATAAATGTTCTATAGGGTAGTCACCCTGCCATTATATATATCGGCCAATCTTAGCCAATTTATCACTCAAATCGTAAAGTGGAGATACCCTTTGAAAAAATTACTTTTAGCCACAGCCGTCGCCGCCCTATCTGTATCTGCAGCCAACGCCGCCCCAACTGTATATGGTAAAGCATTTTTAACCTTAGATTATGTTAGTACAGACTACGATGCAGCTAACAAGACAGATGAAGATACATTTAAACTTAACTCTAATCAATCACGTATCGGTTTTAAAGGTGAAGATGATCTTACTGATACCACTAAATTAGTCTATCAATTGGAATATGGTATTGATGTTGATGACGATAGCCAACAGTTTAGATCACGTAATACTTATGTAGGCTTAGCCCACAACACTTTAGGTACTGTACTAGCGGGACGCCATGATACCCCATTGAAACTTGCACAAAACAAAGTTGACGTGTTTAATGATAGCTTATTTGATATTAAAAATGCGGGTGTTTCAGGTGAATACCGTGCTAACAATATGGTGGCCTATCAATCACCTGTTATTGTCGGTATGCCAGTGAGTTTTATGGCAGCTACCGCATTATCAGAAACTGATGCCGACGGTGATATTCTCGTTTCCGCAGCATCTGGTGCGAAGCCTGCAGTCTATCGTGATAGAAAAGTAAAAGATAACGGTTATTCTGCTTTATTAGCCTATGACAAAAATGGTGTTTATCTAGCCGGTGCTTATGACAAAGACATGGGTGCTAACAATGTAAATACTGGCGTGATTGATAATACGTGGCGTTTGGTTGCTGGTTTAGATATGGGCAAAATGAATATGGTTTCGGGCTTAACTTTAGGTGCTCTATACCAACAAAGCCAATACTACGATAATTATAGCATCGTTAACAACAACCGCGTTAACAAAGCCAGTGAAGATGAAAAATCTTGGCTAATTAGTGGTAAATATAAAGTTGGTGCAACACCTTGGGCAGTTAAAGCACAGTATGTTAATACCACTGACGAAAAAGGCGTAAAAGATGCTGATGTAAATGAAATCGCAGTTGGTGGAGAATATGCATTCAATAAAGCGACCACGGGTCATATTTATGCAGGGCAAATCAGCCGTGACAATAACAAAGATGACTTGATTGTAGGTACGGGTATTGAATACAAATTCTAATCTAAACATTAGAAAACGTATTATAAAAAACTCATCCTTCGGGGTGGGTTTTTTTGTTGTATGTATTATTTGTGACAAAAGTCTACCGCTGAGGTAGAAAACAAGAGTTTCAGACAGTTTGCATTTTTGCCCTATATTTTGTGGCGTATTTTTAGTAAAATCCTTCTTTACCAATTACCGACAGAGTACTATGACCAAGTTTATATTTGTGACCGGTGGGGTAGTGTCCTCACTAGGAAAAGGTATCACCGCAGCCTCTCTTGCAGCGGTCTTAGAAGCACGTGGCGTGACTGTCACGATGACCAAAATGGATCCGTATATTAACGTCGATCCAGGTACGATGAGTCCGTTTCAGCATGGTGAGGTGTTCGTCACCGAAGATGGCGCAGAGACAGATTTGGATTTGGGTTATTATGAGCGTTTTTTACGTCACTCAAAAATGAGTAAAAGTAATAACTTCACCAGTGGCCGTATTTATCAAAATGTTTTAAATAAAGAACGTCGCGGTGAATACCTTGGCGGTACGGTACAGGTTATTCCGCATATTACCGATGAAATCAAAAACAAAATCCTCGCGAGCGGCGAAGGATATGATATTGCTATTATTGAGATTGGCGGTACCGTCGGTGATATCGAATCCCTTCCTTTTATGGAAGCTGTCCGTCAGATGCAAGTAGAGCTGGGGCGCAATCGTGCCATGCTGATGCATCTTACTTTAGTACCTTATATTGCCAGTGCCGGTGAGACCAAAACCAAGCCGACACAGCACTCTGTAAAAGAGCTGCGTTCTATCGGTCTACAGCCTGATATCTTAATCTGCCGCTCTGATCATCATATCTCACAAGACAACCGTCGTAAGATTGCACTGTTTACCAATGTTGAAGAGCGTGCGGTCATTATGTGTGAAGATGCGCAAAGTATTTATCAAATACCGCGCACGCTACATGAGCAAGACCTTGATGATCTCATCTGTGAGCGTTTCGGTCTTGATGTGCCCGAAGCGGATTTGAGCGATTGGGATAAAGTAGTTGAAGCCCAGCTAAATCCTGAAGGAACAGTGACAGTTGCGATGGTTGGCAAATACGTTGAGCTACCAGATGCTTATAAATCGATCAACGAAGCATTGCTACACGCAGGTATCACGCATAAAGTCGATGTCAAAATCGACTACATCGATGCTGAGCGTTTAGAAGATGACGACACTCTACTAGCGCAGCTAAAAGAAGCCAATGCTGTCTTAGTACCAGGCGGTTTTGGTGAGCGCGGTACGATGGGTAAAATAAAAGCCATCACCTATGCTCGTGAAAATAATGTGCCGTATCTAGGTATTTGCCTTGGTATGCAGCTGGCCGTGATAGAGTATGCGCGCAATGTACTGAATATCAATGCCAACTCTTCTGAGTTTGATCGTAAGACAGCTGAGCCTATCATTGGCCTGATCACTGAGTGGTTAGATGAGCGCGGCGAGCTACAGATTCGTAGCGATGACTCAGACCTCGGCGGTACCATGCGCCTAGGCGCGCAGCAAGCAGAGCTGGTTTCTGGTAGCAAGCTAAGCCAGATTTATGGTGCTAACAATATCACTGAGCGCCATCGCCATCGTTATGAGATGAATAACCGTTATATTGAGCCATTAGAGCAAGCAGGTATGACTATATCTGGTTATTCTGCCAAGCAGCATTTGGTAGAGTCGGTAGAGATTAGCGAGCATCCATGGTTTGTTGCTGTACAGTTCCATCCTGAATTTACTAGCTCACCACGCGGTGGTCATCCACTGTTTAATAGTTTTGTCAAAGCGGCGAAGAACCATAGCGAAGCAAAATAGTTTTCATAATAGAGTAACTCTATATAATGTAGTGTAAAGTAAAAGTATTTATTATAAAAAAGACTGATCTTCGGATTGGTCTTTTTTTTGCTCAACTCAGGTTGTTTGTTGTTATTAACGAGTCAATATCCTCATTAATAATCTCTAATTACGCTTGCATACTTTTTTTAATCAGGCTATCGGTTACAATATGGGATAGAGATATTAATAACAAAATAAGAGGTAGTGGCTAAATGGAAAACCTATTAACGGCGCAATCACACATTGCACTTAACACGCCTAATAATAAGACGATCAACATTGGTAATGATCAACCCTTTGTATTATTTGGTGGGATGAACGTCTTAGAATCTAAAGAGTTGGCGTTTGAGATTGCTGAGCAATACGTTGAGATATGTGAGCGCTTGGGTATCGGCTATGTGTTTAAAGCGAGTTTTGATAAAGCCAACCGCTCGAGCCTGCATTCATACCGAGGGCCGGGACTCGCGCAAGGTATCGATTGGCTCGGGCAAATCAAAGAAAAATTCCAAGTACCGATTATCACTGATGTACATGAACCTCATCAAGCAGCACCAGTCGCTGAAGTTGCTGATATTATCCAGTTGCCAGCTTTTTTGTCACGTCAGACGGACTTGGTTCATGCGATGGCAAAGACAAACGCGATTATTAATATCAAAAAGGCACAGTTTTTGGCGCCGCATGAGATGCGACATATTGTCAATAAGTGTCTAGAAGGCGGTAATGATAAGCTGATACTTTGTGAGCGTGGCAGCGCCTTTGGTTATAACAACTTAGTCGTTGATATGCTCGGATTTGATACCATGAAGCAGATGGATATCCCCGTATTCTTTGACGTGACACATAGCTTGCAGCAGCCAGGCGCGCGTAGTGACAGTGCAGGTGGGCGCCGTGAGCAGATTACGACACTGGCACGTGCTGGTATGGCGACAGGATTGGCAGGGCTTTTCTTAGAGGCGCACCCAAATCCAGAAACGGCGAAATGTGATGGGCCATGTGCGCTGCGCATGAGCCAGCTAGAGCCGTTTTTGCGTCAGCTTAAGCAAATTGATGATTTGGTCAAAGGCTTTGAGACATTAGATACTCATTGATATTATAAATGATAAGAGGGTGATGCAATGGCGATTCAAACCGCACAAGTCAGTATAGAAAATATCGACGATGAAGATGGTCTAGATAGTGTAATGACCGCTCTTAAGAATATCTCAGGCGTGACTGCTATCGATCTAGATCCTGTGCATGATGTTGCAACGGTCAGTTATGATGATACGGATACGAGTATTCATGCTTTGACGGCGGCGATTAGTATGGTTGATTATGTGACTCAGCCATTTCCTATCGATGCGCCGCAAAATCCGCATCATAGAGACTAAGATATATGGACGATCTGAATGCTACATAAGCAATGAGTAGCGTTCAGGTTTTTATTAAGAAGTTCCTGTCTTGTTAATAGCATCTCGTTAATAAAGTAACAACCAAAGTGTCTTGCTGTCGCTGATGATAGGGCTTATGCTTGTTTAGTGGTACTTTGATAGGTTTTGAGAAGTAAATATTGAAGAACAGCTATCAAGGCTACTTTTCACTAATAAAAATAAGGAGCTAACCATGGCAAGCCAAACACGTATTATTCAAATTGATGGCATGACTTGCAGCGGCTGTGTGGCAAGTGTACATACTGCTACTGCCGACATCGACGGTTTAGATACGATCACCGTTGATCTAGCTGACAATCTAGCGACGGTCACCTTTGATGATAGCAAAACCAGTGCAGAAGCGATTGCTTCGGCCATTGATGAGGCTGGATTTGAGGCGACTGTCGCTAATTCATAAATGTCGTCATCTATCTACAAAACCAGCTACCATGTTATTACTGGCATGTTAGCTGGTTTTTTAATGGTTAAAAATTCTGACTATAGATTACGTCCATGGCTGTCCTAGTTTGCTGCTATTTACTAAATGATTGAGGCTTACTTGAATAGATGATGGTTGTGACCATCTAATAGGTGCTACCTGAATATATTGCAATATGTCTGTCTATAATAACTGGGTAGCCTAAACAGCGTATTCATACTGATTGTTATCGTGTTTTACTTGTTTCATTTGATTTTTTTGTCAATCCACTGATATTTTATTATGGCTTCTATGAGTATATAGACGCTATAAAGAGTTATTTTTATGAATGATACTACCCGTACCACTAGTGATGGATCCTACGATGTCGAGACTGACATTCAATCAAATACGCCACTTGCACCGCAACGTGCGCATCTGCAATTGGCGATTGATGGCATGACGTGTCAGGCCTGTGCTTCACGAATCGAAAAGGTGCTGAATAAAAAGCCTTCGGTGTATGAAGTGAGTGTGAATTTTGCTGGTGAGACGGCAAATGTAGATTATGATCCGACGCAAACGACGCCAGAACAGGTCACAGAATGGGTAAACAAGACGGGTTTTGTTGCCAATCTACAGGCCAGCGACAGTTTATTTGCAAAAACAGATGAAGACACAGCCACCCAATATCCATGGCGATTGATTGGTTTATGGTTGTGTTTGGTGCCATTTTTGGTGGGTATGGCAGGCATGTTGGTGGGTGCTGGGATGGCGTGGATGCCGCCCATTTGGATTCAGTTTATTTTAGCGACGATTGTACAGTTTGGCTTTGCGTTACCATTCTATAAGAGCGCATGGGCATCCATCAAAGGCGGTCTTGCCAATATGGATGTACTGGTGGTGATTGGTACCGTGACGATATGGGCATATTCGGCTTATCTGTGGCTTACTCATGGCGATGGCACTTTGGGGAGCCTCTTGCAAAGTGGACACATGGGCGGACACGGTGCTAGTAATAGCCCAGCCGTATATTTTGAAGCAGGGGTGATGGTCATTGCGTTTGTGCGGACTGGTAAATACTTAGAGGAACGTACCAAGAAGCATAGCCTCAACAGCATTGATTTATTATTGTCATTAACGCCTGATGAAGTCGAGCAGCAGCAGCCAAATGGTGATTTTCACTCTATTGCACTGTCTGATGTACAAGTAGGTGACATCCTACGTGCCAAGCAAGGTAGCCGTATCGCGACCGATGGCATCGTCACAGATGGTAGCGGCTGGTGCGTGGAGAGTCACTTAACAGGTGAGTCAATTGCCCTTAAAAAAGAAGTGGGCGATGGATTACTGGCAGGTGCTTTGGTGGAGAATGGTAGTTTGCTCTATCGCGTCAGTGCCAAGGGTAGTGACACCAAGCTGGGCGATATGGTACAAGCATTGAGTGATGCGCAAGGCTCAAAAGCTAACTTGGCAAGATTGGCGGATAGAGTGACTGCTGTGTTTGTGCCAATCGTGGTCACTATTGCGTTGGTTACTTTTGGCCTAACATGGTGGCTGACTGGTATGGTCGATACTGCCTTGATGCACGCCGTATCAGTATTGGTCATTGCATGCCCTTGTGCCCTTGGTTTGGCCACACCAGCAGCTATCATGGCGGGTATGGGGGTTGCGGCGCGTCATGGCGTGTGGTTCAAAGACGCGCAAAGTCTCGAGGCGGCAGGGAATATTGACACGGTGGTGCTCGATAAGACAGGCACGCTGACCATTGGCAGACCCACTATCGTCGATCATGTCATGATGGATAAGTCGATCGCTGTTAATGATGTCTTGCAGATCGCCGCCAGTGTCGAAGCACATGCCAGTCATCCATTGGCAACTGCTTTGACCAACGCGGCTAAAGAGCATCAGCTGTCTTTGTTCGATGTGACTGATATCAGTGTGATAAAAGGATCTGGTATACAGGCAAACATCGAAGGACTTGGACGAGTAAACGTCGGGACGGCTGAATTTGCTAATATGACGTTACCTAAGCTGATGCCAAAAGTATGGCAAATTGCCAGTACCGTTGCCATTAGTATCAATGATGAGCCACTAGGCGCATTTGCCTTAGCAGATGACTTGAAAGCGGATACCCCGCAAGCAATCACTGCGCTACAAAATGCGGGTATTAATGTGATCTTGATGAGTGGTGATAAGCAGTCGGTCGTCGATCATGTGGCAGGGCAGCTGGGTATTGAAAAAGCTTACGGCAAAATGAGTCCACGCGATAAGGCCAGTCAAATTGCACGGCTGCAAACTGCTGGTCATAAGGTGGCGATGGCAGGAGACGGGGTCAATGATGCGCCAGCGATGGCCACTGCCGATGCCAGCTTTGCAATGTTTGAGGGAACAGATGTCGCGCAGCACAGCGCTTCTGCCCGTCTAATGGGCGAGTCGCTCATGCATATTGATGCGGCGCAGAAGATTGCCCAAGCAACGCTACGCAATATTAAACAAAATCTGTTTTTTGCTTTCATTTATAACTGCCTTGGTATCCCGCTTGCCGCTTTGGGCTTCTTAAATCCGATGATTGCAGCAGCAGCGATGGCACTCAGCTCCATCTCAGTTTTGATGAATGCATTACGCTTGACACGATTTAAGACAGAGGTTGCGCTTGAGAATACGGTATCTGACCCGCACACCAATGAAACGCGTTTAGCGAAATAATAATTGCTGTATTAGCACTGATATTTCATCAACGTAGACCAAACGAGTATTTGAGATATACCTATCTATGATGATATTTATGACCGCAAGTCAGTGTAAGATAAGGGAAGTTTGGTAAAATATATGCTATGATGCCAAGCACGATAGCCAACCGTTAATCTGTTCAATAAGCCTTCCTTCATATGCAAATACAGCCATATGGCAGAAAGGCTTGAAGGGATTCTAGGTATATTGGCTATATGATATTTTTCTTTATCTTTTTTGTATGCTAGCTGCCGTTATTTATCTCACAAACTTGGCATGACCAAAGGAATTAACAGACATTATGTACGCTGAAGAAACCAACAACGTCACCGCAATTAAAGACATTCGCGCTCGTGAAATTTTAGACTCGCGCGGCAACCCAACTATCGAAGCTGATGTGATCTTAGCTGATGGCACTGTCGGCCGTGCTGCGGCGCCAAGTGGCGCATCCACAGGCTCACGTGAAGCGCTTGAGTTACGTGATGGCGACAAATCTCGCTATATGGGTAAAGGCGTTAAAAAAGCCGTTTCCAACGTCAACAGTCAGATTCGCAGTGCTTTGATTGATAAAGATGTGACTGAACAGCAGGGTATTGATGATGCCATGATTGCGCTAGACGGCACAGAAAACAAAGAGAGCCTTGGTGCGAATGCCATGCTAGCGGTGTCACTTGCGACGGCCAAAGCGGCTGCCAAGTCACAGAATCTGCCATTGCATCAGTATATTGCTAACTTGCGTAATCAGACGTCATTGACCATGCCTGTGCCAATGATGAACATCCTAAATGGTGGCGAGCACGCGGACAATACCGTTGATATTCAAGAGTTTATGATTGAGCCAGTTGGCTTTACCAGCTTTTCAGAAGCGCTGCGTGCTGGTACAGAGATTTTCCACAGCTTAAAGTCTGTATTGAAATCACAAGGCTTAAATACCGCTGTTGGTGATGAAGGTGGTTTTGCACCAAATCTACGTAGCAACGAAGAAGCCATCACGGTTATTATGCAGGCGATCGAACAAGTCGGCTACAAAGCGGGTGAAGACATTCATCTTGCGCTAGACTGTGCGGCTAGTGAATTTTACAAGAACGGTCAATACGTCTTGGCAGGCGAAGGTAATAAGGCCTTTGATAGCCAAGGGTTCTCAGACTATCTCGTTGGGCTCACGCGTCAGTATCCTATTATCTCTATCGAAGACGGTCTTGATGAGTCAGATTGGGATGGTTGGAAGTATCTGACCGAGCAGATTGGTGATAAAGTCCAGTTGGTCGGTGATGATCTATTTGTGACCAATCCTACAATCTTGCAAGAAGGCATTGATAAGCATATTGCCAATGCCATTTTGATTAAGTTCAACCAAATCGGTACATTGTCAGAGACGCTAGATGCGATTTATATGGCGAAGAAAAATGGCTATGCCACGATTATCTCACATCGTTCAGGTGAGACTGAGGACAGCACCATTGCGGATTTAGCAGTTGGTACCGCTGCCGGTCAGATCAAAACAGGCTCACTATGCCGCTCAGACCGTGTTGCTAAGTACAACCAATTGCTACGTATCGAGCAGCAAGTACGTGCAAGCTACCGTGGCCGTGAAGAGTTTATCGGTCTACGTGGTTAACAGACTGACTTGGCTTTTTAACGTGTAATATGCGTCAAAAAGTCTAAGCTCAAAAGCCGAACTTATCATTGAATCTAGGCGATATATAATCATTTGTGTATCGCCTAATTATCTTAAAACTCTTATATCATTCTTTCTATGTTGTTTGGCGTTGTCATCTTATGAAATATTTTAGCCAATTTATACTACTTGCTCTAGCCGTTGCAGTGCTTTTGGGATTGCAATATCAGTATTGGCTGGGGGAAAATGGCCATTTTGAACATAGCAAGTTGACGGCTCAAATTGAAGAGCAACAACGCTTAAATGATAACCAAGTGGCAGCAAACAATCTATTACGTACCGATGTGCAAGATCTAAAAACTGGACTTGAGGCGGTAGAAGAGCACGCTCGCTTAGATTTGGGCTTAATCAAACCAAATGAAACTTTTGTCCAAGTATCAACTGCACCAACGACGCATAGTAGCTATTAAGCTATAGCTATCGATCTGTATGATGTGATATCAAGCATTATCATTTATTACTTAGATTAACACATGAAGTGCAATACCAAATGCAAGGTGAAAAAAAGACCTAGATGCGCTAGCATCAAAGTTTTTATCCACCGACCAAAGTGAGATTGCAACCATGAGCTATACACATCTAAGCCTAGGTGAACGATACCAGATTTATGCCCTTAAAGGGGCAAAACATAGTATTAATTTTATAGCGAGGGTGTTAAACAGAAGTCCCAGTACCATATCAAGAGAGCTTAGGCGTAATAAAAGCCTACGAGGTTACCGAGCAAAGCATGCTAATAACAAGGCTTGTGACAGACGGGCTAACAACGCCACAACTATTGTGACTGA
>NZ_FNAL01000052.1 GCF_900101915.1 Psychrobacter pacificensis | reverse complement strand
TTCGAGTCTCTCCAGCCCCACCATTTTCGGATAGTGATAAAAGTTCTCAAACCTATACTAGACCTGCTTTCGAGCAGGTTTTTTTATGTCTGCAATTTGAGTCTAATCCCACGATGGGATAGATCGTGGGATTGCACAGAACTGACTTATCACCCGCAAACCTTGTTTTTATTCACGTACAGCGCCTTAACTTCTACATCCCAGATATTTTAGCGTGGGATTGAGTATAAATATTCGTCACATCTCGTCATTTCAAACAGTTGTTTATCTGCCCTTCCCCTAGTTACGCCAAAGCCACCGCCATGATCGTCATGGTCGTCGAAAACCATGTTTTTTTATCGTGGGCGAGGCGGGGCTTCGATTGCGTTTTTTGAAAGCCAAAAAAATCCGCTCGATTTAGAGCGGATATATTGATCTTAAAATTGGTTATTTAATCTTCATCTTTGAGTAGCGAGTAGTCTTTGAATCTGATGACTTCTTCACCTAGCCAATCGTTGATCTGTAGCATGGTCTGTTGTAAAGGCATAAGCTCATTGACTGCGAAAACTCTGGCCGCTTTGATTAGGTCACCAAAGCCCGCCGCATTGGTTGGTGACGCCCCCATCAGTTGAGGTGGTACTCGATGAGCAGCTGCAATATCTATTCGACTCGCTTCTTTGATTTTAAAGAAGTCATCATTGGCACTGACTTCACTGATCGGTAAGATTTGGATTCCATCCTTTTTACCGTTGGGCGAATACATGAATAGGTTACGAAAGTTACCAGGGCCTTTGCTGTCCTTCAAAGCTTTACGGATTGCATCGATGTCTTCTTTATTTGTCGCTGGGTCATTGATGTATAAGATGTACCCAGCGTGGCTGCCATTCAAATAATACTTACGTCTGAATAACGTCGCTGACTCATCAAGCCACGCCGCATTAAGCGCTGATAGATATTCAGGCGCACCATACACTTCTTGATTGATATCTGGTTCAATCAGATGACAGATGTTATCGGCTTTATACTTATGCGGTTCGGCCCAGCTATGCGTTGCAAAGTAGTAGCTTTGAGCGTCAACACCGACGCGCATGTACTTAGCGAGTGGAACATTCAGCTTCATGGTTTTTTTGGAGCGTGAGGTAACGCGTTCAATGTAGGCATTGCCAAACGTCATATAGTCCAAGACTAAGCGGCTAAAATCACGATGGGATAATAAAGGATGCGGGATAAAGGTGCTAGCCAAAATATTGCGCTTAACAAAGATCGCACTACTATGATGTGGTGATGCTCTCATCGTCTTAGACAAAGCATCTGGATCATATGGCGGCGCATACCATAGTTGATGATTGTGACATTCACCCCAATACAAAGTTTGCCATTGTTCCATCACTGGGATGGGATCGCCGAAGGTAAAAGCCTCCATGCCCGGCATTTCTACCACTGCATGATTTTCTGTTTCATTCATTCAAATATCTCCAGTGCGGATTCGTCTTCACCTTGAGCAATTGCCAAAGGCTCTCTATGTAGTGCGTGCATTAATGCCCATGCTAGATCCGCATGGCCAGTATCTTCATTGCGATCGGCTTTATAAGTGACCGCTTTTTCGCTGCTAGTGATTGTTTTGTGTATCGAAGTAAACGCGCCTACTACATCCGTCCATTCGTGGTCAAAAGTTAAGCGGCCTTTTTTGATAACGTCCTTTGTCTTTAGGACAAATTGCTGCTTCAACTCTGGGCTGTAATGCAGCTTGACAGCTTGCGGATAAAACTTAATGACCGACTGATAGACACCAATACCAAGACCAGTCACGTCAATAGCTATATACTCCACGTTATACTTTTCTGTCATTTCTCTGATGACGTTTGCTTGTGCTTCGAAGTCTGGGTTTTTAAACTGCAAACGCTCAATGCCGCGTATCATGCCGTTTGGTGTACTTGGTGCTGCTAATATCACAAGTCCAGCGCTATCACGGCTCAATGACGGATCATAGCCAAGCCATACTGGCTGATTACCAAGTGGCCTTGGCGTATAAGGCTTCCAGTCATCCCATATCTCTAACGTATCGACCATGCATGACTGTAGTTCGCTGACACTAAAAGCGGATAACGTGTCATCAATAAATTCACACATCAGCAAGTTATTGAACTCGTCCTCGCTGTATTCCATCCGCAAGTCATCAATGTCGAACAGGTCACAACCACCGTTCATAGCGTCATAGACATTGACGACTTGCCGCCATTGTTTATCACCGCACAACTTGCCATTTTTTAGGTTATGCGGCGTCACATCTATTTCGATTCGGTCATCACCTTTACGGCCACGGTTATACAGTTGGCCAGTCCAAAACTTATATGCTTGGTGCTGCTTAGATGATGGCGTTGATATGTATGTCTGACGCCATTTTTTGTGCATGGCCATACCTGATGCAACTTTTCTGAATTCAATAAACTTATGAATCCAAAAATATTCGTCCATGTATACGTTGCCGTGATACGACTGCGCGGTACGGCTGTTTGTACC
>NZ_FNAL01000014.1 GCF_900101915.1 Psychrobacter pacificensis | reverse complement strand
GGTTAAGGTGACTTCGCCTAGCCCAAATAGTCGATATATCATTAAAGCCAGTTGATCGTAGTCTATCCTCGCTTCGGCAAAAAATCGCTGTAGTCTGCGATAGTGACTGTCGGTCTTGCCACCCTTAGGAAGGTGTCTTGCTGTTTTTTTAAGATTACTGCTTTGAGCAGTAATCAGGGCTATTATCATTAGGCTCAAACAATTGATTCTTGCCTTGTTCATGCTCAGGTTTTGGGTTAAAGTCTCACTAAGTCTGTTAAAGTTTGGCATGGTCTATTCGTCTTAAAAATTACTATTATGCCTTTGCTTTAACAGACTTTTTTGTTTTTTTGTCGTGTGCAGAGAAAAAAGAGATAAATATATGGCTAAAAACCATGCCAATGTTATTTATCGATGATCTCTAGTACGCCATAAAGCATACCTTAAAGAATAACTAAATTACAAGATTGGATTGTTAACGTTTAGGCTGGCTCAAAAGCCGTCAAGCGGTTGAGTGACTGCGCACGTAAACTTTAACCAAACATCAACAACTTTCACTATATACGCAACTATAAGCGACTTAGTTTTTGGGTAAGATAAACCGTATGCCTTTTATTCCTTTATCTTTTTTAATAATTGGTCATGCAGCATCACAGACAGATGAAGTCAGTATTATCCCAAAGGATACAACACCTGTGTAAGCACATTTTTAATGGTCTTAGAAGAGACTATTTTACTCATTAGATAGGATGTTTTATGAATAATAATATCGATCATACCGACCCAGCCAAAGATATGAATACTGAACGCGGCAATGGGGGCGAAACCCATCAGCGCGCAGGTGATGACACCAAAGTATTGACTACCCAACAAGGCGTGGCTATCAGCGACAATCAAAACTCACTAAAAGCAGGCGCACGCGGTCCTACGCTATTAGAAGATTTTGTACTACGTGAAAAGATCAACCACTTTGACCATGAGCGTATCCCTGAGCGTATCGTCCATGCGCGTGGTAGTGCGGCACACGGTTATTTTGAGCTGACCGAATCATTAGAAGAGTATACAACGGCCAAAATTTTGACTGAGACGGGTAAACAAACACCACTTTTTACCCGTTTTTCGACCGTTGCCGGTAATAAAGGCTCAAAGGATACGCCCCGTGACGTACGCGGATTTGCAGTCAAGATGTACACAGAAGAAGGTAATTGGGATTTAGTCGGTAATAATATGCCGATCTTCTTTATTCAAGATGCCATTAAGTTTCCTGATCTCATTCATGCAGTCAAGCCGGAGCCGGATCGCGGGTTTCCGCAAGCGGCCTCTGCACACGATACCTTTTGGGACTTTGTCTCGCTAAGCCCAGAGACGATGCATAACCTGATTTGGCTGATGAGTGATCGTGCATTGCCGCGTAGCTTTAGCATGATGGAAGGTTTTGGTATTCATACCTACCGTTTGCTCAACAAAGAAGGTAAGAGTACTTTCTTCCGTTATCATTGGAAACCAGTAGCAGGTGTACAGTCGCTTATTTGGGATGAAGCTGTAAAAATATCTGGTGCTGACCCTGATTATAACCGCCGTGACATGTATGAAGCGATTGAAAATGGTATGTATTTTGAGTGGGAGCTTGGTGTACAGCTCTTTACCGAAGAAGAGGCCAATGAGTTTCCATTTGACCACTTAGATGCCACTAAGCTGATTCCAGAAGAGCTAGTGCCAGTTAAAATCATCGGTAAAATGGTACTAAACCGTAACCCAGATAATTTCTTTGCAGAAACTGAGCAGGTAGCCTTCTGTCCATCGCATATACCACCTGGTATCGACTTTAGTAACGATCCCTTACTGCAAGGCCGTTTATTTAGTTACTTAGATACGCAGTTGTCACGATTGGGCTCACCAAACTTTGTTCAGATTCCTATCAATGCGCCTAAATGTCCGTTTGCAAATAACCAGCAAGACGGTCATATGCAAATGCAAGTGCCTAAGACTCGTGTGCTTTATGAGCCTCAAAGTCTAGATCTAGACCGTCCACGTGAAAGTCCTCAAAAAGGTTTTAACTCGTTTCATGAAAAACTGGACGATGGCGTAAAAGGTCGTATCCGTGCTGAGAGCTTCGCTGATCACTATAGTCAGCCACGTATGTTCTATCGTAGCCAAACCCCTGCTGAACAAGCACACATTGCATCAGCCTACGCGTTTGAGCTGGGTAAAGTAGATACTGCGCATGTTCGTACTCGCGTGCTCAGTCACCTTATCAATATTGATGAAGATCTAGCTAATCGTGTTGCCAATGCCTTAGGTATGGAGCTACCAGAAGCGGCAGAACCAGCAGCACCAGTACAAGATATGGACACCTCTAAGCCTCTGCAAACGATTGGTCGTACGCCTAAATCACTAAAAGGCCGTTTGGTTGGTATCTTAGTGGCTGAAGGATCAAACCATGAGCAAGTTAAGAAGTTTGAAGATGCTATTAACGCTCAAGGCGGTATGGTCAAAATTGTTGCTCCTAGCAAAGAAGTCAAGCTTGACGACAATACGCGTATCCAAGCAGATGAGCGTGTTGCTGGCGCACCCTCTGTATTCTTCGATGCGGTAGTGAGTATCATTATGCCGGATCAAGCTAAGAAACTGGCGGAGGATAGCTCAACGCTAGATTGGTTCACTGATGCTTATGTACATTGCAAAGCGATTGCTTATTGCGGTGCAACGGATGAGTTTATCTTAAGTAAACTTCCTGTAGAAAAAGATGAGTTTGTCACACCGCTCGCTAAGCTTGACAGCTTTGTAGAAAATGCAAAATCTCGTCTATGGGAGCGTGAGCCTAAGGTTCGTGACCTTGCGTAATCGCTAGCATAATTGATGGTATCAGCTTTAAATCTATAAAGTAAATACTTAATGTAGAAAACCCAGCCTAAGCGCTGGGTTTTTTGCGTTTTTACTGGAAGTATAAACGTTGTCATTAATGATGTTACGCATTATGCGACTATTATCAACCGTATCTATAGTCACAAGCGTTCACTGAAAACGATTTGTTTTGTATTGATTATCGCTATACTAAAAATACAGAGACACTAGGATCAAATGATCAGGGATGATAAATGAGTTCGTGTGAAATTGTACGTCTAGAGGGCTATATCCAAAGTAGCTACCTTGCGGTGTATCCAGATAAAATCATGCTACTAGACGGCTGCTGCCGTGCCGATGTGCCAATGGTACTTGGGTATATCAAAGATACTCTAAATAGGCCGATAACAGACCTAAAAGTGGTGGTGGTCACCCATATGCATCCGGATCATGCGGGTGGTGCGCGCAAGTTTCGCCAAGAGACTGGCTGCCGCATTATCTCTGCTGACAAGAAAAGTCAGTGGTACGGCGGTATTGGTGGACGAGCGATGCATTTTGTCGATATGAATCTTGCGTACTATGTGGCGCGGCGGCAAGGTCGCCCATTCAAAAGTCTGTACTATTCGGCAAGCCTAAAGCCAGACATTACTGTCACAGACGGTGACTTTGTCCCAGAGTTTGATGAATGGCAAGTGTTAGAGACGCCTGGGCATACGGATCGTGATCTGTCTTTATTTCATTTGCCCAGTCGTCAGGTATATACGGCTGATCTCATCATCAAATTGCGCCATAAGTTTGTGGCGCCATTTCCTGTCTATGATCCCAAAGCTTATAAGCAATCGTTAAAAAAAATCAGAGATTTAAAACCATCAATGGTAATGATGGCACATGGTCGAGAGCGTGCAATGAGTGAGGTAGAGTTTGATGCGTTCATCGACCAAGCCCCCAAATACCCGCGCACCATCAAAGATACGATCAGACATAAACTGCTATGGCGTAAGAAAGGCAGCTTCCGACTTTTTAAACGGCGACATCATAAGTAGATATAAAATAAAGGATAGAAAGTGCAGACGAAAAAAAGCCCAGTTACTATCATGGTAACTGGGCTTTTCAAATATGGTGGGCTGTCCGCGACTCGAACGCGGGACCAATTGATTAAAAGTCAACTGCTCTACCAACTGAGCTAACAGCCCTGAGAAGCGTATAAAAATGACACTGCAATTTTAGCTTCGCAAGAGAATATTCTTTAAATAGAATTTTCTAAAAGTTATGCTAACAATAAATGTATATTATTGCCAACAAGAGTAATTCATTTAAAAAAGAGCTTTTTAAACTTAACTTTATTAAACAACTACCGGATAGGGTAGAACGATGAATAAAGGTTAAACTAAAATATGGTGGGCTGTCCGCGACTCGAACGCGGGACCAATTGATTAAAAGTCAACTGCTCTACCAACTGAGCTAACAGCCCTAACGTTTAAAGTGTTTGTATCCCTAAACGTGAGAGCACATTATATATATAATTCTGACAATTACAACCCCACAGGATAAAAAAAGTGTAATTCTCTTATAAAATTGCCAATTTATTCCAGTTTCTTTAAATTTTTGCCATTATATCGATATTGACTGCTCTATTTTTGGCTAAAGCGAGTCAATACTCAATTATTAGTCTCGAGAAAGCGCCTCAACAGGATCTAGTTTGGCAGCATTACGTGCTGGCAAGAATCCAAATACTACGCCAATCAATGTCGAGCAAACAAATGCGGCAATAATAGAAGTCGGTGAGTAGATGACTTTGAAACTGTCACCGCCCACACTATTAATCAGCTCACCAATGGCAAATGCCATTCCAATACCAATCAGTCCCCCTAGGATACAGACTAGAACGGCCTCAATGAGAAATTGCTGCATGATGTCGCTTTGACGCGCACCTACTGCCATACGAACACCAATCTCATTAGTGCGCTCGGTGACAGAGACTAGCATGATGTTCATGACCCCAATACCACCAACAATCAACGAAATAACTGCAACTGATGAGATAAGTAGGGTCATCGTACCTGTCGTTGACTCAATGGTTTGACGGATAGAGTCTGAATTTCGTAGCTCAAAGTCATCTTTGCCATGGCGACTTTCTATCAAGTCAGAGATGGCCGTCTCTGCGGCACTAGAAGAGATACTATCATCTAACAACGCCACAAAGCGGTCGATATTGGTACTACCGGTGACGCGCGACATCACTGTCGTATAAGGCATATAGATAGTAGGCGTCGTTACACTGGGACCAAAGCCACCATCGCTCTCTTCAAGTACGCCAATCACGCGTCCAGGCACACTACCAACCAATATTACCTCGCCAACAGGGTTATCAATGTCTGAGAAAAAGGTCTGTTTAGCGTTGTCATCGATGATGATATCTTGACTACGTAATGTAATGCTTTTTGCATCAAACCCTTGGCCCAGTGCTAATGTCTCACCAGTGACGGTTAGATAGTCTTCACCAACGCCATTGACGGTAGCATCCTCCTGTATATTACGATAGCGGACACTAGAGCTGGCATTTACCTGAGGGCTGACGCTGATAATATAGGGCTGATTGCCGACCGCCTCTGCATCTTCTGGTGTCAAATTGTCATCATTATAGCGGCGTCTAGGATCGCCTCTAGGGTAGCCATCATTGACAGTAATGGTATTGGTACCTAACGAGCTGATATTGGCAAGGATTTGCTGCTGAGAGCCTTGTCCAAGACCTACGATAGATACGACTGCGGCAATACCGATAATAATGCCGAGCATCGTTAGTAGAGTACGCATCTTATGCGCGCGCATGGCAAGCAAAGACATTTTGAAAGCTTCAAGCAGTCGATCAATAAAACTACCAAAGGCACTTTTGCGATGCTCGCCAAGGATAGATTCTGGTTTTTTGTCTGTATGCTTATAATGCTCAGTTTGATAGTCAGCGATGACATGGCCATCTTTGAGCTCAATCACACGCTCTGCTTGTGCTGCTAGTTTTGGATCATGAGTGACCATGATAATGGTATGACCTTGTGCGCTGAGGTCATGCAAAATCGCCATGACATCTTCGCCAGACTTACTGTCTAGGGCACCAGTTGGCTCATCTGCTAAGATAACATCGCCACCATTCATCAGTGCACGAGCGACAGAAACACGCTGCTGCTGTCCACCTGAGAGCTGATTGGGACGATTGTTGACCTTATTGCCAAGGCCGAGGTCAGTTAGTAGCTTCTCAGCACGATTGGTGCGTGCCTCGGTATCCATGCCCGCATACACGGCAGGGACGGCGACGTTGTCTTTGGCACTGATATCACCAAGCAAATGATAGCGCTGAAAAATAAAACCAAAGTGCTCACGGCGCAGTTCTGCTAGCTGATCGGCATCAAGCTTACGGGCGGATTGACCATAAATCTTATAATCACCAGCAGTGGCTTGATCTAGACAACCTAAGATATTCATCAAGGTGGACTTACCAGAGCCTGACTGTCCAATGATAGCGACCATCTCACCTTGGTGAATCGTCAGACTGATATCATGCAAGACGCGAATGGTTTGCTCACCAGCAGGGAACTCTCTGATAATGCCAGATAGTTCCATAATGGGCTTGCCTGATGCAGAGTGGGTAGCGGTATTGGTTTTTGCTAAGTTGTTTGAGCGATTAGCAGAAGTGTGTGACCCTAAGTTTTGAGCCGTGCTACTTTCAGAGCTATCTTCAGTCGACGGTTTAGGAGATTGAGATATAGTCATAGCAGTGTCTTTAATAAAGGCTAATAAGCGTTATAGTGTTGTTATGAAAGGGCTGCTATGTTTAGCAAGCCTTTCTTACTCAACATAGTCAAAGCACAAGTTACATTCGAGGTCCGCCAGGTACGCGGCCGCTATCTGATTTCTTACCGCTCTCTTCACTGATGATTACTTCTTCCCCTTCTTTCAAACCACTTAAGATTTGCGCATTTACTCGGTTATCAATACCGACTTCTACAGTACGCTCTTCTACGGTTCCGTCATCTTTTAATACACGTACAAACTTGCCCGTTGTTGATTTGCCTTTTTCTTTAGCTCGCTTTTCTTGGATCACTGTTGATGGTACTAATAGAGTATTTTTGGCTTCGTTGACGATGATATATATCTGTGCCGTCATATCGATTCGGAACAAGCGGTCAGGGTTTGGTACTTCTACGTAGCCGACGTAATAGATAGCAGCGTCTGTCGAGCTGGTGCTACTGATCTGCTCTGGGGCAGGTTCGATAGCGGTTAATGTCGCATCATACTGTTTGTCTGGATTACCGATAATATTGAAATAAGCAGGCATACCAGCACTGACGTTAATGACATCAGCTTCTGAGATTTGCGCGTTGATACGTACGGTCGATAAATCTGCTAACGTCACCAATGTGGGCGCCGTTTGGTTAGCATTGACCGTAGTACCTTGCTCAGTCGTAATAGAAACGACTGTACCTGATATTGGTGCACGAATCGTGGTATAGCTTAGATCTTCTTCAGCAGTACTGACGTTAGTTCGTGATTTGCGTAATGCTGCTTGCTGACTGTTGATATTGGCTTCTGTGGTCGCAATCGCGGCTTTAGCTGTGTCGATAGCCGCACGTGCATTGGCAACGGCTGCTTTTGCTGTCTCGACACTGGTCGCCTGCGTGTCATATTCTTGTTGTGAGATAGCATCGATAGCGACTAAGTCTTGCAAACGCGCAAAATCAGACTGTGCTTGTTTGAGCTCAGATTGGCGGCTAGCAAGATCGGAATAGGCACTTTTTAGTGCTGCCTGTTTGCTGAGCAATTCTGCTTGCGCACTTTGTAGCGCGGCTTCACTTTGCTCAAGGCTGGCTTGTTCGTTGCTCAGGTTGTTTTTTTGGGTCACTTGGTCAATCTGTGCAATCAAGTCGCCTTGCTTGACTTCATCACCGACTTCAACGTATAGGCGTTTTACCTCGCCAGATACCTGCGCGCCGACATCAACGGTATTTAACGCTTTTACTTTACCAGAGGCCATGACATTGTTTTCAATATCACCGACTTCAACGGTTGCGGTTAAATAGTTAGGTGTGGTTTCTTCTGGTTTTAAAAAAGTATAGGCCAAAGCCCCTAATGCTACGATAATTAAGGTGATGACACCCCATTTAATAGCAGATTTTCTGCTTATTTTGCGCATGACAACAATCCAATCACAATTAAATCAAGTGTAGATATAGTAGAGACTTCATGTACGAAAGGGAATGATAATTAGTTTACGAAAGGTTAAGGCCTATGTAGTACAGTTTACATAACAGCAAGTAAGCGGCTGTTAATGGATAAATATGAGGAAAGGGTGGACATGATAAGAGGTAGTAAGGGAGAGGCCTTTAAAATACTACTTGGTAAAATAAGGCATAGGGTGTGATAGTGAATGATGACTGGCTATCACGAAGTACTATCGTATGGTAAATAAACGCTTGCCTGCCAGCTCCAATGCTGCTTGCAATAACAGCTCCCATGCTGGTTGGCGAATAAGGCCTTTGATGGCTTGGTCACAGCGATAGAGCAGAGCAGGCCATTCGCTCGTTTGTTCTTTTGACTGACGGCGGCATGCTTGTTGGTATAACCCTTGCTTACTACGCCAAATGCCTAATGCTTGAGGGTCTTGACCATCCAGCAGTTGGATAATTTGACGCATGTCTTTGCTAATAGCCCAGAGTACTAAAGTAGTAGGCTCATCGGTCGACTTTAGCTGAAACATGATTTTGGCAACCTGCGTGCTATTACCCGCGAGCATCGCATCAGACAAATCAAACACGCTAAATTGCGCGTCGCTGACTAAGGCTGCTTGTAAGTCTGCAATATCCAATGTCACATTATTTACCGGCTGTGTAAAACTATTAGAGTGCTCGTTATCTTCATTATTATCACTATTGCTAGTAGCTAATTGCGGTGCAAACAGATAAGACAGGCGCCATAGCGTTTGATAAGCACTGAGTAGATGATGCTCAGTGTGTGACATAAGAAGTTGCCACGCTTCTTGTGACAGTCGTAATCCAAACTTCTGCGCCTGTATTTGCAACAACTGCTGGCGCTGCTGCTCGTTGTATAAATTGCAATCAATGACAGTGCCGTATTGAGCAAAAGGGGCAAACCACTTGCTGCTCTGACTGCGTTTGTCTTGCTTAGGTGTTAGCCATAATACGCTATGACTGTGCGCACCTGTTTGCGCCTCAACAGCAAAGCGCTCAAGCTCAGCAATAACTGCTTTATCAGGTTTATGATTGCCAGTCACGATTACCGCACTCGCATCATCAAATAGAGACTGGCTGCCAAGCTCTGACAATACTTCTTGCCAACTCTTCACCGATATCAGCTCTATACGTTTGATGGCGTAGTTTTGCGCGCGCCAATGGGGACGTAGTGCATCGATGAGCCATTGACTGAGTAATGGCTCGTCACCATGCGCCAGCCACAAGCCAGCTACCGCAACCGAAGATTGCAGGAGTTTGGGATAAGCTTGTATAAAGGTGTGTTGCATAGCGTGGTAGGACACAGGTTGGTAAACAGATGATAGCATTTGTAGAAATATGACGAGCGCTGTCGAACTTGCTTAGCTGACTAAGTTAGTGCGTACGCTCGTTGTTCTTCATACTTAAATGGCTGCAAATGATAGAGCTTAATAACAGTATTTGTTAAAAGTTACTTCTCAGGTACGACGACAACCGTTGGCGTTGCGCCTTTATTCATCAGTACAGACTGCTTGGCAGCAGGTGCAACTTTTGGCAAGGAGATCGCCACATATTGATCCGTGATACGGCGTGCTAAGCTGTCATAGAGCCAATCACGAATTTGGTCGCCTTGCTGGTCATCAGTACTGACGGATGCTTCATTGTATTGATAGCTACGCTCGACTTGAATGGGATTGGTAAGCGTGACGGGCTTGCCATTCTCGATCGTCTGGTAGCTGACATCAGCAGAGAGTACCAAGCGAATCTCTGTCAATACACCCACCAACTCGTAACGTTTAAAACGCACGTTACTGATATCGATCGCTGCAATCGGTTTAGCACCAGCTTGTTGATTGCTGCGAATCACATCATCAACTGTCATATTGCCAATGACATCGACACCTAATGTGGTTAGGCGGCGTGTCAATGGCAATTTTAGAGGAAATGAGGTGCGATTGTCTTCGATAATGACGGCTGTTTTGTTGGCATTGAGCAGCATTGGCGAATCATAGCCGCGTAGCTGAAAACCGCAACCACTTAGACCTGCCGTTGTACCCAATATCGCAAACATAGGTAATGCTGTGAGCAATGCCGTCGCAAGCTTCTTTCCACCAGATTGTTTTGTACCAACGTGCCGTGCGCTTGGCGTTGGTTGTGATTGCCAAGCTCGATGCTTATACGACATAAACGCTATCCTCATATGATAAAAAGGCTTAGAGCACTAAGCCTAGGCGACTAGCCTGCAACCACGATATTAACCAGCTTGTTGGGTACGACGATTTCTTTTTTGATCTCGCCTGTGATGAACTTTGCTACGCTTTCCATCGTTCGAGCTTGTGCTTTTAGTTGCTCAGGGTCGCTGTTCGGTGCGACATCCATCTTACCACGCATTTTACCATTGACCTGAACGACCATCGTAATCATGTCCTGTACCAGCGCACTTTCATCAACAGTCGGGTAATCTAAGGTTAAAGTATCAAGGCCGAGCTGCTCAAGCAAATGCTCACCAACGTGCGGCGCATAGACAGACAGCATAATCAGCAGATTGGTCAACGCTTCGTGTTTAACGTGTAGCTCTTGCTCACTACTGGCGTTAAAGGCAGTCAACTCGTTGGCAAGTTCCATCAGGCTTGATACAGGTGTGTTGAGTGCTAAACGATCACCCAAATCACTATCAATCTTGGCGATGGTTTCGTGCGTCTTACGGCGTAAGTTTTTGGCTTCTTTGCTCAATCCCTCTGTGTTCAATGTCGCACCGTTCAGCGTATCAATGCTGATATTGGCGGCCGTTAGCGCTTGCATGTGATCATTAGCGATGCGCCATACTTTTTTCACAAAGTTGTAAGGGCCTTTTAGCGCGTCATCTGACCATTCAAGCGTCTGATCGGCAGGTGCGGTAAATAGTGTATATAAACGTACCGTGTCCGCACCGTATTTATCAATAGTCAGCTGTGGATCGACACCGTTGTTTTTTGATTTAGACATTTTTTCGATTTTGCCAATCGTGACTGGCTGACCATCCAGCTTTAAGGTCGCTTTGATCGGCTGTCCACGGTCGTTGTAGTCGATATCGATATCTTCTGCAAAGTAGTAAGTGGTACTGCCATCCGCGTTGACACGGTAGAAGGTGCCAGCGAGTACCATACCTTGCGTCATTAGGTTGGCAAATGGCTCGTCGCCAGTGACCAAGTTTTCATCTCGCATGAGCTTATGGAAGAAGCGCGCATACAACAGATGCATCACTGCATGCTCAACACCGCCCACGTATTGATCGACTGGCAGCCATTTATTGGCAGCAGACTTGTTGACCATGTTTTGTGTGTCAGTTGGGCTAGCAAAGCGGGCGTAATACCAGCTTGACTCCACGAATGTGTCAAAGGTATCGGTCTCACGCTCAGCAGGATTACCACATTTAGGACAAGTGGTATTGACAAACTCTGGTATATTCTTGAGTGGATTACCACGACCATCAGGCACGACGTCGGTTGGCAACACAACGGGCAAGTCTTGCTCTTCGACAGGAACCGTACCACAATGCTCACAGTTGATCATTGGGATAGGGCAGCCCCAATAGCGCTGGCGCGACACGCCCCAATCCCGCAGGCGGTATTGGATTTTTTTCTTGGCAAGCGATTTTGGCTCAAGTTTGGCAAGCATGGCATCAAACGCCTGCTCAAAATCTAAACCATCAAACTCACCTGAGTTAACCAAAGTATTGCGTTCAGTATAAGCAAGATTGACTTCACTATCATTTGCTTTAGCATCTGCTTTTAAATCATCAAAATAGCCATCAGGGGTATTGATGACTTGTTTAATCGGTAGGTTGTACTTCACCGCAAATTCATAATCACGCTCATCGTGAGCAGGCACGGCCATCACCGCACCTGAGCCGTAGCTCATCAGTACATAGTTGGCGACCCAAACAGGCACTTCTTCACCAGTCAGTGGATGAGTGACGGTCAGGCCGGTATCCATACCGATTTTCTCGGCTTTGGCGAGATCGGCCTCAGCCACTGAACCTTTTTTGCAAAGGGCACAGAACTGGGCAATCATGTCGTCTTTTTCAGCAGCGTATTGGGCAAGTGGATGCTCTGCGGCAACCGCGACATAAGTCACGCCCATCAAAGTATCAGGACGAGTGGTGAATACATCTAAGGTGTTTTCTTCGCCAGCGAGCTCATAAGGGAAGTGGACTTCCATACCGGCACTACGACCAATCCAGTTGCGCTGCATGGTCAATACTTCAGAGGGCCAGTGACCTTCTAGCTGATCCAAATCGTCGAGCAATTCATCGGCATAGTCAGTGATGTTGAAGTAATACATGGGGATGTCACGTTTTTCGACTGCCGCACCACTACGCCAACCTTTACCATCAATGACTTGCTCGTTTGCTAAGACAGTATTATCAACGGGATCCCAGTTGACCGTCGATAGCTTTTTGTACACTAGGCCTTTTTTGTACAACTGCAAGAATAGCCACTGCTCCCACTGATAGTATTCAGGGCTACAAGTGGCAAACTCGCGTGACCAATCAATAGACAGGCCTAGCAATTTAAGCTGTGCGCGCATGTTGTCGATGTTGGCAAATGTCCATGCAGCAGGTGGCGTTTGATTGGCAATTGCTGCGTTTTCTGCTGGCAAGCCAAAACCATCCCAGCCCATTGGCTGCATGACCTCATACCCTTTTAGGCGGTAATAACGGCTTAAGACGTCAGAAATCGTATAGTTACGTACGTGGCCCATATGCAGCTTGCCGCTTGGGTAGGGGAACATTGACAGCATATAACGGCTTGGTTTGTCGCTTGGCTCATTGCTGACTTCAAAGCGCTTATCAGTGGCCCATTTGGTCTGCTGCGCAGCTTCGATCGCTTGCGGGTTATAATGATGGTTGTCGGTTTGGTCTGCTGTCACGGCGTTGCTCATAGTCGGCTCGAAATTGGTTGATACTGATTTATTTAAGACGGATTTGTTTAATACTGTTCAAAATAGGTGGAATTTGACAATGCCATAGCATAGCGTAATTTGGCAAAAATTGCGACGATATGATGCATTTGCTCATCAGGTTTGACGATTAAAAGTGAGGTATTTTTTATATCCAGTCAGCCTTCGGTATAATAGAAACGTTCACCAGTATTTATGAGTAATGATAAGGAGTCATCATGACCATCACCATTTACGGTATCAAGTCTTGTAGCACGATGAAAAAGGCGTTCACTAAGCTTGACGAGCTGGGCGTTAGCTATGAGTTTCATGATTATAAAAAACAAGGTGTCGACAAAGAAGCAGTACAGCGCTGGGTAAATGCGTTAGGGATTGATAAAGTGCTTAATAAGCGCGGCACAACATGGCGCAAGCTCACTGACGAGCAAAAATCGGAAGCTGATGCCAGTATAGACGCTGCGATAGCGTTACTGGTAGAAAATACCAGCATGATCAAACGTCCGATTGTAGAAGGTCAATTAGCAGATAAAGATCAGCCGATATTGCTTTGCGGTTTTGATGAAGCGGAGTTTGAGCGCGTGTTTGGTTAAAAACGGGCATAAAGAGCCCGAGCTAATAATAAAACCTTAGCTCAGGCTTAATAACGCCAACAATAAACCAAATCACACTAAAGCCCCAAATAATGAGGACATAGAGGCGGATTTGCTCCGCTGTCCAATCAAGGGCAAACCAGTCAATCATAAAAAACGACTTCCAGCCCTCTATCCAGCGCGCACCGCCGTAGCCAATAATCCACCAGCAATATAGGCTCTCTAAAACAAACAGTAGGCACCACAGCCACAGCGGCATGATTGACTCACTCCTATGATTGGCTCAAAGCGGCGTCTATCTCGCGGCTAATCAGCGTACCAACGCCTTCGTTGGTAAAAATCTCAAGTAGCGTCGCATGCGGCACACGGCCATCGACGATAACCGCACTTTTGACACCGCTACGTACCGCATCAAGTGCACATTGAATCTTGGGAATCATACCGCCTGAGATCGTACCATCTTCAATCAAGCCATCGACTTTCTTGGGTGTTAGCCCAGTCACTACCTCGCCGTCACGGCCCAATACGCCTTTGATATTGGTCAATAGCATCAGTTTCTCTGCTTGTAAAAACTCAGCCACTTTACCAGCGACTAGGTCTGCATTGATATTATAAGTATTGCCTTCTTTATCGACACCAAGTGGTGCGATAACGGGAATAAAATCAGAGGCAATGAGCATATTGATGACGTCTTTATTGACACTGACTACGTCGCCCACAAATCCTAAATCTACGGGAACCGCGACGCCATCGGTACCGATTTTTTCCATCATCAGTTTTTTGGCTTGAATCAAGTTGGCGTCTTTGCCCGTGAGGCCAATTGCGCGACCGCCGTGCTTGTTAATCAAGCTGACAATCGATTTGTTGACACTGCCGCCAAGCACCATCTCTACGATATCCATCGTGCTTTTGTCAGTCACACGCATCCCATCGATACGATCAGACTGACGCCCCAGCTCTTTTAACAAGTTATCAACTTGTGGGCCACCACCATGTACAACGACTGGATGTATACCGACCGTTTTCAGCAAGACGATATCACGAGCAAATGAGCTTTCGAGTTCAGGATCGGTCATGGCATTGCCGCCATATTTCACCACGATGAGTTTATCAACAAAGCGCTGAATATAGGGCAGGGCAGTGGTTAATACTTCAGCGGTGTTTTTGGCGTCATCTAAATTAAGTGTCATTCCTAACTCCTAAAGGGCGGGTTTTAAATGGGTTGTTCTTTTTAGCATGTTTAATCGATACAGGTTTAATGCCGTTATTCAGCAGGCATGGCGATAATCTGTGTTGCCAGCTCTGCATCAAATGGGCGACACAACGCGGCAAAGGTCGCTTGAATGTCTTTTAGATCATCCATGCTGTCACCAGCGAAGCGCGCAGTCAGGCTATTACTGGTATTTGATTGACGCAACACGCCAAATCCGTGCGCAAAATCCAAGCGGACACCATCAATGCAGCTAAGTCTAGTACCTGCTGGCAATAAAGACTTGGCTTGTTCGACAGCTATATGGGATCTGATAGTGGAGCAAGTACAGACTGGTGACGCACATAAAGCAGTTGGTAGATTAGCGGCGTCTAGTCGGTAATCAGAAATAACAAACGAATCAGCATGAGTCGTCACGCTTGCTAGGTTTTGCAAATAGGTACAAACCCTCGTTAATTGCTCCATGATTGAGCAATCTGTCCTAGCAGTCTGCGGCATCGGCAAATAATGATCTGCTGTACTGACCATGGCGGGCAAGCGTTGGAGAATATCTGATAGTGCATTTTTATCATCTAAGATATTACGAGACTTGACAAACCAATGCAGTAAGCGCAATGCAGCATATATGGCATCATCATAAGGGATAAAGCGGCCATCATTAAAAATAAAATGCCCTGATAGCTCACCTGCAAAGACAATTTGACTATCAGGATGCTGTACCTGTTGGCGCATAAAGCTGCTACCGGTTTTGCTAATCACTGGCATCGCGCCAAGATCCGCCAGTAGCTTTGGCAGATGATGCGCGCATTTAATATCAAATAGCACCTCAGACGCTAAGTAGCTGGTCAAAGAATCCGGACGTTCTGTAATGGCAATGCGTGCTAACAAGTAGAGTAGGTGATCAGGCATGACCACTTTGCCGTTATTATCAACGATCATCAAACGATCACCATCACCATCAAATGCCAGACCAATATCGGCACAATGAGAAGCAACAGCTTGCTGCAGCGCTGTTAGACGGTTGGGCTCGGCTGGATCAGGATTACCAAGAGGAAAGCTGCCATCTGGCGTGTCATTGAGCACAATGACATGCTGGCAAAAACGGTCAAATAAGCGCTGAGTGATGTTGCCAGTGGCACCGTGCATACAATCAATAACCACAACCAAATCAAGCTTAGACGCTGTTTTTCGGTTGTTTGTAGGTGCTGTCTGATTATCCTGAGTCAACTGGCAAAAGACTTGCTCAATAGCCGCGATATAGACATCTGCTACTTGCTTGGCAGGCAGCTCTTTAAGCAAAGCTCTAGACAATTCAGTATTGCTGCTAATATTTATATAGTGTGAGTCTGGTTCTGAGTCTAAGGTTGCTTGCTCGACCTGATTTTTAGATAAGTAATGAGTATGAGAGATTAATTGTTGATAAAGGGCTTGTATCTCTAAGCTACTAGGAGATTTATGATTGACCAACCACTTGATACCCAATACGTCTTTGGCAGAGTGGCTGGCGGTTACAATAATGCCATGACCTTGATACTGCTTTGCCCAAAACGCCATCATGGGTGTGGTAACAAGACCGAGCTGGATAACGCATAAACCCTGTTGGGCTAATACAGTAGAGAGTGTACGTGCAATCGATTCGCTGCCATGACGCATGTCATAGCCAATAACGACGATAATTTCGGCTGCTATATTCTGTTGGAAGTTGACGGTGTTATTGGGAGGGCAAGTAACATCAGTAGCAGCATGGGCATTACTATTTTTTGTGAATTGGCTGCGTTGAGGGCCATAGAGCTGAGCAAAACGATGGCCTAGCGCTTGTACAAACTCATCGGTGAAATGCGTGTTTGTACCACGGATGTCATAAGCACGAAATAAGGATTGCTGCGCCGCAAAAGATGGCATGGCTTATTCTCCTTATTGACGTGGTAAATAGGTAATTATGAATACAAAACGGGTAGCGTAACATTCTATTAATGTAAACAATTACTCTTAGTCGCCATCCCAATAATTATTTTAGCCACTAAACTGGCACTGCTAACCTGAAATCGCCACCTCAACGATCATTAATTGAGCGAATAATTACTGACGGCCTGAATGTCCAAATCCGCCTGCACCGCGTACGCTTTTGTCACTGAACTCTGTGACCACTTCAAACTCAGGACGGGCAACAGGCACCACGATATACTGTGCCATGCGCTCTGCAGGGTTCAGAGTAAAGTCTTCGTTACTGCGATTCCAAATACTGACCATCAGCTCACCTTGATAGTCGGCATCAATCAGCCCAACCAAGTTACCCAAGACGATGCCGTGCTTATGGCCAAGGCCTGAGCGTGGCAATATCATACCTGCATAGTTAGGGTCTTGAATATAAACAGCAAGGCCCGTACCTATCAAATGGGTTTCGCCTGCTCTGATCGTTAAAGGCTCATCAATACAAGCGCGCAGATCGATACCAGCACTGCCATCGGTAGCGCGAGTCGGTAGAGAAAACGCGTCATCTTCAGTAATTTTAGGGTTGACCACTTTCACTTGTACAGCTTGCATAACGCACTCACTTAACGATTTAGAAGTTTTATAAATTAAGACTATTTAACAATATTGTATAAACAACAATGATATATAAATAGCAATGCTGTGTTTTTATTGGATACTTTATTATTTAGCAATTCACTAGAGTATTAACACACTCGCCAAGCCTAGGAACGACATAAAACCAACAATATCCGTCACGGTGGTCAAAATCACCGAGGCAGACAAGGCTGGGTCAATGTTCATGCGCTTAAGTAACAGCGGTATACTAATTCCCGAGACATTCGCCGCCGTCATGTTGATCGCAATGGCAAAGCCAATGACAGCACTAATTTCGATGTCATGAAACCATAATTGGGCAATAAATGCCATGATGATCGCCCAAATGATACCGTTTATCGCGCCAACCCACAGCTCTTTATTAAGGAGCCAGACTCGGTTAGAACCACCGATTTGACCCATTGCCATCCCGCGGATAACGACGGTCAAGGTTTGCGAGCCTGCAATACCGCCCATGCTGGCGACCACAGGCATCAATATCGCCAGCGCCACCACTTGTGCCAAGACTTCCTCGAATTGTCCAATCACCGCGGCTGCCAAGAGCGCGGTACATAGATTGATACCCAGCCAAACACTACGGCTTTTGGCACTGGTTAGAATAGGCGCGAACAGCTCTTCATCTTGGCTAACACCAGCAAGATTTTTCATAGTGCTATCGACATCATCTTGGATAATCTCCATGATGTCTTCGCCATTTAGCTGTCCAACCAGCTCGCCATAGCTATTTGTCACGGGGGCAAAACGGATATCTTCTGAACGAAAAATCGCTGCAGCATCTTGGATGTCTAGGCGATCATTAATGGTGATGGCTGTATCGATCAGCTCTGAGACTAGGGTGTTTTGATCATGTTTAATCAGATCTACCAGGCTTAATAGCCCAAGTAATTGCTGGCTTTGATCGACCACGAGTAGCTCTTGGCTTTCGTCATCGAGTAGATCCTCGTTTTCGCGTAGCCAATCCTGTACATCCGCCAGACAGATATCATCCCGTATTTGGATAATATCGGGATCCATGTAGCTCCCAACTTCCCAGTCATCATACGTATCAAGTTTATTGACTTGGACGCGCGTTTCTTCATCGAGCGTTGCCATGACTGAGGTACGTACGCTCTCAGTGACAGTATCCAAAATCTCAGAGATGTCTTGGGCATCAAGATCTTGGGTAAATAGCGAGATTTCTTGAGAAGAAATATTCTCTAATAATGGCTGGCGGGTATCGTACTCGAGCTCAGCAAGTACCTCACCTTTAATGCTCTCTGGTACTTGCTCCCAGATGAGTAGGCGGTTTTGAGTCGGGAAAGACTCTAGTAGGCTTGCAATTTCATACTCAGACTGCTTTTCTAAAAACTCTGTAATCGCCTCATATGCTTTATCAGCAACCAAATCCTGCAAATACAGCAGTTTATATTCGGCACTGTATTCAGCCGGATTATAATCTCCTGGTAGCACTGATGGTCGTTCCTGATCGGGCATCGAGGTAGGCATAAGGATTCCAATATCTTTTATAAAGTGTTAATAATAGCAAATGGCAAAACGTCGGGTTAGCGTTTGCCGAGTCAGTTCTTTTTGGCATCAGCCTGTCAATATTGATGTTAGCGCTTACCCAATAAAGCGCGAATATTGGCTAAATACTCATCAGCGACCGCTTCTGGGTCTTTGATGGCTTTTTTCTTTTTGGCCTTGGCGGGCCAGTCAACATGATCTTCTGGCAGCTCATCCAAAAATCTGGACTCTGAGGTCACGCGCATCTGGCCACCGGCACGGCGCTGGGCCGCAAGCGTCAAAGTCAGCTCACGACGCGCGCGGGTGATGCCTACGTACATCAGACGACGCTCTTCTTCAATCGTCTCACTCATAATAGAGTTGCGATGCGGTAGCATCTCTTCCTCAAGCCCCATGATATAAACAAAATCAAACTCCAAACCTTTTGCAGCATGCAAGGTCATTAGATTGACTTTGTTGGTGTTTTCTTCTTCTTGCTGCTGCTCGAGCATGTCTAGCAAAACCAGCTTACGAATGATGGTATCAATCGTGCGGTCTTCGTCTTCTTCCGCGCGATTAATGAGAGATTGGATACTGGTATAGAGCATATCGATATTATCAATACGGTTTTTTTCTTGCTGCGGGGTTTTGGCATCGCTACGGACAAAATCAATATAACCCGTCTCATCAATCATTCGGCGTACGATTGGCACAGGATCAGGGTGTTGATCGAGCTCACGTGTATAGTGCTCGATGAACTCGCCAAACTCTTTGATCGTGCCATACGCTTTTGACGGCAACACATGAGCCAAGCCGGCATGAGTACAAGAAGCCAGTAGCGAGATACTATGCTCTTGAGCAAATAAGCCAAGCTTTTCTAGCGTGGCAGGTCCCATACCGCGCTTGGGTGTATTGATAATACGTAAAAACGCGCTGTCATCTTCGGGGTTCAAAATCAGGCGTAGATAGCCCATGATGTCTTTGATTTCACTACGCGCAAAGAACGACTGACCGCCCGATAACTTATAGGGTACTTGTAGCTGGCGCAATTGTGCCTCAAGCATTCGTGCCTGAAAGTTACTGCGGTAGAGTACTGCATACTGCTCCCACTCATTACCAAAACGCAATTTGTGCGTGACGATTTCTTTGGCGACGCGCTCAGATTCATCGTCATCATTACGGCAGTTGATAATCCGAATTTTTTCGCCTTGACCTTTATCTGACCACAGTTTTTTTTCAAATAAATGCTCGTTGTTGAGAATAACGGCATTGGCAGAGGTCAAAATACGCGTGGTTGAACGGTAATTTTGCTCAAGCATGACGATTTTTAGTTTTGGGAAATCTTCTTTTAGCAGTGCCATGTTTTCAGGCTTCGCCCCGCGCCACGCATAGATAGATTGGTCATCATCACCCACCACGGTAAAACGACCTTGCGGACCAACCAGATGCTTAATCATTTCATACTGGGCGGTATTGGTATCTTGATACTCATCGACCAATAGATAACGAATACGGTTTTGCCATTTGTCTCGCAGCTCTCTATTTTCACGCAAGATTTTGGTCGGCAGTACAATCAAGTCATCAAAATCGACGGCATTATACGCACGTAAGTTACGCTCATAAAGCGCATACAAGGTCGCAAAAATCATGTCTTCTGGATCGTCTAACGTTTCCATCGCCTTGTCAGGCTCGATCAAATCGTTTTTCCAATCAGAGATCATTTTGATGGCTTTACCAACCAGCTCACGACTTTCAGCGCCACTTAAGTTGTCGCGCATCATCAGCTCCATCAAGAGGCGCTTACTGTCATCGCTGTCCATGATAGAGAAGTTGCCTTTTAGCGGCGTATGCATCAGCTCATAGCGCAAAAACTGGAGACCAAATTGGTGAAAGGTCGATACAGTCAAGCCGCGCGTTTTTTCGCTTGGGAGCAGTTTGCTCACACGGGCTTTCATTTCACGTGCCGCCTTATTAGTAAAGGTCACGGCAGTGATGCGCTCGGCTGGCATGTCGCACTCTTGAATCAGATACGCAATTTTACGCGTGATCACCGAGGTCTTACCGGAGCCAGCACCTGCGAGCACAAGTAGTGGGCCGGATACGTAGAGCATGGCTTCTTGTTGTTTGGGATTGAGTTGACTCATAACGTGACCTGTAAGACAAAAGCAAAAAGAGGGTAGCGCTGATATAGCACAATTGATATCTTAATAATGTTTGTTATAAGGATAATAGAATTTAAGGTTTGATGATGACATATCGTAAAATTAGGTGGGTCATTATAAAGCAAAAACGGTCACTTTTGGGGAGGAGTTGGGTGATGAAAATAGGGTATGAGCGCGCTTGATTTTTGATAAATAGCGTGACAGCGTTTGCGCATCGAACAAAGCATGGATTTGGGGTTAATATAAGGTAACGTCTATATCATAATTTTTGGTAAAAAAAACACATTTTGTTTCATAGAAAATGACCGTCGAATACAGTTAAAAACTAGCTTTTAGGCACTGATATGCGTATAGTACATAAATAATTTATGCCAGTTGTCACGTCATTATTAACCACGTGTAATGAGCTATTAAATCAATTAAGTACGCAGTCAGATATGATATTGATTTAATACGTTGATCTTACGTTGTTAGAAGATGCGTTGGGCGACCAGCCTTTATCCGCGTGCATACCGGAATCTCTACCGTTGGTCAGGTCTGACATCGTCGTTAATAAGCTTGATAATTGGTTATTACCAGCAAAATACCTAACATGTGACTCAATGACAGTTACTTAAACACAGTGTCAGTGAATGACAACTGCTTTGTGTTTTCGTCTGCGTTATACCTGTCGTGAGGCGGCCTTAATGGGTCAGTGCCTGCGCTGTGTCTAACACTCGATTGGGTGAGGAGCACGTATTATCATGTCTGCTTTTAATTGGTCAGCAGTTGCTTTTATCTTAGCCGCCATTGGGCTAGTTGTCTTTATGCTGGTGGTACCGCGTTTACTTGGTGGTCGCTCTCAAGGCTTACAAAAAGAAGAGATATTTGAAGCGGGTGTTGTCGGATCTGGCAACGCCCGTATTCGTTTGTCTGCTAAATTCTATTTGGTCGCGATTTTCTTTGTGATTTTCGATTTAGAGGCGCTGTATCTCTACGCGTATTCTGTGTCAGTGCGAGAGGCCGGCTGGCTTGGTTTTGCCGCTGCTGCTACCTTTATCACTATTCTGATTATCGGTTTGATTTATGAGCTGAGCTTGGGTGCGATGAACTGGGCACCTGCTGACAAGCGCCGCAAAAAACCTCGGCTACATGCTGCGCCAGCTGGTTTTAATTTGGCAGACATCACCAAGTTTGATGGTGCTCATGAGCTGATGGTCGATCCTACTGGTAAAGTACCCGCGCAATCATCCGGTCAAATCAATGTCTCAAACAATATCGAAGCCAACCGTCGCCATCTACAAAACATTGATCATATCAATACCACAGGTAATGTGACGTCTGTGGACTTTGCGACGTCTGCACAAAACGACAAGCCTGCGCACTAGTGAGTACTGCTGGCTTTCGCTGATCGCATTTTGTTGCAACGATTGCTTGTGATTGGCCCCTTATTAATAACGAAATTTTTGGCGACAGCGTATACAAGATGAGTATGACGCCAAGCTTAATATAAAGGTTGTATGTTATGAAATACACATTAACAAAAGCCAACCCTGATGCAGATACCTACCCTGCACAGACCCGCCAAACGGTCAATGATCCTATCGAAGATGAAGTCAATAAAAACGTCTTTATGGGTCGTCTCGAAGACCTCGTTCATTCGACAGCAAACTGGGGGCGCAAGCACTCGCTCTGGCCATTTAACTTTGGTACGTCTTGCTGTTATGTTGAATACGCCACTACCTTAACCGCCGTTCATGATTTGTCACGCTTTGGGGCCGAAGTTATCCGCGCCTCACCCCGTCAGGCAGATGTGATGATCGTTGCTGGTACATGTTTTGTCAAAATGGCCCCTGTTATTCAGCGTCTTTATGAGCAAATGCTTGAGCCAAAATGGGTCATCTCTATGGGTGCTTGTGCCAACTCAGGCGGCATGTATGATATCTACTCGGTCGTACAAGGGGTGGATAAAGTGATCCCTGTTGATGTGTATGTGCCAGGCTGTCCGCCGCGTCCAGAAGCATTGATTCAAGGCTTGATGTTGCTACAAGAATCTATCACCAAAGAGCGTCGTCCGCTGGGCATCCATGTCAATGAGCAGGGTATCTATCAACCGCAGATGACGCCTGAGCGTGACCGTAAGCAAGCAGATCGTATCGCTGTAAAAAACCTGCGTAGCCCAGACAGCATCTAAGTTTAGACAGTATCTAAATTTAGATAGCATTTAGATTTAGCAACCTCAATATTTTATGCGCTCATCATGGTTTGGTTATGACTGACATAGCCTCACTTTGATTGACATCGCTCAGTTATGATTAATGAAGGAATACATCATTCATGGTCACGGTAGTCGAAAACACAGATCCTAAGATCAAGCCCGTCCCAGCCGTCATTACAGAGCTGGAGCAAAAGTATGCTGGTAAATTTGTCGTACAGCACACTGTGGATGAGATTCCAACAGTCTGGGTGGCGCGTGCAGATTTATTAGACGTGCTTTTATTTTTGCGCAAACTGCCCAAGCCCTACGTCATGCTATTTGACTTGTCAGCGATAGATGAGCGTCTGCGTCAGCATCGCGCAGGGTTGCCTGACAGTGACTTTACGGTGTTTTATCACCTGATGTCGCTTGAGCGCAATAGTGATATACGTGTCAAGGTCGCACTGAGCGAAGATGACCTCAATGTCCCAAGCGCGACCAATATTTGGCCAAATGCCAACTGGTATGAGCGCGAAGTGTGGGACATGTTCGGTATTGTCTTTACAGATCATCCGCATTTGACCCGTATTTTATTGCCAAAATACTGGGAAGGTCATCCACTGCGTAAAGAATATCATGCGCGTGCGACTGAATTTACCCCGTATTTCTTGAATACCGCCAAGCAGCAATACGAGCAAGAAAACCTACGTTTTGTCCCAGAAGAGTGGGGCATGAAGCGCTCAGGTCGTGATGAAGACTTTATGTTCTTGAACATCGGTCCTAACCACCCCTCCGCTCACGGTGCGTTTCGTTTGGTACTACAGTTGGATGGCGAGGAAGTCGTCGACTGTATCCCTGATATTGGCTATCACCATCGCGGCGCAGAAAAGATGGCTGAGCGTCAAACATGGCACTCATTTATTCCTTATACCGACCGTATCGATTATTTAGGCGGTGTGATGAATGAGCTGCCTTATATCATGTCAGTCGAAAAGCTCGCTGGGATTACCGTCCCACCTCGCGCCGAGACTATCCGTGTGATGATGAGCGAGTTTTTCCGTATTACCAACAATTTGCTATACGTCGGTACATTCATTCAGGATGCAGGTGGTATGACCCCTGTATTTTATATGTTTACCGATCGCCAAAAAGCCTATGACGTCATCGAAGCCGTGACAGGCTACCGTATGCATCCGGCTTGGTTCCGTATCGGTGGTACGGCGGCTGATCTGCCACGTGGCTGGCAGCGTTTGGTGCGTGAGTTCTTAGATTGGATGCCTAAGCGCCTGGACGAGTATGTCAAAGCAGCACTACAAAACAGCGTGCTCAAAGGTCGTACCCAAGGCGTCGCTCAGTACAATGCCAAGCAAGCATTGGCTTGGGGCGTGACGGGCGCTGGTCTGCGCGCGACAGGCGTGGATTTCGATATGCGTAAAGCGCGTCCTTACATGGGCTATGAGAATTACGATTTTGCAGTGCCAGTTGGTTACAACGGTGACGCTTATGATCGCTGTATGGTCAAAGTTGAAGAGATGCGTCAATCATTACGTATCATTCGTCAATGTATGGACAATATGCCACAAGGTCCTTACAAAGCGGATCATCCACTGGCCGTACCACCGCCAAAAGACCGTACGCTAAATGATATTGAGACATTGATTAATCATTTTATCTCAGTATCTTGGGGTCCTGTGATGCCAGCAGGTGAATGTACGACGATCGTCGAGGCGACCAAAGGTCTGAACAGTTATTACATCACCTCAGACAAGGCCACGATGAGCTATCGTACCCGTATTCGTACACCGACATTTGCGCATTTACAGCAGATGCCATCGGTCATTAATGGCTCACTGGTTTCTGATGCCATTATGTATTTGGCATCGATTGATATTGTGATGGCGGACTGCGATCGTTAAGATTTTGATCTTTAAGGTTAAACCGCTGCTTCATAAGTATTTGTTCATCAATATATTATTGCCTGATGGCACACCAAAATGCTGTCGCTTGTCGATATAACCACGGTTTTAAGCAGACTGATATTGGCTTGTGATAGAGCAGGATGAGTGAGGAAAGACAGAAGATTATGAAAATTGTTTCCGACAAAATGCCAAAAGTAGATGTGGAAAGCATCCTCACCACTGAGGAAATCGCTGCCATTCATGAATATATGCATCACTATCCCCATGCGCGCGCCGCCTCGCTAGATGCGCTAAAAATTGTGCAAAAGCGCAATGGCTGGGTCGATGATGCGCAAGCAAACGCTATTGCCAACATCCTAGACATCCCGATGTCAGACATGGATGGGGTCGCCACTTTCTTTAACCGTATCTATCGCCAGCCTGTCGGTCGCCATGTGATTCTCATCTGTGACTCCGTGGCTTGTTATTTGACAGGTTATGAAGCGCTGTCAGCTGAGATCAGATCACAGCTGGGTATTGAGTATGGTCAGACAACTGCTGATGGACGTTTTACGCTATTGCCAATTTGCTGCTTGGGCAACTGTGATAAGGGACCAGCGGTACTGATTGATGAAGACACTTACGGCCCTGTCCAGCCATCTGAGGTCGCGCAATTATTGGAGCTATACGCATGAGTTTAACGATTTCAGAGCAGATTGCTCGTCGCGGTCAAGGCCAAGCGCCAAGCCAGCTAAATGCACAGCGTGTTCCAATCTATGGTGATAAAGCGACAGCCACTAGCGAAACTAAGCCATTGACGTGGCGTTTGGCGCATCATGATGCGGTGCTTGATTTAACCACTTATGAGTCTCTAAAAGGCTTCACTGGTCTAAAAGAAGCGCTATCTAAATCGCCTAAAGACGTCGGCAATATGATTAAAGCGGCCAATGTTCGAGGTCGCGGTGGTGCAGGTTTTAATGCGGGTCTAAAGTGGTCATTTATGTCGCCGCCAGATGGTTTGCCTCGCTATCTCATCTGTAATGCGGATGAAATGGAGCCGGGCACGTTTAAAGATCGCCTCTTAATGGAGCGCCTACCGTTTCAGCTGATCGAAGGTATGCTGATTACTGCGCATGCTATCGGCGCGACAGACGGTTATATTTTTATCCGCGGTGAGTATATCTTGGCCGCTGAGCGTTTGGTCGCTGCTATCGAAGAATGTTTGGCCAACAACCTCATGGGCGACAATATTTTAGGCTCAGATTTTAGTTTTAATTTGCACGTGCATACTGGCGCTGGACGTTATATTTGCGGTGAAGAAACGGCACTGATTAACTGTCTAGAAGGCCGCCGCGCCAACCCCCGTACCAAGCCGCCGTTCCCACAAATCTCTGGGGCATGGGGTCGTCCAACCGTTGTCAATAACGTTGAGACCTTATGTAATATGCCAGCGATTTTGAATCACGGCGTTGAGTGGTATCAGTCATTATCTGAAATCAAAGGTAAAAGCAAAACGCCGGGCACCAAATTATTTGGCTGTTCAGGCTTGGTCAATGATCCAGGTCTCTGGGAGTTACCCTTTGGTTATACCGCTCGCGAAATCATTGAGGATTTGGCAGGTGGCATGAAAGATGGTAAAACGCTCAAAGCATGGCTACCAGGCGGCGCCTCGACGGACTTTTTAACCGCCGATCATTTGGATGTGGTCGTAGATTTTGACACCATTCAAGAAGCGGGTAGCCGTATGGGTACTGGGCTTATCATGGTCGTTGATGAATCGCAAGATATGGTGCCGTTACTTCGTAACCTTGAGATTTTCTTTCAGCGTGAGTCATGCGGCTGGTGTACACCATGCCGTGATGGTCTACCGTGGGGCGTTAAACTGCTTACCGCTATCAATAACGGTGAGGGACAAGTGGGCGATGTCGAAAAATTAGAGGGTCTGACGCGTGATTTATGGATTGGCAAGACGTTTTGTGCCCATGCACCAGGTGCGGTGGAACCCCTCATGAGTGCGATTAAATATTTCCGTCCAGAGTTTGATCAAAAAATCGCGCAGGCGGTTGGTGTCGATGTGATTGATGCGGCAGCCAACCAACAGCCAGCAGTGAAATAAGGAGAGCGGCATGGCAGTCATACATATTGATGGAACCACTGTCGAAGTAGATAGCGCAGACAACTTACTACAAGCCTGCTTATCACTCGGCATTGATGTGCCGTATTTTTGCTATCATCCAGCCCTAGGCTCAGTAGGCTCGTGCCGTCAGTGCGCGGTCAAGCAATTCCAGAATAAAGACGATATGGAAGCAGGTCGTGGTCGTCTCGTCATGTCATGTATGGTCGCCCCTGGCGATGACATGTACATCTCTGTGACTGACGATGAAGCCAAAGCATTCCGCAAGTCGATGGTTGAGCTACTCATGACCAACCATCCACATGACTGTCCAACCTGTGAAGAGGGTGGACATTGTCATTTGCAAGACATGACTTATATGTCAGGTCATAGCCGTCGTCGCTATCGCTTTACCAAACGCACGCATCAAAACCAAGAGCTTGGTCCATTCATCGCGCATGAAATGAACCGCTGTATCGCTTGCTATCGTTGTGTACGTTTTTACAAAGACTACGCAGGCGGCGAAGATTTGGGTGTTTATGGCTCAAACAACCGCGTGTATTTTGGTCGTGATAAAGATGGTCAGTTTGAAAGCGAATTTTCAGGCAACTTAACCGAAGTGTGTCCAACTGGGGTATTCACTGACAAAACGCATTCTGATCGCTACAACCGTAAATGGGATATGCAGTATGCGCCAAGCATCTGTCATGGTTGCTCGGCGGGCTGTAATATCTCACCGGGCGAGCGTTATGGCGAGCTGCGCCGTATCGAAAACCGCTACAACGGCGACGTAAACCGCTATTTCTTATGTGACCGTGGCCGCTTTGGTTATGGTTATGTCAATCGCGCGGATCGTCCAACCCAAGCGCTTGAACGTATCAATGATAAGCATGTCAAAATCAATATTGACTACGCACTTGATGAAACCATCAAACGTATCAAAGATAAAAAAGTTATCGGGATTGGCTCACCACGTGCCAGTTTAGAGACCAACTTTGCGCTAAAAAATCTGGTTGGATTTGATAACTTTTCAACCGGCCTCAATCATCAGCAGCAAGCACTGGTCAATAAGTGCATCGAAGTGCTTAGCACTGAAGGCATTTATAACCCTAGCATGACTGATATCGAGACGCATGATGCAGTGCTCGTATTAGGTGAAGATATCACGCAAACGTCATCACGTGTCGCGCTGTCAGTACGTCAAGCCGCAAAAAATGAAGGTTTGAAAATGGCAGCGGCGCTGCAAACGCAACCTTGGCTTGCTGAACCCGTCAAACGTATCGCTCAAGATGCGCTAAGCCCAGTCTATGTCATCGATGTAACCCAAACCAAGCTAGAAGACATCAGTAAAGTGAGCGTAGTGGCAACCCCTGAAGACATCACTAAACTTGGCTTCAAAGTCGCTGATGAGATTGCGAGCTTCGCTGATGACTTAGCAGACATAGCAGATCCACAAGCAGCTGAACAAAATGCTGATGTTAGTACTGAGACTGATGGTATGCAAGCGTTGGCCAAACAAATCGCTTATGACTTGATTCAAGCTGATAAGCCGTTAGTTGTCTCGGGTAGCAGCTTATCTTCTACCGCATTGATAGAAGCAGCAGCACAGATTACCCAAGCGTTGACCCAAAAACGTGCAGCAATCAAAGCGACTGAGCAGCAGCAAGTTGAGGCACATAATGCCAAAGTACAGGCAGCGCAAGCGAAAGCGGCTAATGACCAACCTGAAGAAGACCAAGATTTATCTGCTAAGCCAAACAAACCGGAAACGGGCGTAAATACAGAAGCGCAGGATAATGTCGAACGCCCACCTGCTGAAAACCTTGAGTTAAAAGAAGTGAACGCACAGTATCAGGCACAAGCAGGTATCTATCTAACGGTTCCTGATGCCAATAGCATGGGCGTTTGTATGCTTGGCGGTCAGTCAGTTGAAGAGCTGCTAGCCTCTGATTACGATGTGGTTGTGGTTGCAGAAAACCAGCTAACAGATGCGATTGATGCCAATAAACTCACGCAGCTACTGACTGATAAAACGGTCATTGCGTTAGATCATCAGCTGCTTGATTGGCATAAGGACGTCGATATCGTACTGCCAGCGGCTAGCTTTGCAGAAGCGGATGGCACATTGATATCAGCTGAAGGTCGTGCGCAGCGTTTCTTCCAAGTTTATGATAACGAATACTACCATCCGATGAGCAGTATTAAAGAAGGCTGGCGCTGGATACATGCTGTGCATAGCAGTATTGAAGGTCGTGATGTCGACTGGACGCAGCTAGATGATGTTATCAATGCATTGATTGCCACCCATCCTAAACTTGCAGGTATCAAAGGCGCTGCGCCTGAAGCGGACTACCGTATGACTGGTCTGAAAATCGCGCGTCAACCGCGCCGTTACTCAGGTCGTACTGCTATGCGTGCGCCAATCTCAGTGCATGAGCCGATGCAGCCAAAAGATTTGGACACTGGTTTGACCTTCTCAATGGAAGGTTATAGCGGTAAAGAAGCACCAAGCTCGATGATTCCTTTTGCCAATGCGGCAGGTTGGAACTCACCACAAGCATGGAACAAATACCAAGACAAAGTCGGCGGACATCTGAAAAATGGTGATCCAGGGGTGCGTTTGTTCGATCAGCTAGAGCGCCTAGCCACTCGTCAATATGTGGCGCCAGAAGCCATGTCTTCGAATACAACTGACCTACAGCAAGGCCAAGCGAAGCTAGTACCGATTCATAATATCTATGCCAGCTCAATGATGGCATCACGTAGCCCAATCGTCGCAGAGCAGCTGCCAGTTGCAGCATGGCGTATCGGTATAGATGATGCCAAAGACTGGAATATTGCTACTGGTGATTACTTGGCGATTGAAATTGATAAGCAACAAATCACCTTGCCAGTACAGCTGGTTGGTTATTTGGCAGAAGGCTGTATCGGTTACCCAGTCGGGCAGGTGAGTATTATTCACCCATCAATGCCAGCGTCGGTACGGAAAGTAGACGCACCAGTAACGATGATGGGTAGCATGGCTAACGATATGATGAACAATAACGTCACAGCGCAAATGAACGCAGCGCCGACCACCACACAGGAGGTGTAATATGCAAGTTACCCGTATTATCCCTGATGTGCCAAGTTTTTTGGCGGGTAGCATGAGCTTTGATACTTGGTCTATTCTGTTTTTGGTGGGTCAATCGCTAGTCATCTTTTTGGTCGTGGTATTGGTTGCCGCAATGATGATTGTCTATGAGCGCCGCATGCTGGCATTATGGCAAGATCGTTATGGTCCAAACCGTGTTGGGCCTTTTGGTTCGTTGCAGTTAGTCGCTGACATGCTCAAAATCTTCTTTAAAGAAGACTGGACACCAAACTTTACTGATAAGTTTATGTTCACCTTGGCACCTGCGGTCGCAATGTTTACTGCCTTGGCTTCATTTGCCATTATTCCTATCTCGCCAACGCTTGGCGTGGTTGATTGGGATATTGGTATTCTGTTTTTCTTTGCTATGGCAGGCATTGCAGTATATGCCGTGATGTTCGGTGGCTGGGCATCTGCTAACAAATTCTCGCTACTCGGTGGTTTGCGTTCAGCTGCACAGACGATCAGTTACGAAGTGTTTTTGGGCTTATCGTTGATGGGCGTTGTTGCGCTAACAGGCTCCTTTAACTTGCGTGCTATTGTTGAGTCACAAGCGGACGGCTGGTATATCATTCCGCAGTTTTTTGGGTTTTTGACCTTTGTGGTCGCGGGTGTGGCGGTTACGCATAGACATCCATTTGACCAACCAGAAGCAGAGCAAGAACTGGCTGAAGGCTATCATGTCGAATATTCGGGCATGAAGTTTGGTATGTTCTTCATTGGTGAGTATGTCAACGTTGTCTTGATTTCTGCCTTGATGACGTGCTTGTTCTTTGGCGGTTGGCTTGCGCCGTTCAATTTAGATATCCCATTTATTCCACCAGCTTTTTGGTTCATGATTAAAACGCTGTTCTTTATGACCATGTTTATTTTGGCTCGAGGCTCACTCATGCGTCCGCGTTATGATCAGGTGATGAACTTTGGCTGGAAAGTATGTCTGCCAGTAACGCTGATTAATCTATTAATCACTGCTGCGGTCATTTTGATCTTTTCCCCAACGTTATAGTCATTACTAGCCATCACTGATGAACTAGGGTAAAGCTGATAAGGATAATAATCCCATGTTTACTACCATAAAAAAGACCGTCATTGGTATATTTACCATTGTCCGCAGCATGTGGATGGTCAATAGTCATGCGCTCAGACCGCGTGACACCATCCTTTATCCTGAAGAGCCGGTACCTGTGCCGCCGCGTTTTCGTGGACGTATTGTCCTTACGCGCGATCCTGATGGAGACGAGCGCTGTGTCGCTTGTAACTTGTGTGCGGTGGCATGTCCGGTAGGGTGTATCTCATTACAAAAAGCCGAGCGTGAAGATGGACGCTGGTATCCAGAGTTTTTTAGAATTAACTTCTCACGCTGTATCTTTTGTGGATTGTGTGAAGAAGCCTGTCCAACGACAGCGATTCAAATGACCCCAGATTTTGAGCTGGGTGAATATAAGCGCCAAGATTTGGTCTATGAAAAAGAGCATTTGCTCATTTCAGGACCAGGTAAATACCCTGATTATAACTATTATCGTGTGACAGGTATGGCGGTAGCAGATAAACCAAAAGGTGCAGCACAAAACGAGTCTGCACCGATTGATCTAAGGAGCTTGCTACCATGATGAATATTTTGAACCATCCTGAACTGGCTGGGTTTTATTCACTTGCAGCAGTGGCGATATTTGCCAGTCTGCGCGTCGTGACTCAGGCCAATCCAGTGCATGCTATCTTATCGATGATTGTATCGTTGCTGGCAATTGCTGGGATATTCTTTGTATTAGGAGCGCCGTTTGCAGGTGCGCTAGAGATTGTTGTTTATGCTGGTGCCATTATGGTGCTATTTGTTTTCGTTATCATGATGCTGAACTTGGGCATGAGTAATGACGAGCGCGAAGAGCGTTGGCTCGATGCTGGTACTTGGGCGATACCGACAGGATTGACGATAATCATTGCTGTTGTGCTCTATGCAATGATTGGTATGGGTCATGATGAAGCCGTTATGATGGGTGGCACGACTATCTCTGCCAAAGCAGTCGGTACGGTGCTATTTACCAAATATATCATGCTGGTTGAAATTGCAGCTTTGTTACTACTAGCGGCTTTGGTGGCGGCATATCACTTAGGTAAAGAGTCGATTGATGAAGAGATCGTCGGTCATGCGAGTCAAGACGTTCAGCCAAGTGTAGGCAGTATCAAACAATACGATAATGACAGTGCGCTTACACAGCATGATGGCGTAGAAATGGCTAAGCCTTACGAATATAAAGATGTTGACCCGCATGACTATGTTGGTAAGCAAGTAGGTGTACAACGAGTCACGCGCAAGGAGGCAGACTAATGGTACTAGCAGCAAGCGTGGCACAAGAGGTGTCAAACGTGCCGTTTGCCCACGAGGTGGCAGGCTTAGTACAGCCAGTTGCTGAGGCGCAAAATGTACTGGGTATGATACCCATGAGCCATGGACTTATTTTGGCAGGTATTTTATTTGCTATTGGTCTGTGCGGCGTCATGGTACGACGTAACTTCTTATTTATGCTCATGAGTCTTGAGATCATGATGAATGCGGCAGCACTAGCATTTGTCGTGGCAGGTAGTCGCTGGGTCGATCCAGACGGGCAGATTATGTTTATCTTTATTTTGACCTTGGCCGCGGCTGAAGCGTCGATTGGTCTGGCAATATTATTGCGTTTTTATCATCAGCGTGGGCATCTCGATGTCGATAGCGCCAATGAGATGAAAGGATGATGTCATGAGTTTATTACCATTAACCTTTATATTCCCGCTCATTGGCTTTTTGATTTTAGCCTTTATGCGCGACAAATTATCAGAGACGGTCGCAGCGTTTGTTGGCGTGGGTAGCATGCTGTTATCAGCATTATGTACGCTAGTCGTTAGCTATACCTTTTTGACCACCAATCCAGCTGGAACGGTAATTGAAGTTCCGCTATGGACATGGTTCCAAGTTGGCGACTTTGCGCCGCATTTTGGCTTGAGCTTTGATGGTTTGGCATTGACTATGACAGGCATCATTACTGGGATTGGCTTTTTGATTCATCTGTTTGCCTCTTGGTATATGAAAGGCGACACTGGCTTTGCCCGTTTCTTTAGCTATATGAACTTGTTTGTGGCCAGCATGCTGTTACTGGTACTCGCAGATGATTTGTTCTTGCTATATCTTGGCTGGGAAGGCGTGGGTATCTGTTCGTACTTATTGATTGGTTATTATTACCATGACAGAGCCAATGGTCGCGCCGCGATGAAAGCCTTTACCGTCACGCGTGTTGGTGATGTGTTCTTAGCCTTTGGTTTGTTCTTATTATTCCGCGAATTCGGTACGCTTAATATTCAAGAGATTATTACGCGCGCGCCAGAAGTGTTCGATGTAAACAACCCAACGATGATGCTAACTACCATGATGTTGGTCGGCGGCGCGATGGGTAAATCAGCGCAGTTGCCACTACACACATGGCTTGCTGATGCGATGGCAGGTCCAACACCCGTATCGGCATTGATTCACGCGGCAACAATGGTAACGGCTGGCGTTTATCTGATTGCCCGCTTGCATCCATTGTTTGAGTTGACCCCAGGCATCTTATTATATTGGGTTGGTGGCGTCGGGGCATTGACGCTGGTCGTTGCTGGATTCTGTGCGCTCGCGCAAACAGACATTAAACGTATCCTTGCGTATTCAACCATGAGTCAGATTGGCTATATGTTCTTAGCGCTTGGCGTGGGTGCGTGGCAAGGGGCAATCTTCCATTTGATGACCCATGCTTTTTTTAAGGCGCTGTTGTTCTTGGCATCAGGTGCGGTCATTCTTGCCGTACATCATGAGCAAGATATCTTTAAGATGGGCGGTCTGCGTAAAAAGATACCATTGGTATTTTGGTGTTATATCATTGGTGGCGGTGCGCTCGCGGCGATACCTTGGGTTACCGTTGGTTTTTATTCTAAAGAAGCGATTCTTTGGGAAACTTATGCCACAGGTCACTTAGTACTATTCTATATGGGTGTGTTCGGCGCATTCTTAACCGCAATCTATACGTTCCGTATGATTTGGATCATATTCTTCGGTGAAGAAAAAACCCATGCGCACAAGCTATCAGGGGTGTCGTACTGGTTACCTTTGACGGTATTACTTGTATTGTCTACCGCTGTTGGTGCTTGGATTACGCCGCCACTACAAGGTGTATTGCCAGAGAGCGTAGGTCACTTATTAGAAGTCGCGGGTCAAGACCATGCTAAGCACACCGCAGAGTATATCGCGATGGGTGCGATGGTGGCCGGTTTGATATTGGCAGCACTATTATATGTCGTCAATAAAGGTCGCATGCTCATAAGCTTTAAGCGCTCACGTATTGGCGGGGCGCTATATCATTGGTGCTATCACGGTCTAGGTTTCGATGTGCTATACGATATAATTTTTGTAAAACCCTTTTTGTTCATCGGCCGCTTATTAAAAGCCGACCCTATCGATAAAACGTGGCTATTCTTGCCTAAGCTGGCTTCGGCAGGTAATAAAGTATTGTCTGCGACGCAAACAGGGTCTCTTCGAGGTTATGCCACAAGCTTTGGCTTGGGTATGGCTGTATTGCTGGTGCTGGTAATGATAACGGTGGTGTAAAGATGATGGAGTTACAACAAACGTGGATGCTGCCAGCATTAATCGCAATTCCTTTTATTGCAGGATTGTTATGCTGGTTGGTGGAGCGATTTAATAAACGTCTGCCGCGCTGGATTGCCTTGATCGGTATGATGTTGACCTTTGCTTTGTCATTAGTACTTTGGCAGCAGGGTGATTTTAGCGGTATGAGTAAGCAGGTCATCGCGCCAGATGCTGCCGTGCCTTGGGTCGCTGAATTTAGTGTGCCGTGGATACCGAGCTTTGGTATTAGCTTTCACTTGGCGCTAGATGGTTTGTCACTGATGATGGTAGTCTTAACAGGCTTGCTTGGTGTGGCAGCTGTTGCCTGTTCGTGGAATGAGATTCAGCGCCGCGTTGGCTTTTTCCACCTAAACTTGCTATGGAGTTTGGGCGGCGTTATCGGGGTTTTCTTAGCGATTGATCTGTTCTTATTCTTCTTCTTTTGGGAGATGATGCTGGTTCCTATCTATTTCTTGATCGCGCTTTGGGGTCATGATGTGGTTGGCAAAACCAAAGAATATGCCGCAACCAAATTCTTTATCTATACCCAAGCGTCTGGGCTTATCATGCTCATCGGTATTTTGGTATTGGTCATTATCAGCTATGCCCAAACTGGGGTGGTCAGCTTTAACTATAATGACTTGCTTGGTACGTCACTTGGCGGCTGGGAATATCCCATCATGCTGTGCTTCTTCATTGGTTTTGCGGTGAAGTTGCCTATTGTACCTTTTCATGGCTGGTTGCCAGATGCGCATGCGCAGGCACCAACGGCAGGTTCGGTGGATTTGGCAGGTGTGCTCATTAAGACTGCCGCCTATGGTTTGATTCGTTTTGTGTTGCCGCTATTTCCAGTAGCGTCACAAGAGTTTGCACCGATTGCCATTACCTTGGGGACGATTGGTATCTTTTATGGGGCGTGGCTCGCGTTTATGCAGACCGACATGAAGCGTTTGCTAGCGTATACCAGTATCTCGCATATGGGCTTTGTGGTATTAGCAATCTATGCTGGAACATTGCTCAGCTTACAAGGTCTGATGATTCAGATGCTTGCTCATGGCTTGAGCTCAGCCGCACTATTTATCATGGCAGGGCAGCTATATGAGCGTCTGCATACACGTGATTTGACCTTGATGGGTGGTATGTGGGGACAGTTCCGTTACTATGCACCGATATTGATGTTCTTCTGTGCGGCGTTGCTTGGTATTCCAGGTACAGGTAACTTCATTGGCGAGTTCATGATTTTATTTGGCTCATTTGCTCAGTATCCTGTGTTTGTGGTATTTGCGACATTCAGCTTGGTGCTTGCAGGTCTATACTCGCTTATTTTGATTCATCGCGCGTTATTTGGTGAAAACAACATCGCTGCATTGGCAGAGCGAGAGACTAAGTCACATGGTTTGCCTGCACGTAGATTAAAAGATTTGGGCAAGCGCGAGCTGTCATTACTATTGATGTTAGCGGCTGGTTTGGTCTGGCTCGGATTATATCCACAGCCGTTCCTTGATACCTCAAGTCACGCGATGCAGTGGATCAACAATGCATATATATACAGTCAAGTGACACAGGTAGATGCGTCGCAACTGCTTGATGTAATGGAGGCACGTTAAGTCATGAATGAGATTACAATGAATGATTTGATAGGGCTTGTGCCTTACGCGCCGATTATCGCCGTAGTGATTACGGTACTCGTGGTGATGATTGCCATCACTATCAAGCGCTCGCATATGGTCACTGGTACAATCACCGTAGTCGGTTTGAATATTGCTCTGGTTACGTTACTTGGGCAAATGACGGGCTTTATTGAAAGCGGTGCTATTGCGCCAAATGCTGAGCAGTTATTTGTGATTGATAACTTTGCTCAGTTCAATATGGTGATAGTTCTAGTTTGTGCCTTGGCGTGTTGTACGCTATCGTATGCGTACTTGGCCGATCTAAAAGACAATAAAGAAGAGCTATACTTGCTCATGCTGCTGTCGACCATTGGTGCATTACTCATGGTAAGCGCGCAGCATATGGCATCATTCTTTATGAGTCTTGAGATGCTGTCAGTGCCTTTATATGGTTTGCTCGCTTATACTTATATGCGTAACCGCTCGCTTGAGTCAGGACTAAAATATCTAGTATTGTCGGCGACAGCGTCAGCGACTTTACTCATGGGTATGGCCTTTATCTATGCAGAAGTAGGCTCGTTGGCATTTAAGCCAATCAGCATGGTATTGGGCAATATTTTTGAATCGCCACTGTTGATATTGGGTGCGGCGATGATGATGTTTGGTATCGCCTTTAAGCTTTCTGCAGCGCCCTTTCATATGTGGACGCCAGATGTTTATGAAGGCGCGCCTGTCCCTATTGCGACCTTTTTGGCGTCTGTCTCAAAAGTTGCCATGATGGCGCTGGCGGTTCGATTCTTAATCGATACCTCTTTATTGGCATTGCCATCGGTGCAAATGTTATTAATGGTGATGGCAACCTTGTCTATCTTGGTAGGTAACTTGTTGGCTGTGCGTCAGACCAGCCTCAAACGTCTATTGGGTTATTCATCCATTGCCCATATGGGTTATGTGATGATCGTCATCGTTAGTATTGGCGCTGCTGCTGATAGCATTTCTAGTATGTATATGGCGGTGTATGCCTTTACGTCTATCGGTGCCTTTGGTGTGGTGACATTGATGTCGAGTCCATATCGCCTATCTGGTGAGGCCGATGAGCTGACACATTATCAAGGGCTATTCTGGCGTCGTCCAGTATTGACGGCAGTGATGACAATCATGATGCTGTCGCTGGCTGGTATTCCATTGACCGCCGGCTTTATCACCAAGCTATTTGCGATATTGGCTGCTGTACAAGGAACCAACTGGTTCTTAGCTGCGATGATTATCCTAGGTAGTGCGATTGGTCTATTCTACTACTTGCGCGTGTTACTCACACTGTTCAAGCGTCCTAAGCAGTTCATCGAGTTTGACGTGTCCGGACAATGGGGTATTCGTACCGGCGGTATTATGGTTATTGCGGTGACGGCAATTATCCTGTTCTTTGGTATTTTGCCAAATAGTATGATCGAATGGGCAAGCTTGGCTCGTATTTGGTAGATTCAATGATTTATGCGATAAGATAAGCCATTTGTTGCTTATCTGTTGTTACGGTTAAAAAACCAAGATGCGCCTGCTTTATGATAAGCTTGGCGCATCTTTTTTTGCTTAATTTTTGTATTTGGCAAACTTATCTTATAAAAATACCATTTAATAAAATATGAGTGATGAACAGTTATGAGTGATAATATTCAAACGGTAACGGTGCTCAGCAAAACCACATGGACGCCAAATTTATTTAGCTTTACCGTCAGCCGTCCTGATAGTTTTAAGTTTACTGCCGGACAGTTTGTGCGCTTGGGTGTCAATCCGAGTCAATTAAAATATTACCAACAGGTTGAGGCAAGTGATGAAGCATTGAATGAAGATATCTTTCGAGCGTATTCGATTGTGTCTTCGCCATTCGATGAGGTGCTAGAGTTTTTCTCTATTGTGATTCCTGATGGTGCCTTTACCTCACAGCTGCAACATCTACAAGTGGGCGATGAGTTACTGCTTAATACCATGCCATTTGGATTCTTAACGTTAGCGCGTTATCAAAAACCATTGCCAAAGGATTTGTGGCTGCTCGCGACAGGGACTGGTCTTGCACCGTTTTTGTCGATGCTACAAGACCTAAAGACATGGGAAGATTACGAGCGTATCGTGCTAGCCTATAGCGCACGCTCGACGGATGAGCTTGCGTACGTTGAGCAAATCGAGCGCTTGCAAGACGATTTTGGCTCGCTGGTTGATAATCCTGCAAAGCTGATTTTCATTCCTATCGTCACCCGAGAGACTGTCGACGGCGCGTTATCAGAGCGTCTGCCAAAGCTGTTATTAGAAGGCAAGTTGCAAGCGCGTGCGGGTATCGATTTGGATGTCGATACGACGCATGTCATGCTATGTGGTAACCCAGATATGGTGGATGATACCAAAGAGGCGTTGAAGACACTAGGATTGGTGATGAATCGACGCGGTGAGGGTAATATCGCTGTTGAGAACTATTGGTAGGGGCAGCTAACGATTGTCTTATTTAATAAAAAACGCTGCATCTATCAGGCTAACAACCTGTGAGATGTAGCGTTTTTTTGGAGACATCGTTTATGGATCGTTATTCTTGGCTGGGTTCGGTGGCATCGTCTACAGGGTTGATAGGGCCTTGCATCAATTGCGGCTCATCATCGTCGCTAATGATATCTTCGTTATTGCTTGAGGCCAATAAGTCACGATAGTTAATCTGCGCCTTCAAAACCATTTGCTCTTCTTCAAGCTTTCCATAGTTGACCTGTACTTTATACAACGTACTCATGATCTTTTTGTTGTTTTTTAGCCAGCGGTTAATATCGAGGTAAATCACTTCATCTTTTGGGCGAGCAATATTGACGTAGGAGAGAATAAAGCCCAATGGGTCTTTTTTGAGGACGCTATGATAAAACCAAATAGCAAGCTTGATCCCTTGGCGCTTAACAAAAGACTCGCAGCGTAGATTTAATATATCGGTATACGTCTGCTGACCAAACACAAAACGTTGAACATTACGATCGAGCTGCACATGTATCAAACTAAAGTTACTGGCCACTTCGGCGTAAATACCGCCAGCATCAACCGTACAGTATAAGCGAAACCAGTCATCATGCATTTCAACGCGCAGCTCTAGTATGGCTTTTACATTATCCGTCACAAAGCTTTGTAGCGCCTCGTTGACGTATTTTTGTGCGACTGGTAGGGATATCTCATCTTCGAGTTTGTCTGTCGTTTTATGATAGATGTCTTTAACCGATTGAGCGATACGCTCCCAACCACTATCAAGTGATTCGTCAAAACGATAGCCGATGTTCTCAAAGAACTCGTCAAAACTGTCTGAATTATTCACGTTATCAAAGTCGCTCAAACTTATTATCCTTATAATTATAGGGCTTAGCACCAGCGTTTTAAAACAGTATATAACAAATACCGTGGCTTCAAAATGGACACATGCGTTTTATGATAATTCATTTGATATTATAAAGACGATACCTGTTTTATAACATTTTTAGTGATAGGGATTTGTTTTAAGTAGATGAAAGGTTGTAAACACTGACTGATTAGCGCCATCTCTCGACACTATCGGTTGGGCTAGCGACATAGTTTTATGTCATGTTATGATAGCGCCGACATATATCGTGCATATCACTACATGCTCATTCATAAACCATACGCCTTACCTATCAGCTGAGACCCATTGTGGCCTATATCAAAGACTCACAGAGCTACCATTTTTCGGCGCAGCCTCCCAAGCGTGATGTGAGCTTACCTGTAGCGATTGTCATTGCGGTCGCCATACACGTATTGATTATTTTTGGCATCAGCTTTTCGATGGGTAAAGACCCGGCTGCTATGATGCAGGATGTGGCAAAGGTGCTCACCGATAATATGCAGCCAAACGAAGACGCGCATTTTATTGCCAACGCCTCACAAGAAGGCGGCGGTACCATAGAGGAGCGACTAAGACAAGAGAATGACCAAGTGAGTCCATTGTCTGCTGAGCAAATGAGTGAGACACAAGACGTCATCAATCTACAGCGCCAAGTGCGACAGCAGCGCTACCAAGAGAGCTATCTGCGCACCACGCTAAGCTGGCGTCAGGCGAGCGTAGAGTCGGATAATGATAGCAAACAAGCACAAGATGACATCATGGCACAAGAAGCGCGTCTGCGTAAGCAAATCGCTACTTTAGAAGCGCAATTGTCTCAACGTCAGCAAGTCTATGCGACCAAATCCAAAGTGGTCACTATGGATAGTAACTCGACCACGCGCGGGGCAGCAGCTGACTATATCAATACCTTCCGTGAGCATGTCGAGCGTGTCGGCAATCTGCATTATCCTGTGCAAGCACGGGCGCAAGGCATTACGGGTGAAGTGCGGCTCATGGTCATCATTAGTAATAATGGCAATATCAAAGCCATTCGTCTGCTAGAAAGCTCAAATTCGACGATACTGGATGAGGCCGCAAAACAGTCAGTACGACAAGCAGCACCTTTTGGACAATTTACCAAAGAGATGAGTGATATTGTCGAGTTACGACTGATACGTACTTATCGCTATAGCGACGAAGTGAATGTCACCTACTAACGCCACAAAACGAAAACTACAAAACTAAAGCGATAAAAAATCAGTGACACGATAAATAAACATAGAATATCAACGAATACGTCATAATATTTGACGACAATAATTAAGATTAATCGGCAATTAAGATTAATCGACACCCAAATTTATAACACACCGCTATCGAGTAAAGAGTTAGTATGGAATTTTTAGGTTTTACAGTAGATGTTGCAACGCTCACCAGCAATGCATTAGAGATAGTCATCAAGGTGGCTTTGGCAATACTTATATTTATCGTTGGGCGCTGGCTTGCCAAAAAAGCCGTCGACTTTTTTGGCCGTCTCATGGCGCGTAGTCATTTAGATGAAACAGTCTCTGGCTTTTTAAGCCGTCTGTTGTATGGCGTGCTATTGGTTGTCGTAGTCTTAGCCGCACTTAGCAAAGTTGGCGTACAGACCACCTCGGTCGTTGCTATCTTGGGCGGTGCCGCGGTTGCAGTTGGTTTGTCACTAAAGGATCAATTATCAAATTTTGCCGCTGGCATTATGATCGTGACTTTTCGCCCATTTGTACGCGGTGATTATGTGCAGATCAGCAGCTATACGGGTACAGTGACCGAGATTACCTTGGTCAACACGCATCTAACGACCATTAACAATCATGACATCATTATTCCTAACAGCGACATCACAACCTCAGCGGTGGTCAACTATACAGCACTACCCAATCGCCGCGTCGATATCACCGTGGGCATTGGCTATGATGCAGATATCAAAACGGCCAAAGATCTGATGCTGAGCCTCGCCAGAAATAACCCGTTGTCTTTCACCGATCCTGAGCCTATTGTACGAGTGACCAATCTTGGTGACAATTCAGTTGATTTGACATTGAACGTGTGGACAACCAATGCTGATTGGTGGACCATGCAGTGCCAGTTACTTGAGCAGTTCAAACACGCATTGGATGATGAGAATATTGAGATTCCATTCCCGCAGCGCAGTATCCATGTCAAAGGTTTGGATCAAATGATCAATCAAATGGGTCAAGCACAAAAGCTGCCGACCACTAAAGATTGATTGAGACCGAATCAAAGATAAGGGTTTGGTAGGTTTAGGCCTGCCAAAATCTCAATCTCAAAGCGCTCCATCTCATCTTGCTCGGCCTCTCCGAGCTCATGATCAAAACCCAGTAGGTGCAGCACGCCATGTATCAGTAAATGACTGATGTGCTGCACCACGGTTTTGTCTTGCTCTTGTGCCTCACGTACCATGACCTCATGACAGATAATAAGCTCACCAAGAGACAGTGTTGGCATTAGTCCGATGATGGCGACAGGCAACTCACTTGGATAAGACAAAATATTGGTCGCATAGTCCTTACCGCGTGCCTCTAAATTGAGGGCTTGGCCTTCGATTTCATCTGTAATATATATATCCAAGGTTTTAGGTTTTTCTTGCCACAGCTCAGAACCGATATCTGCAAAGTAGGGTAGTGTCAGCCCTTCATTGATGCGCGCGTTCATATAATCTAAAGTTGCCATCATGACAGATAATAGATACTTACGATCATAAAACGTATCAAGCGTCTCATCATCGATACTATCGGCTGCATTAATATCTAGTGCTACCAAGCTGTCATCGTCATTAGTGGCGCTATGATCTTGGTGGCTATTATTACTGTCAAATTGGTTCATATCGTTGTCCTGTTTTATTATAAATGGGCGTGTTTAGTTGGCTATACTCAATCTAGACCATGCCTCACCCAAGTAGTGCTAAACCTAAGCAATCTCTGCCAAGAAAAAACCGGACTACTTTAGTAATCCGGTTTTTCTATGCAATATAAATCTTTATAGTAAATTGTTCTAGCGTTATTATAGTTGATTCAATTTAAGAGCGGTACAAGGCAACCGAGTGCAGATGTATATGTCATACTTCAATCGAGGTTAACGCTGTAACGCTTTTATAGTGGATTGACTATATTATAGTTTGGCAGCAGCATTAGCCACAGCTTGTCTACGTTCTTGTTCTTTGATACGTTCAAACTTACGTTTTTCTTCTAGAGCCATTTGCTCTTCATCGTATACGTCATACGCTTCAACGATTTGTTGTACCAACTGATGGCGTACCACGTCTTTTGAATCAAATTTGGTGATATGAATCTCTTCGATGTCTTTTAAGATCTCCATCGCCTGCGCGAGACCTGACTTATGACCGCGCGGCAAATCGACCTGCGTGATGTCACCAGTAATCACAGCCCGTGAGCCAAAGCCCAAACGTGTCAAAAACATTTTCATCTGTTCAGGCGTGGTGTTCTGTGCTTCATCCAAAATGACAAAGGAGTTATTGAGCGTACGACCACGCATATACGCAAGTGGGGCGATTTCGATGATTTGTTTTTCGATCATCTTGCCAACTTTCTCAAAACCTATCATCTCATAGAGGGCGTCATACAATGGACGCAAGTAAGGATCAATTTTTTGCGTCAAATCACCAGGCAAGAAGCCTAGTTTTTCGCCAGCTTCTACAGCTGGACGTACGAGCAAGATACGCTCAATCTCGTTACGCTCTAGCATATCGACTGCACAAGCGACCGCAAGATAGGTTTTACCAGTACCAGCAGGGCCAATACCAAACGACACATCAGAGCTTAAGACGTTTTTTACATAGCGCTGCTGGTTGCCACCGCGCGGTATGATGCGACCTTTGCGCGTACGCAGACTGACGGGCGTAAACTCATTGGCCTCATCTGATTCTGCATCCTCGATATCATCATCCTGCTCATCGTTGTCCATATCCTCATCACGCGAGATGCTAGATTGAATAATCAGATGCAGCTCTTCTGCGCTGATATCCTTGGTGTTTTGGGCTTCATCGACCATCTTGTAGATGATACGTTCACCGCGCTCGACAGCGGTCACATCGCCACTTAAGCAAAAATCGCCTTGGCGTTGCATGATTTTGATATCGAGGCGTTCTTGGATGTATTTCATGTGATTGTTATATTCGCCAAGTACGGTTTTGAGCTGTGCTGGCGTTAGGGATTCGAACTTTATACGGCGGCTCATGGTATCAGTCAAGCGATTATCCTTGTATTGTATGCCCGGCGCTGTGATTTCATTTTGATAGCGTCACGGGTGTCAGAGATAAAGTAGTTAGTAGCGTTATATGGGTGTCGAGTAGTTATAGTGGATACTAAAAATAACGGTAATATTATTGTTGGTTTTGTGGAAGATAATAAATAAAAGTCTTGCCTTCATTATGGTAGAGAATTTTTAAAATTCAAGCGATACATTGAGCAGATAGCGTTGTTTTTGTATGTCGATTGCAATCAACACACAGGCCTACTCTAAATCGAGTCAACAGCATGTCTATTAAGTTCATTTATCAGTTAGATAACATCATTAGTGAAAAGTAACGCTCGCATTGAAATATTGATAAGTTAAGTTTTTACTGATTTTACTAATATAAACCTTGCTTGCGACGAGGATGGACGAACGATTTGTCTACGGTTAAGAGCGCAGCATGATAGGCAATTTGTGGTAATCTATGAGCGATATTACAGCACTCAATCGCTAAAGACGTGTCTGCCCAACAATTATAATAGGAACAACAACGATGCAAGAGACAGGTTCACCTTTATCCAATTCTAAAAGCCTACCTGAAAGAAGAGAAGCAGTCACCGACCAGCAAGTGCTTATCGTCGGTGGCGGTCATGTCGGTTTGTCTTTTGCCTTACTACTGGCGCATCACGGCATTGCTAGCACGCTATTAGAAAAAAACCGTTATCCAACCATCAGTCCGACCGATGACCGTACGCGCAGTCATTATTTGGACAGTCGTAACACAGCGCTATCGCGGCGTACGGTACAGATCTATCAAGAGATTGGATTGTGGGATGAATTGCAAAGCCATGCGTGCCGAATTGATAGCGTGCAAATTAGTGAGCAAGGTAGCTTTGGGCGCGCGCAACTGAACAAAGTCGAAGAGAAAGTAGAATCCTTTGGACAAGTCATTGAAAACGCGTGGCTCGGGCGTAAGCTCTTATTAGCCGCGCAGCAGTCGCCACTTATTACCTTGATTGATAATGCCAGTGTCAACGCCGTTGCCCAACAAGTGGATGGCGTGATGCTGAGCTTTAGCAACGATGACGCAGCAGAAAACGAGCAACAGCTACAAGCCAGCGTGTTAGTCGCTTGTGATGGGCGCGATTCTACGGTACGTCAGTTGTTAAATATCGGCACCACAACCTATGACTATCAGCAAACCGCTATCGTTGGTGTGGTAGAGACCGATAGACCGCATGAGCATGTAGCGATTGAGCGTTTTAGCCCAGCAGGGCCGCTAGCTGTGCTGCCACTGACAGATCCAGAGGGCGACGGCAATGATAAATATCAACACGGTTATAGACGATCTGTGGTTTGGGTCTGTCCAACAGGTGAAGAAACCAAATATCTAGAAGACGACGCGCAGTTCTTGCAGACGCTACAGCAAGCGTTTGGACAACGCGCGGGCACGTTTGTCGCCGCTGGTCGCCGCGGCGCGTATCCGTTATCGCGTGTGCTAGCAGATAAGCAGGTCGAGGGTCGCTGCGTTATCATGGGCAATGCCGCTCATACTTTGCATCCTGTCGCGGGTCAAGGCTTTAATCTTTGTATGCGAGATGCTCATGTATTGGCGCAAATGATGAGCGCACAAGTGCTCAAAGGCGAAGACATCGGTAATGCACAATTACTAAAGCGCTATGAGAAAGCGCGTCAAACGGATCAAAAGCGGGTGATTCGATTCTGTGATGCCGTGGTACATGGCTTTACCCATCCTAATCCCGCCATTAAGCTGGCACGAAATATGGCATTACTGGCCTTTGATAAATTGCCAAATATCAAGCCATTGGTGGCGACCTACGCGATGGGTTTAAAGTCATAGCGCTATAGTTAATCCTCTTTAAAAGAGTGACAGCGTTAACCTCGCTTGCAGTATTGCCTATACATCTGCACTCGGTTGCCTTGTCTCTCTTTTAAACTGAATCAACTATATGTAATTGAGATTGATAATAAGCATTCTAATATTGAGCAATATTGAGAGACACCTTATGAAAAACAATCATACGCTGATTATCGGTGGCGGTATCGTTGGCGCGACGCTCGCGCTAAAGCTGGTGCAGAACAAAATGCCAGTGACCTTGGTTGATGCCCGTCCTGCCCGTGACGAGTCTGCGTGGCAAGCGGTGCTGGGCAAACGTGACGCGCGTGTCTATGCGCTTAGTTTGGCGAGTATTAATTTGCTTACAGAGGTTGGCGCGTGGCAACACATTACCGCATCCAAGCGTAAAGCCGACTATTCGCAAATGCAGGTATGGCAGTTGAACGGCATGGGCGAGCTATTATTTGGTGACAGTCATGACCAAAGCGCTGCGCCTGAGATACTCGGTAGTATGGTGGAGCCAGCCGTTATTGAGCACGCCTTATGGCAGCGTTTGCATAAAGCGGATGTCAGCGACTATCTGACCGTTATCGCTGGGCATAAAGTGGTCAATATGGACTGGCTAGGTGCACAGCAAGGTTACCGTGTGACCTTGGATGATGGGACAGCGATTGATGCGCGTCTGTTGGTTGGTGCTGATGGGCGTGGCTCATTTGTCCGTCAACAAGCAGGCATTGGACTTGATACGCTCGATTATAATCAAACCGCGATTTGCTGTGCGATTCAAACAGAGAAACCACATCAAGCGACTGCTCGTCAAGCCATGTTGCCAACGGGGACGCTAGCGCTCTTGCCGCTAGCGGATATTACTGATGACGATAAGGCAAATCCACAACATTGGCAATCTATCGTATGGACCTTGCCGCCCAATCAGGCATTGGCATTGATAGAGGAAGACGACCGCTTTATCGCAGATAAACTCGCAGCGGCAAGTCATTACGAGCTGGGTGCTATAAAGCAGATTGAGTCCATCGCCAGTTTTCCTTTAGCAGCACAACAAGCAAAAAACTACGTCGCTGATAACTTGGTACTCATCGGTGATGCCGCCCATGGCGTGCATCCGCTAGCAGGCCAAGGGTTGAACCTCGGTATGCTAGATGTAAAAGTGTTGTGTGAGCAGTTGATGCATGACTTTACCCGTAGTGGCGGCACGCTGTGGGGCAGTAATCAAACGCTGCGTCATTATGAGCGCTCGCGTCGTCCGCATAATAGCCTGATGATGCACAGCTTTTCGGCACTGAATTGGTTGTTTGCAGGGTCGCTTGCTCAAGTGCGCCCCGTGCAGCAAATTCGTAATGAAGCCATGTACCGCGTCGGCAAAATCAAACCGTTGATGCGCTTGTTTGCAAAGCAGGCGAGTGGAATTTAGGGACAATAGCTTAAGGATGAGTAGCTTATGAATATTAAATCATTGAATATAGTGACGGTTGCTATAAGCACTTTATTGTTAATAGGCTGTCAAACCACAACCAGTGCGCCACCTAGCGATATACCTCAGATTGATAATATTGTTACTTTGATACCGGATATTCCTGATTCAGATGGCGATGGCGTACTTGATGATATAGACGAGTGTCCTGAAACGCCACCTAGCGTAGTGGTTGATGCTAAAGGCTGTCTTATAGAGGTCTATACCAGTGGGCTTGAAATGGAATTTAACGGCTTTTTCCCGCCAATGAGCAGTCAATTACCTGCTATTTATAATGAAGATTTTATAACTATGGTAAAAAGTCTCAATGAGTATCCAAAAGCTAATGTTTTTATTTTTGGTCATGTAGCAGCAAATGAAATTAATCAAGACTCTTTAGCGCGCAATCGGGCGCTTATCGTCAAGAATACTTTAGCATCGCAGCATGGAATTGATGCTAAGCGTATGCGTACTTATGATTGCTCAAATAATATTTTTGTTGAAAATACAGATAATATAGATCGTAACTTTAAAGCGCTTAATAATGAAAGTATTGAGTCAAAACACAGCCGAGTAACCTTAAAGGCCAGCAGTTCAGTACAGGACTTAACGAATCTTGAATATGACTATTATATAGAAATATATGGTGAGTACGCTAAGTACTGTGAGCTCTTCGAATAATAACGACTGATTTTCATCAACCTTTAAAAGTTAACCTTATCCCAACGCCGAAAAAAATACCATCAGCACTGGCGAGACAATATTAATCAAAAAGCCAAAACTAATCGCCAGTGGCACCACTTTTAGACCGCCAGATTGTTGAATAATAGGCAAGGTAAAGTCTAAGCTCGTTGCGCCGCCAAGCCCCACCGCAGCCGAAGGATATTTGCGCATAAATACAGGAATGAATAGCAGCGCAAAAAATTCCCGTATCAAATCATTAAATAGCGCGACACTGCCCCATACCGCGCCGTAAGCATCGGTCATGACAATCGCGGATAGCGAATACCAACCAAACCCCGACGCCATTGCCAAGCCTTTCGTCCACGACACATCGGTAAATAGTAAGGCAAACACAAGCCCACCAACCAACACCGATAGCGTAAAAATGACGCTCATCTCGACGCCGCGCTTGTTGAGCATGACTTCTTTTAGTGTAATGCCTGAGCCTTTTAAGCCAATACCGACCAACAAGATCAAAATCATCAGCATGACCGTCATAGAGTTTTCAGGCGGCATATAGTCAGCAGGCAAGAAGTAGCCAATCACCATCCCAATTACCACGCAGACGACCTGTAATAGGCTACCTCGAATACTGACACGATGCTCTTTAGATTTGACGCTTGGTTTTTTGGCATGCCACGGTCGTACATGATCAAAAACCATCAGTGCAAACAATCCTGTGCCTATCGTCAATATGGATAAGACAGTCACGTACAGTGCAATTTCGCCAACTTGGTTACCCAGCCCTTCTACCTGTGATAGCTCAATACCGATCAGTGCCAAGATAAGATAGACCAAATAAGACAAGCCCGTATCAGCAAGTTTGGTCAAGGTCGGATTAGACGGAATGGCAAAGCCAATAAACATTGGCATCAAGACCAAAACGAGGGTAATTAGGCTTTGCATGGTGGTCAGCTCGCAGCGATTTTAACAAGATATTTTAGGAAGCTTGCGATTGTACCATAACCCTGAGCGAATACTAAAAACCCACTAGGTAGCCTACATTGATTGATATTTTGTGAGCTGATAGGACTTACGACAAGTTAATCAATCTCTGCTATTGGCTGACTTTTTCTAGGACGTTGATGTGTACACTGCTCCGTTAAGCAATCAACGTTTTCCACATATTATTTAGCGTTTTCGATATATTTATAGATTGAGCAGCAGAGATATGTTGCTGATATGGCTCACGCTGCGGCTCAACCACACTTGCCCGAGGTATATCCGATAGCTTTGGATAATCATGGCGATAATGCCCACCGCGACTCTCCATACGCTGATAAGCAGACTGAATAATTAAGGTCGCTAAAGCAAGCTGTCTGGTTAATTGAAAATATGCCAGCTCATGTATGTTCGTGGGGCTGTCATTTTTAATGATATTTTGTTGTCCAAGCTCAGTACTGGCAAGCGAAACTTGCCACTTTTGTATTTGGGTTAATGCTTGTTCTAATTGTCCCGCGCTACGGGTGATACCCATGTTAGTGGTCATGAGCACTTTTAGTGCGGCAGTGATTTTGGTCATGTCCGCCTCAGCGCCAGATAGCTTGTCATCCTTATCATCATTGTCATATTCGGACGCTGTAAATAACGTATCAGTCAAAATAATTGACTGCGCATCTGTGAGCGTAGGCACTGACCAAGATTCAATGACGGATTGATTTATGTCACGATAAGCATCATTATTCATCTTCTCTGCGTTTGCTAAACGGGTGACATACTGAGGCAAATGGTCTGCGATATTACGACCAACCACCACACACTCCAACAGCGAGTTACTTGCTAAGCGGTTCGCCCCATGTAGCCCTGTATAAGCGACTTCACCAGCCGCATAAAGTCCTGGTACATCCGTCAATCCATTGGCATCAGTCACCACACCGCCACAACTATAATGCGCAGTCGGGGCAACTGGAATAGGGTCTGTCGTGATATCAATCCCGAGCGTTAATAGCGTTTGGTAAATCTGCGGGAAATGCGCTTTTACAAAGTCAGCAGGCAAGTGACTGACATCAAGATGCACGTAGCCAAGCCCATTGTTATCAATCTGCGCGGCTATCGCCCGAGCGACGATATCTCGCGGTGCCAATTCAGCACGTGCGTCCACGTCCAACATAAAGCGGACACCCGTCTTTGGACAATATAACCGTCCCCCTTCACCGCGCAGTGCCTCAGATATCAAAAAGCTGCTGTCATCTAGCGCTAAGCCTGTTGGGTGAAACTGAATGAACTCCAAGTTTGCCAAGCGGCAGCCTGCTTGCCATGCCATCATCACGCCATCACCGACGCAGACGTTAGGCGCGCTGGCACGCTTGAATAATTGACCCAATCCGCCACTAGCCAGTACCACTGCACGACTATGAAAGGTAAGCGGGCGCCCATTGATATGATCAAAAACAAGCGCCCCTCGGCAATACTTAGCATCGCTATTATTTGTAAAAAAAGGCTGACTGCTCGCTATAGGCAGTGTCAGTAACTCAAGCGCTTCATGATAAGGCAAAATAGTGATATTGGTAGCAGCTTGCGCTTTGATGGTTAATGCGTCCATCACGTGTCGACCCGTCGCATCGTCCGCATGGGCGACGCGTCTACAGCCGTGACCGCCTTCTTTTGTTAAATGCAAGTCGCTAGTCTGTAACTGAGAAAATTCCTGTGCGCTTGTATTATCCAAAGCGTTAGGTGAGTTCTGCGTAAAAGGGACACCTTGCGCGCATAGCCACTGAACCGCTTGCTGTCCTGCACCCAAGATACTGGCAGTATTATCGGGTGTGCAAAGCCCGGCACCAGCCACTAAGGTATCAGCAACATGGTCAGACACAGAGTCATCTTTGTCTAGACTAGCGGCAATGCCACCTTGAGCATAGTGACTTGAGCAAACCTCAAGTGCCGCTTTACTCAAAACCGTGATATTCAGTGACTTCGGTAGCGATAACGCTGTACTCAAGCCTGCCAGTCCAGCGCCAATGATAAGGACGTCAGTGTTGACAATATGGCTCATGCGACTACTCCTACAGTTATCAGGAATACAGTTATCAGGGATGGTGGTACGGGTTTGATTGGCTGAGTGCGGCTGACTCATGCTAGGCTGCCCCAACATTGGCAAACAATGCACGGTCTTGAACGATATCGCCACTGGCGGCCACACGTTGCTTTTGCGATTCAGCAAAATCAAGCATACGTTGTAAGGGTTTTCTAGCGGCGGCGGCAAGCTCAGGCGTCATTAGTACCTCACCGCTGTTATTGGTCAAGCATTGCTCGATACCTTTTAGGCCATTCATCGCCATCCAAGGACAAAAGGCACAGCTCTTACAGCTCGCACTTTCACCAGCGGTAGGCGCTGCCAAAAAGCGTTTGTTCGGTGAGCGTTTTTGCATTTCATGCAATATGCCTAGGTCAGTTGCAACGATAAAGGTGTCAGCATCCATCTCATACGTTGATTGCAACAGTTTACTGGTTGAGCCAACAACATCAGCAAGTGCCACCACGCTATCGGGCGACTCAGGATGTACCAAGACCTTGGCTTCTGGATGTTCGGCTTTTAATTGCAGCAATTCAGTGGCTTTAAACTCATTATGCACGAGGCAAGACCCTTGCCAAAGCAGCATATCTGCACCCGTCTCACGAGCGATGTATTTGCCCAAATGACGGTCAGGCCCCCAGATGATCGGCTCACCTTGTGCATGCAAATGACGGACGATATCGATACCGACCGATGATGTCACAACCCAGTCAGCGCGGGCTTTTACCGCGGCGCTGGTATTGGCATAAACGACCACGGTACGCTCAGGATGGGCATCACAAAATGCGGAAAACTCGTCAGCAGGGCAACCCAAATCGAGCGAACATTCCGCCTCCAAATCTGGCATGAGCACGGTTTTTTCCATACTTAAAATCTTTGCTGATTCGCCCATAAAGCGTACACCAGCGACGACTAGGGTCTGGGCGCTATGGGCTTGTCCAAACCGAGCCATCTCAAGCGAGTCACCGACGCAGCCACCTGTCGCAAGTGCTAAGTCTTGGATAAAAGGATCGACATAGTAGTGTGCCACTAGTACCGCGTTATTGTCTTTTAAGAGTTTTTTGATGTTTTCTTCAACCACGAGTCGTTCAGCACGAGGCAAGTCTGCTGGCATTTTTGCTCTGGCATATTCGATGTTCATCTGAGTGGCGATGCGATTGTCGGTACTCATGATGGGTGCGTCGTAAGGATAACTTTTCATAATGGCAACCTCTGTTGGCGCTATAGTGATAAATGGTGTGCTAAAACAAGATGTTTGGTTAAATAAATTTAATTGGTCTTTAATTATGCTCATTTTGAGTATAAATACAAGTGTTTTTTATAGGTTTACTGATTTATTTCCTCTGTTGTCATCATTTATTCTTAGTTATGTGATAGAGATTCTCTAGCATGTCTCTGCACCATCTTTCTTTGATAGTAGAAGGACCATTTTGATGTTGTCTGATTACAACGCCAGACTATGATATTTCAAGATTCACGTTATACTGTTTTAGATTTGAGGCGTACTATCACTATCAGCCTTGAGAACCCTTTTATGCCATTTTAAAGAGACAGGATAATCCCCAAAACTATGACGTTGTCTTATTCACATGCGCACCAGCAAGGTAGCGGCACAACAGAAGTGATCGCTGTATTGGTCGCGATTACCGATCATATCGCTCGTGTCCTAACCGTTGACCAAGGCAAACTGTTGCCAAATGGGCCGCTTATGCCATTACATCGCTCGCTACAGGCAGGCGTGCGTCAATGGGTAGAAGAGCAGACGCAGCAGCCGCTTGGGTATTTGGAGCAGCTATATACCTTTGTTGATACCAACAGACGTAATGTTGATGGTCATGCATTGGTGTACGTCAGCTACCTTGGTTTGGTACAAGAAACTCAAATGCAGGCATTGCAAAGCCAAGCGCTATGGCGAAATTGGTATGATTATTTCCCGTGGGAAAATCATTTGGATGGTATGCCCAGTATTATTACCGACTTTATCGTTCCTATGCTTTTAGAGTGGGCAGATACCGCCGAAGACTCTATTGCCCGGCAGCGCAGGCGTCAACGTATTGGTTTGTGCTGGGGACTTAGCGAAGAGTTTTTGACAGATAGCGAGTTCATAGAAACTGAACCAGTTGGCGATAAGGCTGATGAAAGCAGAGAATGGATCGCAGAGCATGTGCTGCTGCGCTACGAGATGCTGTATGAAGCAGGACTGATACCAGAAGCGCCCAATTATCCGCCTAATTACCAAACGGTTCAATTGCCAAGCGACTGGTCTCAGCGTATCGGCATACCGATGTATTACGATCATCGCCGCGTGATTGCCACCGCTATCTCCAGACTACGCGCCAAGATTGAATATCGACCGCTTATCTTTGGGTTGATGCCAGATGTGTTTACTTTATCCCAATTGCAGCAAAGTGTTGAGGCCTTATCAGGCATACGCTTGCACAAACAAAACTTTCGCCGTTTGCTGGAATCTCAGAATCTTGTGATGGAGACAGGAGAGAGTAGTAGTGCTCAGCGTGGTCGCCCCGCCAAACTCTATCGTTTTCGCCATGATATCGAGCTACAAAGCTTATTGATGGACAGCAAACTTCCTAAGCGTAAATAATTGCTACTAACAAATACAGCTAGGTCAATTTCATATAGAAATCGACTTGCTCAATAAAAACTTTTTCACCTTCCCTTGCAGGAGCGTCAACTTTACGCTATATTTATGCTCATTTTGAGTTTAAATATTTAGAAGTTTTTATTCATATTACGCCTACATAAGGGTCAAACATGACAATTGAAAAAGAGCCAGTATTGGATGACGTATTGCTTAAACCTTTGGTAGAAGATGCGCTAGCGGAAGATTTGGGCAGGCGTGGTGATGTCACCTCGCAAGCCACTATCCCAGCAGATATGCAAGCCCAGCTACAAATTAAGGCACGACAATCAGGTGTGATATGCGGTATGGATTTGGCGCGGTTGTCTTTTGCCTTAGTTGATGCAAGCATTGAGTTTGTGGCTCAAGTGCAGGATGGCGAAACAGTCGCTGCTGGTGCCGTATTGGCTACTGTAAAAGGTAATGCACGCCATCTGCTAACAGCAGAACGTACAGCATTAAACTTCATGACGCATCTTAGCGGTATTGCGACTGCGACCCGCCAGATCGTCGATAGCGTGGCGCAATATCCGGCGCAGATTACTTGTACGCGTAAAACCATCCCAGGTCTGCGTATTGTACAAAAATACGCGGTACGCTGCGGTGGCGGTCGCAATCACCGTTTGGGACTGGATGATGCGATTTTAATCAAAGACAATCATATCGCTATTGCCGGTGATATAAAGACGGCTATCGAGCAAGCGCAACACTTTGCTGGGCATCTGATTCCGATTGAGGTTGAAGTCGATACACTAGAGCAATTAGAGCAGGCGCTAGAGGCGGGTGTGAGTTTGGTATTGCTAGACAATATGTCGCCAGAAATCTTATCGCAAGCGGTTGCTATGTGTAAAGGTCGCGCAAAGACTGAAGCATCCGGTGGTATTACGCCTGAAACGGTACGAGCCGCCGCCAGTACAGGGGTTGATTTTATCGCGATGGGCTACCTAACGCACAGTACTACCGCTTTGGATATTGGCTTAGATTTTAGTGCATAGGCCATCAATTATTTCAGCTTTATCTGAGTCATAGCTTTTATATTAGCTGGATTTTTCGCCAAGATGACATAGAAGGGTAACCGAGCAAAGTTAATGATTTAACTCGCTTATCTGCCTATGTTACAATGCTATTATGAATTGCCTATTGGGTCATCGTCGCACTCGCACGATGGCCTTCTCTTTTTGCACCAGTGGTATCAATAGACAAGCGAGCGCTCAGTGAATACTGAAATTATCAAGATAATCCTAGCCTTTATGGTATTGATCAATCCATTTAGCGCATTGACGTTGTTCTTGGATTTGACTCGCGGCTATTCGATGAGAAATCGACGTAAGGTGGCACGCGTTGCCTGTCTGACCATTTTTATCACCATTAGCTTTTTTACGGTGGCAGGTGAGACGCTACTAAAGGCACTAGGTATTTCTATTGGCTCGTTTCAGCTGGCTGGTGGTATATTGGTGTTCTTGATTTCACTGAATATGATGAACGGTGAAGGCAACCCTGTTAAGCCTGATCAAGAGAACTTCGATGTCGACCACGTGCAAGATGCACCGCCGACGATGGCCTCAGCAGTGGTCCCCATTGCGATACCAATGATGATTGGACCAGGTGGTATTTCTACCGTTATTATCTATTCATCGCAAGTCTCAGGCATTTTGCAGGTATCTGCCATCATCATTGCTGGTCTCTTCATTAGTCTATTTTGCTACCTGGCATTGATGGCTGCTGGTCGTATCAGCCGCTTGCTCGGTGATACTGGTCTGAATATTATGAGCCGAATCATGGGTATGCTATTAGCAGCCGTGTCTATCGAGATTATCGTTAGCGGTCTGCGTACGCTGTTTCCTGCTTTAATCTAAGCTATTTATTCTGTGTCTAATATTGAGCACTTAAAATCCTAATAATTGAATTGAGAGGCCTTATCAGATAGCTGATAATGGCATCTTAGTTTAACTAGATTTAATGCCTAATGTTGTATTTAGCTTTGGTATAAATGCCAAGCCAAATACAACATCAGTAGTCCTACCAGCGCATCGAGTATGTTCCATGCTTTTGGCTTTCCAAATAACGGCCTCAGTAAGCGTGCACCGTAACCGAGTGCAAAAAAGAAAAAGAATGAGGCGCTAATTGCCCCAATGGCAAAGGTAAGCTTACTACTTGCGCCTGTTGAAACCATCCCAACGAGTACCAATGTATCTAAGTAGACATGTGGATTTAGCCACGTAAAGCCAAAGCAGAGCAGCAGCGCTTTTTTTAACCTACTCACCACTTGTCCCTCGACCGTCAGCGCATGAGATACGCGTACGCTGGCATACAGACTCTGTAAGCCGTAACCTAATAAAAATAAAACGCCTGCTATTTTTGCGATATCTATCACATGCGGATAGCGTGCGGTGACCGCACCAAATCCGCCAACGCCCGCTGATATCAAAAGCGCGTCGCTCACCGCGCAAAACAGACAAACAAAAAATATGTGCTCACGTTTGAGGCCTTGTTTGAGTACAAAGGCATTTTGTGAGCCAATGGCGATGATGAGCGATAACCCAAGCAAAAAACCAGAGATATAATCGGAAGTATTCATAACAAGGCGCTTAGCATTTAGGAAGTGAGCGGAGAGAGTAGGAATGTTGACACTTTGCGTACTGGCAGGTCGGCAAAAACCTGTTAAGATACGCTATTGAATGAACGTATGCAATACGAGCACAACGTGTGTGTACTGGATGAGGGGCAGAGCAAGTTATGGTCGTTAGTTTGACAAGAATGCTAAAGTCATTTGGGCAAGCGCAAGATGACCTACCAACGCTAGCTGCCAACAATGCGCAGGAGATGGGTGTTAACCATAATTTAAATGACAATAGTGATAATGTCGATATCCATCATAATAATGACGGCACTCAATCAAATCACGAGCGTGCTGCATTAACGCCACCTGAGCGGGTAGACCGTATACGTGATGCATTGGCGCAAGTAAATGATATTCACTCATCAACCCCGCTGACTGATCGCTATTTGTCCAATCGTGCGCACATGCGCCCGACCAATAGACCACCTTTTGACCCCGATACCTTGTGGTATCTCAAACATGGACGTTGTCCGATTATGACTGAGCTTGTTGATGTGGTCGATGAGGCCACCCTAAATGCGATGCCTATCGAAGCCGTTGCGATATTAGATCGTATCAATGGTAAGCTAAAACGCTATCGTGAGTGGAGTAGTGAGCTAAACGAGCAACAGCAGCAGCAACATAATGAGCGTCAGTTTGTCATTGACAAGCTGGTGTCCGAAAGTATCCCAGAAGCGCTACATCATTACGAGCAGTTGCAGCGCTTTAGTCCGCATCGCACCAAAAACAATATGGCTCAGGGAAAAATGACCGCAGGTGATATGCTGACCGATTTGTTTTTAGAAATTGATTATGAGCTTGATGAGCTATTAGATGAGCTGCATCAAACCGTTTTAAATCGTCTTGCCTCAACCCATCGTTACGTCAAGAGCCGCACGCAAAGCTAGCGTATTTTATAAAATAAAAGATTATCCAAAAACACAACAGACTCAATGTATAACAATATAAGGCTTTCATAGAGCCTTATTTTTTTGTTTAATAAAAGCAGTGCTAAGCAATAAAGTTGACGATACTAAAACCGCATAGTTTAAAATACTGATTAAAATAATAAGAAATTTGCCAAACTATTCTGTCAAATAATAAGGAAAACCTGATGACCCAAGTGACTGCTATGTTAGTGATGTTTGTATTATACGGAGTGCTGCCGGCCGCTGGGTTATATCTGGGGTATCGTGGTATCAAAAAAGTGACCGCGCCCAAAATGCTGGAATATACTGCCATGCCGCAACTGGGCTATATACCAGAAAAGAGCCTACCCGTTGAAGTCAAATCAGCACTTGAGCAACTCAATCGAAAAGGCAAAAAACTCCGCTTGATCTATGGTGATACCAATAATGACGGTAAAATTGATGATAAAGACACTGTCACTGAAACTTATATTATGATCCAAAATCTGATGGACCGACACATTCCGCAAGCTGTGGCAGACTATCGCCGCTTGCATGATTTAGATGTGGCAGATGGCGCGCGTGCTGATACCACCAAAATCAAACATTCAGATGTCACTGGCAAACAAGCATTGTTAGAAGTGCTTAAGACGATCAATACCCAGTTTGACGATTTACTCAATGCTTCATACCATCAAGATGGGCAAAAACTGCTCGCGACCAATCGCTATCTGCAAACGCGTTTTGATCAACCAAATATGGATTCAACAATGCAGCCGCTGAGTAATCTCAGTAAGGAAACAGAGGCTATTGAGTCACCTACTTTGAGTAGCACGGATGTGAAAAATCCAGTAGCAGAAGATATTAAACGCTAAGTGCCAACGATAAGTAGTCATACATAGAATTGAGTGATGAGTAGCGAGCAGTTATGAGTATATTAATAGGCATCGGTATTGTAACGACCGTCACGACTTTTTATCTAGGTAGAAAAGGCTGGCATGCATTGCACAAAGCGGTCGGTATTACTCCAGGTGTGCTTATATATCAAGATGATCATGCGCCATTGTCACTGGTTACGTTAAGTTGGGAACAGCTTAACTTGAATAAAAAGCACTTAAAAAGCTTGTCAGATCAGCAGCTACGGCAATTAAAGCGTATCGATAACAAAGTGAGTAGCTATCAAGCTTATCAGGCAGCATTACAAGCTCAACATAAAACACCTGCTATAACAGAAGCGCAGTTTGTATTGAACAAAATGCTGCAAACTCGGCTACCTGAAATGCTAGCCACTCACTACCAATTCACAAATATAAATGTCACTAATGAGAATAGTGAAAAGAGGTTAGAGGCTAGTGAGTTATTGCAAAGTGTTTTAGATAACATCGAACAGCGTTTGGATAGACTACTGGCACAAATGGACGAGGAACAGCTAAAAGAGCTGCGAGTCATGAAGCATTATATTAATAGCCACGACAGCTGAGCCGTTATTTTTATACTGAGTAACTGTGAGGCCTGTAAAAAAGACATAAAAAAAGCGGTCAATGATGCATAGTCATTGACCGCTTTTTTTATGTTTATTCTAAATCTATCAAAAACTTAGAATAATGTTAAATAAATTGAATTAGCGCTTATCATTGCGGTCACGACTATTACGCGTGCCGCGGTTGGCAGGGCTAGCACTGCTTTTAGGCTTCGCGCTGCTGTTGCGATTGTCATTACGAGTGTCCGTGCGACGCGCTTTAAGCGGCTTGTTTCTGATACGCTCTTGCTTTTTTTTAGCCGCACCATGTAGACCTGTGCCATAACGTGGGCGTAAGCTCACCAAATCGGTCAATGTATTGATCTCTTTTTTATCGAGTTCTAAGAAACGACCTGTACGTAACTCTTTTGGCAAGGCAATCGTACCGTAACGTGTACGCAATAGGCGGCTAACTTTCAGACCTTGTGACTCAAACAAGCGGCGTACTTCACGGTTACGACCTTCTTTGAGCTGAACGTGATACCATTTATTAACCCCTTCACCGCCGCCTTCTTTGATGTCGTCAAACTGCGCCATGCCGTCTTCTAACATGACACCAGCAGTCAAGTTGCGGGCGATATCAGGAGTAACTTCACCCAACACACGAACGGCATATTCACGCGTCACTTCGCTAGAGGGATGCATCAGGCGATGCGCCATCTCGCCATCATTGGTAAATAGTAGTAAGCCAGTTGAATTGATATCCAAACGTCCAACCATGACCCAACGATCATGAGTGAGCTTTGGCAAGCGCTCAAACACAGTCGGACGACCTTCTGGATCTTTGGCTGAGCAGACTTCGCCTTCTGGCTTGTAATAAGCGATCACTCGGCGACGCTTTTCATTTTCGGCAGTATATTTGATCTGACGACCATCCACACGTATTTCATCGCCTGGTGTGACACGGTCACCAATCGTTGCTGGACCGTTATTAACAGATACGCGACCTGCTTTAATCACTTCTTCCATTTGGCGACGTGAGCCAAGGCCCATACGAGCGAGTGCTTTTTGTAGTTTTTCATCTTTCATAATATATCCTTGAATCGGGTAGGTGTGTACATTTCTCAATGTAAAAAGTTAGATTGGCTATTTTACGCTACTTTGAACGACAAAGCAGTAGTCAGTGACTATAATATCTGCAAACTAGGGTAGATAAAAGTGAACAAAAATAATAACAATAGATGAAATTTTAACCAATTATGTTATTATGGCTTTTTTTATAGTATAAATGCCTTACTAAATTAGTAATATATCGTTGTTATCTATACTTTTTATCTGTCATCATGCTCTATAAAGGTCTTCATTATGCGCCAATCCTTTAAACTATTAAGCACCTCGGGCTTATTGCTCATGACTTTATGGTCTGCAGGATGCGCGACGACGACGATAAATTCAGGCTTACAAGCAGGTGATTTGCCGCCAGTAGGGGACTTCACTGCCGAGAATGGTTTACAGTTTAATATTCAGCCGCTTAATTTAGCGACCTTGCCGCCTCCGCAAGTCAGCCGTCCTACTAATGACATTTATCAGCTTATAGCGAGCTCCACTAAGAAACAGTATCGTATTTCAGAAGGTGATATTTTAAATATCATTATAAGCGGTTATACAGATGTTGCTGCCGGAGTGTCAGGGGAGGCAGGACATTCTGTTGATCAGCAAGGCTACATACAATTTCCTTTGATCGGTCGTATTAAAGCCGCTGGTCTTAGTGTACCTCAGTTTACTCAGAATTTAAAAACTCAATTACAGCGTTATCTAAAGTTCCCTGATCCTCAAGTCAGTGTTGCCGAGTATCGAGGCAACCGTTTTTTCATTGATGGTGAAGTTTCCAAGCCTGGTGAATATCCTATTGCTGATGCACCAGTATCTCTTTATAGTGCTATTTCTATGTCTGGTGGTGCGACGCCAACTGGCGACTCTAATAGCATCGTGCTCAATCGCAATGGCCGCAACTACAATATTGGCTTGCAAGATTTGCGTCAAATAGGCGCATCAGGTAATCAGATCTATATCCAAGACGGCGACTCTATTCATGTTAATAGCCAAGATCGAAACACTGTCTATGTCTTAGGCGAGTTTGGTCAAATTGAGCCGGTGCCTATCTTGGAGCAAGGACTGAGCTTAGCGCAAGTCTTAGGCAGATCTAAAGGTCTGAACTCTGCTACTGCTAATGCGGCCAAAGTATATGTAGTCCGTGACAATCCAAACTATCAGCGTACCAATATTTATTATGCTGATATGCAAAATCTGACTAGCCTCGCACTGGCCAATCGCTTCGAGATGCAGCCTAATGATATTCTCTATGTGGATCCAACTGGCCTGACGCGTTGGAACCGTGTGATCAGTGCATTGCTTCCTTCAACCTTAGCAATTAGAAGCGTTTCAAGCTTATAGGTGGCAAATATTATGGCATTTGATAATATTTTGGTGGTTTGCGTAGGCAATATTTGTCGCAGTCCTATAGCAGAGGCACTACTAAAAGATCAGTTCCCACATAAGCACATTGATTCTGCAGGTCTTGGAGCATTAGTTGGTAATCCAGTGGATCCAAAATCACAAGCAGTAATGGACCCATACGATATCGATATGTCGAATCATATCGCAAAGCAGATAAATGAAAAGCTGGTTATGAATGCAGATCTTATATTTACTATGTCAGATGGCCAAACCAAATGGATAGAGGAGCGGTGGCCACATTGCCGTGGCAAGACCTTTAAGATAGGGCATTGGATTAATAAAGAAATTGCTGACCCTTATAGACATGACATATCATTATTTGAGATAGCCAGGCAAGATATTGTCAACAGTCTCACGCCTTGGGCCGATAAAATTAGTTGAACGAAAAAACTAACTGATTGGTATCAGATAATTAACCTAATACGATGAATATATAGTTATGACCCTAGATTCAGATAATCTATCGAAACCTTCTGCAGAATCAAATAATGATATAGACATACTAGCCATTATATTTTCAATATTACGCGGCTGGAAGACAATATTGTTTCTTGCGTTACTAGGTTTGTTAATAGGCGTGCTTTATAGTCGTTATGAAACGACTATTTTTAAATCGGATGCTTTGATACAGATCGAATCCTCTTCTGGAGGCGTCTCGGCATTGGGGTCAAGTATTTCTGATTTGGTAGCTACAGAATCTAGTCTTGCGCAAACAGAAGCTGAGCTGATTAAGTCACGTATGGTGCTAAGGCCTGTGGTAGATATACTCAATTTATCTATTCGCTTAAATGATCCGACAGTTGATGCAATAGATAAAATCAGAACCAATCGCATTGATAGTCAAGAGAATATGCCTGAGGGTGTATTCCTTGCTACTAGTGATGGGAATGCCCAAGTCAGTCAGTTTGAGGTATCAGAAGACTATCTAGACAAGTCATTTACTTTAGTCGGTTCAAGTCAAGGCTTTACAATAACCAATGGACTCGACACGTTTAAAGGTCGATTAAATACGCCACATCGTTTTAACGGAATAGATGGTTTTATTGAAATTACGGTTGATAACTTACCAGCTAATGAACGTCCTATCAGTATTACCAAGCAGTCACTACAAAACACAACAGATGCAATAAAAGGTGCTTTGACCGTATCAGAACTCGGCGCCAAGACAGGTATTATTCAGTTATCTATGATCGGCCCTAATCAAGAGCAGGTCAGTCGTATTTTACGTCAGATTATTTTATCTTACATTGATCAAAATAATTCTCGCGGTTCGGAAGAAGCGACTAGAACAATTGCATTTATGGAAACTCAAATTCCAGAGTTGAAACAGACGCTTGAAGCGTCTGAAAAAGCATTTAATGCTTTTCGTACTGAGAACGGTACTATCGATATCGGACAAGAATCAAGCATACTGTTAGCAGAAAATGCCCGAATTGATAGTCAACTCAGTGAGCTTAGACTCAAAAAAGCTGACTTGACAACTTACTATACAGAAGAACACCCTCTAGTCATTCAAATTGATGATCAGATAGCAGAGTTACAAAGCCGCATACAAGTTATCGATAACCGGATTGAAGGCTTACCCGAAGTACAGCGCGAGTTTTTAAAATTGTCAGAAGATGTGAATATTAATAGAGAAATATATTTGAACTTGCTAAAAAACTACCAGCAGCTACAAATTGCTCAGGCAGGACAGGTTGGGTTTGCACGTATCATTGATCTACCGATTAATACCTATCGCGCGATTGCACCCAAGAAATCACTTATTATATTGCTGGCAACGCTCACTGGTCTACTACTTGGTATCATGCTCGTACTACTAAAAAATCTACTGAAAAATGTGGTCAAAGATCCTGAACGCCTTGAATCAAAAACAGGCGTCCCTGTCATTGCAACAGTGCCGCGCTCTCCGCTACTAACTAGAATTGGTAAAAATAGCAAATCTGCTAATCGGCTATTGGCCTACAGCGATAGCAACAGTTTGAGTTATGAGGCAATCAAGAGCTTAAGAACGAGTTTGATGTTCGGTATGCCGTCGGTCAGTAAAACAGGAAATCGTGCCAAAATTATTTTAATAACTGGTGAAAGTCCTGGTGTGGGTAAATCCTTTATATCATCGAACTTATCTGAAGTGTTTGCTCAGTTGAACAAAAAAGTGTTGATTATTGATGCAGATATGCGTTTGGGTGAGCTACACAAAACATTTAATATGACACAAGACAATGGTCTTGCAGACTACTTCCAGCAAGACGGTCATTCAATAGTAGATATCGTTCATCCTACGACATTAGACAATGTAGACTTTATACCTAGAGGTAAGCAGCCTCACAATCCTGCTTCGCTACTATCGAGCGACAAGTTCAGTTCACTAATGACTGAGCTTAATACACATTATGATTATATTATTATAGACACACCACCAGTACTAGCAGCGTCAGATGCTATGATCATATCGCAATATGCGGACAAAGTGCTGATGGTCACTAGGTACGATAAGTCTATAGAGGGTCAATTAGTCTATGCGGTCAAACAGCTAAACAAAGCTAATGTTCAGGTCGATGGTATTGTTTTGAATGAAGTTAAACAAGGTCTGACTAGTAAATACAGCTATCACTACAGTTATGCTTATGGCAATGACAAGTAATCACTGCTGGGCGAACTGCATAATAGATACTATCTTATTAACAAATGTATATCTTTAGATATGTAGCAATTATCTAAAATTTTAAAAACAGCTTGAGAGTAACTATGTATAATATTAATAACTTGAAAATAGCAGTAATAGGTTTGGGCTATGTGGGACTACCATTAGCAGTAGAGTTCGGTAAAAATCACTCGGTTATAGGCTTTGATATTAATGCTGAGCGTATTTCAGCACTTAATACAGGTATTGATCATACTTTAGAAGTCAGTGAAGAGGAGTTAGCAGAAGCTACACATTTGAGTTATAGCTCAGATATCCAGATGCTTAAAGACTGCAACTTCTTTATCATCACTGTACCGACACCGATTGATGACTACAAACAACCTGACTTAACACCGCTTATAAAAGCATCGGAAGCAATCGGCGGCGTATTGAAGCAAGGTGATATCGTCGTTTATGAATCAACCGTATACCCTGGCGCAACTGAAGAAGTGTGTATCCCTGTGCTAGAGAAAGTGTCAGGATTGAGCTTTAACCAAGACTTTTATGCAGGTTATAGCCCTGAGCGTATTAACCCAGGTGATAAAGAGCACCGCGTGACTAACATCCTGAAAGTCACAGCTGGTTCAACGCCTGAGATTGCGGACTTTGTCGACGAAGTCTATAACTTAATCATCACTGCGGGTACACATAAAGCTGCCTCTATTAAAGTGGCTGAAGCAGCAAAGGTGATTGAAAATACCCAGCGCGATGTGAATATTGCCCTTATCAATGAGCTTGCCGTTATCTTTAATAAAATGGGTATCGATACGCAGGCAGTACTAGAAGCTGCAGGCACCAAATGGAACTTTTTGCCATTTCGTCCAGGTCTGGTTGGTGGGCATTGTATCGGTGTCGACCCGTATTATCTTACCCATAAAGCACAAGCGATCGGTTATAACCCCGAGATTATATTGGCTGGCCGCCGTCTAAATGACAGTATGGGTGAGTATGTTGTCACTCAACTAGTCAAAACCATGATTAAAAAACGTATTCAAGTTGAAGGTGCCAAAGTTCTGGTATTAGGCTTGAGTTTTAAAGAAAACTGTCCTGACGTACGTAATACTAAGGTTATCGATATCGTACACGAGCTGCAAGAATACAATATCGAGGTCGATGTTTACGACCCATGGGTAGATGCTGTAGAGGCCCAAAGAGAGTATGGTATTAAGCCTGTCAATGAGCCTACAGCCAATAGCTATGATAGTATTATTTTAGCAGTAGCTCACAGTGAGTTTGTCGATATGGGCGTAGCGCATATAAGAAGTTTAGGTAAACATAATCATGTGCTCTATGATCTGAAGTATGTGTTCGCCAAAGAAGACACAGATATCCGTCTATAAGCCCATATAGTCTTACAATAACAACATGCGAGCAATACTATGACAGCGACAACCTACAATAAAGTGAAAGAAACATTAGTACAGACGCCTAAAACTTGGCTTATCACAGGAGTAGCGGGCTTTATTGGCTCTAATCTGCTTGAGACACTATTATTGCTTGATCAAAAAGTGGTGGGGTTAGACAATTTCGCCACAGGTTTCCAGCATAATTTAGATGAAGTAAAAAGTTTAGTAAGCGCTGAGCAGTGGGAAAGGTTTACTTTCATAAAGGGTGATATTCGTCAGTTAACTGATTGTTCGAAAGCCTGTCAAGGCGTTGATTACGTGCTGCATCAAGCAGCGCTAGGCTCAGTACCGCGCTCTATCGCTGATCCTATCGCAACCAATGAGACTAATATCTCAGGCTTTTTAAATATGCTGGTAGCCGCTCGTGATGCTAATGTAGCTAGCTTCACCTATGCGGCGAGTAGCTCAACATATGGTGATCATCCGGCACTGCCAAAAGTAGAAGATGCTATTGGTAATCCGTTATCGCCGTATGCGGTAACAAAGTACGTTAATGAGCTGTATGCGGATGTATTCTCTCGAACTTATGGCTTTAAGACGATTGGCCTACGTTATTTTAATATCTTTGGTAAACGACAAACACCAGATGGTGCCTATGCAGCGGTGATACCGAAATGGACGGCCGCTATGATCGCAGGTGATGAAGTATTCATCAATGGCGATGGTGATACCAGTCGCGACTTTAACTTTATTGAAAATGCAGTACAAGCTAATATTCTGGCAGCGACTGCTACTGAACAAGCCAAGAACCAAGTATATAATGTAGCTGTGGGCGGCCGTACTACCCTTAATACGCTGTTTTCAGCACTTAAAGAGCATTTAAGCGCTAATGGCGTTAGCTATACTCAAGCTCCAGTTTATCGAGATTTTAGAGCAGGAGATGTGCGTCATAGTCAGGCTGACATTAGCAAAATACAAAACGCTCTAAGCTATGATCCGCAGTTTGATATTGTTCAAGGTATTGAAAAAGCGATGCCTTGGTATGTAACTAGCATTAATACTGTTAGCTAACGTGGAAAGTAACAAATACAAACGCATGGCTAAAAATGCGGGCATGCTGTACTTTCGCATGCTGCTAACTATGGCAGTTTCTCTTTATACTTCAAGAGTTATATTACAGACATTAGGGGTTGAAGATTTTGGTATCTACAATGTAGTCGCTGGATTCGTGATTACGTTAGGATTTTTAAATAGCGCAATGTCTTCTGCAACTCAGCGCTTTCTTGCATTTGAGTTAGGCAAACCTGATGTTAAGGATGTGCGCGGTATATTTAGTATGAGTCTAAATATACATAGCCTTATAGCCTTATTTGTATTTTTGTTAGGTGAAACCGTTGGGCTTTGGTTTGTAAGGACGCAGCTGACCATACCTATAGATAGAATGTACGCTGCTGAATGGGTATTTCACTTAGCGCTGTTGTCATTTATGGTAACCATAGTTAGTGTGCCCTACAATGCGCTAATAATTGCTCATGAGCGAATGAAAGTATTCGCATGGGTTAGCATTTTAGATGTGACGTTAAAACTTCTGATCGTATTTATGCTAAGTTGGTTCGGAATAGATAAGCTAATTCTTTATGGAATACTTAGTCTTGCCGTTGTACTTATAATAGCCATGGTATATCGAGTTTACTGTAAAAAGAAATTTATGGAATCACGATTTAGACTGTATTGGGATAAGAAGCTGTTCCATATTATGCTATCTTATACTAGCTGGAATCTATGGGGCAATATTTCTTTTGTAATGAATACACAAGGTTTAAATATTTTACTCAATATATTTTTTGGGCCATCAGTTAATGCTGCTAGAGCAATCGCTATGCAAGTATCTGGAGCGCTAAATAGTTTTGTACAAAACTTACAAGTAGCGATTAATCCTCAAATAATAAAGTCTTATGCCGCAAAAGACATGAATTACATGCATCAGCTTGTATGTTATGGAGCAAAGTATAATTTTTTTCTCTTATTCTTTTTAGCAATGCCAATATTGATAAATACAGATTTGATTTTAAATGTATGGCTAGGATCTGTACCTAAATATACCTCAATATTTGTAAAACTTATTATAGTTAATATTCTTTTTGATGGCATATCTGCGCCTTTAATGACATCTGCGCAGGCAAGTGGGAAAATTAAGTTGTATCAAAGTGTAGTAGGTGGTCTCTTATTACTAAATGTTCCTTTTTCATATCTTGTTCTAAGAATGGGATATGAGCCTTATGCAGTTGTATATGTTGGTATAACGCTATCTATATTTGCACTTATAGCAAGATTATTTATAGTCAAGAATCTAATATCGCTTTCAATAGTAGAGTATCTCAAAGAAGTTGTTGGCCGCGGGATTTTAGTGGTCATTACAGTTGTGACAATATACTATTTAGTACTCATACGTACATTAGAAGATTCTGGCTTTTGGTGGGAGTCGACTATTATATCAATAGGTGTACTATGTGCTGTAGCAGCTTTTGGGTTCAATAAATTTGAAAGAAAAGCAATATCAAAACAAGCTAGAAATATACTAAATAAGATTCATCAATAGATATAATCTGACAAGTCGTGATTTGGATCAATGCCATTATTCAAGAAGGACCAAAAATTATTATGATAGCAAATATTAAAGGACTGTTTGGAGATGTCCAAAAAAATGAAAGTGGTCATTTTATTCTAATTGGAAATTGCTTCCTTGATGATAAGCTATTAAATTTAGAACTGTTAGAACAGTTCGTTGTTAGCACCTTATTAAAAGATGATTTCAAAGCTTTTGAAAAAATAAATGGATTTTTTACAATTATTTATTCTCTAGATAACGCTACATATTTAATAAGCGATAAAGTAAGAAGTCGACCACTTTTCTACTACTTAAATCATGGTATCACTGTGTCTGATGACTTTGACTACTTGGTTGATACCTACAGTGACTTGAGTATTAATGATATATCTAAAGAAGAATATATACACACGGGCTACGTGACCTCGCATGAAACACTTATAAATGAAATTCATCAACTGGAAGCTGCGCAGGTAGTCAAGATCACACATGATGTAAATATCCAGCGGACAAATTATTGGAATTTCTTACCTGAGAAGACTCTAATAGACAATGATGGACAAGACTTTTGGTTTAGTAAAATGGATAAGGCGATGACAGCTATTATTGACAAGTTAATAACTGTGGCTGACGGACGGCAGATTGTAGTTCCTTTAAGTGGAGGATATGATTCTCGTGCTATAGCACTTTATCTAAAGAAGAGCGGATATCAAAATGTTATCTGCTTTACTTTTGGTAAATCTGATAGCCATGAAGTAAAAATGAGTAAACACATAGCAGACTCCTTAGAGTTCGAATGGTACAATGTCACTTATTCTAAAGCAATGTGGAAGACCATCAAAAAGAGTAAGGAATTTGGTCAGTATATAAAATTTATAAGCTCAGGTACTTCCGTAGCTAATGTACAAGTCTATCCAGCCATAAAAAAATTATTAGAGTTAGGTGTTGTTCACTCAGATGCAGTTCTATGCCCAGGACATACTGCTGATTTTGTTGCTGGAGGTCATTTTAATAAAAAAGATTTTCTAACTGTAAAAAATGAAGAAAAATTATTCGACCATGTAATTAAAAGGCACTACAAGCATACTTCTGAGGTATTAACCTCTGCTTTGGTTTTGAAGATAAAAACAGAATTAAGGCTATTGCTTAAAGAGTCCGGAGGCACGTTTTTACAAGTCGCTGAAATATGGAATTCAAAGGAAAGACAGAGCAAGTTCATAGTAAACTCAAACCGCTATTATGACTTTTTTGATTTAGATTGGTGGATGCCATTCTGGGATGACGAATTCATAGCTCTGTGGGAGTCAGTCCCTTATTCATTGCGTCTCAATACTGTACTTTGGAACGATTTTGTTAATTATAGTTTGGTAGATACTGTTGGCAAAAATGCACCTGTAGGTCGTTCAAATCCTCCTGTCAATTTTATTAATAAAGTTAAAAACAGATTGGCATATTTCACTGACCCAAATGCCTTGTATGTTCTCGTTCCTTTCAATCGGTGGTTTTTACAGCGTACTAAATTATCTAATAGACCGGGTACAGTGTTCGGCATACTTTCAGAAGATTATATTAAATTAATTCGTAAAAGGCTAAGCTAATGATAAAGCCATTCATAAAGAAAATTATACCAGCTTCATTTGTTTCTTCAGCGAATACAACAAAAGTCGCTTTAAAGAAGAAAGTATTAGGAGTATCACATAGAACCCGTTTTCTATCTGATTTTCATTATTTTGTATCGAATGACTTTTCTAATGAGCATCAAGCTGTTCTTAAGGGACGCAAAGCTTACTACGACTCTTTAAATGATATAGGTAAGAGCTGTGCGCTTTTGAGAAGAAATATTCATCGTCTTGAAAAAGGTCTCATCATGAAACCGAGACGGGATGTGTTTGGAGAGGGTTTTATTCAAGAGACAGTAGATTGTTATAGAGAGGCGGTAAAGTCTACAATATTGGCTACTGCAGAAAAAAAATGGGCTACAGACGTTTTAGATGAGTACTTTAAAATTGTCGGATCCACACCTAAGATCGATCAAGCGAGAGATTTCTACGAAAAAATACGTTTAGCAATGACCGATTATTATGACATAAATACAGAGTTCCCAAGTGGGAGCAAAGCGTTCAAACCTTATACTTATAGTAATTTGCCATCAACAAGTATCGAATTTAGCGAAATAAGACAGTTGTTTATTCGTAGACGTTCTGTACGGTGGTATCAGGACAAACCAGTACCACTCGATTTAGTACAGAAGGCATCAAATATAGCTAGTTTTGCACCATCTGCCTGCAATCGTCAGCCTTATCGCTTTATTTTCTGTAATGAAAAAGAAAGGACAGTCGCAATTGCAAAGTGTGCAATGGGCACAGTAGGTTTTTCAGAAAATTTGCCCGCTATTATTGCGATAGTTGGCGACCTTTCAGCTTATCCATTTGAGAGAGATCGTCACGTTATATATATAGATGGCTCTCTAGCGGCAATGCAACTAATGCTTGCTTTAGAAACGTTAGGATTGTCTACTTGCCCTATTAACTGGCCAGAGATTGATGCTAATGAGCGTAAACTAAGAAATGTAATTAAATTAAAAGATTATGAAAGAGTTGTAATGCTTTTAGCGGTTGGTTATGCGGAAGATACAGGTGGTATTCCTTATTCACAAAAAAAAGAAAACAATCTTATATTAGAGGATATTAGCAAATGATTATTGAAATAAGAGAAGTAGGTTTTGTTAATAAAGGGGCTGAGCTAATGCTTCATGCCGTAGTACAGAAATTAAGAGAGCGTTATCCAGATGCAATATTAACAATGGCACCTTCTTATGGTGGATCAGACGATACTTATAAGAAGATGCGGGATTTGAATTTACATCCAAAGGTTTGGTTATGGCGTAAAGGATTTGACTTCGGTAAATTTATAGAGTTCTTTCCTAGAAGAAAATTTTTGAAGCAATATGGTTTAGTTTTTACTGATGAAATAGATGTTGTCATTGACGCTGCAGGGTTTGCTTATAGTGATCAGTGGGGAACCAAAAATAGTAGAGAATTAAGTATATCTAGTGCCAAATGGAAAAAGAACGGTACAAAACTGATTATGTTACCACAAGCATTTGGTCCTTTCGAAAAGGATAATATTGGAAAATATGTTAAACGATGGACAAAAAATGCTGATTTAATATTTGCGCGTGAATTAGATTCTTACAACTATATTACAGATTTGGTTGGCAACAAAGATAAGATAAGATGCTTTCCTGACTTCACTAATCTAGTTGAAGGAGTAGTACCAGAAGGCTACGATAGTAGCAACAAACGAATTGCATTAGTGCCAAATTATCGTATGATCGATAAGACAAGTAAAGCAGAAAGTAAGGCTTATTTACCATTTTTGATTCGTTGTGCGAAATACTTGATGGAGCAAGGAATGCAACCTTTTATACTAGTACATGAAGGTGCTAAAGATCAGATGTTAGCTGAAAAAATATCAGAGGCTGTAGGTGGAATACCGATAGTCAAGGAAGCTAATCCAATATATATCAAAGGCATATTAGGTACATGTGACGCTACTATTGGAAGTCGTTTTCATGGTTTAGTTAGTGCTTTATCACAGGGAGTACCTTCCCTTGCTACAGGATGGAGTCATAAGTATTCTAGATTGTTTGAAAACTATGATTTCAAAGAAGGAATTGTTACAGTACTAGATTCAGACGAAATATTGGAAGAAAAAATAGACCTACTAATAAAACCTGTAACAGCAAAAAAACTTAGAAAGCATTTGCAAAAAGAGTCTAATAGACTTAAGGCATTATCAGAAGAAATGTGGTCTCTTGTATTTGTTGAGATTGATAAAATTTAGGTCTATATTTGAAAACTTATATGTCACTTTGTAGTGGCATAATAAAATTGGACAGCTTATAAGAGGTTATACTAACTCAAAGAGTATTTATATTGTTTGAAATTAAATATAGTTAAATCACTATAAAATCGAGACAGGGCTTCTGAGATGAATTTTATGCAGCCTCTATGTTAGCAGCACGCCAGTAAAATTCATACCAGTAATACGTAGCTATGTATGAATGCGTGTACCAATTCTATTTCGAACTGACTACACTGCACTCGTGAACTCTGTTTTGAGAAATTTAAAGTATAGGAAGAATTTTATCTTATTAAAATATAGCGAAGAAGAAAAATGAATGTATCAGTAGTTATACCTAGTTATAAATCAGAAAAACTTATATCGCGAACTATACACTCTGTTATCAATGCCGGAGTTGCACCCAATAATATATATGTGATAGAAGACGGAATATTCGATAATACTAGAAAAAAAATAGAAGATATAAGTGGTATTAATCATATTTCCTACTCAAAAAATAAGGGTGCACCTTATGCTAGAAACTTAGGACTAGATAGAGTAAACACCTCCTATGTTATGTTTATTGATTCAGATGATTTTGTTTCAACCCAACTTATTAAAGGCTTAGTTGATTCTTCCAATCTTCATAATGCTGATATTTCGTTTGGACCATGGAGACTCGATGGTGATAGCATGCGAAAAGGTGAAATTCGTCAACCACCGTATCTAGATAGTGAAGATTGGATTTTTAATTGGATAAACAATGAGTGTGTACCGACCTGTAGTGTTTTATGGAGAACTGAAAAATTAAAAAAAATTGGTGGATGGGATGAGAGGTTGAAAAAAAATCAAGATGGTGAGCTTGCGATAAGAGGTTTAATAAATACTAAAAATATCTCCATCAGCCAAGAAGGTTATAGTACCTATTGGCAGCATAATTCGCAACTTAGAGTAAGTAAGGCTCCAATAGAAGACAGACTTTTTGCTTCAGAGGTCGTATATGAACATATATTGAACTGGATAAATAGTAATAATAACCTAGTTGAATACAAAAAATCTTTAGGAAGATATTGTTGTAAAGTAGCATGGATAGCTCAATCAGAAGAATATGAAAATGATTCAGATAAATGGATATCGAGAGCAAAGAGATTAGGCTATGAAAATGATGGGTATAATAAAAAGACAATACTTCTATCACGAGTATTTGGTTTTGATACTGCGATCAAAATAAAGTCGGAATTACGTACTTTAACGAGCTATTTGAAGTAGTTAAAGTTCCAATCCGACCACAGCAACTGATTTTACTAATTTAGAGATTACTTAGCTCAGAGGTAAAAATTGTGATGAAAGTTATACATTTGATTCCACACGATGGTCTCGGAGGTGTAGAGCAAGCAGCACGCTCGCTAAAACCAAATGGTAGTTTGAATATTGAGGTAGCTTTTGTATGTGGTAAGACTTTGAGCGAAGAGTCACACATTAAGGTGATAAGTCAAAATAGTAATTTAAACTCTTTTAGCTTCTATATCAACGCATTCGAATATTTGTTAGATAATAAACCAAACCTGCTTATCTCTTCACTATGGCGAGTCAGTCTAATAGCTACAGTTTATACTATATATAGAAAAGTATTTACTAAAGAGCCCTTAAAGTTAGTCGTGTTTATACATGCTAACAAATTTGCTCACGTTGCTGATAAGATAGTTACTAGTATCGCTATGTCTTTAGCTGATGAAGTATGGTGTGACTCTCAAGCTAGCAAAGTCGGTATATTCTCAAGTAACAAAACCAGTAATAAAGTAAAAGTGATTTCCTTTTTTACTGGTTTAAGCAAGCATGTTTCAAACCATGATAGAAAAAACAACTTTGTATTTTGGGGAAGAATTGCAAAGCAAAAAAGGCTAGATAAAGCTATTCGGTTTTTTGAGAATATAAATAAACATGTTCCCGAAGCAATGTTCTATATTTTTGGACCAGACCGTGGGGAACTATCTAGTCTACAAGAATTGGTTAAAAAACTAGGACTAGATAATAATGTCCTCTTTATGGGTGAAAAAGTGCCCAATCACTATCCTGAGGAAGCTTTAAATTCTAAGTTCTTTATCAACACGTCAAGTCATGAAGGCATGGCTATAGCCGTCACTGAAGCCATGCAACTTGGACTGGTTCCTATTGTCACCCCTGTCGGAGAGATAGCGAATTATTGTACTGATAGTTTAAATTCCATCTACTACCAAGATTCTGCTCATGAAAAGGTTTTAAGTGCCATCAATGATCAAACAGTCTATGATAGTTTGAGTAGTAGCGCTCGTACATACTGGAACCAAAAAGTAGATTACTCTACGGATTTCAACCAAAACTGTCTAAGAATTCTTTCTGTTTGATGAGAAACATTTTATTAGTGCAAAACATTTTAACTTTCTAGTATAGGTAAGTTATCTAATAGATATTAAGATTATCAAGGTTACGTGAGGTATGCCTGAGACCGATTAGAGTAAATACTATTCACAAAACAACTTATCGTATACCCCATACAAAATCATATGTAGTTATAAATATGGAACTAACAGGTATTTAGCATGTCTTTAAAAGAAGATCTAGGACGTCGTAGTCCACATCTGGTACAGAACTTAGCCATTAGTGTTTTTAACACCTACCAGTATAGAGTCCGACACGGAGGCAACTACCAGAAGTATCGAGAGTATTTTTCAAAATTCTCAAACGCGTCACTATCTGAAATCGAATCAGAGCAAAGTAGTCGATTGCATAATTTTTTGGATAAAAGTACCTCTAATTCAAAATGGTATAGTCGTTTTAAAGACTATAAAGATTTAGGTGATTTCAATATACTCCTTAAGAAAGATATTATTGAGAATTTGGATGCAATTGCTACCATAAAAGAAAAAGATGCCGTTGTAAATTTTACAGGTGGTACCACTGGTGCCTCTATGAAGGTGCTTTATACCAAGGACAATGTCCAAGAGCGTAATGCATTATTGGACCATTTTAGAGCTCAGTATGGATATAAGCTAGGTAAAAAGTGTGCTTGGTTCAGTGGCAAAAACATAATCACTGAAAAAGATCTTAAAAAAGGCATTTGTCACAAAGACGACTACGTCAATCGTATACGCTTTTTTTCAACTTTTCATATTACTGATGCCAATTTTGATATATATTGGACAGCATTTTGTAAGTTTGCGCCTGAGTACATAGTAGGTTTTCCGTCTAGTGTTTATGAGCTATGTGCAATGGCCGTAAGTCGGAATTTAAAACTTAAAAGTAAAGTAAAAGCTTTTTTTCCGACTGCTGAGACACTACTACCTGTTCATCGCGAAGTTATTCAATCTGTGTTGGGATGTAAAATCGCTGATCAATATGCATCGTCAGAAGGTGCGCCATTTATTTTAGAATGCATAGAAGGTAATCTACATATCCATCCATTAACTGGAATATTTGAAGTAGTTGATGATAGTCTGCAACCAGCTCTAGAAGGCGAAATTCTAGTCACTTCATTTGCAACTGAGGGTACACCACTTATTCGCTACCGCATTGGCGATCGTATTACGCTTGCTCCAAAGGAATACAAGTGCAATTGTGGTTCGGTATTTCCAGTGGTAAAAGCTATAGAAGGACGTTCTACTGACTATATCTCAACTCCTACGAATGGTAAAATTAACTACGTAAATATAACCAATAGTACCAAAGGTGTTGCAGGTATCATTCAGTTTCAAGTGGTTCAAAACGAGTTGGAAAGAGTAGAAGTCATGGTTGTTGGCAATAAATACTTCGATGAAAAACAACAAGAAAAGTTTCATCATGCGCTAACTGAACGTTTTGGCAAAGATGTACTAATCAGCATAGAGGTAGTTGATAATATACCTAAAGAAAAGAGCGGTAAATTTAGAGTCGTTAAAAACAATATCAAATCATAGAGATAACTGAATGTCAGACCTAAGTTGGATCTATAGTTACGGTTTTTTAGGTGTTAGGCTGTTCGAGTTGCCTAGTCTACTGATATGCTTACTAATGGTGTTTTTACTTGGGTATAAATTTCAAGTAAAGCAGAAATATCAAGTGTTATTAGCTTTACATTGTTTTTTACCTTTCGTTCTAAACGACGTCTTATTTAGTACCTCTTATATGCCAGATCAATTTAAATATTGGCGTGCTGTTAATAGCTTAAGAAATGGCGAATTGAGTTTCATTCAGGCATTCATAAGTGACGGTAATGTAAATCAGGCTAGTGTGTTCTTCGCACTAATGCCATTTCCTACTCCCGTATCCCCCATAAGCTTAGGGTTTTATAATACTTTTTTATATATTATCCTGTTCTTTGTATTATATGTAAAAAGAGTCTTTACTAACGTATCTATATGGTTTTATTTACTATTTCCTAGTGCAGCGCTCTATACAGCGCTAAGTTTAAGAGAGACTTTGATTTTCTTTTTTATGACACTTACTATAATATATACACGCGAATCTAAAATTTTTAAAAGTGCTCTTTTTGTCATACCCATATATCTAATAAAATTTCAAAACTTTTTTATTCTTGGTCCTATCGTTCTAATATATTTCATATTCAACGTAGCCAGAAAAGGTATGAGTTTGGCTAAAGCATTGATGATTGGTGCTATTAGTTTAGCTGGCTTACTGCTATCTGCTCCTATTGCTATCCCGCTAGTAAACTTTTTTAGGGTTGCTATGTTTGTGGAAGATGGTGGTGATAGAGATGACATTAGTCTGATTACAGGTGCAGGTGACTTTGTTTTCCAAGGCTTGACCTCAGCATTGTACTTCTTGGTCAAGCCATTACCATGGGAAGCAACTAGTGCCTTACAGTTAATACAGTCACTTGAAAATGTATTTGTTTTGGGTGTTTTATTTTTAATTACTCGACAAGCTTGGAGGAAAAATTTAGATAAGCTTGCTTTTTGGTTACTGTTTTTAGCTTTCTCAATGTCTATATACGGCCTCGTGGTATTTAACTACGGTACTGCCGTACGCTACCGCTACCCATTTGTAATGATTTACGTGTTGTTTGTCTGCGCAGACTGCAATATTACTAGACTGAGAAGTAATAAAAGAATAAAGAACTATACTCAACCTATATTTAAATCTTCAGAATAAACTTAAATTTTGTGGCCTAAATTTTATTATCTATATCCAATATACTGTGTACTAACTATGAAATTTTTAATATGTGCCAACTACTTACCTCATGTACTGAACTTTCGCGGTAAGCTATTACAAGACATCGCTGCACTAGGCTATGAGATACATGTAGTAGCACCAGATTTAAAGACTTATGCTACAGATTATAATACCTTAAGTGAGCTTGGATACAGTCTACATGAAGTACCTATGCAACGTACTGGTACTAATCCTATTGCGGATATGAAAATGATAATGGCGATGTATAGTCTATTACATGAGATACAGCCTGACTTTATGCTCTCATATACTATCAAGCCCGTTATATATGGGACGTTAGCTGCTTGGCTTGCTAAAGTACCTAACCGTTTCGTATTGATCTCTGGACTGGGTTATACCTTTCAGCAGGTGGAAGAAACGAGTAAACGTACAGTATTTCAAAAACTCGTCCATGGTATGTATCAACAAGCACTAAAAAAATCATCAAAGGTATTTTTTCAGAATACAGATGATCGTGACTTATTTAAAAGTTTAAAGTTGTTGAGTTCTAAAACGCCCAGTGTGGTAGTAAATGGATCAGGTGTTGACGTCACTGATTTTGATGTCTTACCGTTTCCTAGAGATACAACAGGCAGTATCAAACCCTCTTTCTTATTAATTGCTAGATTACTCAAAGATAAAGGTATATTAGAGTATGTAAGGGCAGCTAAAAGGATAAAGGCAGAATATCCTAATGCTGAATTTCATTTGGTAGGCTGGATAGACGAGAACCCTGCAGCCATCAGTCAGACTCAGCTAGATGATTGGATAAAGGACGGTGATATTAACTATTGGGGTAAGCTTGACGATGTTCGTCCGGCAATACAGGAGTGTTCTGTATATGTACTGCCCTCATACCGTGAAGGCACGTCGCGTTCTGTGTTAGAAGCAATGTCGATGGGTAGAGCAATAATTACTACGGATGCTCCAGGGTGCCGTGATACTGTGATATCTGGTGAAAATGGCTACCTTGTTCCTGTCAAGGCTGTTGATGAGTTAGTCGATGCCATGAAGCAATTTATAGACAACCCTAGCTTATATGAGAGACTGGGTCAGGCATCTAGAAGTATTGCTTTGGAAAAGTACGATGTGAAAAAAGTAAATGCACATATGATCTCTGAAATGGGGTTAATGTCATTAAGTAATAAGTTATAAACGTATGATGTTGTAATATATTAATTATTATATATACTCTTGTATTTCCTACTTACTTAAAAGCGATACTTTTCAATTTTTTATTAATAAGAAGTTATTCAAAAGTAAAGATATTAAATATGAATTGCTACTACAAACGTTAATTAAGAGCCTTTCCCAAACTCTGTGTAACTGCTTATAATCCATTAACCGGAGAATAAGCAATGACTACTCAATCTGACATTAAAAAACTGGCCGAGCAAATGGCTGGTAGCATGAACAGCTTCGATGACATCAAAGACTTTCAAAAGCAGCTCATGCAGTCGTTTATCGATACTGCCCTTGAAGCTGAGATGGAAGACCATCTCGGCTACCCCAAGCATGAGAAAGCAGACAAGCCTAATAAGCGCAATGGACACACTAAAAAAACCGTCCGTAGCGACACAGGCGATCTTGAAATCTCTACCCCAAGAGACCGTGATAGCAGCTTTGATCCTGTACT
>NZ_FNAL01000017.1 GCF_900101915.1 Psychrobacter pacificensis | reverse complement strand
TAATGCTCTGAATGACTCAGATTTAGAGTATGCCATGATTGATGGCACTATTGTTAAGGTACATCGTCATGGACAAGGCGCAAAAGGGGGGCTTGTCATCAGGCAATTGGCAAATCAAGAGGCGGTATGACCACTAAAATCATGGCAATGGTTGATGCATTAGGCAACCTTGTTGATTTTACTTTATTGAAAGGACAACAGCATGACATGGCTGGCGTTAAACCTTTAATTAAAGACAAAGAGTTTGGTGCATTGCTTGCTGATAGAGCCTTTGACACGGATTGGCTACTGCTAGACTTAGAAGAGCGTGGTAGCAAAGCGGTCATACCCCCTAAACGCTCTCGTTTAAAGCAACGAGATTTCGATAAAGAAATGTACAAGTGGCGTCACTTAATCGAGAACTTCTTCTGACGGTAATTGTCAACACACCCTAGTTTGCATCAATATTTATTTTACTCTCTTATACTTCATAAATTTATTTCTATTATTTGTAATTAACTCTGTATCATTGTTTTGGAGTATTTATAGTGAATCGCACAGGGATAGTCGCTCGCTGCTTCAATTAGCATGTGAACGGTGCGTTCTTTAATCTCAGGAGTGTAGGTTTGTCTTTTAATTGTCGTAATCTCTCAGAAGTTGAGTCTCCGACAATCCCGGTGAGGTTCATTCTACCTTAAATAATAATATCAGAGCTCTTATCACGCGCACCTACGAAAGTTTATCAAAGCTATTGAACTGGCAAAATATCACTCTATCTTTTGGGTGATCATCGAAAAATTCTTGATAAGTAGACTCAAGTCTTCGAATACTTATCTACTTTCATATACACTCTATAATAAATGAGAATTGTGGTACACAGTCTAAGTCAGATATTAAGGTTCATGAACCATTTATTTTCCTCCTCACTATAGAGCATTGTTTTTACTAGCTAATCATCTCTGTTAACTCGTGAACCTGACTTTAGGTACGCATAAGTTAAATAAGACATCTCGAGTAATTTATTTATGGAACCCATGATACTATCACAGCATAAATAAACTCTTATTTGATTAAGTTGTTAGCTATTAGAATTTAAAGATATTCTATCTAGCACTGCTCAATAGAATACTTTCTTGCTCCACATAAACAATCACCGTATAGAAAGACAGACACTATCCTTAATATCTGTCTTTCTATACGATGATACGAATCACAAAATAAAGCCAATCATAGTTATAATCGTTATCAGTTTTCTAACGACAGCATATTCATAATTAGCTTGATCAAAGTTTCTTTTTGACTGGGGTCAGACTCAGCAACCAATAAGGTTAACGCGGCAAGTCCAGTATCATTAATCACTGTATCGCCTTTACTGTCAAGTAGGCGCTGATTGCGATGCAAAAAGTCGATAAATAAAAATGCGCCGCTACGCTTATTACCATCAGTAAAGACGTGATTTTTGACCATAAAATAGAGTAAATGCGCCGCCTTGCTCTCAATTGTCGGATAAGCTGGCTCACCAAACACCGTTTGCTCTAATGTCGCCAAGATACTGTCCAAGCCATCGCCGCGCGGTTTGGCAAACAATACTGTCGCCTCACCTCGTGCTATCAGCTGCGCCTTTAGATGCGTGAGCGCTGCCATGGCCTCAACTGTACTGGGCAGAATACCGCCTGCCTGTCCTACTGGCGCATTGAGCAAGCCTTCGTCATAACGCTGTAACCACAAAAACGTCTGTGTGTAGCGGCTGATAATCTCAATGAGTCCGCGCCCTTCATCGGTGTGTAGCTCGGGGCTTTGGGCAGTTTTTTTGATGAGGGCTAGGGCTTGCTGTAGCTCGGCGGCGTTTTTGTCAAAGCGTTGTTCATTGATGGCATAGCCTTGTAGTAAGTACTCACGCAAACGCTGAGTCGCCCATATCCGAAACTGCGTGCCTTTTTTGGAATTGACCCGATAACCCACCGAGATAATGGCATCTAGATTATAAAAACGAATCTTACGGCGTACTTGGCGCGACCCTTCTTGGCGAACTACCGAGGATTCCTCGGTAGTTGCTGTTTGATCTAATTCGCCTTCTTTGTAAATGTTTTTTAGATGTAGTCCTATGGTATCTGAATCTTTGTCAAACAAGGTTGCCATTTGCGCTTGCGACAGCCACAGCGTCTCCTGCTCTAGGCGAATCTCAATCTGCGTTTGCCCATCATCGGTGGTGTATATTTCAAACTGATTGTCAGTGTTGGTGATGTCCAATTATGCCTCCTTTACCATGGCGACAGCATCTGTTCTAATACCGATACTACCAGCCAATACCTAAGACAAGCTATTTTATTAATTCTATAAAAAGCTCATTATTCAGTGGCAGTGGTTTTTTGATCGGTTTGCGCTGTCACAATAAGGCCTTCACCCCATACAAATAAAGTATCGGCTTTCTGCTGAGGGTGATGAGCGCCTACTCGCTCAAACTGAGCAAATAACCATTGTCTAACCTCCCTTTTGTGTTGATTGGCGATTTGATGCGGCATAGACTCAGCAGCTTAATATTCGGCGCACGCATTGATAAACATACATCCGTGAAAACCCTCTGATGAGCTCCAGTCGGTCAAAAATCCCAAACAGCTCCTAGCAACGTCTTCTGCTGGTTTGACATCCCATTTCTCACAATAACCTTTTAATTGCATCATAAACATCTGGTGATGATAGTGGCTTGGTGGCACACTTGCTACTGCATCCTTGCAGTGGTACGCAATAGTTTAGCACTGATGATGTTTCTAGGATCATTCGGTGCCAGCTATTTACTTATCTTTGCCTATTCTGCCAGCCCCTTTGCATGGCCAAGAAATGTCATCGGTGGACATGTTATCGCAACCTTTACAGGGCTTGTATTTATGACACTATTTGGTATTCAATGGTGGAGTATGGCAATGGCGGTCGGTACGGCCATTGCCATAACAACCTAGGTAAGAATAGCCAGTATCCAACCTATTGGTGGTAAATATTCACTGTAAGTAAAGACATCGTAGGCTGAACAGACATAGCAGGCAGGCTGGTATTGTCAATGATTCAAATAATCGCCCAGCCAAGCCAAAAATGCATCACTGCTCGTCGATACGTTCAGGCGCAGATAGGTTGAGGCACTGGCATCTGGATGAAATAAATGCCCCGGTGCCACTAGCCAGCCATCGCTATAGGCATCTAGTGCCAGCTGGCTGGTGTCTTGATGCGTATCCACCCACACAAAGAGGCCTGCCTGCGTATGCTCAGGATAGACAAGTCCGATCTTAGGCAATGCTATGCGCATCCGCTCATGCGCACGATATAACTGCTGCTGGCCTTTTTTGATTTGCCTGCGGTATTCACCATGCGTCCATAAGTGGTGAATCACGCGCTCACCAAACTCTGGCGTACTCATATTACTCAAGGTTTTGATACGCAGCACATCATCAATGAAATGATCGGGACAGACCAGTAAGCCAACGCGCCAGCCTGATGACATCGACTTTGAAAATCCTGTCGCATAAAACACGCGCTCGAACTGGTCAAGACTAGCATAACGCAGGACTTGACCACTCGGCAAAAACGCGGCGTATAAGTCATCCTCAAAAATATACGCGTCGTATTGATGAATAAGATTAAGCACTTGATGCGCCCGCGCAGGATGCAGATTATAAGAGGTGGGATTGTGTAGCACGCTGTTGGTCAAATACAGCTTTGGATGATACGTTTCAAACAGCTGTTGCATCTGCTCAATATCGGGGCCTTGGTGATCGCGCTCGACCGCGACAACATTGAGTCCCTGCTGTTGTAGACAGCTCGATAACCAAAACCAGCCCGGCCCATCGACCATCACCGTATCACCGACCTCAGTCAATAGTTGGGCAATCATAGTAATGGCGTGTGATATGCCTGCGGTGGTCATGACATTGTCTGTATAGGTCTGCATACCTAGCACATTCAGCTGCTGCACCAGTTGCTGACGCAGCGGCAAATAGCCTTGCACCGCGCTATAGTCATAGATGAAGCCGTCTGCTTGCTGGGTGACCTGCCGTATCGCCCACTCCATCTTGTCATTACGTATCCAGTCTCTAGGTAGCGTGCCCACGCCTGGGGATCGGTGATGCGGAATATCGCTCGACACTTGCTGTACCAGCCAGCGAGTATCTATGACTGGCTGCTTGGGGGCAACTTTTTTGTCACGGTTGGGCGGTACTAGTCTTGTCTGCTCATTCACATAATAGCCTGAGCTTGGCTTGGCGACCAAGACATTGGTTGCCACCAGTTGCTCATAAGCTTGCACAACGGTGAAGCTCGATATACCCATGAGTTTGGATAGTTTTCGCACCGATGGCACACGCTGGTTGGGCAAGTAAATTTGCCAATCAATGCGCTGCTTTAGCCATTCAGCGACGGCAGCAGTCTTTGTTAAGTTAGGATTGAGCTTGTAGTTTTCGACCATGATAAAAGTACTTATCGTTGATAATAAAAATCTAAAAAATTGTCACGCTAAGAGCGACTATACACTTTGTTCATCATAAGTGAAACTGTATCGGGTTTGTTGTGGTCATATAAACTATAGTTGAGACATTCCATATGGATCGTCATTATTTAGGATGACACTATGAACCCGATATACACTGCACTGGCTGTACTGGTTACCTTTATTTGGGGTGTGAACTTCACCTTTATTGCATGGGGATTAGAGAGCTTCCCGCCACTAATGCTCACTGCCCTACGCTTTTTCTTTACCGCAGTGCCCTTGGTGTTTTTTCTTAAACCGCCTACCTTTAACCGTACCTTACTCATCTATGCTATCGGTACCTTTGTCATGCAATATGCCTTTGTATTTACGGCCATGCATCTAGGTGCGTCACCGGGTTTGACGGCGTTGTTGCTACAAATGCAAATTTTTATCACTGTGTTGTTGGCGTACTTTATCTTGGGTGAAGCAGTCAGTCGCATGCAAGTCATCGGTATGATGGTTGGGGTATTGGGCCTTGGTGTGATTGCGCTCAATCTCGGCGGAGATATGCCTGTGGCTGGATTTGTCTGCATTTTGATTGCCGCAGTGGGCTGGAGCTTTGGCAACATTGCATCCAAGCAAGCCTCAGCACAAGCGACCTTAAAAGCGGCACAACAAAAAACAGCAACAGCACCTACCACCGTTAAAAACAAAACCTCTGCTTTGTCTGCTCTTGCACTGGTCGCATGGGGCGCTCTGATCGCTTGCGTGTTTTTGACGTTATCTTCGCTTATATTTGAGACCGATGCATGGCAGCTGGCAACCTTTACCGAAGCGTCGATGAAGTCGTGGCTGTCGCTTGGGTTTATCGTGTATATCTCAACCCTAGTCGGCTTCGGACTCTGGGCACATCTACTCAGTCAAAATACTGCCTCCAAGGTTATGCCATTTGCTCTATTAGTGCCGGTATTCGGTATGACAACGTCCGTAGTGCTTACGGGCGAAGTTGTAACGTGGTGGAAAATGCTGGCAATGATATTGATATTGTCGGGGTTATTACTAGCAAATGTGAAATTTGGGATAAGGAAAAAACCTGCTCATAAGTACGGAGTCTAATAGTTCACTCTTAGATAAATGGATAAACGATAGTTAGTGATCTTTAAACTAAACGGACTCAGCGGAAAGCTCAGCTTATTGCCAGATTTACTGGATAACTCCAAAACATGCTTAAAACCGTATTTTTTACGAATGACTTGATGCATATCATTGGTAGATTTTTTCTTTTGTCTGGTCGCAAATCCCACATGGCGTTCAAATCTGACCATGTCTGTTTTTACTAGATTGTCGCTGTTGACTCTCGGCATAAAGACAGGCTTATGCTCTACCCCATTTTGTCTGTGTGCCATAGGGTGATTTTTTTTGCTCCATAATAGGCTGCCTTATATCCATCGTCTTTTATAAATTTTCAGTTATCTTTTCGGTCATCGCTACTTGGTTTATAGATGCTAAATCCAAACGCCGCGCGCACAACGAGAACGAGGCAGTTTATCTTATTATGCATCATTTATCTGCCCTATTTTAAATTTACCAATAGACTTGCTGAGTTTTGTTTTTATGAATACTTAGAAAATTGGCTTTTAGTCGTTTTACGTGCCTGCACTGATATTAGACCTTAAAACAGTACCTTCCAGATTTGCACAGAATAGTACTATGACCCTGATTTTTATATTCTGTGCGTGTACGCGACCGTGTTTTTTTTAATAAATCCGCGCTATCGTTTACCAAATGGACGATTCGCCTTATAAATCCCTCCAAGTATGTGCCGAAATGATGAGCAAAAAAACGGTGCTCAACCCAATAAGCGCGCGGTCTACTCCTTATTTCCTCAATATGCTACAATTATCCCCAAGTGAGCCTTGGGGATAATTAGCACATAAATCCTTTTGTATAAAAGGCCTGTAATATTATCATAATAAATATCGGTGTCCATATCAGTGTCCAAATACTCTTTGGCTTTTTACAGGAGGGTATTTTCATAAGTTATCGAATTTGCATAAACTATCACGCATTTACCTCATAAAAATTACGGATAAGAACATGGCTGTCGACAACATAAATGATATCAATAAACTTGAATGTCGAGATAAGGATTACTCGGTCAGTGTCTCAGGTATCGCGGGTCTAAGTCTACGTGTCTATCCAAACGGTAAAAAAGAATACTACCTGCGCTACTCTCATCCACATGTCGATGGTAAGCGACCCAGAATGATGCTCGGCAAGGTTGAGGACATCAGTCTATATGAGGTCAAGTACAAAGCAGAGACCATACTTAATACGGTCGCAAACGGCTCTGACCCTAAAGCCATACAGCAAAAAGAGCAAGTGAATAAGTATGCTCACCTAAAGAACGCCACGTTCGCTGACATTGCGCAAGCATGGCGAGATCACAAAACATCCAGTCGTCAGCAAAGCAAATCAAAAAAACCTGCGTTTAGTGAGTCGACACTCAAATTTTGGGATTTGTGCTTGGGATACATGTGCCGTGATATTGGCGATCTGAGAATGAATGATATCACCAGTGAGATGATATTAAGTGTGTGTGAAGCAATCCAACATAACGACAATCAAGCGACCTTCGTTGGCGCCAGTACGCGGCTGTATACGGAAAAAGTATTTTCATTCGCTGTCGCACGAGGATTATGCGATAAAAATGTAGCGATTGACACCCGTGGCGAGTTGGCACCTGCCAATTCAGGCAATCACTTGCCAGCTATTACCAAGCCCGATCAGTTTGCGACGCTTTTATATGAAATGTCCAATTTTAAAGGGGCAAGCAAGCTTACATTAGAAGCCATGAATTTATTGCCTTATGTGTTTGTCCGTAGTATTGATTTACGCTCTATGCGCTGGCAGGATATCGACTGGGATAATGATACATGGGCATTCTTCCCGACCAAAGGCGAAGGTCGCGACGACATGGTGTCGCACTTAGTCGTGCCATTAGCGACGCAAGTGATTGCGCGATTACGAAACATTCAATCTATCACAGGACATAAAGAGTATGTCTTTGCCTCAATGCGCGGTTCAAGCAATGCTTATATCAGCAAAGCCACACTGGTACAGATATTTCACCGGCTTGGATACAAAGACGTGCAATGCGCGCATGGCTTTCGGGCCTCGGCCAAAACCTTGCTTATGGAACAGCCAGAGTTACGCTACTCAGACATCGTCACAGAATTACAGCTGGGTCACAGGATAAAAGACACGCACGGCGGGGCTTACAACAGACTTGATGAAATCGATACTAGGGTAAAGATGATGCAAGATTGGGCGGATTATATAGATAAGCTGCGAGATTACGCTAAGACGTAAGCCAAGTGAACTCGAGCTAAGAATTGTTTGAAAAATAGACGGGGCGTTAAATACACTATAATATGACGAACATCAATTGATAAAAAATTGCTTTGAGCGTCAGACATAACTACCCATTCATGTTAAATTGTAAAAAACGGTAAGGATGTCTGTAGAGATAAAAAATCTATGATAGCCCTAATATTATACTCGTTAACACTGTACTCACTCATTTAATAAGAAGGTTGTTAAGGATGACTTTAGATAATAACGTACTACGTAAACGCACCAGCTTATTGGGTTCATTGCTAGGCGATGCCATTTCTCGCCAATCTGGAGAGCAGACAATAGAGACCATTGAGACCCTGCGTAAAGGTTTCATTCAACAGCGTCGTGAGCCAAATGAGGCACATAAACAGCAGCTTATCGACTTTATTGCGTCTCTGGACAATCAAACTTTAAAAAACGTCATACGTGGATTTTCTATCTATTTTTTCCTAGCCAATCTCAGCGAAGAAAACTACTTGCGTGAGCAGCGTCATAAGCTGCGTATGCAATCGGAGCAAAGCTGGGAAGGGTCATTTCGTCGTACCTTACTTGAATGTCGTGAACGCAATATCGAGCCCGCTCAAATGCAGGAGCTGATTGATCAGCTAAAATTTACACCTGTATTTACGGCGCATCCCACCGAAGCGCGCCGTCGTACCACAATGAATATCTTACAAAGTCTATTCACGCACAGCGATGCTTTAAACAATGTGTCTGAAAACAGTTTCGCCTACGAGCAAGCCAAAGAGCAAACCGCTCAAACGATTGACTTATTATGGTCATCAGATGAAGTGCGCACCCGCAAGCCATTGGTCTATGACGAGATTAACAACGGCCTGCATTACTTTAATGCCAGCTTATTTAATGCCATTCCCAAAGTATATCGTAATATCAAAAAAGCCATTGTTGATATCTATCCAGAGCTGACCGACTATCCACTGCCTGCCTTTATGAGCTTTGGCTCGTGGATTGGCGGTGATAGAGATGGCAATCCTTTTGTGACGTTTGAGACCACAGAGCTTGCCGTGTTGATGCATGCTGATACCGTACTGCGTCACTATCAAGTACTACTCAAAAAACTGCGCCGACAGCTCATTCATAGTGACACTATTGTCACCGTGTCTCCCGACGTATATGCCAAGATCAAAAGTTATGATGAGCTCGATCAGCGTGTATTTGATTACAACCTCGATGATTACGGCAACGAGCCGTATCGTCGATTGCTTTCTTTAATACTCACTAAGGTCAATGCCACCAATCGCCGCATTCAAAGCAAAGGGACTGACATCGAGGCTGAAAAAGACGCATACGCCAATCCAGAAGAGCTGCTAGAGGACTTACGTATTATCCGTCAAAGTGTCGCTACTCACGACAAGGCGCATGCAGATGGGTTGTTGCTTGATGTGATTCGCCTGGTCAAAACTTGCGGCTTTCATTTGGCGGCGCTCGATATCCGCCAAGAGTCGTCTTATCATGGTGAAGTGATTGCAGATATCTTTGCGAGTGCCTCCAACCTGCCTGATTATCAAACGCTAAGCGAAACCGAACGTCAAGAGTGGCTCACACGCTTGTTAGAAAAACCGGGTACGCCGCTCATCTATACCGATAACCTAACAGACAAAACACGTGAGCAATTGTCATTGATGAATTCGGTCGCCACCTTACGCAAATTGGTGGGACAGGCGACTTTTGGCAGCTATGTTATCTCAATGACCAATAATGCCAGCCAGCTACTAGAAGTGTTGCTGTTAATGCGATTTGCAGGCTTATGTACGATTGATGCTGACGGTCAATTGTCTGCTGACCTACCTGTCGCACCGTTGTTCGAAACCATCGAAGATCTTAAAAACATCGATAAAATCTTGCCTGCTGTGTTAGACAATCCACTATATCGCGGATTGCTACAGAATACAGATAATACGCAAGAGATCATGCTAGGTTATTCGGACTCATCAAAAGATGGCGGTATCATCACCTCGGCTTGGCAGCTGTATAGTGCGCAGCAAACCATTAATAGTATTGCTGAGCAATATGGTATAAAAACACGATTATTCCATGGTCGCGGCGGTTCGGTGAGTCGCGGCGGCGGCTCAACGCACAAAGCCATTGCGGCACAGCCGGCTGGCACGTTACATGGTCAGATTAAAGTGACCGAACAAGGCGAAGTGCTTTATGCCAAATATGCCAATACGGATACTGCCGTGTTTGAGCTGACCATGGCAATCACGGGTACACTCAAAGCCTGCTCGACAAGATTTGTCGTGCAACCGACTGAGTTGCCAGAGTATGAAGCCTTGTTTGCACGGTTAGCAGAAGCAGGCGAACAACGTTATCGAGAGCTGACCGATCATACAGAAGGGTTTTATAAATTCTACTCACAAGTGACCCCAGTACAAGAAATCTCTTTACTGAACATTGGCTCACGTCCTGCCCATCGCAAAAAAGGCTTGCCAAGTAAAACCACATTGCGAGCGATTCCTTGGGTATTTGGCTGGTCGTTAGCACGCTTTACCCTACCTGCTTGGTATGGCGTTGGTAGTGCTCTGCACAGTGTCAGAGACAAAGAGATTTTGATGAAAGAGATGAATGCGCGCTGGCCATTTTTTAGTGTCTTTATCAGTAATATTGAGATGGCTTTTACCAAATCTGAGATGAATATTGCACAAGCATATAGCCAGTTGTGTGATGACGAGGCGCTACGCGAACAGATCATGAGTGAGGTGCTCGATGAGCATGAGCTAACCTCCTCTGGCCTAAACTCTTTGCTAGATCAAGAGGATTTGCTAGCTAGCCAGCAAAATCTGGCTGCCTCACTGCAGTGGCGAGATGCTTATTTGGATCCTATCAACTATATCCAAATCGAGCTGTTAAAACGTGCTAGACAACAAAATGAAGATACAACAGATAACCATAAAGATGGCGATCTCAATGTAGAAGACCCATTAATCCGTAGTATTAACGCACTGGCAGCGGGTTTACGTAATACGGGGTAAGAGACGATACGACTGACCAACCAACGAGAATATTCTGATAGATTGCTACTGTCATAGTTATTTTCAGTGTGCTTGCCAGCACGATGGTGATAAAAAAATGTACCGTCGCCCATTATTTTTCCGTGGCACGGTACAAGGTACTATATGCCTCCGCTGTAATTAAAATGCGCCTAAACCTAACTATTCTAATCGTTAGTCTCACGATACAACGTGGTTTGTGACTCTTGCCTAAAGTCTTCATAGGTAATGGCAGCATCAATCTCTGGAGCTGGAGAGGGTTCTATAGGCTCAACTTCAGCTGCGGGCACGTTTTGTTCGCCATTGTCTGCATTAATCGATTGTGCTGACACTAACGGCTCCTCGACCGTATTGGCGTCATTAGGTAATGGATCGTCATCGCTATTCACTACAGGTTCGGCGCCGACCACTGGCGTGCTAGTGGTCGGCGCAGGCGCTGTCCCATTTAAGCCACTATCATTGCTAACAGTAGTATCAGAAATAGAAATCGATAAAAATCCTGTAAAAATAAGGGTAAGTACGACAATAGCAATAAGTAGTGAACCAAAAATCATACCAATAATGAGAGGTTTTTTACTACTGACCGCTGTCTTTTGTGGTTTTATAGCATCCCTATGAACTGGTTTCAATGGGTTGGATTTAGTATCTAAAGGGTCATCGATCGTTGTGTTAGATAAAGGCGTCGCTTGATCGAGAACGACAGAAGATGGCTTTTTTTCTTCATTATTCTTACTTAAATCACTATTTAAGTTATGGTCAACACCAGCATAATTATCCATTCGTGTATCTGACACCTTGTTTTGTGTCGATGCATTTTGACCTGAAAAATCAAAAGTAGCGTTTGTTGTGCCGATGTCGGCAAACTCTAATCTTGGCTCTTTATCGTTACTTTCATCTTCGAATAGTTGCAACTCTTCTACGCTTAGAGGCTCAAAAGCAGGTAACTTACTGGCCGTTTTTAAGGATGTTGAATCATCATTATCATTTTGGGTATCATTTTCTGCGCTTTGGACTCGACTGATAAAACGTTCGTAAATATTGTTTTTGACACGCTTAGGCGATTTTTTATGAACGAGTTGAGACAACTCTTCGTCAAAATCAGTACCGATGTCTTTTTTTTCGTCGTTCATAAAATAAAACCAAGCCAGTTTATGCTACTGACAGTAAATGACTGATAAAATGAAGTTGTGATTTTTATTGCTCAAATGTAACAGCATCACTAGTCCCCAATATAGTTGCTCACTCCCCTATCTTCAAGCACAATTTATTTTAGGTCGCTAATATTTGCACAGCTCGTCTTAAGTTAAGTAATGAGGTAGAAGCTTATTAAAAACGGCTTGTATAGAGACAACATATACCATAACAGGCTTAATAACATGGATTTAAAACAGCTCAATGCATTTATTGCTGTCGCGAATTTGCGCAGCTTTAGTGCAGCCGCAGAAAAGACAGGACTGTCACAGCCAAGTTTGAGCCGCCTGCTGAAACAGCTTGAGACTGATATGGATGTCGTGCTTATCGATCGTTACCACAGGCCATTACATCTGACTGAAGCGGGCGCATTTTTTTACGATAAGATAAGCACCATACTGACAGAAATCGAGACCGTCACGAGTATGACCCAGCGTTTATCAGCGCCAAGTAGTGCGCTAAACATTGGCTTTGTGCCGTCAGTATTATATGGGTTACTCCCTGAAATCATCGCCATGCTCAAGCAGTCCAATTCTGATATAGAGGTCAACCTCAAAGATATCAGCTCTTATCAGCAAATGGAGGCACTCAAATCTGGTGAGATTGATATCGGTTTTGGGCGTTTTGCCCATCAAGATCCATGGATTCAACAAATATTACTGCGTCATGAGCGCTACGTGGTGGCCTTACCAAAGTCGCATCCTCTTGCCCATGTAAAGGAGCAGCGATTGATAGATTTGGCAAATAATCGCTTGATTTTATACCATCAAACGCATTTGCCGATTGCCACCACACTACCAACATCAGAGTCCATCAAAGCAAAGCAGGAAGCTAATACAAAAACCAGACGTGTCATCAATGAAAAATCTGCACTTAGCGAGCCGATTACGGAGCCGTTGTTACATTTGTTTGCACAATACGGTATCTCACCCTTTATGACCACCACGGTGAGTGACTTGCAAGTAGCTCTAGGCTTAGTCGCTGCGGGCGAAGGTATCACGCTTGTACCTGCCAGCTTAACCACAGTACGTACAGAACAAATCAGCTATCAGCGTTTGGTACACGAAAACGCCACCTCTCCTATTTATTTGCATACTCTCAAAGATTTTGTGCATCCAAGTATCTCTGAATTATTGAATGCTATCTATCAGGTCTATGAAGAACGAGGCATCACCTACCGGCGACAAAAATTTGTGTAACGTCCTTAAATGACCAGATATTGCGTGGATATTGTGTTATAAAGAAACGCCAAAAATAATCTGCCCTAATACTTGATATTATCAGATTAATATGCTAACCAAAAAGAATGGCAATGCAAACAAATAGTAATAACTATCACTGTTAATAAATAGAATAATCATTCTCCTGAATCGTATTGGTGTGCTAAAGTCGATACAAGATTAATCGTTTTATAAAAAAACACGTATAAACACGTATAAAGCGGTTGTCTAGTGATCACTGGCAAACTGACACAGGTAAGTGATGTTTTGCCGTTTTAACCATTTCGAGGTATTCATGTCCACACAACCACTCAACAACCCAAGTACCACTGACGATATCGTTACTGAGCAACAAGAAGGCTTTAGTTGGCGTATCTTTGGCCCAGGTATTTTGATGGCGACCGCTGCAATCGGTGGCTCGCATCTGATTTCATCGACGCAGGCTGGTGCTATATATGGCTGGCAGTTGGCGATTATGATTGTTTTAGCCAACGTATTTAAATATCCGTTTTTTCGCTTTGCAACTGATTATGTTTACGATACGGGCGAGAGCTTGATTGCAGGCTACGCCAAGCGCTCAAAGGTGTATCTTTGGGTATATTTTATCCTCTCTATCTTATCAGCGGTCATCAGTACGGGTGCGGTCTCGCTAATTGCAGCGGTGATTTTAGGCTTTATGCTACCCGCCTCTCTTGAGTTATCGACGATGGTGCTGTCTATGATCATCGTGGCCGTCTCTTGGTTCTTTTTAATAGCCGGTCATTATAAATTGCTCGATGGCGTGACTAAATGGATTATGATTGCTTTGACGGCAGCTACCGTTGCCGCAGTCATGATTGCCGCTGGCAAGCCCACGGTTATGGCAGCAGATTTTATTGCTGTGTCTCCTTGGAACCTAGCGACACTCGGTTTCATCGTCGCACTCATGGGCTGGATGCCAGCACCGCTTGAGTTTGCCGCGATTACTTCTATGTGGACCTCTGCCAAAGTCAAAGCCGATCACACCACGCACAAGCAAGGCTTGCTCGACTTTAATGTCGGTTATGCCGTTTCAGCGATTCTAGCCTTGTTTTTCTTATCGCTTGGTGTGTTTGTCCAGTATGGTTCAGGACAAGAGATTGAGTTGGTCGGCGGTGCTTATATCAACCAGTTAATCAATATGTATACGGCAACTATCGGTGAATGGTCACGATTGCTGGTAGCGTTCGTCGCCTTCATGTGTATGTTTGGCACCACGATTACTTGTGCCGACGGCTACGGCCGTGCCAATGCTGAGTGCTGGCGACTGCTTAAAGGCGAAAGCGAAATCAATAAAAAGCAAATCGCTTTTTGGACGACATACGCTATCGGTGGCGGGCTTGTGATTATTACGTTCTTCACAGGACAATTGGGCGCAATGCTTAAGTTTGCCATGATATCCGCGTTTGTCTCTGCGCCTATCTTTGGTTGGCTCAACTACTCACTGGTTAAGAAACATAAAAAACTGTCCGCAGGTATGAACGCTCTGTCTATCGCAGGCTTGATATTCTTGGCAGGATTTGCTTTATTGTTCTTAGCCAATTTGGCAGGTTTATTTGCTTAAACTTAGTCTTTTTTAAGCTCATGATAAATAAAGCCCTAATAGCTCAGCTGTTAGGGCTTTTTGGTGGGAGCAGGACAATTTGTAGAGCAATATGCCTATTGTAATTGTAACTAAATGTAAATTATAAAGCCTCTTAATATTTGAATATTTGGGTAATATGAATACTTATCATAGCGAAGTATTGAAAAATACATAATGCTATTTGTTTTATGAATAATATTAAATTAACTACAATAAATCATTAAAAATAATAATCAAAAATTTATAAGCTAACCTTTGCAGACGTGGATAATTGGGTATAATCAGTGACAACAACAAGATTATTTTCTATCCATACAAGCTCATGAAAGGATACTCACATGACCTCACTCTCAGCAGGTGCACGCTTTCGCAGTGCGCTTAAACAAAAAAATGATAATAACCAGCCACTACAAATTGCAGGCGCGATCAATGCCTACACCGCGATGATGGCGACCCAAGTCGGTCACCAAGCGCTGTATCTCTCTGGTGGCGGTGTGGCAAACGCGTCATTTGGTTTACCTGACTTGGGTATGACCAGCCTTGATAACGTGCTAGAAGACGCTCGCCGTATTACGGATGCAGTCGATACCCCGCTACTTGTCGATATTGATACCGGCTTTGGCGGTGCGTTCAACATTTCTCAAACCATCAAAAAAATGGAAAAGGCAGGCGTGGCAGCCGTCCATATCGAAGACCAAGTCGCGCAAAAGCGCTGTGGTCACCGTCCTAACAAAGAAATCGTCAGTATCTCAGAAATGGTTGATCGCCTAAAGGCGGCATTGGATGCGAAAACGGATTCTGATTTTGTGGTGATGGCTCGTACTGATGCGTTATCAGTCGAGGGCTTAGACGCTGCTGTTGAACGTGCCGTTGCCTTTGCCGAAGCAGGTGCAGACATGATCTTTGCAGAAGCGCTGACCGATATCGAGATGTATCGTAAATTTACCGATGTACTCGACATTCCCGTCCTCGCCAATATGACCGAGTTTGGTCAAACCGATCTGTATACCACTGACCAGCTGTACGGTGTGGGCGTCGATATGGTGCTGTACCCACTATCCGCTTTCCGCGCCATGAATAAAGCGGCATTGAATGTCTATCAGCACTTGCTCGATGACGGTACGCAAGAAAAAGTCGTCGATACCATGCAGACGCGCATGGAGCTTTATGATTTCTTAAACTATCACGAGTTTGAGCAAACCTTAGACAAGCTGTTTGCGGACAATAAATAATCATAATAAGCAGTATTTTCACTTAACAATATAAAAAGCTACCCACAAAAGGAATGTAGACATGGCAGCACAGAAAGAACTTTCAGGTGCAGGACTTCGCGGACAAGTCGCTGGCAAGACAGCATTATCGACCGTTGGCAAATCGGGCTCTGGTCTGACCTATCGCGGCTATGACGTATCAGAGCTGGCGGATAAATGTATTTTTGAAGAAGTCGCGTATTTACTGCTATACGGTAATTTACCTACGCAAAGCGAGCTTGAGAATTATCAAGCTAAGCTCAAAAGCCTGCGCGGCCTACCACAAGCATTAAAAGACGTGCTTGAACGTATTCCAAGCGATGCGCATCCAATGGATGTGCTACGTACTGGTTGCTCAATGCTGGGCAACCTTGAGAGCGAAACGGATTTCGCTCAGCAAAACGATAAAACTGATCGTATGCTTGCCGCATTCCCCTCAATCATCAACTACTGGTACCGCTTTAGCCATGATAACGTGCGTATCGAGACTGAGACGGATGATGCGACCATCGGCGGTCATTTTTTGCATCTGCTCAAAGGTGAAAAACCAAACGAGCTGCACGAAAAGGTCATGAACGTGTCGCTTATCTTGTATGCAGAGCACGAGTTCAACGCCTCGACCTTTACTGCGCGTGTCTGTGCGTCTACTTTATCTGATATCCATTCTTGTATCACTGGCGCAATCGGTTCACTACGTGGTCCATTGCATGGCGGCGCGAATGAAGCGGCGATGGATATGATTGAGGGCTTTAGCTCAGCTGATGAAGCCGAGACAGAGATGATGGCCATGCTAGCACGTAAAGACAAAATCATGGGCTTTGGTCATGCCATCTATAGCGAATCAGATCCACGTAACGTCGTCATCAAACAATGGTCTGAAAAACTGGCCGCTGATGTTGGTGACGAGGTGCTCTACCCTGTGTCTGTGCGTGTTGAAGACGTGATGTGGCGCGAGAAAAAATTGTTTGCCAATGCTGACTTTTTCCATGCATCAGCCTATCACTTTATGGGTATCCCAACCAAACTCTTCACGCCAATATTTGTCTGTTCACGCTTGACTGGCTGGGCCGCTCACGTATTTGAGCAACGTGCCAACAACCGTATCATTCGCCCAAGTGCCGAATATACGGGTGAAGAGCTGCGTCCTGTACCAGATATGAGTGCGCGTTAAGTTGATTTCTTTTAAGTAGCTATTGTTACGTACTTATTATCAGCTAGCGGCAGTGCTAGCTGATACAGGTATGTCGATTGAGCCTAGCTATGATATTTTTAGGTTTGATCGTCATACGCTATTTTTTTATAGATCATGCCATCTTAACTTTCAATATCGATTCTTTAGCAAAGCCTGCAATAACGAACGATGATTTTGCTAAAGGAATGAATTTTTATCTAATATCGACGTTTAACTACTTATCAAAATTAGCCAACAGCCAAAGGTGACTTATGGACAACGCCCTCGTACAACCCATGAACGATGAGTTCAAAAAACCACTTCCTGATACTGACCTTTACTACTTTGACACTCGCGAAGCGGTCGAGCGCATCGAAGCAGGTGCTTATGACAAGCTACCGTTCTGCTCAAAAGTATTGTGTGAGAACCTAGTGCGCCGTTGCCCACCAGAGGATTTAACGGCAGCGTTAAAGCAGCATATCGAGGGTAAGCAAGATTTAGATTTTCCTTGGTACCCTGCCCGCGTCGTTTGTCATGATATCTTGGGTCAGACGGCCTTTGTTGATTTAGCAGGCTTGCGTGATGCCATCGCTGAGCAAGGCGGTGATCCGTCTAAGGTAAACCCTATCGTGCCCACTCAGCTGATCGTTGACCATTCATTGGCCGTTGAGCACGCAGGCTTTGAAGAAGACGCCTTTGAGAAAAACCGTGCGATTGAAGAGCGCCGTAACGATGACCGTTTTCACTTCATCAACTGGTGCCAGTATGCCTTTGACAATGTCAACGTCGTACCACCGGGTAACGGCATCATGCACCAGATCAACCTAGAGAAAATGTCACCTGTTGTACAAATCGTACACAATAAAGCGGGTGAAAAAGTCGCATTCGCTGATACGTTGGTCGGTACGGATAGCCACACGCCGATGGTCGATGCCCTAGGTGTGATCTCAATCGGTGTGGGCGGTCTAGAAGCCGAAAGCGTCATGCTAGGTAACCCCTCTTATATGCGCCTGCCTGATTATGTGGGTGTTAAATTAACAGGCAAGCTGCAAAAAGGCATTACTGGTACGGATCTCGTACTGGCGATGACGGAGTTCTTGCGTGATGCAGGTGTGGTCTCTACCTATATTGAGTTCTTTGGTGACGGTGCACGCCAGCTAAGTGTCGGTGACCGCGCCTCTATCTCCAACATGACGCCTGAATATGGCGCCACTGCTGCGATGTTCTATATCGATGAGCAAACCATTGACTATCTACGTCTGACGGGTCGTTCTGAGGAACAGATTAAACTGGTTGAGCAGTATGCTAAGCAAACGGGTCTATGGGCTGATGGCATGGAAAAAGCCGAATACGCACGCGTCCTTGAGTTTGATTTGTCATCAGTCGGTCGTAACATGGCAGGCCCGTCGCGTCCCCATGCCCGTGTATCTACTGATGATTTGGTAGCCAAAGGCATCGCCCACGCGCCTGATCAAAAACTCCCTGAACCAAAAGATGGTCTCATGCCAGATGGCGCAGTGATTATCGCGGCGATTACCAGCTGTACCAATACCTCAAATCCACGAAACATGGTGGCCGCAGGTCTTGTCGCTCGTAACGCGAATGCCAAAGGACTATTGCGTAAACCGTGGGTTAAGTCCTCACTCGCACCCGGCTCAAAAACGGTCAAAATGTATTTAGAAGAAGCAGGTCTAATGCCAGAGCTACAAGAAATCGGTTTTGATGTAGTAGGCTTTGCCTGTACGACGTGTAACGGTATGAGCGGTGCACTTGACCCTGACATCGAGCAAGAAATCATCGACAATGATTTGTTCACCACGGCAGTGCTATCTGGTAACCGTAACTTTGACGGTCGTATCCATCCGTATGCCAAGCAAGCATTTTTAGCATCGCCGCCACTGGTTATCGCTTATGCCATCGCTGGTAACATCCGTTTTGATATTGAAAAAGACTCGTTGGGTAAAGACCAAGACGGCAATGATGTCTATCTAAAAGACATCTGGTTTGATGACGAAGAAGTGGATGCCATTGTTGCTTCTGCTGTTAAGCCTGAGCAGTTTAATGCCGTATATATCCCCATGTTTGATGAGGCCAAAAAAGATACGGGCAAAGCGTTAAGCCCATTGTACGACTGGCGTGAAATGACCACGTATATTCGCCGTCCGCCGTATTGGGAAGGTCAAATGGCAGCGATGAACAAACTAAAAGGTATGCGTCCGCTTGCCGTATTAGGTGATAACATCACAACCGATCATATGTCGCCATCAAATGCTATTCTTGGTACGTCCGCAGCTGGCGAGTATTTGGACACTATGGGCTTGCCTGCCGAAGACTATAACTCATACGCGACCCATCGCGGCGACCATTTAACCGCGCAACGTGCCACCTTTGCCAACCCTAAACTATTGAACGAAATGGTACGCGATGAAGATGGTGAAGTTATCCAAGGCTCACTGGCGCGTGTTGAGCCAGAAGGTCAAGTCATGCGCATGTGGGAGGCGATTGAAACCTACATGAACCGTGAGCAGCCGCTGATCATCATCGCAGGTGATGGCTATGGTCAAGGCTCAAGCCGTGACTGGGCGGCCAAAGGCGTCCGTCTCGCTGGTGTGGAAGCGGTTGTCGCTGAAGACTTTGAGCGTATTCATCGTCAAAACCTCGTTGGTATGGGCGCACTACCCGTGCAGTTTGCGCCTGGTATCAACCGTGAGACGCTCAACATCGATGGTACAGAAATCTTCGATATCGAAGGAGATGTCTCTGCTGGCGGCGATATGACACTGGTCATTCATCGCAAAGACGGCAGTGTTGATAAAGCGCCTGTTATCTGCCGATTAGATACGGCTGATGAAGTAAAAATGTACAACGCTGGCGGTATGCTACAACGCTTTGCTAAAGAGTTCTTAGCGGGTGAAGTGGCCTAAGCGTTTTGAGCGTTTAAGATTTAGCTTGTAAGTAATACAGAGCCGATGTTGTATAGAGTGTCTATATGGCATCGGTTTTTTTAAGCTTATACTCTCTAACTATTTGAGTTTGGCGTAGGCTGGGTTTTTAACCCAGCATCACAATTTTGCAGAGTTACTATAGATTGTATTTTATTAAAATTTTATATTAAGAAAAATATTATGAAAGTTATCAGCTTTACAGACGCTAATAAAGACTTTAAAGCCGTTTTAGATACGGTGAATGATGGTACCGATGCAGTAGTCATAAATCGTCAAAACGATAATGATGCGGTTGTTATGTCGAGTGCTCATTACAATGGTTTGATGGAGACACTGTATTTATTAAAGTCATCTGCTAATGCTGCCCATTTGGCTAAATCTATTGAGCAATATCGGTCTAAAAGTCGCATCACTGACTAATGTAATAATAAAAATTCGTCAACGGAAAGTACTTTAGTTTTAGAGCCAACGAAAGCGTAACAGGCTTTCGTTTTTTGCCTAAATTTGTAATCCTCTGAAATTATATAGTCAAAGTGCCAAGCAGTTCCAGCATGAGCTGCATCACGCATAGAGGCAGCGTGGAAACCTTTTTTATTAGTATCGTTTTGGAACTTATCAGAATAATAACCGATCCAATTAAGGAAGTTAAAAAAGAATTCAATCTTAGTTTCTATATTATTTGCATCAAATTGAAATATATTTATGAAGTGAGGGTCATAATCACACAAAGCTTTAATGATAACGAACATAGCTTGTTCAGGTTCTATTGACTTAATTTCAGTATCTATTTTGATACATTCTCTAAAATTAACTGGATCAAAATCTGGCAGCTCATTGCTCATGCTAGAAAAATAATTGATTGTAAATTCGACTGCTTTTTTTGAAAAATATTTATTTGCTTTCCTCAGAATGGGTATTTTATTATCTAAGTATGAGAAAGGTATACTGACAGCTTCGCCAAGCATACTATTAAAACTATCTTTGGTAGTTATTCCAATATCTATACCATTGATTCTTTTAATAAATTTTTCCTTACTAGTGTGAAGACTTCTAGAAAACTTACCTTCATGCACTTTGACAAAATTTTTATATATAACATTCACATTGTGTTCATTGGGTGTGAACAGCCTGTCCCAATAAATTGCGTTTAGTAGCTTGAGAGCTTTTAGGTGTTCATCTATATAAATATCGTTATCTATATTATAGATTTCCATTAAAGTTACACGTGAGTAAACTACGGTGTATTTATTAGAAGTCAATAGTTTTAATATTTGGATATACTTCAAATCATTTGTATAAAGCTTATCAACTCTTAACTCTGTTAAAACATTTTGATCTAAATAGATTGTTTTCTTAGTTTCAACCATAGTTAAATCACTTCAATATAATTAAATAATTAATATCACTATTGTAACATCATTAAAAGGACTCTCAAAAATGACCAAATCAAAATTTGCCCCGCAAATCCCCGTCCCTGCCACCTATATGCGCGGCGGTACCTCAAAGGGTACGTTTTTTAAATTATCTGATTTACCTGAGCGATGCCAAGTTGCTGGCGAGTCACGTGATAAGTTTTTGCTGCGCGTCGTCGGTAGCCCAGATCCTTACGGTAAGCAGATCGATGGCTTAGGCAATGGCAGCTCTAGTACCTCAAAGACCGTTATCTTATCGGCCTCAGACAGACCAGATCATGACGTGAATTATCTGTTTGGACAAGTTAATATCGCAAAGCCCATGATTGATTGGGCGGGTAACTGTGGTAACTTAACTGCAGCCGTCGGTGCCTGTGCCATTAATATGGGTCTAGTTGATGCCGACAAAATTGCTAATAGTATCGATGACAATGCTGAAAGTGGAATTTGTGAAGTGCGTATCTGGCAAGAAAATATTGGTAAAACCATTATTGCCCATGTGCCAGTCTATAAAGATGCAAATGACAAAGTACAGGTTCAAGAGACGGGCGATTTTGAATTAGACGGTGTCACCTTCCCAGCAGCTGAAGTCAAAATTGAGTTTATCGATCCGGTTGATGCCACCAGCGACATGTTCCCGACGGGCAATTTGGTCGATGATTTCGATGTATCAGGCTGCGGTCTAAATGCTGATAGCATCAAAGCGACCTTCATTAGTGCAGGTATCCCAACCATCTTTATAAACGCAGAAGATTTGGGCTTTACGGGTACTGAGCTACAAGGCGACATTAATAGTGATAGTGAGCTACTTACCAAGCTTGAAAAAATCCGTGCCACAGGCGGCGTGGCGATGGGATTATTTAAAGATGTGAGCGAGGCGCAAACCAGCCAACACATTCCTAAAATCGCATGGGTTGGTAACGCACAGAGCTATAGCGCCTCTAGTGGTAAATCGGTCGATGCAGACGAGATTGATCTAGTCGTCCGTGCCATGAGTATGGGTCAACTGCATCACGCCATGATGGGGACAGCAGCAGTCGCTATTGCTGCAGCAGCAACCACGCAAGGCACGCTTGTTAACAAAGCTGCTGGTGGTGGCGACTTGTCAGAGGTACGTTTTGGTCATCCATCAGGGACATTGCTCGTTGGCGGAAAAACCGAACTGGTCGATGGGCGCTGGCAAGCCAAAAAAGTGTCGATGAGTCGTTCAGCAAGGCGTATCATGGTTGGTGAAGTTTTTGTGCCTGCGGATGCATTTTAAGCGTCGTCATGGCTTATTTCAATTTGTGATAGAGTTTTATGCCGACATCTCCCCAACCTCGCCGCGCACAGTTAGACAAAAAACCGCCAGTCGAGAAAAAAGAACGGCGGGCGCTGCTGTGGGATATCCTCAAAAAACTGGCGGTATTTGCTAAGCCTTATCGCTTACTTATTATCGCCACCTTAGCGCTGACTGCTCTAGGCTCCTTTACCGCGCAGGTCAATGCTTTTGTGTTGCGTTATGCTGTCGATACTTTGACTGAGATTGCCACGCTTGCCGAGCCATGGCAGGCAGGTCTGCGTATGCTGACCATTATCAGTGCGGTACTCTTAACCAAAGAGATATTATCGATATTCATCTCGTTTGGGCAAAGCTTCTTCGGCGAAAAGATTCGTATCAATCTATCACGTGATTTATCGCAAAAAATCATTGAGCGCATCTTGACCTATCGGATGGCATTTTATACCAGTAGCGAAAACGACAGCGGCAAGTTGCAAACCCGTATTGATTATGGCGTCAGCAGCTTAACCAGTTTAGTGCAAAACTTCTTTATCGATATGCTACCGCTGTTTGCCAATGCAATCGTGGCGCTTATCATCATGTTTTCGACCAATTTTTGGATAGGCTTGGTCGGTCTTATTATCATTCCCATTTACTTTTTCATCAGCCAAAAACAAGCCAAGCGCCTACAAGGGTTTCGTCGGCAAATGCGCGGGTTTCGCGAAGCCAAAAGCGGACTGGTTATCTCGCTTATCAACTCAATTAGTGTGGTGAAATCCTTTGTCCGTGAGTCGATAGAAGCAGAAAAGCACTTAGCCATTCAAAAGGAAATGACCGATAATCAGCTGCGTATTCGCAGTATTGGTTTTGTTTATGATGCCATCAAAACCTTTATCGAGCAGATTGGTGTGGTGGTTATTATCTTGCTCACCGCGTATTTTGTCCTACAAGGTGAGATGACCATTGGTATGATTTTGTTTCATGTCATGCTGTTTCAAAATGTCGCCGCCCCTATCCGTCAATTACACCGCATCTACGACCAGATAAATAATGCATTGACCTATGCCGAAGGTTTTTTTGATATTTTAGAAGATGACAGCCAAGTCGAGAGCATCGCTGGTATCAGTAGCGACAACCTAAAAGGTCATATCGAGCTTAAACATGTCGACTTTACTTATCCGAATGGGACGCAAGCGCTCAAAGACGTCAGCTTCACTATTAGGCCCAACCGTATCACGGCGCTGGTTGGCCTCTCTGGCGCTGGCAAGAGCACGATTATCAATCTATTGGTCAAATTCTACGCCCCAGACGCTGGCACGATCTGCCTAGACGGGCATGATTTGGCTGACTGTGATACTCATGAGCTGCGTCAAAACATTGGTCTGGTGCTACAAAGCAATCATATATTTTCGGGCACGATCAGTGAAAATATCCGCTATGGCGATATGAACGCTAGCATTGATGACATCATTGCAGCGGCAAAAAAAGCTTCGATACACGATCAAATTATGGGGTTAGCTGATGGCTACGAGAGTACTGCCAAGTCGTTATCAGGTGGGCAGCAGCAGCGTATCGCGCTGGCAAGGATGTTTTTAAAAGATCCACCGATTGTGTTTTTGGACGAGCCGACCGCCAGTCTCGATGCTATCGCCAGTCAGCAAGTCAAAAAAAGCCTTGATCTGATCAAAAAAGATCGTACCGTTATTATGGTTTCGCACAATATTGCTCAGATTATCGACGCCGATGATCTGGTAGTCATAGAGAATGGCGAAGTGGTTGAGACAGGTACCCATGAGGTACTTTATGCCCAACGCGGCAAATACTTTGAGATATTTAGTGCCATGTCTGATAGCTTAAATTTAGACAAAATCAGTCAGACCCTACAGGGTTAGGAATGGTTAATGACTGCCTAAATCGTTATAATGCCCCTATTTTACCGCCTATTGCCAGAAGCTTGCCCATTATGAATTGTGAATTTTCTATCAAAACCTTTGATGAGCTGACCTCAGTTGACCTTTACCATATCCTAAAAGCACGCTCGCAAGTGTTCGTCGTCGAACAAAACTGTGCTTATCAAGATATGGATGAGGTCGATTTTGATTGCTTGCATTTGATTGCTCATCAAAACGCTGCATTGGTCGGATATTGCCGTATCATTCCACCTGAATTCAATAAACTAAAATCCAATCTATCGGTCGCCGACCCAGCCGCGAAGACCAACCACACTGCCATGCCTGCCATCGGTAGAGTGCTTGTGTTATCAGAGCACAGAGGTGATGGCCTAGCGCGGCAAATAATGACGCAAGCTATTGCTCATTGCCGCAAAAAATACGGTAAAAAGCGTCCGATTATTATCTCGGCACAGGCCTACCTGCTCAGTTTTTATGAGTCTTTGGGTTTTGTACCTGAAGGTGAGCATTATCTTGAAGATAATATTGAGCACGTGAAGATGGTGCTATACGTTGCTAAGAAAAACAAAGTAAGAAAAGAAAGTGTGGATACTGCGTCAACCACAACCAAAGTTTTAAGCTTCCTGCTGTTTATTATAGCAGCGCTGTTTATTTTAGGTCTGCTCTATTTGATGATTTAAACGGCCTACAAAGTTTTACTTCTTAACACGATTCAGTCTGGTTGTTCCATATTGAGTATGCTACTTTTGAATGATAACCGCTTTAAAAGGATGACTGCGAGCATGGGTCAACAAAGCGAAAAGTTAGCACACTCAAGGAAGAGGAAACAACCATGTCAAATACCCATTCAGATACAGCCCATTCAAATACAAATGAGGCAACGGTAGAGAGCAATATCCGTCCAGAATATGACGATGAAATCCAAAAAATCGCCGATTATGTGCTCAATTATTCCATAGATAACGAGTCACCAAGCCCCACTGATGCATGGCGTACTGCTCGCCACTGTCTCATGGATACCATCGGCTGCGGACTACTGGCACTGCGCTTCCCTGAGTGTACCAAGCACTTGGGGCCTGATTGCCCTGATCAAATAACGCCGCATGGCGCTCGCGTCCCTGGCACATCCTATAGACTAGACCCCATCAAAGCCGCTTTTGACATCGGCTGTATGGTACGCTGGCTTGACTATAATGATACGTGGCTCGCTGCTGAGTGGGGTCATCCGTCTGATAACTTGGGCGGCATCTTGGCGGTCACCGACTATATCAGTCAAAAAAACATCAGCCAAGGGCAAGCACCTCTGACCATGAAAGCCGTGCTCGAGGCGATGATCATGGCGCATGAAATTCAAGGCGTCATGGCACTCGAAAACTCATTCAACCGCGTGGGTCTTGATCATGTGTTTTTGGTAAAATTAGCCTCAACTGCGGTCGTCGCCAAACTATATCAGCTGCCACGCGAGCGCATCATGGCCGCCATCTCACAAGCCATTGTCGATGGTCAGGCACTGCGCACCTATCGTCATGCACCCAACGCGGGCAGCCGAAAATCATGGGCGGCAGGTGATGCAACCAGCCGCGCGGTTCGGCTGGTAGATATCACTGCACGTGGTGAAATGGGTATCCCTGGCGCACTAACCGCACCGCAATGGGGGTTTTATGATGTGCTGTTTAGCCATACCAATAAGGATCTTGCGACCAAACCCGAAGACGAGCGTCGATTTACCTTTCAACGTGACTTTGGCAGTTATGTGATGGAGAATATCTTATTTAAAATCAGCTTTCCCGCTGAATTTCATGCGCAGACTGCTTGTGAAGCGGCGGTTATTTTGCACCCACATGTGAGAGGTCGAATTGATGAGATCGAAAAAATTGTTCTAACCACGCATGATTCAGCAATTCGCATCATCTCAAAAGAGGGCGCGCTTGCTAACCCAGCTGATCGGGATCACTGCTTACAATATATGGTGGCTGTTCCCTTATTGACAGGCGATCTGATGGCGGAGAACTATGAAGATGACTATCATGAAGAGCATTTATCAATCGATGAGCTACGCGAAAAAATGGTGGTAGAAGAAGACGCACAGTATTCAAAAGATTACCATGACCCCAGTAAGCGCTCTATTGCCAATGCCATTCAAATATTCTTCAAAGATGGTAGTAGCACAGAAAAAGTCGCCATCGAGTATCCTATCGGTCATAAACGCCGCCGTGCCGAGGGCATTCCTATACTTGAGGCAAAGTTCCGAGCCAGTCTGGCCACCCGCTTTATCGACAGTCGTTGTCAGCAAATCATTGAGCTGTGTAACGATCAAGAAAAATTGGAGCAAACGCCAGTGAATGAGTTTATGGACTTATTTATGGCTTACTAATGACTCAGTGACTAATATCTCATTCTGTTGACGTATTGACTACCAAGGTATCGACTCTCCTGCCCAATCGACAAAACTGCCTGATTGGGCAGCCTTCATCCCTGATAGCACTTCCAATAAACACTCGGCGCTATACGCTGGCGAGAATAGATGTCCTTCAGCGACATTGCCTTGAAACGGCGCGGACAGTTGAGTATTCACGGTTCCCGGTTGCATAACGACTACGCACACCTCTTTGAGTGATCGGCCCCATTCGATACTCAAGTTTTTCATCCCCATATTGAGCGCCGCCTTGCTCATTCTATAACTATACCAGCCGCCTAGCTGATTGTCCGTGATACTACCGACACGAGCTGATATGGTCGCAAAAATAGCTGGATGCTCAGCGCTGCGTTCAGCTTTGGCGAGCAACGGTTTGATATGCTTGGCTATCAGCAAGCTTGCTAGTGCATTGATTTGCATGTTCTGTAAAAAGAACTCCGTTTCAATCTGCCTCAAGGCCTTTTCTGGCTGCGCCGTCTTGGTATGGAGTAATCCCACGCAGTTGATTACCCAATCGACATGACCCATTGTCTGCTTGATGGTGTCGGCCGCTTTTTGGATGCTGTCTTCGTCACTGATATTCATGGGTATCCAGTGTAGATTTTCTGCTTCAAAGTTCGGCTCACTGCGATGATAAGTGGCGAATACTTGTGTACTATGTCTTTTAGCAGATGCGCCGTCAGTTTGATCGGCAGCTGACTCTTGTACCAGCTGCTTGACCATGGCCTGACCAATACCGCCCGTTCCGCCGATGATAAGATAGGTTTTATTATTCATATGCTACCCTCACTCTTTTTATACAGCTCTTAGCACGTGTTGGTTTGTTTATTCATTTTGGCTGATTTTACGAGTGTTTACTATGATAAAAATCATAGACATTATTCTCATTCTATATACGCTACAATACTTTTTAGCGATTAAACCCGCATTTTTTGCTTTCCATTATTTATATTGACGTTCTTATACGGATATCAGCGCCTTATGCTATCACCCCAAGACCAACTGACCGAGCTAGTACGTGCCTTAGAGACTGATCAGCACGTCTTTGCCACTGACCCGTTACTGATCACGGAAAAGCTACAGAGTGAGGATGGCACACCTATCCAAAAGCTGCATCGACGGGCCTCACGCATCGATAGCAATGGCGCGCTTGCGCGGGTACTGGGCAAAATAGATGGCCGCATAAAAGGCATCATGATCGTCATGAGTGTGGTGTGGTGCATCTCGGGATTTTTGGGACTGTTCACGCTATTGCAGTCCAATGTGGTGAACTTCTTTTATGTCTTGGTTTGCTTGCTTGGTTTTCATACTATTATGCTTGGTGGCTGGCTGGTGATGACACTCATCAATCGAGACCAGCGAGACCAGCAAGCGCCCAGTTGGTTTGCCAGCTTTGTCAGTCCCAGCTATCTCATACGCGGCAAAGACGATGTGACCAAAGCGGCCGTCGATCTGTATGAGCGCCAATTACAGCATAGCGGTATGCGCTGGTATTTGGGCCGGTTTAGCCATCAGTTATGGCTTGCGACGTTGACTGGCATGCTGCTTGCGATTATATTTTTATTGATTGTGCGTCAGTATAGCTTTAGCTGGGAGTCGACCCTACTCTCTGATCAGGCGCTGGTGAGCTTAACGCAAATACTCGGCTGGCTACCAGGCATGGTTGGTTTTGATGTGCCAGATAGTACAGCGATTGCGCAAAGCAGGTTGGTCACAGAAGCGATGCCATTGTCTGTGGCGCGGCAGTGGGCAGGATTGCTAGTCGGTAGCTTGCTGATGTACGGTATTGTCCCGCGTGCGATAGCGTGGGTATTTTGTGCTTTGATGTTCCGCCGCAAAAAAATGCGCTTGGATATCAAGCAACCGTATTATCAAAAGATCATAAATTTTTGGCAGCGTCAGGTGGTTGATGCAGATGACTTTACGGAAGCACCCGCACCTGTCGCGCCCAAAGCGGCGGTAAGTGCAGGCAAGAAACTGGTCGCCTTGCTTGAATATCCTTCAAATCAGGATAAATGGTGGCAGTCAGGGTTGACTAATGACCGTCATGATTTTTCAGAATCAAGTGAGATTGAGAATTTTGGTATCGTTGATGATCGTGAGGATATGGCACGGCTAAAAAACTACTTAGACGAGCACCCTGTGCAAGTCCTATTAGGTATCCATAGCAAAGCGCTGCCTGACCGCGGTACGCTACGCAAACTTGATCAAATCGCCGCTCATGCAAAAGATGGTCTTATTGTACAGCTGCTTAGTGATGCTGATTTGACACATGAGGATGAACCAGTGGATAAGCAAGCTGTACGCTATCAGCAGTGGCAAACAGCGCTCTCTGCGCGAAAAATTGGCTTGGTAGATATTGATTCTTAAAGTTTTTGAATGCGATACTTAATAAAAATTATTTTTATAAAAAGGACAAAATAAATCAGTAATATAGAAAATAGTTATCTCTTGGGTAACAAGGATGTTTTATAGTGGCTAGGAGCCAAATATGTCAACAGACAACACCCTCTTAACATCAGGTGAGTATGGTCAGATATTGGATAATTACAAAGAGGCGTTAAACCAAAGTATCTTAACCGCTGCACCAGAGTCATGGCAGCCAATGCTGGCAAGTATCTTACCTGCTCACTGGCAAGAATGGCTGTTACCGCTGGCTGGTGGCCCATTTCTCTTATTGTTTTTGGCAGAGTGGTTTTATCAGTCTAAGCGTGGGAAAAGTGAAAGCTTTAGCTGGCGCCGTGCGATGACCAATTTTAGCTTGGGCGGCTCTTATCTCGGGTTTGAATTGATTGTCCAAGCAATTATTGTGCTGCCTATTTGCCTGTGGCTATATCAATACCGACTGTTCACTATTGAGGTGACATGGCTGACAGCCATACCCATATTTGTCGCGGTTGAGTTCAGCTATTACTGGTTTCACCGTGCCTCACACCGCATGAATTGGTTTTGGTCAGCGCATGTTGTGCACCATTCAGATGATAAGATGAACCTATCCACTGCCATGCGCCAAAGCCTGCTGTACTCGGTGACAGGTTGGTGGTTATTTTTCGTCCCATTAATGCTGCTGGGTGTGCATCCTGTCTGGGTGTTTTTCTTTTATGCGTTAGATTTGATTTATCAGTTCTTTATCCATACCGAGACGGTGGGAAAATTTCCAAAATGGGTTGAGTATATCTTTGACACCCCATCCAACCACCGCGCCCATCATGGTACTAATGACGAATATATTGACCAAAATTATGGCGGCGTTCTTATTATTTTTGATCGCTGGTTTGGCACTTATGTAGAAGAAGATACCGTCAATAATCCCGTCAAATATGGGGCTGTTGGTGAGACCAGTCACGATAATATTATTGGTCTGATATTTTGGGTGTTTTACCGAATGTGGCAGCGGTTTTTTCGTGCCAAGGGCATTAAGAAAAAAATCAAGGTACTGCTGCGACCACCTACAGCAATCTCATAGCGTATCATGAATACATAAAATACAGTTTACGATATGGACACTACGCATCCAGAACCAACCTGCCACCAGATTTGTTTTACAATAAATGGCTAAAGTTTGATCATCAATAACAATAAGACGCGACTATGAATAATGACAATAAAAACCAAAATCACGAGCATCACACGCCTACAGGTCTTTTTGCAGACAAGGCGTTCCCCAGCGACTCAAATAATAACGCCAAGACCTCGCATTCGACAGTGTCAAAAACGGCCGCTCATTCGAAAGTGACTCATGATAATCCATCCATATCAACTGAATCAGTACCGCCAGCCACCACAAATGTGACAAAAAAAACCACCGCCAGTGGTGAGGCGCTAAAATTGGCGGTCGTGGGACACACCAATACCGGTAAGACCTCCATATTGCGCACGTTACTGCGTGATGTCTATTTTGGTGAAGTCAAAAACGAAGCGGCGACCACGCGTCACGTCGAGCAAGCAAGTCTGACAGACAGTCAAACGGGTGAGGTGCTGGTAGCACTATACGACACACCAGGCCTAGAGGACGCATCAGGACTCATGGACTGGTTGGAGGACAACACCGCCAGTCGCCGTGATGGTATTGAGCGCTTGCAGCAGTTTTTGGCATCAAATATCGCTCAAGGTGCAGATAGCGGTGTTCTAGACAGCTATGATTATAGCCAAGAAGCAAAAGTGATTCGTCAGCTGCTGGCAAGTGATATGGCCATCTATGTGGTAGATGCTCGTGAGCCAGTATTGGGCAAGTATAAAGATGAGCTAGCGATTTTATCGTGGGCTGCCATTCCGGTGATGCCTGTCTTTAACTTTACCGACAGTCAGAATGCCAATATTGATGATTGGCAAACCATGCTGGCAAGACGCAATCTACATATCTCCACACGTTTTGATTCCGTTGCTTTTGAATTTGAAGATGAGATGCATCTTTGGCAAAACCTCGCCACCATGCTCACTCATTCTGAGATGCTTGAGCAATTGATGCAGCGCCGGACTGAAGATTGGGCGCAGTTGTATGATGAGGCCAATATTATTATTGCTGACTTTTTATTGAATGTCGCTTCTTTTGTACGCGAGATCAATGAAGATGACGACCCGATGCCTGTATTAGAACAAATGCAAGAAGCGGTGAGGCAAAGTGAGCGTGCAATGCAGCACAATTTACTTAACCTCTATAAGTTTTATGACAATGCCGTTGCAGCAACCCCGCTTGAATTGCAAGCCTATCAGCAAGACCCATTTGATCCTGAGTTACTCAAGAGCTATGGTATCCGTACCACTTCTGGCGCAGCAGCGGGCGCGCTGTTAGGGTTGGGTATTGATGCAGCAGCGCTAGGTACGACATTGGGCTTGGGTGCAGCGATAGGTGGTATCGCAGGCGGGTTACTATCTAACACCAGTAGTATTGCCGATAGGATCACTGGGGTAAAACGCTTATATATCGATCCTGCGACGTTGACATTGCTAGCAACGCGAGCGATCGACTTACTCACTGCCCTACGCCATCGCGGTCATGCTGCGACTGATGCCACCCAGCTATTATACAAAGGCGAGAAAAGCAGCCTTGAGACATCGTCAGATGATGGTAGTTACCACAATGATAGCAACAGCAATACTAATGAAGATAGCAACCCGATTACCGTATGGCCTGCGAATAAATTACCTAGTGAGCTAAAAAAGGCTCGCGGCAAACCGCAATGGTCATCGCTTAGCAGTGGTAATTCTGAACAGGCGCAGCTGCTGCGCGCAGATATGGCATGGTCGCTATCGGGTAAGCTGCAATCGTACAAGCGTGAGTCGTAGTCATTTACCGTTCTATCGTTTGCTGCATCTAGCCTAGCAATGTACTCAATGCCTCTGTGCCACGTACGTCTGTTTGCTGCAGATAAATTGGATATAGCGGATATTTAGAAAAATTGTTTTCAATATCCTGCAGCAAATCCTGCTGACGCTCAGCACGCCGGCGCCAAAACTCATCCGACTGCGTTGTTGATATCAACTGATTGATGACGATTGCTGCGGGCGTGAGCTTGCTGTCCTCTAGCTGTTCGATAGCCCGTTTGGTCTCAGCCAACGGCAACACGTCAGCCGTCATAACCAACACAATTGCCGTTTGTGTACGATCATGCAGCAGCAGTCCTGCTTGGCGAAACAACTGCTTGCGCTTTTCTAGCACGGATACCGCTTGCTCCCAGCGATCAGGCTTTTTTGCGGCAAACGGATTGGCCACATGGTTCTTTTGAGCGCTATCCGTTTGACTGCTTTTTTGATTGTGACTGTCCAAATGCGTCGCTACTGAGCGTAGCTTGGCTTGCCGTCGTTGCTGAGCAAGCAGTCCATCTGTCCATGCACCCATCATTTCTGGTAGTACTAGCAACCGTAGCGTATGCCCTGTCGGTGCAGTATCAAAGATAATATGCTCATAGCCTGCATCTGCCGCTTCGACTAAATGCTGGCACATGGATTCGAGCATCGCTGCTTCTTGGGCGCCGGGTGCTGATTTTGAGAGCTTCAGATGCTCACGAATTTTGGGCATCATATCTGGATTGGCATAGGATTTAATCGTACGCTCAACTTGAGAAAAATGCTCGTCAACGATTACATCAGGATTTAACTCAATGGCATCGAAATAAGGTGATATTGCTGTTTTTGCGTTATTAAGCTGTGTATCCAACACGTCGCCCAAACTGTGTGCTGGATCGGTTGAGACAATCAGCGTTTTTTGCTGCTGGCTTGCGTAATAACTGGCAAGTGCGGCGGCAGTAGTGGTTTTTCCCACACCGCCCTTACCGCCGATAAATATAATCGGTTGTGCTTTTAGTTGTTCTACTAATGTATGTAGAGGATGTAATGCCATATTTTTATCTCATTTCTTATATTATTTTTATTTTTCAATCATAAATAAACGATTAGCAGCAGCCAACATGGTCAAATGGGCATCTATCCATACCCATGCGCGTGTGCCACTCGTGAAAGTTTTCTAAAAATAACGGTTGTAACTCTAAGGTATAAAAGCTGGCAGGATTATCAATGCCTAAGCTTTCAGCAAACATCAGCAGCATAAAGAAATCTTCTTCATCACGGGCAGCACGTGCCATCGTTTGGCGATAAGGTGCATGATAAAACTCATTGAGTCCTGCCACAAATCGTTGCCACCATGGTTGAGTACTCTCTGGTGGTTGGGCGTTTTCTATATCATTTGATGTGTTTTTATTTTCCATAATTCGCTTATACCCTACTTATTTCTTATTACCTATCATGCCTATGTGATACAAAAAACGCCAGCAATTGCTGCTAGCGTTTTTAAGTTGATAAATATTTAGTATGGTTTAGCGTTTAAATGTCACCGCTTTTGCCTTTGTGTATCGACCATTCTTTGCGTAATACAGACAGACTCTCAAACGTTACTAAGATGGTTGCTATCAAGATAATGATATCCATAATGATAAGCAGCCAATTGCCATCAGTGAAGAAAGTTTTGAGCTGAATAAGTAGTGCAAATACCGTCATGACTAGCAAGAACGACAATGGCGCTAAAGTGTACCAAACTGTTCTGCCTTTACGTAACAAGATAACCGTTACGATCATTAGTGTTAACGCCGCCATTAGCTGATTAGTCGTACCAAATAGTGGCCAGATAATCATACCACCAGCACCATCAATACCGCCCGCGCCGAATGCTAATAGCAAGCAGCTGCCGACAGCAAGCAATGTTGCGACCACGCTTTTATTGAGGACTGGCAGGTTATAAAACTCACCGAACTCTTGGAAAATATAGCGTTGCAGGCGTACACCAGTATCCATAGTGGTACCTGCAAACAAGGCAGCCATGACCGTAAGCATCGTCTGTGATAGTACCATGTCAATGCCAACACCCGCATTTAATATGGTCGCACCACCATCAATGAAGGCACCGATAGAACCGTCGCCAAATTTTTGATAGACCGCTTGCCAATCACCAAGGGTAGCAAAACCTGCGGTTGCTGCTAGAATTGCGCCGAGTGCCAGCATACCTTCACCTAGCGCACCAAAATAACCAACGAAACGCGTGTCTTCTTCTTTATCAATCTGCTTAGACGTCGTCCCTGTCGCAACCAATCCGTGGAATCCTGATATCGCCCCACAAGCAATCGTCACAAACAACAGCGGCATTATTGATGGCGTGCCAACTGGCAGTGCTGTGTTTATTGCTGGCGCGACAATATTTGGCGTGCCGATAAAGATAGCTGCATACAATAAAATCAAACCAACGAACAGCTGCAAACCATTAATATAATCACGAGGTTGCAGCAGCATCCATACGGGCAACAACGAAGCAATCGCCGCATAGGCGAATAAAATAAGAATCCATACAGCGTTATCAGGTAAGCCCATTACGGTCTCAGGTAACACAATCGGGAACATAGGGCCAAGATAGATCAGCCCATATAAAGCGCTTACCCCGAGAATAGATACCCAAACCAAATTCATCTTGTAGCGATAAATACACTGACCGATGATAAAGGCAACCACTAAGGCGCCCCAAACAGGCAGTACAGCAGATGGCGTTTTGATCATCATATTAGCGATAGCAACACCAAACACCGCGTTGACCATCAATAGTAATAAGAAAATCACAACCATCATCAAACTGCGGACACGTGTGCCCATGACTGTACCCGCAATAGAGCCAATTGACTGTCCCCTATTGCGCATACTTGCCCAAATGGCCGACATATCATGTACACCAGCCATAAAAATCGTACCGAGCACCACCCAAATGATGGCAGGTACCCAGCCCCAAATAACCGCAATTGCGGGACCGATAATCGGTGCAGCGCCTGCCACCGAGGTAAAATGGTGCCCCCATAGTACATATTTATTGGTAGGAACATAATCGACCCCATCTTTCATCGTATGCGCTGGCGTGGGGCGACTGTTATCCAATGCTAAAACTTTAGTAGCAATGAATTTTGAGTAAAACACGTAGCCACAAAGCATAGCAGCAACGCCGAATATCAGTACAATAGCACTATTCATCTTATCTCTCCCTAGACAAGTAGTAGGTAGTCTTATAAGTTCAAGCTTTTTAAATCAAAATATAAAAAATATGCTAAATTAGTGTGCAGCGAGTCATTCATATAAACCGACCCGTCACCGAATAAATTGTAAAAATCATGTGTGATAAATATTAGCCAACAAATTTTCACATTGTACAATTAAGGTGCGTCACTAAGTAGCATATAGCCTGGTGAGTCTTTGTTTCAAATTCCGGTTAAATGGTAACCGATTTCACGGCAAATGTAACGCAAGTAAGACATGAAAAACAACAAATAAAGGAAGCATAATGGCACATTATTTTGGTTTCGTACCTTCAGATAAATTAAAAGTATTAATCAGCGAGGCCGAACAAGTCGTTGCTTCAAATGAGCAAGTAGAATATTACCCTTACCGAGACGCGCTCACTCATCAGACTGCACGAGATCTAACGGACAATTTGTTAGTCGGTTTGGTTGAGATTATTCCAAATCCTGAGCGTCAAGCGGCCATGCGCAAGATTGTTGCCACCATTGAACGTGCCACAGATACCCTACTCAATATCTTGTTAGGTAAAGAAAATAACGAAGATGTGCTGCCAAGCTTTCACTTTCTAAAAGATCAGGCAACTTTTATTGATAATGAAGGCGTAAAACGTATTGGCTTTAAGTTGTCAGAAGCAGATGCTAGAACTATCGTTGAAGGCTTTGCTGCTATCACACCAGAGCACGTAGATAGAGCCAAGTTTAAAACAGCGCTCGAAACCATGAATGACGCGACATTAACCCACTTCGTCAGCCGCTACGCTGAAACGTTAAAATTAGGTATGATCAAACGCAAATCAGTGCCAGTTGCCAAATCTGCGATTGATAAAGGAATGAATATGGCGCTTAACAAGCTACTACCTGATCTACCAAATGACTCTCTCAATCGTTTGGCGAATTATTACCGTCCATTTATCATTGAAAAACCAGAGTAATTGCTAAATTTTGATCAAATGGTCATATAACATTGGGAAAATTTACCAAAACTTGTTAAAATACTTGGCATTTTTCACCAAAGGTGCGCCCGATGACCCAAATCAGCAATCAAGAAATCGAAAAAACATTACGTAACTCAGAGTGCCTGATCAGCAGCATTGAAGTTGCTGCCGCTTATGAGCGCTTGGCCGCTCAGCTTAACCTACACTACGCTGGTTTGAACCCAATTGTGATGGTTGTTATGAACGGTGGATTAATTCCCGCTGGTCAATTATTGACGCATCTGACATTCTATCATCGTATGCATTATATCCATGCGACACGCTATCGTGACAACGAAGGTACTGACGATCTTGATTGGAAATTCAAGCCTGATGTGAGTATCGAAGGCGAGCATGTCTTGTTGATTGATGATATTTTTGATGAAGGCATTACTCTAAAGGCTGTTGTCGAAGAGCTAAATAAAGAAAAACCATTATCTCTCGAGTCTTGTGTGCTGCTAAACAAGCAGCATGACCGCAAAGTTGCCGATTTTGATGTTGATTTCGTTGGTATTAATGTCGCAGATCGTTATGTCTATGGCTGTGGTATGGACTTCCATGGTTACTTGCGTCACCTGCCAGGTATCTATGCTATCAAAGAAGATAAGGTTTAAGTCTTACCTCTAAGTGACTAACAATATCTAAGTTCAAAAAAAGCATCCAATTTGGATGCTTTTTTTGAACTTAGAATGATAATCATAAGTACTCAAACTGTAGGGACAAACCGGTATGTCTTTCGGTCGGTGTTTGGACAGCTTTCTCAAAAGCGTGTTTCGTACTGTATATCGTCACTTGTTTTTTGGCACGAGTCACCGCTGTATAAATAAGCTCCTTGCTTAATAATCTTGCATGACTATCATCAAACGTAATTGCGACATGATCAAATTCAGATCCCTGCGACTTATGAATCGTCATAGCGTATGCAGTAGCAACTACCTCCTCGTTGAGTAGATTGACCGCAATCCCTTGGGTCTTATTTTCAAAAAATACTTCCAATTGATTTCGTTCATCTGATGTCTGTAAGCAAAAACCAATATCACCATTAAATAACCCTAATTCATAGTTATTCTGCAAAATCATAATAGGGCGACCGTGGAACCATGCGTTTTGACCCAGTGGGAGCTTTAGTTCAGTGAGATGCCATTGGGTGAGATAATTATTGATGTAATGATCGCCCCACTCACCATTGTGACCAGCAGTTAATATTCTGAACTCACTAAATATTTCCATCAATGATGCAATAGTGTTTTTTATTGATTCTGGCATAGATTTTTCTATTGGATTTCTTAGTAAATTTTTAACTATTTCTATATATGGTTGATAAATTTGGGATATCTTTAAGATATTTTTTTCATTGCTTAGGCTATTTTTTATTTGATTGCTTGGTACAGAGTCTACTTGCAACGTATTCACGTATTGGAAACTCAAGGCATCGTCTTGCCTTAATAATTGCCAAATAGTTTGAAGATTTGTCTCTGCTCTATTGATTTGGATAGCCAGCTTGCCAATACCTGAGTCCGCGCCAAATCGGCGACTCTCAGTCAGCTCTGCATGAATGGATTGTAGCAATGGTATGCAGCATAAATCCGCCAATACCGCCCCTGCATCGACTGCTGCCAACTGGTTAGCATCACCTAACAGTATGAGCCTTGCGCCTGGTTTCACTGCACTCACCAAGTAATTAGCCAACTCAACCCCTAGCATCGACGCTTCATCAACAATGATAATATCTTCGCCAAGTGGATTATCGGCATTGTAACGAGGTCTGCCCGTCCGCCCAATACCTAGCAAACGGTGAATGGTTTTGGCTTCTTGCAGCTGCAAATCAATGCCCGCTGTATCCAAAGCAGCCTGTAAAGACTCCTGCATACGCTGTGCAGCCTTACCAGTAGGCGCTGCTAGTGCTAGACTCGCACTATCCGTACTAAATCTAATATTTTCAGAACCCTCCCCTCCACTCTCTGTCGCTTGTTGCAGTGCAATAACTAACTGAGCAACGGTGTATGTTTTACCTGTCCCTGGACCACCGGTAATGATACTAAACGCGTTGTTATTAGCGACATTAATTGCTTTTATTTGATTTTCGTGAAGGCTTTCAGGTATTGTTATTGGTAAAGGCTTTACTTTTTGATTCAAGATATTGTTAATATTTTTTGCCAAATTAAATTCGGCCTGCCATGCGCGATGTAGCCAAAAAGTAATAGATTCTTTTGAATTTTGGCTGTTAGTTATGTCGTAAATGATAGGTTGGTTATTATTGCTTAGGCTATTTTCTTCATTGTTACTATTAGTGTTAGCCTTAACCTCAGCAAACAAAGCATACTTATTAACTAGATTCATGAAAAAATTAAAATCGGTATTTTTTAGTAGCTGAAATACCTTGGCAATTGTATCAAAACGCTTGGTTAGCATGTCCTTTTCATGATTACTCAGCGCCAACTGTATCCATAGCTGATTCCGCTTATCAAATAATGTGCTTAGCAATGCAAATATCGACGTTTCGGCGGTAGGTTGATCCTCTGGTTGAGTATTTGATTTGGTATCTATGAGCGCAAAGATTGGCATTGCTAGAATCTCTAATAACTGTTGCTGCCAAGTGTATAATGTGACTGACTGATTATTGATTTCACCTTGCAATACCTCTTCATCCTCAGAGGACTTAATGGTCAGTACGGTATGGCCCTCTTCCAAATGCGTCGCTAACATCATGAACAATGCGTTAAATAAATAATCGTCTTCTTTCTTATCAGCTTGTTTGCTCTCATTATTCGCTTTTGCATACGTTGCGTCGTACGCTATACGCGTTTGCTCACGGCGTAGCAAAATATAATCACTGATATTACTGGCCCAGCTTTCTTGCAATCCCATTGCTGCACTGCTTTTATTATTATTGCTCATGATATATTTGTCTCTATTTTGACCTATTTGATCTTTTTAGAATCTTTGGTTAATGATAGTCGCTAGGTATGATCTACTAATCAGGTACACCAAATAGCGCATCTAAACCTTTGATAAAATCGATTGGTATATCCCACGTCACAAGTCCATAACGGCCGTTGTATGGTGATTCGCTCGTTTTAATAGCCTCTTGTGATACGGTAGCAGTTGCTTGAGCGTCGGGGCTGTATACCCCTCTTAGAAAGACATATTCTACCGCCCCTAAATACCTAGACTCATTGCCTACATAATCAGCAATTCTCATCGAAAGGAATCGATGCAATGCTACTTGGTAAATTGCTGCCTGTAGCCAATACCCTGCTTTGGACATGGCTTTTTTAAGTGTAGTTTCATTATAATCGCTTAGGCTATTTCCTAAAAAATTACTCTTATAATCGACCACATAGTACTTGCCAGCATACTCATAAACCAAATCAATCTCACCACGCAAGTAACGATACAAGTGCGTTCTATTTTGCGGTACAAGATTGACATGCTTGTCTGTCTCATCCGGTAGATACTGTTGAAATAACTGACTGATATCCTCTGCTTTAAAGCGCTCTGACAATCCCATATTGAATTCTAATTCAGCAAATCGCTGATTTGCATCCAAAGCATATAAGGGTTGATTGGAGGCCAATAGCGGGGTACCCAGCACTTCTTCAATCCAAGCAATCAAGGCCTCATGCTTTGTCGTATCTATTGCATCAGCGTTAAATGAGACAGAACTCTCTTCTCGGTTGCCTTGTGCTCTACGGCTTTGATGTTCAGCACTGCTATACACCAGCGGTAATTGATAACTACTTACCGCTCTATCGATCACCCCAGACCACTGGGATTTATTAGTGAAATCGATTTTTTCAAATATCTCATGTAAAAACGTACCTGCATTAGCACCTTTTACAAAGGTAAAGCGAATATCCTCTTCTGACTTGAGACTTAGCTCATCAATTTTTTCGAGAGACGTATTACTATCAAGGCTACTATTAGGATAAGGCTCTAACGACATTGCAGCGTCTGCCATATCAATGTCTATCGCATCATCAATACGCTCATCAACAACAGCCATTGCTTGTGTTGATTCGTCTAGCTGACGAGCCAAAGCTGTAAAGCTGGTCTTAGCCCAACCATAAAAATAACTCGTTTTCATGACCTCAGCAAAAGGAACATACTCAATCGCTTGTGTCGTGGGTTCGATGGTAAGTTTGGTATCTGTTGACGTTACTGTCTTAGTATAGTGACTATTATAGAACTCATTAATATTATGACCTCTAAGCATACCTATCGTGCCTTTTAGCCTATCAGGTAATTCAAACTTTGCGTCTGGAGAATCAAACCAATAAAATACCGGTTTTAGCTCAAATCCTGTTTTGTTGCTTGGATCTCGCAGCACGATATAAAGCTGCTCGCTAGCCCGCGTAAATGCCACATAACCAAGTCGGCGCAGCTCATCAAAGCCTTCTTTTGTTTCGATATCAGTATAATAGTCCTCTACCGTAGCAGAGCCTTGCAATGGTGAGAAGCGGCGCTGATTACCTATAAATTGATCCTTTGCTGATTGCTGCACTAACGCTGAAGGTGCTTGCTGAGCATTATATAGATACAGACCATACTTCTCATTATTACCTGATTTCCTACTGGCATCTCCCATACCCAGTACATAGACTATCGGAAACTCAAGCCCTTTTGATTTATGAATGGTCATGAGCTGCACGCCAGACTCTGTGGGTAGCGGATACTGCTTCGCCCAATCGCTGTTGGGTGCAGCCTCTATGTGCTGCCTAAACCAAGCTAATAGCTCATGCTCACCCATGCCTAGGCCATACTGCGCCAACACATCCATGATATGACGCAAATCCATGATATGTCGATCGCCATCTGGATGAGCGGCTAGTGCTTGCCAAACGCCTTGTGTCTGTATGGGGCTTTTATCTAGTAAGTAATGTAGCGCCGACAAAACACCAAAATGCTGCCAGCGCTGTGCCCCTTCCTTTAGATACGTAATAAAATCTTGATAGCTCTTTTTATGTTCTGTATTTTGAACATCGCTACTATTTAGATTGATACTATTAAGTCTATCGTCACTCTCAGCCACGCCTGACTCATGATCCGTCATCATGGCTTTGATATCGTTGATACTTAGGCCATATAGATGACTGGTTAAGACCCGATTAATCATGTCATGACGATACGGATAGAGCATGGCGCTCAGTAGCGCTGCGACATCTTCTGCCATAATCGTCTCGAAGATACTGACGTCACTGGTGGTCAGGGTTGGGACGCCTAGTTTGACCAACTCGTCTTCAACCTGCTTTAAATCTTTTTTGGTACGTGCCAACACTCCAATATCACTAGGCTGAATCGGCCTATCTTTTAATGTCTGACCACTACTGAGCAAGCTAGCAATATGACGAGCGGTGATTTCATACTCATCATAATCAAGCTCACCATCTTTACCATTAGGCAGGTGCAAGATGCTCACCGGCTGAGCAGAAAGCACTTCCGTCACCAAGCTACTATCTTTTGCGTCTGAATCCCTAAACCAAGATAGTTTACTCTTGGCTTCCTCACCTTCTTTTTCTTTCCTAGCTTTCGTATGCTGGTAATAAATATCACTGCCCAACTGTGCCAGCTTGTTGTCAGCAGTCGTTGCTGTCGGCATACCAAACCAGCAGTTTAGTGCATGAATCACCCCTGCATTTGAGCGACGGTTGGTGTTGAGCGTCCAAATGGTACTTTTGTCAAACTGCCCTTTCATATAATTATAGTTGGTCACGTCACCGCCACGGAACCCATAGATCGCCTGCTTTGGGTCACCAACCAGTAGCAAAAACTCATGGCTGGATTTTTTGGTAGTGGATTGCTTGTCATTATCCGACTGTTTACGTTTACGCTTTGGCAAATAGATACTTTCGATCATAATGGCTTGCTCGCCATTGATATCTTGCGACTCATCAATTAATGCAATGGGGTAATGGTGACGTATATAACGTGCTAGCTTATCGCCTTGCCGACCTGTTAGTGCTTGGTTTAAGCGCACCATCTGCAGACTAAAGGTGGTCTCCCCTCGCTCCTCTAAAATCACTGGCAGTCTATTGCGTACCGCAAGCACGATATGACGGTTGAGGTTGGCTAAAATCAATAAAATATACTGATTTAACCTTTCGATCATATCCAAGAGCGCCATTAATGTACTAATGGTCTCTAACTCAAAAAGGGTCTGGTGCTCTTTCTCCCTATTCTTATTAAAGTTTTTAATTTTGCCATCTTCATTTGGATATCTGGCATCCTGCAAAGACGTCAATATCTTGTTTTCACGCTCATTCAAGTAGCTGCTAAATGTCAGCTGATATTGGACTACTTTTTGATGAACATCGACAAGAGCATCAAAATGATTGGTTAAATTAGAGTTTCCACGAAACCCTTGAGATTTTCTATAATCGGGGTTTAGATAGGGCTGAATATCTGCCAAATCTAACTGGGCAAACTCATCAATCAATTTCTCATACGCATCAAAATCAAATCCTTGCTCTAGTTTTATCTCATCAATCGGCGCAGAAATAAAATTCAGCGAGCGAGAAACAAAATTTTTATGATCACCTACTGCTGTCAGCTTACCTTGCTGATCCATAAGCGCATACAGTTTGGGCTGCTCATGATACAAACGGCTTTGAAACTGACGCAGCTCATCATGGATAATACTATCGGTAACCTGCTCGATACTACTGTCTTCTATAATCGCCATGCCTTGCTGATGACCGGTTTCACTACTGTACTCGGTCAGCCACTTTTGCGCCAAGCTATCGAGCGTCCCGACAAACAGCTTATCCAACGTGGTTAACACTAATGCAGTACGCCGGATCGCCTCCGCCATCGGATAGCTATACACATGATCTAATAGATAACCGACTAAATGTAGGTTAATGGGATCGTCCATAATAGCGTTTAAGCGTGCATGTTTGGCTTGCTCTTTTAACCAATCTTCACGCGCTTTTTTGACTTGCGCGCGCTTTTCTCGAGCCACCTGCTGAGCATGTTTATGGTCATGGTCAATATCTTGATTAAACTCATCAGCCTCTGTTTTAGCATTTGATTCGATACTTGAGTCGTTGCTTGTTGGCTTATCCTTGTTATTCTTGTTATCGCCCCTATCAGGCAGTACCTGCAATATATTGGGATATAAGTTATCTTTGTTCTTGGTATCTGCACTCAGGTTATTGACCCATTGTAATAGCTGATAAAACTCTACCAAACGATCATGGATACGCTGACGCATCTCGGCAGCGGCGGCTCGAGTAAAGGTGGTGGCAATGATTTGCTCTGGCGCACGCCTCGCTTCAATCAGGAGACGCAGCACAATGCCTGTCAGCGTCCACGTTTTGCCTGTACCTGCTGAGGCTTCGATAAGATGCCTTCCCGTTAATGCAACAGCAACCGCCGGTGTTACTTCTTCTTTTTCCTCAACTATAGCCCCTGAGTCACCCGAAACATCTGGATGATCGTCAGATAAATTTGGTTGTACAGTAGGTTCGATAATGTCGGTTGTGTCAGTAAAATCTGTCATATAAGCGCATACTTTTAATTATTATCTATAAAATCTAGAGGATAAAAAGAAAACTAAAAACAACTGCTATAGCTAATTGTCTAACCCGTCTAATGCGGTAAACATCGGCCTATACAGTGGTTGCGCCAAGGTGGTCAACGCTGCTGATAAGGCTCTAAAGGCATCTTGGTCACGCAGTACATATTGCCAAATAGCATGCTGAGAGCAAGTATCGTATACCGTGTCTGAGTTATAATTAGGTCTTAGCCAATCTGAGAAGTCTGCCCGTTTTGGCCAATAATTGCTATTTTCATTATCATCTGCTTGCGATTTTGAGCACTTAGCCAGATAATTGAGCGCATACTCAGGCAGTAATGTGATGGGGGTTTGACCCGATAGATTGCCAAAAATCGCCCATTTCATCAGTTCTATCACTGCATCTTCATAGACGATTGGGCTTAGCTTAAATGCGATGACATTTTTGTAGGCATCTACTTTTGAGCTGGATTTATTAAAGCGCCAAATACTCACGCCATCATTTGCTGCCACTTGCTCAGCCGTGGTGCATCTGGCTACTTGCCAGTATAGATGGGACAACCAAAACTTAAGGAGATGTTTTGGACTGGCAGAATTAGGCAGTATATTTAACCATTGCTTAGGTGATTGCTCGGCATAGGTCATGCCTGCCTGAATATGAGCGTTTTTATCATCGTTATCTGATGATACTGATATTGGTGATAGCCTTGGCGTTAACAGCGGCACTAGGCCTTTTATTTTGATAGATTTGGGTAGGATTTTTAGCCATGCGTCTGTGTCTATTTGACTGTTTGCGTCGCTATTTACACGATTAAGTATAGCTGCCAGCTCTATCTGAACGGGGTGCTCTGCGGTGGGTGTCAGTAAATGCAAAGCTGGCATGTCCTCTGTTCTACCTGCATTAGGTACGACACATTCACCAAAACCATTAGTGATCAACTGCTCTTCAAACTCTAGGCACTGCTGCTGTAATTGTTGTTGCTGATTGGGCAACGTGGTTTGGCGTGCTACCCCTGCTGGTATGATTTTTTGATACATCAACGTTGAGCTATCTTGCTGGACCGTATTGTCAGTACGCTTATCGGCGGCCAGCCCTTTAATCAAATGATCTTTAATCTGATAAGTTGTCAGGTGATCCAAAAACAATGGCTCTTGATGCGTCATCGCTTCCTCACCTTGTACCACATGCACTTTTTGAGACCGTAAAAACGCTTTGGCAGGATGGCGCACTTGATACACCAGCATACCCTCAATATCTATCTCGCCAATATTAAATACGGTATCACGCACCATTCGGGTGAGCGCCTGAGTCCTATCGTTCATATCATTAGCAGCAGTAGTATCGAGTCCCAGCATATTGGCTAATGTAGACACGATTTGATGATTTATGTTCCCCAGTCCACCCAAGCGATGACCCAGCATTTGAGCAATGGCTTCGTACTGTGTTTTTGTGGGTAAGTCAATCAGTTGTGGAAGCTCGCTAGCTCTTCTTTTCTGTAGTGTCTCAAAAACAGCCTGCCATAGCGGCGCCGGAGGAAATTGTTTTTTCTGAGCCAGCTTGGTTTTGCGCATGGCTTTATTTAGCAACCTATCTAGCTCATCGGCTACAGCAGTATCAGGGTTACTATCGCTAACATCATCAGACGTATTGCTAGGATCAACATTGATATTGGACGTATCAGCCTTTTGCTCAGAAGCTCCTTCAATATCTGCTTCAAACAAGCTCTTGTGAAAAGGTAGTGCTGGATGCTCAGTGACCAGCCATTGCTTTATGAGCTTTGGTAAATAACGCTTAAGGCTTTCTGCCGTTGAATCAATACTTTCAGGCAAAGTATCAAGCGAGTTGACCTGCCACTGCACCTCACCTTGCAAAAACTGTAATAATTCACTCACAGGATTCGCTGGCAGATGCTCGTGAGTGTCAGTCAAGCTTTGACCATTGTAGAATATCCAGCATGCACTACGCGCACATAGTAGCGCATCCAAAAATGCCCCATTATCATCGTCCTCGCTGACTCTATCACCGCGCCGTGAATTGGTCGCTTTCATCAAATCATATCGGTTGTCTCGGTCGCGTCCAGGAAACTCAGAGAGATCCATATTGAGCATGACCACCAGCTCAAAAGGGACGTTCCGTAGTGCACCAAATCGACCAAAAGTAATCACGCCTGTCGGCTCAGCACTGACTTGCTGGCTTTCAAGCTCAGCTTCGATACTGTCTAGCATAAAGCTCAGCTTGAGCGGTAATTGCTCGACCCCTGCCAGCCTTTGCTCCACCTCTACCCTACTGCTATCACCACTAGAATATTGTCTATAATGACGATTGGCACGTAAGCTTGATTTAAAGCCATTCATCGCATTATAAATAGCGCGCATCGTACGCGTTTGATCGACATCGCCAAAGTATCGATGAATCACTTGGGTCTCAATCTGATCTAGCCAATCTTCCGCTTTCATTTTTTGTGTATGGTCATCACGTCGTGCCACCAGACCAGTATAAATACGGCAAAGCGCTTCTACAATCATGGCGTCATTTAGACTCACTTGCGCGAGTGGTAAGCTCATCTCAGGTACAGCTGTACTTGGCCATTCATCTTCATGCAAAGGGTATAAACAATCACTCAGACCCGCCTCTGGCATAATTAATCCCAAAGTCAGTCTGTCTAACGCTTGTGCGAAGCTAAAGCGATAATCATAGTCGTTGACGTCTAGGGTCTGCTTTAGATGCAGCTCATCAAACCCGCGGATAAATCCAGCTTCCACCAACAAATCACAACCACGGCTCATTTGCTCATGGGTCAACCCAAAACTCTCAAATAAGGGTGGCAGCATCAGCCAGTCCAACACCTCAGCCGCTTCAAAACGAGCGCTATGACTGCCAAGCAGCTTATAAAACCCAATAATCGCTTCCCATAACTGGCGAATATCAGCATCGACAACACCAGTCACCTTCGCAGGCAAGGTCAGGCCATCTTGTCCCCTACCATTGACGAAAATAGAGCTAATTAGCGCATGATGACGCTCAACATCAGGTAGCAACACCACAATGTCTGATATATGGCGTTTTTTCTCACCAGATTTGATGGGCTCATTGAGCCAGCGTCCAATCATAATGCGCAGTACTTCAAGTTGGCGCTGTAAATTATGACAAGAATGAATGCTTAGGCTATTATCTTGAGAAGAGATAGCCCAAAAACGGTCTTTTTCAAAGCGCTTATTCTCTAGTACCTCATCGTCGTACCATGACGTTTCTTGCTCAAAGTCCAATGCTATCTGATTGCTAACAGCTTCTGAAACTTTTGCGGCTGTTGCTTGTTGGGTTGATTGCTCGTCAAGCATCAACACATCGTTTTGCAAACGGTGCAATAAACTTGGGCCGTTTTCTACTGCTTGCAACCTATCATCATCACTGTTACTGGCACTGCCATCGATGACGCTACCAGTTTCATCATCAAACCTATCACTAAAGTTATCTTGCCACTCCACCAGCGCCTCTTGGTATTGCTCATTACCTGACAAATTGGCCAACATGGCAAAAGTATCACGAGACTGCTTGCCTAAACGCGACAGCAAACTGTGCCCGTAATCACGTAAAAACACGCTTTGGGGATTAATAATCTGCTGACGCTGTAGCCACGCTTTATCAACAATATCTGCCCAAAATAACTTTGAGGGATTGTAGTGTAGTAACGTGATGTCCATATATTTTGACAAGCGCTGCAAAAAATCAAGCTCAGTCTGTGGCAATTGCTGAATGGTAAAAATACGCAATACTTTGGGCAACTGCTCACGTTCATTTGCTTTGTTATCTTTTAAGGCTGACCAAAAAGTATTCTCAATGGCCACGCGGTGCTGATGTACATCCGCAAATAGATGCGACCACAAAAAGCGCTGCGCAATCTCAAGCTCTACATAGTGCGCCACTAACCATTCAGGCGTACCGCGTGCATACTGATCAAACCGTAGGGACAACGCATCTTTATCTGCGATCAGCTTGTCTACATCAAGTGGCTTGTTATCCGACCATAGCGCCAGCCAGTCCTCACGATGAGTCAAGTAACGGTTAAACACCCTTGCCAAGTCACTTGCCAGCTGCCAAATGCGCGCGTCTTGTTGCGCCTTATCTTGCTCGACCCCTTCTTGCGGCTCGTCAATCAAAGATGCCAACAATGGGTTCACAGGATGCGTGTCATCATTGACAATCAACGCTTGATAGTAAGTTAGGTAGCCGAACAGGCGCCACTGCATCACCGTTGGCGACAGCACGGCAACTTCAGGTACATTCAAGGTTGCTGCTTCAGGATTAACCTCTAACAAATAGGCATTATGGCGAGTTAGCACATCCTGCATGAGTGTCCACTGATACTGACCCCAAAATTTGGTACGTACCAATGTACTGATACCAGCACGGCTAGCAATGGTTTTATCCAACCAGTCGCCCAATACCATTGACGGTACAATAACAATAAAAGGTTCAAAAATGTTCTGACTCTTTGACTGATATTGCACCAGTAGCTGGTCAACGAGATTTTCGGTACGATGTGACTGAATGATAGTAAACATAGACAATAATCTGATTAGAATAAGCGTAAGCGTAAGCGCTGAGGGCTACTGTTGGTTACAGCTAACCTGTCAATCACTACGCTTGTAATAAAAGTGCCACAGAAAGTAGCAATGAAGCCTGAATTGATACTCATCAATACATCTTTGGCAGTCGTCACTGTAATGCATTTCTGCTAGCATTATATGATGTACAATACGCTTTTATAAGCCACGTATATGCTCTGTCAGTGTGCCACTGATATTCGATGTTTACCAGTATAGATATCAGCATTATACTATCTTGCGACATCTAATGTCGTTTTGTGGCACTGCTTATAATTATGATAATAAAATATACATTGCCGCTCTTTTAAGTTATTTTCTATACCTTATCTAGACCTAATATCCATTATCACGAGATGATTTAACATTATGCCTTTGCGTCCTATTGATGCCGTCTTTGTTCATCCGAAACAACGTTTATACGTTGTTTACTATCGTGGTGAGCTATGGCAATTACCGCGTATGAAAATCGATGATAAATCATGGCAAAACAGACGTCCTTATACTGACGATAGTAGCTCCCTTTATCTGAGCATTCACCAAGCCATCAGCGATCCTGTATTGGCACAAAAATTACGTACATTAGATTTGCCTATTGCAGTGCGTGGTAGCACCTTATCGCGTTTTGAAGCGTGGTGGGAGGCGCATGGGTTTAAATGGCTAAAAGACAAGCTTATGATCGGTCAGTCGCCATTGGCTGCACATCAAGCGACAGCTTATACAAAAGCGATTGATAGCCAGCCTGCATCGCCCGGTCATAACCGTACTGAGAATAAAACCCCAGCGTCTATGTCTTCTTTTGTGAATACAGATGTGTTTGCAGAGATGCTGACTGAGTTAACCAATGAAGTACTCGATCAAAAGCTTTGACGCAAGCCATATATCACCTATAGTGTCTTATGTAAATTTTGAACTGAATCCATTAATAAAAGAGCGGTAATATATGAAAGACTACAAGCTGCTACTGGCTGGGCTAATTTTATTGCTGCTAGCAATTTTTATCGCTCTGATTGCATGGTTGTGGACCCACAATCGTAAAAGTATAGATCCGCTACCTATCATGGCAAGTGAGAATGAATCTGCCGCTGCCAAAGGCGATGAGACTGCCAAAACTGTGCCTGATAGCATCCTGTATGTCCGTGCAGCAAAAAGCCTGCAAGTGCCATTGGACGATATCATTGTCAGTTTTGAATCTCGTTATCCTCATATTCAAGTGTTAGCAAGCTATGTGGCACCAAACACACTTTTAACCTTATTAGATAATGATATCAATGCTAACAATGACAGCGACGCCGCTTTTAATACAGACATCATTATCGCAAATGATAGGCTATCGGCAGAACGTCTCGCACAACTACAAGCAAAGCTGACAGCGTCTCAACACCAAGATAACCAGAGTAAGGCAAACGCCAATACAGTTATTACAGAGGATGAAACCGATAGCGAAAATACTGATAGTGAAAATGCTAATAGTGAACAGGCAGCTACCGAGAACGATAATAAAGAGGCACGTACACTAACCTCCTTTAATTATGCCTTGAAAGATAAGCAAGAACTCGAAGGCGTTATTTTGACAGACCGTACGGTTGCCGTTAGTTTTCGCAACTTCTTACTCTCAAGTACGGGCCAAGGTATTTTAGAGAAATACGATTATTATAATATTAATGGTTATGAGAATAGCGTAAACGACTTGTTTCAACCAACATCACGGGCAAAAAAAGCATCAGGCGATAATCCAGTAGATGTCGCTGATGCTCTTAGCAATGGAGATAAATGACAAATTGCCTCTATTTGTCTTTTGTTGATTGCTTTTATGACTGCTTTTTCCTACAATGTCACCCCATAATGCGCCTATAGCTCAACAGGATAGAGCAGTTGCCTCCTAAGCGATCGATCGGGGTTCGAGTCCCTGTGGGCGCACCACATGAATATACTAAAATACCCCTTAACGCCCCTCCAACAAGGCTTTTAGGGGTTTTTTATTGTCCAAACCTTGCTTTATATACCCATAATTACCCCCTGCTTACTGTAAAAATGGTAAAAAACTGTCAAGCCCCTTACCAATACTCAAGTCGATAAGGCTAAGCCTTTGGATAAACCCTATACCTTAAACGATGGCGGTGGTCTTTATTTACATATCAGTAAGGCCGGCACAAAAGCATGGCGCATTGACTATACGACACCTATCACAAGAAAGCGTGTCACAGTAACACTAGGTCAATACCCAGAGATCACTTTAGCAACTGCAAGACAGATGCGGACTGATATTAAGTATCATCTTGCTAACGGTGATGATCCACGCGATATCAAAAGAGATGAAGAGCGCAAGCAATTGCTTGAGTCTAAAAATACATTCGCTATGGTTGCTGAAGAGTACATGAGCCGCAAGACTCATATCGCCCCCCTCTACTATCAAAAATAACTATAGGCAGATGAAACGGCTAAATGCATACCTTGGCACCATGCCTATAACTGATATCAAGCCAATGGATGTATTAGAAGTTTGCAGATCAGCTGAGGCGTAAGGATATATTGAGACAGCGGTAAAGATGCGCTTAAAAGTTTATTATGAGCTATGCTGAAGAAACCGTAGAGATAAACCTGGTAAACTAAGCGTATTAACCGGAGTTTATCATGACCAAGAAAGTAAGAACCTACAGTGACGAATTTAAAGCCGAAGCTGTTAAAAAGATAGCAGACAACAACGGCAATATCTCAGCCACTGCAAAGCAGCTCGGCATCGCCATGCAGACCTTAACTAATTGGCATAATAAAGCTAATAAAGGCAAGCTAATCGGTACTAAAGAATATGATCCTGAGCTTATGGCTATACTAGAAGAGAATAAACGTCTTAAACGTGATCTCAAAGTTGCTCAAGAAGAGCGAGACATTCTAAATGAGAAGGGATAAAGCGAAGCACCGCTTCGCCCTGACGCAAGATGAGAGCTATGCTCGAATGAGGCGACGGCGTACTTCGCCAATGAGGAACGTTAAGAAACAGTCTGGGAGACTGTTTTAGTGACGCAAGGCGAAGGGCTATGTCCGCAGTGACAGCTAGTCAAGTACGCCTTTATCAAAGACAACCAACAAGTCTTTAGCATTAGTAGCATGTGCCGCGTACTACAGGTTAAACCCTCAAGCTACTATGACTGGCTGGGTCGTCATATCAGCTGTCAGCAGGTACATCGCAATCAGTGCGAGTTACTGGTTAAAGCCGCTCAATGTGTAAAGGTTCAAACAGCGATATCAATACCCTTTATTCCAGCTCATCAATCAACTGCTTCATTTCATCAATTTCACGCTTTTGTGCTTTTATAATATCGTCAGCAAGCTGCTGCACACGCGGATCTTCAATATCAGCACGACTACTGGTGAGAATAGCAATCGAGTGATGCGGTATCATGGCCTGCATCCAATCGACTTGATTAACCGTTGCTTGCGATCTCACGCCCCAAATGCCGACAGCAAACATCAATACGCTCAGACCGTAAATCATCAAGTTAATCTTGGTCTTCTTATACATATTAGTCATAAATGCCAACATGACGACTGCCATACCGGCACCCATGTAGAGCGCCATATAAGCCCTGGTTTCACTAAAGTAAATGTGATCCCACTGGTAGGTATTGAAGTACATCATGATATACATCACAATCGTAGACGTCACAATCATCAGAGTGAACTTTACATAAGGGTTCATGCCCTGTTGATGATTCATGTTGTTTTGATCTGAAGCATTCATAGTATATCTCCTATTATTTTAATAATATTAAAACCAGAATTTAACCCCCGTTGTCAAACTACTGCTATCAACCGGTTCATTATGTTGACGTCGTTGACCACGAGCCTTGCCAAGCGCTGTCTCATAACTCATACCGATGTAAGGCGCGAGTTGGCGACTGAATGTCTCATAAGTAAGCCTGACCTCAGTTTCCATCTCATTAAAGCCCTTGGTAATGTCATTATCATGGTCATCTTTACTAAAGGCAGTCAACCCCACCTCCGGTATAACTACCCAATGCTGATCCAAACGCCACTCGTATTCTGCGCCCAAATCAAGACGAATCTGACCATCGGTATATAAGTACGCCCTAGCGTCCGTTTCGATAAAATATGGCGCGGTACCGACAATACCTGCCATCACTGCAGATTTGTCGTTTTCAGTATCGTAAGCGACACCGGCCTCACCGTTCCAAAAGATACTCAGTGGTTTCCAATAAGCGAGCGAGCTCAAGCTATCGATTTCTTTATCATCTTTGGTCTGAGCACTACCTTCGGTACGTAGCCTTATACGATTACTATCCGTACCGTACCAACCCGTCGCTTCGAAGTTGATTTGATCGTCATCAAACTGATAGCCCAAGTCGTCTACTGACACTCCCCATAACGGCATGCTGCCCATCATCATTGGCTTACCATACTGCCCGTAGGGAACCCCATTTGAATAGTCTGGACTACGAGCATCGGCTGGTGGTTCACCACCCTGCATGCCAGACATGTTCATACTGCTATGATCCATGCCAGACATATCCATACTGCTGTGATCCATATCAGACATGTCCATACCGCTGTGATCCATATCAGACATATCCATACTGCTGTGATCCATATCAGACATGTCCATACCGCTGTGATCCATGCTCGGCATCTCAGCAGCATTTGCTAACGGTGACATTAATAACATCAAAGACGACATGCCAATAAACGGTAGACCTACTTTATATATTCTCATAATAAGGCTCATATTCGAAGGTTTATTAAACAACGGCAACTTCTCTGAACATGCCGGCTTCCATGTGATAAAGCAGATGGCAATGCCAAGCCCATCGTCCAACTTCACCCGTCACATCAAAGCTAATCTTTTGCGCTGGTTGAACCACAATCGTGTGTTTACGTACCTGAAAGTCTCCGGATGGCGTTCGTAAGTCACTCCACATTCCATGCAAATGCATAGGATGATTCATCATCGTATCATTCACTAAAGTAATGCGTACACGCTCATTAGGCTTAATATTTACAGGCGTTGCATCTTTAAACATAACCCCATCTAATGCCCAGATATAACGCTCCATGTTACCCGTTAAATGTAGCTCGATCTCTCGGGTAGGCTTGCGCTGCTCCGCAAATATTGCCTCATCGACAGAGCGCAGCTGACTGTAATTCAAAACCTCTCTGTCAATATTACGCAGGTTGATACCTGGGTCATCAAGGTTCATACGTGGACTGTCGACACGCATATCAGATTTAAAGTCATATTCGGTCTTGGCATGCTTTGCTTTGTAGCCTTTGTCACCCATCGCACCCATCATATCAGCCATGGTCAGCCATTCAACCTTGTCCATCGCAGGTATCGCAGGACGAGCGCCTTTCTTGGTCGCAAGCGTGGTCGCGACATAGCCTGAACGATCGATATTTTGGGCAAATATCGTATGTGCATCTTGAGTAGGCGTGACGATGACATCATAGGTCTCAGCCACGCCAATGCGGAAATCATCAATTGCAACGGGTGCGACATCAATACCATCGGTTGCCACTACAGTCATTTTGAGACCTGGTATGCGCACATCAAAGATGGTTTGTGCTGAGGCATTGATAAAGCGCAGTTTAACAGGCTGTCCTGCTTTCACTAACTGCGTCCAATTGGCGGCTGTCGTCTTACCATTCATCAGGTACGTAAAGGTCTTTTCACCAGATAGATCGGTAAAATCTGTGGGCATCATGCGCATCTGATTCCACATTTTGCGCTTATCATAAGCCGCTTCTAGGTCTGTAGCTGCAATATCAGACAATAGCTTCTTAAAATCTGGTAAATGATAATTGTCAAAATCTGCACGTTGTTTTAATAGCTTGAGTAAATTATGTGGGTCACGGTGTGTCCAATCACTTAATAAGATAACATGGTCTTCTGCGACTGGGTGACGCTCACGGCCTTTTGGCTCAATGACAATAGCACCACGCATACCAGTTTGTTCTTGAAAGCCACTGTGTGAGTGATACCAATAGGTGCCTGATTGTTTAAGTTTGAATTTATAAGTAAAGGTACTGTTCGCGGGAATACCATCGAAGCTGATGCCTGGTACGCCATCCATCTCAAAAGGTACGAGCAGACCATGCCAGTGAATAGAGGTCGACTCATTCATCTGATTATGGACACGGATGGTGACAGTCTCGCCCTCTTGCATCTTTAGCGTTGGCGCTGGTAGCGAGTCATTAATCAGTGTCGCTATACTCGACTTGCCATTGACGGTAATCGGCTTTTTACTGACATAAAGGTCAAACTCATTACCGGTTAAGATGGGTACGATATGGTCGGCTTTGTCACTATTGACGGCGACGTTTTGTTGACCTTTACCGAGCGCACTATTGGCAATAGACGGCAGTGTGGACAACATGGATGCCCCTAACAAGGTAGAAGATCCTGTCAAAAAACGCCTGCGGTTAAGCATAGTTTTATTCATAATTATTCACCTGATTTATATCCATAAAGTGAGAGTTGAGTCTATATTTATCAGCGAAGTCTATGCCTTTGGCCGCTTATTAATAGAGCTTTATAAGCTATTTAAACGATAACCAAGCTAGATTTGCTGCTGCGGTGTGTCAATAGTTGCATAAATAGCTGTTGAGCCATCTTTGTTAAGCTGCATCACTTTATAGGGCATAAATTTATCTTGGTATTCCATACCTGGGCTACCGACTGGCATGCTCGGTACAGCAAGTCCGATCGCATCACTTGGCGGGTTTTTTAGGAACTGCGCCATATACTTAGCAGGCACATGACCTTCGAAAACGTAGCCATCAGTAGTGACGGTGGTATGGCATGAGCGCATTTGCTGGGGTACGCTATAACGGTCTTTAAATAACGATACATCTTCAACATTTTGAGCAGTTGCATTTAAGCCATAGCCTTCAGCATGACTAACCCACTCTTTGCAACAACCACAATTGGCATCTTTATAAACAGTGGCTGAAACATTGTGCAAAACCGCTGATTGAGTGTTTGAATGAACGTTAGCGGGTGCTGTTTTGCTTTCTAGCTTCACCTCTGATGTACTTTGCGTAGCACTGGCTGATTCATTTGCAGGCTTTGATTCAGCTGCAATATTAGGCTGACTGCAAGCAGCTATCGTTAATGATAATGGTAAAACAGCCATTTTTGTAAGTATATGACTTGATATAAGACTATTTGTATTTATATATCTATTGATATAGCCTCTCATAAAATCACTCCTAAGCGCCTATCTAGCGATCAATCTATAAGCATTGAAGCCGTAATATTGACCAAGTTATACCGATAAATTTTAAAACTTAAATCATAAGAACAGCACTATGCAGCACTGTATACTCACGAATACTCAATGCTGCATATCAGACTCATTACCTGACATGCCCATATCACTATCAAACGACATATTTAGCGTTTCATCATCTAGCCGAGTCGTTAACATCGTGTACTGGTTTTTGTTCAAATCCGGTAGCGATCTGATAAAAGCCATCATTGCCCACATCCTATCATCATCATGAGAAGCACCCCATGCGGGCATACCTGATGCCATAATGCCGTGTTTTATTGCCCAAAAACCTTTTTTGGCACCGTCTTCACTTTGGTATCGTTTAACGACATCTGCGTCAGTAAAATTTGGTGGTTGTGGATACAGTCCTTTACTCAGGTCTGTACCCGCGACTCCCGGCGACAAGTGACAACCAGCACACATCTCTTTGTAATCTGCGCCACCTGAACTGATCATTTCTGCCTTTTGTAAGTCTGGCACCAAAATATCTTTACTGGCATGTTCAATTGAACGACTACGTGCTGTCTCTAAAAAGTTATAGACTAAGGGGCTATGGGCTTGATCAGCACCGATATTTATCACGCCGCTAGTTATTACAATAAAAATACCTATCATGATGATACAGACGGTAAAAAGTATTCCTAGTAAAAACTTCATAGGTCTGTCCTAAAAATCCATTTTTATTCATATCCGCTTATTGCTCGACCACCTTGTCCAACAACATCAACACGCTATAAACATCTTTAAGAATCATTTTTGCTAGGGATACAATGTTTTTGGTACATCTGCTTCATTTTGCTCATATTGGTCATCATAGCTTTCATGGCCGGATCGTTCATATCCATTTTGCTATGATCCATTTCCTTCATCATTTGCATGTGCTTTGCTATTTTTTCGCAATTCATTTGGTCTTTTTCGGCATGCATTTTTGGATCGTGTGCCAGTGCAGAGGTTGAAACGACCAAGGCTACAGCAGCTGCTACGATTGATTGAGACAGTGGCATTGATTTAAAAAGTGACATAACTCATCCTTGATTGGCTATGAAGTCAGTAGGACTTCAGAATATTAAGTTGCCTTAGAGCATACTGTAGCGATTCTGAGAGAGACATGACGACAACATTACAATTCTGTCATCTTGGAAATTTAGATATCTAAAAAGCATTATGCTTTACTATGTTAAATAAGCTGGACAGGAGTAAGAGAAGCTACTATGAAAATATTGCTAATAGAAGATGAGCTAAAACTTGGTGAGTATATAAAAAAAGGCTTAACCGAAGCTGGGTTTATTGTAGATCATCAGCTCACAGGCTTAGATGGCTATCACGCATTGATGACAGAAGAGTTTAGCGTGATATTGATGGATGTCATGCTACCAGACGTTAGCGGCTTTGAGCTGGTACGTAACTACCGAGCAGCAGGTAAGCATACACCCGTATTGTTCTTAACCGCAAAAGATGACTTGAGCGATAAGGTAAAAGGAATTGAAATTGGCGGCGATGATTATCTGACCAAACCTTTTGCTTTTGCAGAACTAATAGTGAGAATAAAAAGTCTATTAAGACGTGCCAATCAAATCGACTACCAAAGTACAACTATGCAAATAGCGGATCTCAAGATGGACATTGCCAAGCGCACAGTGCATAGAGGAGTGAAGCCTATTAAGCTCACGGCAAAAGAGTTCTCGTTATTACAGTTTTTATTAGAGCGCCGTGGTGAAGTGCTTCCACGCTCAGTCATCGCCTCGCAAGTATGGGATATGAACTTTGAAAATGATACGAACGTGATTGATGTGGCGATAAGACGTCTGCGCATAAAAATAGACGATGACCATGAGGCAAAGCTGATTCATACGGTGCGTGGGATGGGCTACCGGCTAGAGGCTATCGATACAGCGCTTGATAGCAATCAATCTGACGACACTGGCACTATTTAATATGAAACATCGATTAGATAATCGACGCTTGCCTCTACTGTGGCGCACCGTTTTTCTACTCACTGTATTCGTGATTATCTCTCAAGTGATTATTTATGCATGGGTGCAGCGTTCTGTTAGTGGGCACTTTGAACAAATGGACTCTGAGATTCTCACGCATGCAGCTTTTAACCTGCGCAGAAGCATCAATAATGTTGATGCTCAGACAAAGTCAGCAGCAGCTTCAAAATCTCAGTCATTAACTAGCACCAATCATCTACATTCTTCTCAGCGTGATTATGACTTAAAGACTGTCATCGCAAATAAAAACGGTGCGCTATTATCTAGCGATCCAACCAGCTTTGCCAACGACCTACCTTCAGATTTCAGCTTGCCACAATTGTGGCAAGTCTATCGTGATCAACAATTCACGGTTGAGATAAAAAATAGAAATTACCGAGCCATCATCATCGAACACCAAGCGTTGTTGGCACTTATTGCCCTCCCCATCGATGTCCATCACCACTATCTCATCCATTTTAATCGTCAGCTTAGTATGATTTTATTCGCGATCACCTTACTACTGGTGTCAGTAACTGCATTCAGTGTGTACTGGGGGTTTGCACCTTTAGCCACTATCGTACAAAAAATGAAAAGAATTAACCCTGAAAGACTGGATGAAAGAATAACCGTCAGTGATATGCCTTTAGAGCTACGATCACTAGCACAATCTTATAATTCGATGATGGTCAAACTTGAGAGTAACTTTGAATCTTTGTCTCGGTTTTCAGATAATATTGCCCATGAACTCCGTACCCCAATAGCGACGCTTAGTACGCAAACGCAAGTCATGTTGAATAAGCCAAGAGATGGCAATGAATACATTGAGCAGCTACATCATCAACATGACACGTTAGAGCAGCTATCGGCTATGATTAATAATATGTTGCTGCTGGCAAAAACTCAAAAAGGCTTAAGTGAGTCGCAAATTGGTAATGTAAATACTGAGCGCTTAATGACTAAGCTCGTTGACTACTATGAAATGCTGGCCGAGGATCGTGAGATCACTTTTGAAAAATCGGGTGAATTTGTGACAGTAGTAGGTGATGAAGGTTTGCTTCAGCGATTATTTGCTAATCTGCTGTCAAATGCCATCTATTACGCTGCGAGTGCCAGTACTATCACAGTATCAGCTACCATCATTACCTCAGGCATCGGCCTTGATGGTTCAAAAGAAGAGGCTCTAGCCGCAAAACAACGATTGTTAAAAATCGTCCTAACTAATCGCTTAGACAAACCACTAGAGCAGAGTGAAGCTGAAAAGCTGTTTGAACGATTCTATCGTCATGATAAGACAAGCAGTCAACATTCAGGGACAGGGCTAGGATTGTCTATTGTTCGGGCTATCGCTCATGCCCATAAAGGCAAAGTAAATATTGCTATCAAAGATGAGTATTATTTTGAGGTCACTGTAGAGTTATTGCTGGCCTAGTATTGACTATCTTCTATGAAGCTTGGATTTTATGAACTTTAAAGATCGATAAATTAATAGAATGTTAAGATAGTAATAACAGTACCCTAGTGAGGACTTGAATATTGAACCGCCCCGGGATTGTCGGAGACTCAACGCTCCAAGAAAATACGACAATGAAAACATGAAACTATACCCCTGAAATGAAAGAGCGCGCCGTCTGTATACTAATTGAAACTAAAGACGACTACCCATCCACTTGGTCAGCCATCAAAGCCATAGCACCAAAGATAGGTTGCACGCCTGAGACCCTACGATGAGGCAAGTGGACACAGCAAGCTTTTGCGGTTTGTCTCGTTTAATACGGCGTTTAGGCTTTATTCTTAAGTTTAATTCAAGCTCACGGTAGATACGATAAACACGTTTATGGTTATAAGGCAGTCCGAGTACATTTCTTAGATATAAGAAGCACAGCTTAACGTCAACAATTTATTCAATCAAAAATATCTTGCTGGCGAAAATTTTTTTGGATTAACGTATGGCGAGCCTTTAAATGTAGTCGGTAGAGTGACGTATCGCTTTTAGTCTAAATATTAGAGTGTGTTGAGTTTGAAAGTTAACATCTAACAAATTGACATTCAGGGTCGGCTTATAATACCATTGATAATTACTTTCATTCATCTCAACGATGGTCCTATAATAACTTTTTGGAGCAATCCCATGCAGTGGACTAAACCCGCTTTTCAAGACATCCGTATCGGTTTCGAAATCACTATGTATTTTGAATCACGCTAAAAACTCATAGACCTGAATACATTAAAAGCCCTAGATGATTAGGGCTTTTACTTTTTTTGACATTTGGAAATATTGCGCTATGTATATTCACGTTTTAGGCTCAGCGGCTGGTGGCGGTTTTCCGCAGTGGAATTGTAACTGCGAAAACTGCCACGGCGTACGTCAAGGCACCATCGAAGCAAAGACCCGTACCCAATCCTCAATCGCCATCTCAGAAAATGGCGTTGACTGGATTTTATTCAACGCCTCCCCCGATATTCGCCAGCAGCTATATGACTTTAAAGCGGCTCAGCCAGCGCGTCAATTACGAGACACAGGCATCACCGATGTGGTATTGATGGACAGTCAGCTTGACCACACCACGGGATTGTTGACCCTACGTGAAGGCTGCCCCATCTCTGTTTGGTGTACGGACATGGTGCATGACGATCTCAGCACAGGATTTCCGCTGTTCAACATGCTAAAGCACTGGAATGGCGGCCTACAGTACAATCAAATCGACCCAAAGCAAAGCTTTCAAATTGACGGCTATAGCAATTTAGAACTGACACCTTTGGTGATTAGAAGCTCAGCGCCGCCGTATTCGCCGCATCGCAATGACCCTCATGATGGCGATAATATCGCGCTGATTGTGAAAGATTTAAAAACACAAAAGCAGCTGTTCTACGCGCCAGGCTTGGGCAAAATTGATGACGACGTGATGCAAATCATGAAAGCGTCTGATTGCGTGATGATTGACGGTACACTATGGACAGACAACGAGATGCAAGAACGCGGCGTTGGCATCAAAACAGGCCAAGACATGGGGCATTTGCACATCAGTGGTGACGATGGCTCACTGCATTATCTCGATCAGCTCGACAATGCTCGCAAAGTGCTCATTCATATTAATAACACCAACCCGATATTAAACGAGCAATCAGAACAAGCCGCGACATTAAAACAGCACGGCGTTGAAGTGGCGTTCGATGGCATGCAGATAGAACTGTAAGACACACGGTAAGGCAATCCTATGACAACAATAACAGAAGACAATATCGCCTTAAGTCCAGAAGCGTTTGAACAAGCGATTATGGCAAAAGGTCAGTATTATCATATCCACCATCCTTTTCATATCATGATGCACGAAGGGCGCGCCACGCAGCAGCAAATCCAAGCGTGGGTCGCCAATCGGTTTTATTACCAAATCAATATCCCGCTAAAAGATGCGGCGATTATGGCGAACTGTCCCGATCAGCGCGTGCGGCAAGAGTGGATTCAGCGCATGATTGACCAAGACGGCGTGTATCCTGATGGTGGAGGACGTGAGGCGTGGCTCGGTCTGGCAGAAGCGGTCGGTCTGACGCGTGAGCAGGTGATTTCGGAAGAATTGGTATTACCCGGTGTGCGTTTTGCTGTTGATGCTTATGTGAACTTTGCACGCCGTACCTCATGGCGTGAGGCCGCTAGTAGCTCATTGACCGAGCTGTTTGCCCCGCAGATTCACCAATCACGCTTAGAGTCTTGGCCCAAGCACTATCCTTGGATCAAAGAAGAAGGCTATACCTATTTTCGCTCGCGCCTCAGCCAAGCGCGCCGTGATGTTGAGCATGGCCTGACCATTACCCTCGACTCATTCAAAACGGCAGAGCAGCAAGAACGCATGCTTGAGATATTACAATTTAAACTCGATATTTTGTGGACGATATTGGATGCCTTGAGCCTCGCTTATGTCCATGACCAAGCGCCTTATCAAAGCGTCACCACAGATAATGTCTGGCATAAAGGATTGTTCAAATGAGTATCCCTACTAGTTTACCTGAGCTGGATCAATCTCTGGTTCCCACATGGCGTCATGGCTATCGCTTTCAGTTTGAGCCAGCGCAAGACGCGTATGTCCTGCTCTACCCCGAGGGGATGATAAAACTCAATGACAGCGCCAGTATCATTGGACAACATATCGATGGCACCGCATCGGTTGCTGATATTATCCAAAAGGTGCAAGCCATGTTTGGCGACGTGCCTGAAATCGAGCAAGACATTATCGAATATATGCTGGTCGCCCAGCGTGAACATTGGATTGATTTAGTATGACTGCACCCGTCGGACTGCCGCTATGGTTACTCGCTGAGTTGACCTATCGCTGCCCCTTACAATGCCCGTATTGCTCAAACCCCATTGATTATGCTCAGTATAAAGACGAGCTGACGACACAGGAGTGGTTTGATGTGTTTGATCAAGCGCGGCAAATGGGCGCGGTGCAGCTGGGGTTTTCTGGCGGTGAACCACTGGTGCGTCAAGACCTAGAAGAGCTGGTCGCTTATGCGCATAAGCAAGGTTTTTATACCAATCTCATTACTTCAGGTATGGGACTGACTGAAGCACGCATTGCCAGTCTAAAAGAAGCAGGCCTACAGCACATTCAGATCAGCTTCCAAGCCAGTGATCCATCGGTGAACAATGCCTTGGCAGGTTCAAAACATGCTTTTGAGCAAAAGTATGAGATGTCACGTCTGGTCAAACAATACGACTATCCGATGGTACTTAACTTTGTGATTCATCGGCAAAATATCGATCAGATTGACCAGATTATTGATCTGTGTTTAGAGCTGGAAGCGGATACGGTTGAATTGGCTATCTGCCAGTTTTATGGTTGGGCGTTTGAAAACATCGAAGGCCTACTACCGACCAAAGAACAAGTCGTGCGCGCCGAGCGTATCACCAACGAGTACCGCAAAAAAATCGCCGAGCTGGGCATTAAGTGCAAATTGATTTTTGTCGTCCCTGATTATTACGAAGAGCGCCCAAAAGCGTGTATGGATGGTTGGGGCAAGATTTTCTTGACCGTCGCGCCCGATGGCACCGCGCTTCCCTGTCATGCGGCAAGACAGCTGCCGATAGCATTTCCGAACGTCAAGCAAACACCGCTAAAAGACATCTGGTATGACTCGGCGAGCTTTAATCAGTATCGCGGTGATGAATGGATGCCTGACATGTGCCAAAGCTGCCCCGATAAAGAACGCGATTATGGCGGCTGCCGTTGCCAAGCGTTTATGCTGACGGGCGATGCCAAAAACGCCGATCCTGTGTGCGGCAAATCACCTTATCATTATTTAATTGAAGAGGCGCGCATCAATAGTGAAACGCCCGTCGCCTTTGAAGACTTACGCTTTAGGAACCCCAAAAACTCTAAGCTACTCAGCAAAGAGGCGCGCATCCCAACGCAGACGGTGACAGAATGAATAAAGCGACCATGACCCAGCCTATAGTCTTTGATGGACACAATGATTTATTAACCCGCCTTTGGCTCAGCTCAGCGGCTGACCCTGTGCATGATTTTATTTATGGCACACTACCGGGACATTTAGATTTAAAGCGTTGCCGACGAGCAAGATGGATGGGCGGCTTGTTTTCTATTTTCTTACCGCCCTACGCTTATGTAAAAAACAACCATCCTGATAAGTTATCCAACCCGTCAAACTCAGACTTCACCGCGCAAGAAATCGTTGATATTTGCTGTGCGCAACTAGAACTTGCCCAGCAATTGCAGGCGCGATCAGACGGTCAGATTCAGATCTGTACGTCTGTTGCACAAATAAAAGCCTGTCAGCAGAACCAGCAACTGGCCATCGTTTTGCATCTTGAAGGCGCTGAGTTTTTAGCTATTGAGCCTGACTTGCTGGATGTGTTTTATGAGGCAGGACTCAGAAGCATTGGCCCACTGTGGAATAGAAAAAGCCTGTTCGGTGATGGCTTAAATGCGTCTTTTCCGCATTCGCCAGACACAGGCTCTGGACTCACCGAGGCAGGTAAAGACCTTATTTTAGCGTGCCGTGATAAGCATATGCTGATTGATGTGTCGCATATGAATGAGCGGGCGTTTTGGGATACGTTAGAGATTGCCGATCAGCCGATTGTCGCAACGCATTCCAATGCGCACGCCTTATGCGCGCAAGCAAGAAACCTGACTGATCGACAACTGGCTGCCATTAAACAAAATGGTGGTCTGGTTGGGGTGAACTTCGACGTGGCGTTTCTACGTGCGGATGGGCAGCGAGATACGCATACCTCACTTGATGTGATCGTCGATCATCTTGCTTATCTGATTGACCATTTGGGCGAAGATCACGTTGGCTTTGGCTCTGATTTCGATGGTTGTCTATTACCTGATGAATTGTCTGATATCAGTCAAATCTCTAAGCTGATTGAGCGGATGCAACAACGTCACTTCTCTGATGCGCTTATTGAAAAGATCACGTCAAAGAATTGGTTTAGGGTGTTGGATGAGATATGGGAGTGATGGTTTATATCTTTGGATACCACGAAATAAAATATCTATATCGATGCGTATTGCTCTAAGAGTTGGATATAGTCGAACCACTATTAAAGTGTTACAGCGTTAGACTCGTTTAGCCTACTACTGTAGTACTTGCACTCGTCTGCCTTGTACCACTTTTAATATTGGTTGACTATAACGGGTATGAATTTTTCCTGACTCCCAAGGTGCTTTTTCATACCTTAGATTAACACACCAAGTGCAACGCTAATTAATATTATAGAACGCCTGCATAGGCGTTTTAAACCCTAATCGTTTTCTTGGTCTGTTGTTTAGTTTGTTCTCAATGTCCTGTATTTCATTATCAGAGACTTGTCTAAAGTCACAACCCTTAGGCAAGTACTCTCTGATAAGGCCATTGGTATTCTCGTTGGTTCCTCGCTGCCATGACGCATAAGCATCGGCAAAGAAGAAAGGGCTAAAGAGCTTTTGTTTCACCTTCTTATGCTGAGCAAACTCTTTACCATTGTCAGAGGTAATGGTCTTAACCTGCAACCTCACTGGCGCTAAGAGTTCTATCATTG
>NZ_FNAL01000018.1 GCF_900101915.1 Psychrobacter pacificensis | reverse complement strand
TCGAACCACTATTAAAGTGTTACAGCGTTAGACTCGTTTAGCCTACTACTGTAGTACTTGCACTCGTCTGCCTCGTACCACTTTTAATATTGATTGACTATAGCTAATACAAACGCATAGTAGACAAGTTACGTCATGACTGAATAAATAATTTCTTTAAAAACAAAGCCAAGTCTTTGTACCTTTTTAAGGTTATATAACCGACCTGTTTTTATATATAATACCTAAAAGTAAACCTTACTTTTAACTGTCATCGCTTCTAACGATAGATAGACATACAAGATATATTATTGGGTAATATATCGTCTCTGAGATACTATTATGAAGTCACTTACCTCTATTTGTCTGCTGATAGCGTCGCTAATGCTGACTGGTTGTCAACATTTCCAATTTGTTGATAGCCCTATTCCTGTTAAGCCTGTACCGACTAATCTGGTTGCTCCATAACATTGACATAAAAAAAGCAGACATCAATAGTGTCTGCTTTTTTACTGGAGTAGCCTGTCACCCACTGTGTTAACTAACGCTTACTATCCGCTGGCTGATGTTTAATGATGGTTTTAGCCAAATGATCACCAAACCAAATAGCGGTATCAATATCTCCTTTCCCTGGCGTTTCTTCAGGTGGTCCGTCAAGAGATTGTGTCATCAAACCTAAGAAGCTAGATAGACGGTTGAGATCGTGCGCCTCATGACCCGTCGGCATAAGCGGCAGACCAATCCAATTCATACCATGCTGCATGGCATATAGAGAAATTTGCTGCAACACGGCAAGTTTATCACCGCTCAGACCGCCTGAGTTGGCAAAAGCTGCGGCCCATTTGCCTTCCCACGTGCGGTTGTACCAACGCTTTGAGGTTTCATCCATAAAGGTTTTGAATTCAGCGGTGACGCTGCCCATATATACCGCGCTACCGAAAACCAATAGATCTGCCTGATCTAAATAATCCCAGTCAATATCATGAATATCAACCGCTTTTGCTTGGGCCTCTGGTAATTGCTGATGCGCGCCTTGTACAATCGCTTCAGCGACACGCTTAGTATGACCGTAGTTGCTATGAAAAATAACAGCAATCGATACGTTAGGCGTACTATCAGGAGATATTTTTGAGGATTCGCTAGTTGTATTCATACAGACTCTAATAATGACAATAATGGTTAAATAAAAATAATATAGTGTACGAGTGCAAAACGACTCAGCGCACTCAATAGGTTTGTTAGTTGTGAGCTGACATCTACGTAGCAGCGCGGCGCACAATCACAAGCGCCATTCTTCCCGTTGCAGGCTGCTGCATATGCGTTTGACGACGATAAGAATAGTAATGCCGATCTGCATAGCTACAGCTGATAGGTTCTTTACTATCTATCGACACGCCAGCAGCTGTTAATTGATCAGCGGCCAGTTTTGGTAAGTTTAGCTTAACTTTATGCGTGTGCACTGTAGCGCAATTCGATAGTTTATCAACTGTCTTATGTAAATGCTGAGTATCGCTATGATTTTCAAGACCACTATCTGAGCGCATCACATATAAACTGTCAAAATTATCACTATCTGACGCCGTGAGTAATTGATTATCTAAGCAACCAGCCAATAATTGGTCACGAACTTGATGACCCACTTCATAATTGGCCTGACTGATACACACCCCTATCCAAGCCTGTATAGCCCCTGAATCGGTAAAGCGCTGAGCAGTCTCTTTGATGATACCGCACGCCAATCCTTGCCAGCCTGCATGAATGGCGGCGATTTTACCGCTAGCGGGTTGGTATAAGACAATCGGCACACAATCTGCCGTCATGATCGCCAGTCCACGACCACTTTGCTTGCTGATTATGGCGTCAGCCGCCATTGGTGCCATGCTCAAAGGCGTCGTATCAATATCATGGATCTGTTTACCATGAATCTGACTGACCCAATGTAAGCTGTGAATAGCAGTATGTTGCTCAGTTTGTGATGACTCACTTGCCATCTGTGTATTAATCGCAGCCAACAGACTCATACGATTACCTAATACCTTTGCCGCCTCATCGTTGACATGCAGGCCTAGATTTAGCGCGCCATAATTTGCTTGATGGTTTGCTTGACTGTCAAGCCCTCTTTGCTGGCTTGCGGTAGCAGGTTCGTCAATATTATTCGGCGCAAAAGCAGCCGTTTGGAAAACAGCCACGTCATCCATTTGCGCGAGCATGGTCATTGGAAAATTATCTATTATCGGAAGCTTGTTTGTCACGACTGCCCCATCCTTTTATCTTTGACTGTCTAAAAATTGGCATCACTAAATCACTACTATAAACTTGGCAATTGTCGTAAACACCTTTAGACAGCCGCTTTTCTCAATAGCGTTTACTCGTCATCATAGCCGTCGCTTAATACAGCTATTAGCTGTTGCATGTCTTCTGGCAGTGGCGTCGTCACTTCAATATCCTCACCAGTTACCGGATGCACAAACCCAAGAGTATAAGCATGCAATGCTTGGCGCGGGAAGTTGCTGATGGCTTGGCGCTGTGCTTCTGTCAAACCTGCTCGCAGTTGACGACGACCACCATAGACACGGTCCCCGACTAGCGGATGGGTCACATGGCTCAGATGGACACGGATCTGGTGCGTACGACCTGTTTCCAGTCCGACATCTAACAGACAGTAGTTGTCATTCAGTGGCGTGACATTTAATAGATGGGTTACCGCTTCACGGCCGGCAGTCATGACTGTCATTTTGGTACGCTGAGTACGATGTCGCCCTATCGGCGCATCAATACGGCGATGACGCAGCAAGCTTGCTTGATCGCCTGCTACCACACACTGATAATGACGATAAACAGATTTGTCTTTTAGTTGCTCCATCAACGCCATTTGAGCCGGTTTGGTTTTACCAATGAGTAGTAATCCAGAGGTGTCTTTGTCAATACGGTGTACCAACCCTGCACGCGGCAAGTGATGCTGCTGCGGATAATGATATAGCAAAGCATTGACCAAAGTGCCTGTCTGGTTACCCGCACCTGGATGCACCACCATACCGACAGGCTTGTTGATGACCAATACATCATCATCTTCATAGACCACATCGATATCGATATTTTCTGGTTGATCTTCACTATGCTGCTGCAATGTTGTCGATAGATGTAGCACGTCATCTGCTTTGACACGAACCTTTGGTTTTTGCACACTGCCGTTATAGAGTAAGCTACCGTCCGTGATCCAACCTTGTAGTTGCACGCGCGAAAAGTCTGCAAACACCTGTGAAGCGACTTTATCAATACGTAAGCCAGACTCATCTTCTGTGACGATATGCGTTATATCTACCACCACTGGTACCGCTTGACCTGCTACTGGCGCTTCATTGTCGTCGCCTTCATCCATGTCGCCATCGTCAATTTCTTCATCAATATCGCTATCTTCTTCGAGCAAGTCGTCATTATCAAGAGCATCAGTATGCTCGTCCATTATTTCCTGCTCATCCATCATTTCTTGATTGTCAGGCTCGTCATTATTTAAAACGTTATTTGGCATTGGTGACTCTTGTGCTGATGAATCAGTCTCTAGCGATTGATTCGGTGATAAATGGGTAGTCATGGCATCATTATTCATAGCGGATTGATACCTAGCAAAGTTGCTAACTATGTAAAGTTACTAACTATATTTTGTTAGGTGACTTCATTCAAAGATAAAATAATAAAAAATTGTCGTTTTTTGACCTCTAGCAAATAATAAAAGCTATGCAGGTCAAAAAAGCGGAGACAATACCGCTCTAGTGTATCATGTCACGCGTCCAAGCCCTATAAAAGTGCATACTATCTGTGAATTTTTGAGCGCTTCTGAGGTGCCAAGCTTTACTGCTTAGCTCTCTAGAACATAACATTGCTGTAATTTACTGTATATTTGTTCCTGCCAGCGATATTCGGTATCGCTCGTGATAGCCGCTCATGGTAAACTGCCTGTAAAATATAGATAGCGAAAAAATAGACGAAGCAAACGTTATTCTATAAAGTATAGCCATGTTTTGCTGTATGCTATGGCACTGTATTGCTATGCCATATTCAAATACAGTATAAAAATACCATTGGTTTTTATTGACAGTGTTTGCCATTTAAACCTTTTGAATATGATTAAATGCATTTGATCTATTACAGGCTTACTATAAAAGCTCTATGTATCAGACCCAATCTACCAGTACAATACGTCATAACAAAAACTGCATTCGATGAAAAACGTGTTGCTTGTGCATCGCTGAATACTCAGCATCGTTTTTTATCACTAATTTTTTATATAGCATGATAGCACTGCTGCTATCATGCGTCTTGTGTCGGAGAAGAAGTATGCAAGCTGTTGGCAATACGTTTATCAAACTGTCCTCAATCACCTTACTTGCGCTTAGCGTCAATCTAGTGGGTTGCCAGACATTCAAAAACCTCACTGGCGCCAAAGATGTCGACGCGGTAGAAACAGCGGAAAAGTCAGAGCAAGGTTACTATAACGATGCCATCGCTCAAATCGATAAAGGCCGCTATGTTCAAGGTGTTGAAGAACTGACCAATCTGCGTACCTTTTACCCAACTGGGCAATACGCTGAACAGGCATTACTTGATATGATGTATGCACAGTATCAAAGCGATAAATACGAGATGGCAGCAGCGAGTGCTGAGCAATTCATCCGTCTATATCCTTCTAATCCCCAAGTCAGCTATGCTTACTATGTACGCGGCGTTGCCAATATGGAAGGCTCGTCTGAGAGTTTGAAGCTGTTTAAATTAAACCAAGCGGAGCGTGACACTGCGTATCTACGTATTGCCTTTGCCAACTTCCAAGAACTTATTAGCAAATACCCAAATAGCCCCTATGCACCAGATGCCGCCCAGCGCATGACATTTATCTATAATCAGTTTGCTGAGAGCGAGATGAGCGCAGCCAACTGGTATATCGAGCGTGAAGCTTATGTGGCAGCTGTCAACCGTGCCAAATGGGTCTTCCAGTACTATCCACTGAGTGAGTCAGTACCAGATGCCATTGCTGTCCTAGCCTATAGCCACGAAAAACTTGGTCTAACAGATTTGGCAAATGAGTACAAAACCCTATTGCAAATCAACTATCCAAACATGCTGACGAGTAATGGCAGCGTGAAACTGAGCACCAAACGTGATCGCTCTTGGCTCAATAAGATTACCTTTGGACAGCTTGGTCGTTCAAGCACAACTGACAACTCAGTGGCAACGGGCGAATATAATGGCGCGACCAAAACCCAAATGATTGGCAACGCAGCCCAGTTGAGACTAGCAGGGACAAACACAACGCCTGCCAACACTCCAGTCGCCAACAATGCGTCTGCACGTAATGGTATTAGCGTAGGCCTAGGTCTGCCTGAAGCGTCAGCTGAGCGCGTGACCAGCCAATCAAGCACTGGCTCGACTGCACGAGAAGCCAACGTCGATCCACTAAATACCAATCCAACACGTCGCACTACGCTAAATGACGACAGTGTGAGTGATATGGATAATAATTGATTATGTGAGGTCTTTTAGCCTAGCTAACACAGTCTGTATTCATTGATAATAAGGTCAACATTACGTTGGCCTTATTTTTCTAGCAGTACCTCATTACCTCTGCCCCAACATAATCGACCTATGGTAAACTGTTTTTTGTATGAGCATTCCTAACCATATTCTTGAACAACTCAATAGCCAAGCTGACCTGATCAGCATCATTGGCAAACACACCACGCTTAAACGCGCTGGTAGTGAATATAAAGGCTGCTGCCCTTTTCACGGTGAAAAATCGCCTTCTTTTTATGTCAATCCACAAAAAAATATCTATCACTGTTTTGGCTGTAGCGTCGGTGGCAATGCCATCAGTTTTTTGCGTGATTACGAGAATCTTACCTTTATCGAAGCAGTCAATGAGCTATCTAAACAAACAGGCATTGAAGTACCAAAAGAAGAGCAACAGAACGTCAGCTATCAACGCCGTACGCCAACACCTATTGCACCGCCGCCAGTTCACAATGTACCTAGCCCAACGATAGAGCACAGCAAAGTAAATCAAGACGGTGCAAACCAAGACGGCACAAACCAAGACAGCTATCGAAATAACTATCAAAACAACCGTCAAGCCAGTCATCAAAATAATGTTGACCAAAGCGACCAAAATCACATAGACCAGTCAAGTTATGATGACGCTCAGGGTTACGATAATTTCCCGCCGCTAGACGCTTACGAGTCAGCATCTTATTCAATGGACTCGTATCCATCAGAGCCGTATTCTTCAAACCATGCGGACGATAGTGCCTATCCGCCAGTGTGGCTGACAGAAACTGACGCAGGCATGGATAGTATTGGTATCGATCAGACGTCTGATCAAGATGGCAATTTGTACGATCTGCTAGAGCAAATTCAGCAGTTCTATCAGCATAATCTACACACTCACCCTCATGCCAAGCAATACTTTTTGTCACGCGGACTCACTGAAGAGACTTTTGAGACTTTTGGTCTTGGCTATGCGCCATTTGGCTGGCAGCATCTTGAGCATCAGTTTCCACAAGATATTGAAGGACTTAAGGCACTAGGGCTCGTGCGCCAATCAGAGTCTGGCCGTGACTACGATCTGCTGCGTGATCGGGTTATTTTTCCTATTCGTGACAACCAAGGTCGCACCATTGGTTTTGGTGGTCGGGCGCTCGACGATGAGGTCAAGCCAAAATACATCAACTCCTCAGACTCGCCCGTCTTTCATAAGCAGCATGTACTCTATGGCTATTATGAGTCGCGCCAGCAGCGTGCTAACGACTGGCTGGTGGTCGAGGGTTACATGGATGTCATTGCTCTCTATCAAGCGGGCATCTATGGCGCGGTCGCCTCGATGGGTACGGCAATCAATGAAAGCCAAATATCGCGGCTATTGACACTCAATCCAACGCTGACTTTGAGTTTTGATGGCGACAGTGCCGGACAAAAAGCCGCTTGGCGTACGCTTGAAGTTGCCTTACCTGTGCTTGCTGATGATAAAGAGTTGCGGTTTTTAACCCTGCCTAACAATCATGATCCTGATACGTTTATCAAGAGTCATGGCAGCGATGCCATGCGTGAGCAAATCAGCCAAGCCATGCCGTTATCACAGTATATTTTTGCGTACTTAAGTGAGCGCTATGACATGAGTCTGGCTGAAGGCAAAGCCAAGCTCATGTCGCAAGTACGCTCATTGACGACCGCTTTGCCAAAAGGCAGTAGCTTTCGCTATTTGCTCAATAATGACATTTATCAAAAGCTTGGCGGCAGGCGCAGTCAAAATGTCGAGGCCAAAGATGCGCTGCTAGACTTTGATGGTGATATGACCATCAGCCAACAATTGCAGCTGTGCTTTTTGTTTCAGCCGCGCGCACTCATTGATGACCCTATCGAATCGATTTGGCAACAGTCTGGTATTAATGGCTTACACCTACCTGCGCATATCAAACAAAAGGCTTCAGCCGATACGCTGCGTCCGCTTGCTTGGGAAGACCTGCAAGACGCGGCTCTGCTTGACATCGTGAGCACTATCAAACGCTGTCTTAATTATTTGCCAAAAGATGCCAACGCAGCAGCGCATTTTATCTTATCAAATGTGAAGCCTGCGACCCAAGACATGCTGAGCCGTAATTGGGGCGGCTTTTATAAAGCGCTAACCGCACGCAATATTTTGGGGCTTGATGGCCTGATCGAAGAGCTAGTCAGTCAGCTGCTTGAGCGCAATATGAAGAAAAAAATACAAGAGCTGATAAAAAACCCTGATCATATTAAGCTTGCGATCGTCCGTAAACAAACCCAATTATTGAACGATTGGCTACGGGCACAGCAGGCAGAGCAATCGGCACAGATGGTCACCGTTCAGTCTTAATGTTTAATTATCAAATCATGCCCCTTTAAAATTCTAGCCACTGCCCCCACTACTAATGATTATGCCCAGTAGCATGAGTCACTCCTAAATCATTTAGCTGACGGCAAATAAACGGCAAAAAATGGTCGGTAGCTATCACTAGCTCGTGCTTGACGACGATGGTCTGTGTTAAACTGTGTCGCTGTATATTGACAGCACTGCTTGGTTAATGATTGTGAGCATGCATCTTTAAGCACAAATTTTAGGTATTATTTTACGTATCTGCTTTTAGATACTATTTTGAGTATTAAATTTTAAGTACTATATTTTTTTAGGTACTGTATTGAAGTCTTTTTAGCTTTTCTAATTTTTAGCTGTTTTTTAGCATTGTTATTGTAGTGTTTTGAGCCTTTATTCATATCAACTCATTTTTGATATTATTGACAACCTCTACGCCATATTTTGATCAATCGATTGATAAGATCAACGCAAAGAGCGAGCGATAGCGAGTCACAATATAAAAATGTCCGATGCAAGTAAGCGAGTATTTATGAACGATAAGTCAGTTTCTCAGTCCACATCTCAACTGGCCACCTTAATCCAAATGGGCAAAGAGCAAGGGTATCTTACCTATGCTGAGGTGAATGACCAGCTGCCCGACTCTATTACCGAAAGCGATCAGATCGAAGATATTGTGCAGATGCTAACCGATGTTGGTATCAAAATCTTTGAGTCTGCCCCTGATGCCGATGACATCTTGATGAACGATGATTCAAGTGATGATGACATGGCAGCAGACGAAGCAGCGGCAGTACTTGCCTCTGTTGAAACCGAGCCTGGTCGTACCACTGACCCTGTCCGTATGTATATGCGTGAGATGGGTACAGTTGATCTTCTTACCCGTGAAGGTGAGATCTCCATTGCTAAGCGTATCGAAGAAGGTATTCGTGATGTACAGCATGCCATGGCTTACTGGCCTGGCACCGTACAGTTCGTCCTTGATGAATACCAAAAAGTACAAGATGGCGAAAAAAAGCTATCTGACGTCATCACTGGTTTCTTAGATCCTGAAACCGAAGAAGATAAAATCGCCGCTCAAGAAGCCAAAGATGCGGTAAAAGAAGAGCGTGAGCGCATCAAAGAAGAAAAAGAAAACCCGCCTATCATCAAAGCTAAAGTGAATGCCAAGGCAGCCGCACTTGATGATGACGAAGATGAAGACGAAGACGACGTTGAAGAAGAAGCTGAAGAAGAAAGCAGCGGTCTTGATCCAGAAGAAGTACGTTTGCGTCTAGAAGAGATCGAGCATCTATTTATCAAAGCCAAGCAAGCGCTGCTTGATTATGGTCGTGGTAGCGTGCAGGCGGATACTGCGTACGCGTTACTTGCTGAACGCTTTATGATGCTAAAGCTCAATAATCGCTTGTCAGACCAAGTCATGGCGATCATGCATGACGTCTACGACGACGTGCGTAAGCAAGAGCGTCAAATCATGCGCTTGGTGATTCGCCGTGGTCGTATGCCGCGTGAAGAGTTCCGTAAGACCTTCCCTAGCAATGAAACCAATGTCGATTGGCTCATTGAGCGTATCAAAGGTAAGCCTGCATTTGCGGGCACACTAGAAAAAGTCACCGATGACGTTATTTTACTTCAGCGCCGTATTCGTGATTATGAGCAGCAGCTTGATATGAAAATCCACGACATGAAAGACGTGGCACGTCGTATGGCCGTTGGTGAAGCAAAAGCTCGCCGCGCGAAAAAAGAAATGGTTGAGGCCAACTTGCGTCTGGTTATCTCTATTGCCAAAAAATACACCAACCGCGGCCTACAGTTCTTGGATCTGATCCAAGAAGGTAATATCGGTCTGATGAAAGCGGTTGATAAGTTTGAATATCGCCGTGGTTATAAGTTCTCAACGTATGCCACATGGTGGATTCGTCAGGCAATCACGCGCTCTATCGCTGACCAAGCGCGTACCATTCGTATCCCTGTGCATATGATTGAGACGATCAACAAGATCAACCGTGTCTCACGTCAGCTGCTACAAGAAATGGGCCGCGAGCCAACGCCTGAGGAATTAGGCGAACGTCTAGAGATGGACGAAGTCAAAGTCCGTAAGGTGCTCAAGATTGCCAAAGAGCCTATCTCTATGGAGACGCCTATCGGTGATGATGAAGATTCACACTTAGGTGACTTCATCGAAGATGGTACGATCTCAAGCCCTGTCGACGATGCAACGTCTGCTGGACTACAAGAAGCCACTCGTGATGTACTCGGCAACCTGACTGAGCGTGAAGCCCGTGTATTAAAGATGCGTTTTGGTATCGACATGCCAACGGATCATACTTTAGAAGAAGTTGGTAAGCAGTTCGATGTTACCCGTGAACGTATCCGTCAGATCGAGGCAAAAGCGTTGCGTAAACTGCGTCATCCCTCACGTTCTGAGCATTTACGTTCTTTCCTTGAAAATGACTAATATTCAATGAAGCTAAATAAAAAAAGCCGAGTTTATCTCGGCTTTTTTGTGTTTGTTAATCTATGTTATCAATGCGCGCCTAAATTTTGCTCAGCATCTGGTTTGTCGTGCACACCGAAATTGTCTATCATCGTCTGGCTTGCCTCGTTCAAACCAATAAGCTCTACCTCAGTGCCTTCACGGCGAAATTTGATAATGACTTTATCAATCGCAGCGATTGCTGTCACATCCCAAAAATGTGCTCGTGACACGTCAATCACTCCTTTAGAGACAGACTCTTTAATATCAAAGGATTCAGTCATACGCTCTGCTGACGAAAAGCATAGGCGAGGATTTAACTTTTTGGCTATCCCAATTACCGAGCTTAAGTGACCACCCTACTTCTTAGTTTGAATAAATTTATAGTCTTTTGGGCTTTACAGACTTAGATTCTGTATTAGAATCATACGGCACCTGCAATACTACGCTCACAGATTTCATCGCTAGGAAACTGACATGATTGTCCGGCAAACACCCCACCCGTTTAAGATATTTTTCGCCCTTCGCGGTTCAATCATTCCAAAAATATATCCGCAGCTGCTATTGGTTACCATCCTTAGTACAGCCATTACCATTATTCAACACTGGATTCCTGACTCTTTTCCTTATTATGGTATCGCCACTTTTACCTTATTGGGAATCGCATTATCGTTGTTTTTGGGATTTCGAAATAATGCCAGCTATCAGCGTTGGTGGGAAGCACGGATGCTATGGGGCCAGTTGGTATATGATGCTCGCAGCTTAACGCGCCAAGTCCTATCCTTTATAGATGATGACAACGAGCATGGTCGTGAGACTCAGCGCACCATGGTATATCTGACCATTGCTTTTGCACATGCTGTACGCCACAGGCTTCGTGGTACGCCACCTTGGGCGGACATAGATCCCTTTGTCGCATCCATACATCATGATCGTATGCATCAAGCAAAAAATGTCCCTGACCATATAATGCGCCTCATGGGTAAGCATCTCGGCGATATTCGGCGTCAAGGACTGGTCTCAGAGCAAGTCACCCAAAACATGGATGAGCGCCTGACCTCTATGACGATTGTCTTGGCAGCCTGCGAGCGTATTCATAACACACCGCTACCTTTTGCTTATATGCTGCTGGTACATCGTACGACCTACTTGTATTGCATCATGCTGCCTTTTGGCTTGGTCGCCTCGCTTGGTTGGGCAACGCCCTTGGTTTGTGCCGTGATTGCTTATACGTTTTTTGGGTTAGATGCATTGAGTGAAGAGCTAGAAGAGCCATTTGGGTTGGCGGCTAATCAGTTACCTCTGACCGCCTTGTCACGCACGATCGAGATCAATCTGCGAGAAGCGCTGGGAGAAACCAATCTGCCGACTGACATTATGCCTATTGATGGTTATTTGCCGTAAATATTGCCGTCATCGAAGCGCCATACAATAAACGAGCGGCAAACGTAACTTGAATAATCTACCGCACGCCACTATAAATAGCAGACAAAGGTACTGTAGGTAAAATCTCTACTCTAACCAGCTGATTTATTCAAAAATATTATCTATAAAAGCGAGGCTCATATCATGAGTGATGATTCAAAAAATAATAACGACAACGTCGACAACAATATAAATAACCCAACCAGCAATCAGCCATCAGTGAAAGTCACTGATTTGACGCCAAATAAAGGCGTTCTGAAAGGCAAAAAAACAGACATTCAAAACCCAGAGCTTTGGGAGTTCCCGATGAACTACCCACTCAGCATCATTGGTCATGAAGGTGAGCACGAGAGCCTGCTTAATGAAATCAAGCTGATCTTGGGTAGTCAGTTCCCTGATTTTGATTTGGCCTCTATTGAAGTGAAACCTTCTAGAACGGGTCGCTTTCATTCAGCACGGGTCAATCTGTACCTAACAGCCGCTGATCAAGTCAATACACTTTATGCCGCGCTTGATAATGCCAAGACGGTTCGCATGGTTTTGTAAATCGTTCAGACAGGTTTAGCGCCTTTTGGTCCAAGTCGTCACTCGCTAGTAATAACATATGGGTGGCGATTTTTTGTGGTTTGATGTACAATCTGCGCCCGCATTATTGCCGCCATGATGATGGTTATCAGGCGACAATCACTGAGAAAATAAAAAGCAAACGGCCGCACTATTTTTACAAAAAATTTATGATCGACCGCATTTGCGTCTAACCCTTATCCCATCGTCCTTTGCCAAAATTTGGACTGCCTACAACCTTGTAGCAACATAGTTTTATCCTAAAATCAATATAGTATTTTCAAAATTTTCCCGCTATATTGTGCCTACCGATTAACAAACACGCTATATGTAGTACTCAGTGATTTTTGCTATCACTATGGGTAGTGGCTGCTTGTTGCCAAAAAACTACTGCTACCATCGACTACAATCGCGTCATAAAGAATGTCTGCCGCTCCTTTGGCGCGCAGCATCACTATAAGCAATCAAAATAGAGGCCAACATGACACATATTGATAAAATCCAAGTAACCAAGCGTGATGGACGTTTAGAGCCTATTAATTTAGACAAAATTCATAAGGTAATAGCGTGGGCGGCGGATGGATTGGACAACGTCTCTGTGTCGCAAGTTGAGCTAAAGTCGCACATCCAGTTTTATGAAGGCATCAAAACCCGTGATATTCACGAAACCATCATCAAATCTGCTGCCGACCTTATCTCTGAGACCACGCCTGATTATCAATATCTCGCCGCGCGCTTGGCGATCTTCCATCTACGTAAGATTGCGTATAACCAGTTTGAGCCGCCGCACCTGTATGACCATGTCAAAACGCTCACCGACGCGGGCAAATATGATAAGCATATCCTAGCGGACTATAGCCGTGCTGAATTTGACGAGTTAGAAGAATATCTGGATCATTGGCGTGATATGAACCTTGCCTATGCTGCTGTCGAGCAAATGGCAGGGAAATACCTAGTACAAGACCGTGTCACGAAGACCGTGTACGAAAGCCCGCAGTTCTTATATATGCTCGTGGGCATGTGTCTATTTGCCAATTACGACAAAGCTGAGCGCTTAAGCTACGTCAAACGCTTTTATGATGCGACCTCAGAATTCAAAATCTCACTACCGACACCGATCATGTCAGGTGTGCGTACGCCATCGCGTCAGTTTAGCTCGTGCGTACTGATCGAATGTGGTGACAGCCTAGACTCAATCAACGCGACCACCAGCGCCATCGTACGCTACGTGTCACAGCGCGCTGGTATCGGCATCAACGCTGGCCGTATCCGTGCCCTTGGTAGCCCGATCCGTGGCGGTGAAGCGCAGCATACTGGCTGTATCCCATTCTACAAACTGTTCCAAACAGCGGTGAAATGCTGCTCACAAGGGGGCGTCCGTGGCGGTGCTGCGACCCTATTTTACCCATTATGGCATTTGGAAGTTGAGTCATTACTGGTACTCAAAAACAACCGCGGCGTCGAAGACAACCGTGTCCGTCATATGGACTACGGCGTACAATTAAACAAAACGATGTACACGCGCCTCATCAAAGGTCAAGACATCTCGCTATTTTCACCAAGTGACACGCCAGGCCTATATGATGCGTTCTTTGAAGACCAAGACAAATTCGAAGCGCTATACACCAAATACGAAAATGATCCTAACATCCGTAGCCGTCAAATCCCAGCTGCTGATTTGTTCAGCCTAATGATGCAAGAGCGCGCCAGTACGGGTCGTATCTATATCCAAAACGTCGATCATTGCAACACCCATAGCCCATTTGATGCGACGGTTGCCCCGATTCGCCAGTCAAACCTATGTATGGAAATCGCGCTACCGACCAAACCACTGGATAACATCAATGACGAAGAAGGCGAAATCGCCCTTTGTACGCTATCAGCGGTCAACTTGGGTAAAGTCGAGAGCGTCAGCGACATCGAAGAGCCAGCCGAGCTAATCGTCCGTGCCCTTGATGCCCTACTCGACTATCAAGACTATCCGGTCAAAGCTGCTGAAAATGGCAGTATGCGCCGACGTACGCTTGGTGTGGGCGTGATTAACTACGCTTACTACTTGGCTAAGAATGGCGCACGCTACTCTGACGACAGCGCACTTGGTCTGACCCATCAGACGTTTGAAGCATTGCAGTTCTATCTCTTAAAAGCCTCAAACAAATTGGCAAAAGAGCAAGGCGCGTGCCCTGCGTTCAATGAGACCACGTACTCACAAGGTATCTTGCCGATTGATACGTACAAAGCCGACTTGGATACAATCTGCCAAGAGCCGCTACATCTCGATTGGGAAACGCTACGTAGGGATATCACGGAACACGGTCTACGCAACTCTACCCTAACCGCCTTGATGCCGTCTGAGACCTCAAGTCAGATCGCCAACGCGACCAACGGTATCGAGCCACCACGTGGTCTGGTCTCTATCAAAGCGTCAAAAGATGGCATCTTAAAGCAAGTCGTGCCTGAGATTGCTACCCTAAAAGATCAGTACGAGCTACTATGGCAAATGCCAAACAATGACGGTTACCTAAAGCTGGTCGCTATCATGCAAAAATTCGTCGATCAAAGTATCTCTGCCAACACCAACTATGACCCCGTTCGTTATGCTGGTGGCCGTGTACCGATGAAGATATTGCTAAAAGACTTGCTAAACGCTTATAAAATGGGTGTGAAGACGTTGTACTACCATAACACTCGTGATGGTGCGAACGATGCCCAAGCGGATATGGAAGATGATTGTGCTGGCGGTGCTTGTAAGATTTAAAAATTTGGCCATTAGGCTCTCTGATCTAATTTAGAGAGCCTAATAGATAATTTGGTCTAGTAAAAGGAGGTGCAACTAAAATATAGATAGCATAAAACCACTAAAGCTAATTAATAGAGAGGTAATTTAATTATGGCTAAGAACACAGGCCGTAGTACTCGCAGAGGTTCGGTAAAAGCTCGAACTCAAATGAAGCATCCTAGTAACCCTAAGCATTCGCTTAAGAGAGACGCTGCTACAGGTCGATTTATGAGTGGTATGAAAGGTAGTTATAAAGGGGTAGCACAGGAGGTAGATAGTAGAAGATAAAAATGGCATAGAAGAGTAATCAACTATGCCATTGGAGATGCTAAATACGTCAATATTTAGTATCAGGAAGTTGAGACTACCGACGTCCACAAGTGATAGGCCAATAGAATGAATTTCCTTTTTCAGAGCAGACATTCTAATTTAAAACTTACCACTTGTCCAAAAAAACCGTGAAAAGGTAGTCACAAATATTTCTACTCAGGAGTAATGAGTATGGAAGTTTATCGTGATATACATGGCGACTCTGGCGTAAGCGCATTCGAGGTCGGTGATGACTCTATAATTGTGCGTTTTACGAAAGGTGGTATGTATCTATATAACTATTCCAAAACTGGCACTTATCATGTCAACAATATGATAAGACTAGCTAGAACAGGAAATGGTCTTAACGGATACATAAACTTAAACGCTAAACATACTTATGCTAGAAAAATAGCATAGGTGTTTGGTCTGACCTTCATGGTTTAGTGTTAGGGTGCTTCGACACCTTAGCACTATTAAGTATGAGTTGCTAAGAGGGATAAGAATTTGAATATTTCAGTGGGCAAAAAGCATTTTTTGAGAATTAATACTTGGGATGATATTTATAAAATGAGTGGATATACTGACTCATTAGATCCTAAGAAGGAAAAATTAAAGCAAGTTATTAATAAGTATGAACTTCCAAACAAGGGTAGATGCGGTTTATCAAATTGTCGCACACCTCATAATATTGGATGTATTGTTGAAACTGAATCTGGTAGGTTGACTAATTTAGGAAACGACTGTGGCAAGAAGTATTTTGGAGAAAACTTTACGTCTTTGAGCAATAAACTTAGCAAAGAGATTGATTACGCAAACAAAATCGAGAATATAAAGTTAGCTAAATTGAATATTGCTGAAAATTATAGAAAGTTAAATGAAATAGAAGCTGATTGGAAGAAGATTGAGAGAGTTTATAGAGCTATAAAGTCCGAAGGTCTTGATGGGCTATACGACAAGCTAGAACAAATGAAATATAGTAAGAGCTCCATTATTGCAATACAGCGTAGAGCTACAGAATCGGAGATTGAGCTTGAAGAGGTTAGAACAGGAAAAGACGTTCAAAATCCTTTCTATATGTCTGACAACTTAGGTGATTTAAAAGGTCTAAACTATCTTACTGATAGAATCAAAATTAAAGCCATCATTCTAAACAATAAAATAACTCTTAATCGTTTGAATGATTTTGATGAGGACAAGACAACTCTCAAAGAACTTAGCAAAATGATCAAAGAGAATGAAAAATTAAACGATAGTGTTCGTGAAGCACATAGTATTATTGCGGATGGCTTTAAGTTATTTAGTGCAGATAATATGAGACAATTTACGCCTTTGATAAGTAGTAAAAGGCATAGAAAGTTAAAAAGATTTTTAAATTGTTGTTTTGAAAGCTAATAAGCCTAGGTCAAGCGAATCTTTCTTAGTTGTAGGGTGCGCCCAGCGCACCGATGATATAAAAATTGTGTTTAAAGGTGAGCGAGGCGCACCCTACAAAATATACTCAAATAGCAAGGTCGCTAAGAAAAAAGAAAGACGCCCTAACAAGGTCGTTTAGCCCCGACTATAGCGATATCCTGCTGACGACGATGGCGTTGCAGTCTCTGACTGGACGTAGTATCGAGGCAACAGGAATGCGGTCAGACACGATAGACTGCACGCCAGCGGCTAAGCAGATACAAGCGGTAGGCGGGATTGGCTACCTTAATATTTAAATTTAACACAGTAACAAGTAAGACCTAATTTTCGTGCTAAAATTAGCCCTATATTTAGAGCATAATTTTAATGGAGAATGGGGCATGCAACCGATATTTGCGACACAAACAGCCAGTATTTCAGAGCTAAAAAACAACCCTTCTGCCTTGATCAAACAGTCAGATGGTGAGTCGATTGCGATTTTAAACCACAACAAACCCGTGGCTTACTTGGTTTCCACAGACATGTACGAGCGTATGATGGAAGCGATGGACGATATGGCACTCAGCCAAACCGTAAACGCACGGATGAATGATGGGCAAGCGCCTATCAAGGTTACGCTCGATGACTTATAGTCTTGAGTTTCACCCGTTAGCGTTAAAAGAATGGAAAAAGATAGCGCCAAGCATCCAACAGCAGTTTAAGAAAAAATTACAGCAGCGACTATCCAACCCTCATGTGCCTGCGTCGAAACTTTCTGGACATACAGATACTTATAAAATTAAATTACGCACCATAGGGTATCGTTTGGTATATACCGTTAAAGATGACGTGGTGGTGGTTTATGTATTGGCAGTCGGTAAAAGAGAAAACAACAAGGTATATGACAGTCTGGCGACGCGTCAACCCTAACGAAAACTTAGAAATAACTAAAACGACGGAGGTCATGTGCACTATACCGCAATCATCAAAGACGGTGGTTTGTTTATCCCAAACGTATTTTCAGACCTAAACGATGGTGGCTCGCATATCGTACAAGTCGAGGTTGATATTGCAGCGGTGCGTCAGCAGTTAGAGATGGATGAAGCGCCAAAGGCAGCCGTCGCCAAAAAAAGCGTGGCAAAAGCAGCCAAAAAACCAGCATCGCGCGCGGCTAAAAAAGACGTAAAAACAGCAGCAGAAGCGTCTGATGTGAGTACCCTACGTAAAAGCGCACTGGATGAATTAGAAGCACTCGATGATAGTGAACTGAGCGAAATATTCAAAGCCTATATGAACGATGGCAAAGAGCCCTCACAGATATCGCTAGAGAACCTTTAACCCAAAAAGCCATTGACCAAAATTTATAATATAATCATATCCAATTTATATAATTTCATAACCGTATCAATGATAAAGGCAGTCCCATGACTTACTCGATTTTTTCGCAAACGCCAAACAATGCGCTAACAGAGCCGATGTTCTTTGGTCAGCCCGTCAACGTGGCGCGCTATGACCAACAAAAGCACCCCATCTTTGAGCAATTGATTGAAAAGCAGTTGTCATTCTTTTGGCGTCCAGAAGAAGTCGATGTGTCACGCGACCGTATCGATTTTAGCAATCTGTCCTCGCATGAGCAGCATATATTTTTGAGCAACCTCAAGTATCAGACCCTACTCGACTCTATCCAAGGTCGTAGTCCAAACGTGGTGCTACTGCCGCTAGTGTCTATCCCTGAGCTTGAGACGTGGATTGAGACATGGTCGTTTAGCGAGACGATTCACTCGCGCAGCTATACCCATATCATTCGTAATATCGTCAATGACCCAAATATTATCTTTGATGACATTATGCAAAACGAGCACATCTTAGGCCGCGCCTCTGATATCGCTCAGTACTATGATGAGCTGTATCGCAACTCGCAGCTATATAGCTTATACGGTCCAGGTACGCATAATATAAATGGTGAGGAAGTGACCGTTGATTTACGATCGCTGAAAAAGCAAATGTATCTATGCATCATGGCGGTCAACGTCCTAGAGGCCATTCGTTTTTATGTGTCGTTTGCCTGCTCGTTTGCCTTTGCTGAGCGCAAATTGATGGAAGGCAATGCCAAAATCATCAAACTGATCGCTCGTGACGAAGCGTTGCATTTGACCGGTACGCAGCACATGCTAAATCTCATGCGTAATGGTCGTGACGATCCTGAGATGGTCGAGATTGCCGCAGAGTGTTTTGATGAAAGTATTGAGATCTTCCGCAAGGCTGCCGAGCAAGAAAAAGAATGGGCAGGCTATCTGTTCAAAGATGGCTCGATGATCGGTCTCAACGAAGATATTCTGTGCCAATATATCGAATACATCACCAACTTACGTATGGAAACCGTCGGCTTGCCAGCGGCGTTCCCGAACTCAAAATCAAACCCAATCCCGTGGATCAACACGTGGTTGTCGTCTGACAATGTGCAGGTCGCCCCACAAGAGACCGAGATTAGCTCGTACTTGGTTGGTCAGATTGACTCTGATTTATCAGACAGTGATTTTGACGACTTTGAACTATAAAGGCTCCGAATTATAAGAGCTGAGTTGTAAGAGCTTTGAGCTATAAAGGTTTTAAATTATAAAGGGTTGATCTGTAATCATTTTATCGGTTAATAGTAGGGATAGTAATAGCACAGATATCCCAATAGGATGAGCGATGACTTGGGTAATGACCAGTAAAAAGCAGTTCTATCTACATGATGACGAAAGTCTACTAGATGGACTATTACGCACCGGACACGATGTCAACTATCAATGCCGCGAGGGCTATTGTGGTAGCTGCCGAGTCAAGCGTATTGCTAGCTCGCATACGGTCGATTATCCATTTAACCCGCTTGCCATGATTGAAGAGGATGAAATCCTGCCCTGCTGTTGCCGTGTGCGGGGTGTAATCTATATCAACCATGAGCTGATTGAAAAGCCTTAGCAAAATAGTAGGGACTAAAGACTGGCCTGAACATTAGCTTTTATGCTTTGATAAAATTTAACTCAATAAAAAAGCGCGCTCCTTATCCAAAGGAGCGCGCTTTTTTGTGTAATTTAGCAACACACTTTATTGTGCTACAGAGTCTTGCTCAAACAGTTTCATTAGCTCTTCGCGCATGCGATCACGCTCTGCCTCTGACATCATCGGTGCTTGCTGATCACCTTGGATACTGCCACCCATCCCATCCATACTCTCACCCTGTAGTACGACAGGACGCTCGATTGGCTCTTGCACTGGACGCTCCTCTAGCATTATTTTGACTTGAGCATTTTTGCCGCGGCGTAGTATCTGAGCATCCAACTCAGTGTTCGGCGGCTTACGAGCGACATATTGGATCAAGGTATTGGCATCGGTCATCTCGACACCATCGATGGTTAGGATGATATCGCCAACACGCAAACCACTTTTGGCAGCAGGACTACCTGCAATGACGTTTAGCACTTCCACGCCCGTTGAGGTCTCAAGCTGCGTTGGGTCACGTAGCTGTGACTGGATTTCGATACCGAGCCAACCACGACTGACGCGGCCGTCTTTGATCAGCGCGTTCATTACTTGCTCGACCAATGATGTAGGAATCGCAAAGCCAATACCCATCGAGCCGCCAGAGCGCGAGAATATCACCGTATTGATACCGACTAGCTCACCACGAGCATCGACCAGCGCGCCACCTGAGTTACCTGGATTGATCGCCGCATCCGTCTGGATGAAGTCTTCGAACTTATTGACGCCCAGTCCAGTACGCCCAGTCGCTGAGATAATCCCTTGCGTCACGGTCTGACCGACCCCAAATGGATTACCAATTGCCAAAGCCAGATCCCCCACGCGAATAGGATCTTCGCGAAAACCAAGCGGCGTCAATCCTGTCATCTCAACCTTAATCACTGCTAGATCACTATCAGGGTCTGTACCGATGATTTTGGCGCGGCTCTTGCGTCCATCATTGAACGCAACCGTGATCTCATCCGCTTTTTCGATGACATGGGCATTGGTCACGATATAACCGTCCTCTGATACGATCACACCAGAGCCTAGATTGGTATTGCCCTGCTCTTGTGATGGGCCACCATGATATTCAAAAAACCGGCGCAATACGGGATCATCCATATAAGGATGCTCTGTCATCGTTTGTGTGGTGTAGATATTGACGACCGACTGCGACGCGCGCGCAACTGCATTATGATAAGAAGAGATGGGCGCTGGTGTATCCGCAACTGGCTCTGACGCTTGCTGCTCGGCTGGCGGGGTTCTCGGCGGCTCCCACGTGGCCTCCGATGATGACTTCATACTCGTGAACAACCAGATAAACGCTACTAACACCAGCAGCAATAAGACCCAAGGTAACCATTTTAATAAAGAAACCTTGTTACGGGTGTTACTGGTGTTCTGGGATGACGACATATAGAACCTCTATAAATTTAATGCAGACGGACAGTAAGAAATAAGGTGAGAAGACTGCGATTATTCAACCATCATGGCTTGATTAGATAATTGCTTGATTAGGCAATTAATAGCCAGAGCTAGGCAGACTCACATGTATAAATTATAACCGCAATGCCGTGAAATAGTAACGTATCGTGTACCATTTCAGTTATCCATCTTGTCTACTCTTTTACAGTGCCATGTTAAAATCATCGCTATCAAATATTTGCGATAGATAATGATCAATTATTTATCTTTTATGAGTCTTTGTCTTCAAACAACTTTTTTGAAGCACTATATTTGAATAATACTGCATTACTGCAAGGCAATAACAATAAGGAAACCTAATGAGCCAAAACACGACTACTGAACCTTCGACCAACAGCATCAGCGCACAATCATTGACGCAATTTTGTGATGAGTATCTATCTGCTAGTGCGTTCAAAGACTACGCGCCAAATGGCCTACAAGTAGATGGCGGTCGTCCAATACAACGTATCGTCACAGGGGTGACGGCGTGCGAGGCGCTGATTGATGCGGCTATCACTGACAATGCCAATGCGATTATGGTTCATCATGGCTACTTTTGGAAAGGTGAACCTGCGCCTATCACAGGTCTGAAAGGCCGACGTATCCGTAAATTGATGCAACATGGCATCTCTATGATTGGCTATCATTTACCGCTCGATGCACACCCCGTGATTGGTAACAATGCCAAACTGGCAGACGTACTAGATATGACCATTACTGGCGCGCTCTACCCCAACGAATCACACCCTGTTGGTAATATCGCCACTTGCACACCGCAGAGTGCTGATAGCCTGATCGCAAAGATTACCCAAGCGCTCGGTCGTACCCCACTACATATTTCGTCTAATTATGAACATCACTCTGATAATAATGCGAAAACGACTGCCAATAGCGAGAGAGTGATCAAACGTGTCGGTATTTGTACAGGCGGCGCCCAAGATATGATCGAACAGGCTGCCATAATGGGCTGTGACGCCTATATCTCTGGTGAAATCTCTGAGCGTACCACGCATATCGCTCGTGAGCTGGGTATCGATTACTTTGCTTGTGGTCATCACGCAACAGAGCGCGGTGGTATTCAAGCGTTAGGAGAGATAGTCGCCCAAGAATATGGACTGCCAGTAACCTTTGTTGATATTAAAAATCCAGCATAAGATAGCCAATATAGTGGCCATCATTAGGGCAGAACTCGAGACGATTAATAAAGAATATAGGCGTTGTTATAGCCATTATCGCAAAACTCATTAATGGGTTTGTGAATATTACGCCCATAATATAGCGACATTTAACCGTTTATATCGCAATTGTTAAGTTTTATCGCTTTTTTCTTAACTCTACTTGAATAATGCAAGCGATATCCGCATATTACTACCTGTAAGAAAGAACGTTTTGTCATGAAACTTCCCATTATTACAGCTTCCGGTTATGGCGCTAAAATGATGCTGGCGGTTATCTGAAACTTTATTATGCTCTATGAGCAATGAAATTTTGGAACGTCGCCAGTTAAAACACGATTTATACACTCGATATTTGATTTATACCGTGTTTTTATTTTTAGTGTCGCGATGACAGTTGTGCACCACCTTTTTGATAGCATATTTTTATAAGCTATCAAATATGGTTGAGCTGCTTGCCCTCATTGCTGGACAATTAACTTTAGCAGCTAGCCACCTTACTACTAATTACTCAAGGTGTTGTTAGTTATTAAAGTTAGCATTACCAAAGCAGATGAATATATTGGTCTCAATGGCCAATCATTACCTCACCGCTTTGTTTAATGTCGTTGTCTCAATAACTTACTCATGACCTTACCTATGTTTGATATATAGTTGTTTGGCCATTAGCCATATTGCGTTATCGATGAAGGAATCATCTGATTTACATCCTTCGCGTAGTCGTGCGTCCAAATTTTGATAAGCCGGTTTTAAACCCTCAAAATGGCGCGCAAAATCAGGTAATGATCATTGGCTAACCCAAAATCCACATCGCTAACTCTTAGAGAGAGCATGCTAGTGGCGCTATAATTAAGCAGGATGACTGATACTTATTTTATTCAAAAGTATGATGTCGTCTAAAATGCTGTATTGATACATGCCAAATGATGTGCATGTATTTTTACGCGTTTTTGCGGTAAGAAGGATGGCTAAAATCAGGAGACATCCATGCAACGTATTACTTATCGTGTCAAAGGATCTGCGCAAGGTGCCAAACGTCGTATTTCTCATTTACTACGTCCATCTAAACGCCTACTTAACACCAAAAGTAACATCGTTTCATCTACCCCTACTGCGTCGGGTCGTTTTGCCAGAACCAAGAAGCTGGCACAAGTATCCAGTATCGCTCTGCTCTCTTTGCCTGCACAGAGCCTAACGACAATGAATACAAAGGTATCAGCCTATGCCAATGTCATGCTGCAAAACACTTTGACCATTGCCGCTGTCCCAGGTGATAGTACTTATTTTGCCACTGATGGCTTCCAACATGGCTTTGGTTTTGATCTCGTGCGCACCTATGCAGACGAGCTCGGTGTGGATATCAATCTAAAAGCCTATGCCAATGAAGAGGCTGCACTCAAAGCCTTGAGATCAGGTGACGCTGATATGGCGTTGACCACGGCTAGTACCAAACTAAAAAGCCAGCTCAATCTATCATCTGTTAATGTCAGCTGTGGCTACGACTCAAGCTTGACTAAAAACGGTCTGCATCCAAAAGTCAGTTGGACGTTCAGCTCACCTAATGATCCACTGTCCAAAAAAGCCAGTTACTTCTTGTGCGATAGCATCAAGCTAAAAAACACACAGAAACTAGCGGCGTTCTACAATCAGAATTTGCTAAAAGACGCTTATAGTCAGGATCATTTCCAAAAAACACTGACAGAAAAACTGCCTGATTATCAGTCTTCGTTTGAAGAGCAAGCGCGCAATTACAATCATGATTGGGAATTGTTGGTTGCTATGGGTTATCAAGAGTCACATCTTGATGCCAATGCGGTATCTCCGACTGGCGTACGCGGCCTTATGATGCTGACCAATAACACTGCAAAGGCTATGGGCGTGTCAGATCGCGTTGATCCTTATCAAAGTATCGGCGGCGGTGCTCGTTATCTAGAGCAAATGAAAGCAGAGTTCGCGGATGTACCCAAGACTGATCGCGTCTGGTTTGCCCTTGCTGCTTACAACATGGGTCCAAATGCGGTGAAAAGCATTCAGCGTAAATTACGCGCCCAAGGCATTGACGACAAGAGCTGGGCGAACGTTTATGCGTACTTGGCGGACAACAAAGCATCAAACAGCCGTTATGGCCAAGCAATGCACTATGTTAGCAACATCAGAAGTTATCTTGAGTCTATCAAAACTCAAACTGTCTAGTTAATAGACTCCATTAGATATCAGATATCTTAAGATACCTAAACGATTGGGTACCGTCAGACGCTGACCACGTTGTAACATAGTATCAGCAGCGATATTATTCATCTCAGCCAATTCTTGGGTTGATACACCATATTTACGAGCTAAACCAATCAAGCTATCGCCTGAGCCAACCGTGTAGCTCACCGTCGCTTTTGGCACTTTTAGGGTTTGTCCACGCTGTAGCTGGGCATTCGTCGCCAAGTCATTGGTCGCAGCCAAATCCTCTACAGAGATACCAAACTGACGAGCTAAGGCAATCAAGCCATCGCCAGATTTGACTTTGTAATTTTCAGTATTTCCTAGCTTTTTACCGCTGCTACTACTCTGACTGCTACTGCTTTGATTACTGTTGCTTTGACTACTATTAGAAGCCGAAGAGCTTGTAGAAGCCGAAGAGCTTGCCACGCTACCGCCCGCAGGAATAGTAATAGTACGACCTAATATCAAGTTAGACGTCGTGCTCAGGTTATTTGCTGAAGCTAAATCGCTCAAGCCGATATTATAGCGTTTGGCGACACCTGTTAGCGTATCACCAGATTTTACTTTATAGCTGACGGCTTTATCATTCAGTTGGCGATCAACTAACTCTTTTGAAACCGGTACTTTAATCGTTTGCCCACGTTGCAGGCGCGCTCTTGCATCAAAGTTACTGTTTACAGCAGCGATCTCTGCTGCACTAACACCCAAGCTATTTGCAATACCGATCAAGGTATCACCTGATTTTACTTTATAACTAGTGGTCGCTACTGATCTTGTATTACTAGCACTACTAGAGCTTGTGGTGCTTGCTGCATCGAAATTAACACTAGCAGGTACTTTTAGTGTTTGACCCACATAAAGTGAGCTTGTGCTATTGATACCGTTCAGGCTAGCTAACGTGTCTGTCGATACGTTAAATTGACGCGCTAATACAATCAGACCGTCACCCGGTTTTACTTTATAGTTCTTAGTCGCAGTGCTTGATTTACTTGGTCTGGTAGATGGTGCCGCAGGTGTTGTGGCGGGCGCTTTTACCTTACCAGGTACTAGCCAGAGCTTTTGTCCTCTGAGCAGATCAGCACGGCTACTGAGGTTATTGTAGCTGGCAAGCTGTGTGACCGATAAACCAAAACGGTTGGCCGTACCAATAAGCGTGTCGCCACCTTGTACAACATAGCTTTCAGGCTGATTGGCGGCTGGGTTACTGGCAGCGCTTAGCGGCTCGATAGTTTTGGCATTGTATAGATACAATGTGCTGCCAGATAGTAAGTTGGCACTGGCATCTATTTGGTTCCATTCTGCGATATCACGCCAATTTACCCCTGCACGGCTTGCGATATTCGATAGCGTATCGCCACGTTTGACCGTATAAGTGGTACGCGTGCCTTGTGGTTTTGGTTTACTAACTGACGTTTTAGCAAAGCTCAGCTTTTTCTCTTCACCGCTTGCTTCTAAGATAGACTGCTGCGTCTGTACGGCTGACAGGTTGATATTACCATCCGCGTTAATAACGTTGGTCTCAGAGGTATTGCTACGGATTTGGTGGGCAATGAAGTCGCGCTCTTCTTTGCTAAGCGGTGGCTCTTGGACAATCGTATTATTCTGAGTAATCTGAGCTGAGGTAGTCGGTAGACTGTTGCTGCTCTTGAGCTCAGCATTAATCTTTTTGGTCTCTGCATTGGTTATTGGCGGCTCAGTACGTACTGAGGCATTACCGCTATAGACAGAGCTGCTAGTCGTTTGAGCGGACGGTGAGATATAGCTCGTTATTTGCTGAGGTACGCTTGCGCTGGCAGCATAATCAGCCAATGCGCTACTGCTGGATGGTAATGACGATGAAGTGTATGGCTTGCTATTGTAGCTTGGTGTCGTTGTAGTTGGGGTGCTTGTATTGCTAAAAGCCAATACATTGCTTGTGCCATTACCACGCAATAGACTCAGTTTGGCATCAGCGTTCAAGCTAACATCGTTAGGAATGATAACGCGCTGTGGACCAGAGGAATCCACACGACCTGAAGTCAATGCCGTGTTGAGTCGCTCTAACTCATCATAACTCACGCCTGTAAGCTGTGATACTTCAGACAAGCTCACACCGTAGTTGACCGGCACACTACGGAAATGCTGACGGTTAGCGATAGCTGGTAGATATACGCCATACTGTTCAGGCTTGGCCACGATTTCGGCTACTGCCAAAAAGCGCGGCACATAATTCATGGTTTCAGTTGGTAGTTGTAGTGACCAGTAGTCTGTTGGTAGCCCACGTGCGGCATTGGCATCAATCGCTTTTTGGATACGACCAGGTCCTGCGTTGTAGGCGGCTAGCGCCAGCTCCCAGCTACCAAACTGATTGTGTAGCGCGGTCAAAAAGTCATAAGCGGCGCGCGTTGATTCGATAACGTCACGGCGACCATCATAGGTGCTGCTCTGATTCAGACCATAGATACGACCTGTACTTGGGATAAACTGCCATAGGCCTGCCGCTGCTGCACTACTGGTACCACTTGGATCGTACGAGCTTTCGATAACTGGTAACAACGCCAGCTCTGTTGGAATGTTGCGGCGCTCAGCCTCTCGTACCGTATGGTAAATGTAGCGACTGGCACGCGCCGTCAAACGGTTTAGATAGTCTTGTCTGCTGGTAAACCAACTCTTTTGCCCTTCGATACGCTGATTATAAATCGGCTTACCACCGTTCATACGGTAGCCGGCACGCAAACGATTCCATAGATCACCATACTGCTGAATAGCAAGCTGGTTGCCCTCCACCATCGTCATGTCAGTGGCTTCTAATAGATCTGCCAATTCATCCAAGCTCTCTGCATCCAAAAACGCAGTTGAGTAATCTGCACTGCTCGTAGTCGCCCCTTGATTAGCAGGACGCTTAGTAATAATAGCTGAGCTATTGGTTGCACCTTTGTTTTTTACTGTTGAGGTGTTGCTACACGCACTGATAAGTAAAGTTGATACCGCAAGCGTCAATGGTAACGCAACAAACGAGCGAGATTTTGATAGCACAGTAGACATGATATTGGAAGTTTCCTAACGACAGAAAGTGATAAGACAAAGTTGAGAGATAGTATAGTATGCAACGTAAAGTAAAGACCAGCCTAATATAAAAGACACTAATAATCATTTTTATTAGTATCTAATAGATTGTATTGACCAGTATCTAGTTAATAGCTACTTGTGATACTGCACGTAATAATACAGCGTTACCAGTAGATACCGTCAGCGTTACACGAGATGTCGTAACAAATGATGTTTGCTGACCGTCTTTCGTCCAGCTCTCATTTGTCGTTACATTGGCTTTTGCCTGATCTCCTGTAATAACAATGTTATCTACAGAGATATCGTAGCGATAATTGGACGTATCATTCCAGCTGTTTTGCAGCAGCTTTAGATACGCATCTTTGTCTAAGCTGGTAGATTTACCTTTTCTAGATAATGAAATCAAGGCATCGTCAGATACCAGACGCGCGACCTGATTAATGCTCTTGCTATTTGCGGATGACTTCATCGCTGCTGCGTAGTTTTGCACTAACGCTTCGGTCATCGTAGCGGCTTGCGCATTGATACTAATGGTGCTGGCGACTGCTAATATCGCAGTGACGCTGGCGCCCTTTACCAATAAAGCCAAAAGCCTACTTCCCAATAATTTTTTCATGATAATCCTTAGCGATATTTTTTCGTTTGCGCCGTAGTGACGATCAACGCTCTTTTATCATTTGTGTTGTTGATGTACTTATATAGTAAGTATACTCATATCATATGCCGAGCCTATCATTGAATTCTCACAGGCATGTGACACCCTGTGTAATTATTGCGAATATAAAAGCACAGGATGCTCACAAAAGCCGTTCTTTGAATCGAAGGTTATTATATCCTCTGATTTCAACAACTTTAGTCGTGATAATAGCAATAGCACTCAATCGATAACGCTAAAATTTGTTTTCGCTATTGCTATCTTCATACTGCTCATCATCACTGAGTTTCATACCCAAACGCTCTACGCGTCTGTCCATCATTTGTCGAGCCAATGCCTGCATATCTTCCACGCGATCTATTTCATCGACAATCTCAAGACCTAACAATGTCTCAAAGACATCTTCTAATGTGACCAACCCTTTGACTTCACCATATTCGCCAACGGTAATTGCGATATGAATACGATTTTTTAGCATAAGCTCCAACAGATCAAACAGTTTCATTTTAGAGAATACAAACGTGATGTCTCTTTTGAACTGCGTCAAAGGCTTGTGCGTGGCATGGTTGACTTTTGCCAATAGCATGTCAGTTTTTAAAACAAAACCAGTAATGTTATCTAGATCACCATCATAAATGGGCAATCGAGAAAACGTGAGCTTTGGACGATCAACCAATAACTCAGCCACTGTTTTGTTTTCTTCAAATGCGAGCATCACTGAGCGCGGCGTCATGATGTCTTCAACTTTGATCGCGCCGAATGCTAGTAGATTGCGAATGATGCGCGACTCTAGTGGATCGATTTGACCCGATTCTTCACCGATGCTAGCAAGGGCTGCAAACTCACGACGGCTGAACGTTTGCGGTTCTTTACCGCGTACTAATAACTTCGTCAAACGCTCTGATACCCAAATAAGTGGGTATAAAATCATAATGATACCGCGGACAAAGTACGCCACCATACCACTTAGCTGACGCCAATAGACAGTGCCTAGTGTTTTTGGAATAATCTCAGACAGGAACAAAATAGCCAGTGTCATAATGGCTGAGAACAATCCAAACCATGCGCTACCAAATACAATGGTGGCTTGGGCACCCGCTCCGATAGAACCCAACGTGTGAGCAACGGTATTCAAGGTCAAGATAGCTGCCAGTGATTGATCGATATTGTCGACCTTTAGGCTCTTTAGCATATCCGCTTTTTTGGGATTGGTTTCTTGTACATCTGCAATAAACGATGGCGTCATGCTCAGCAAAACAGACTCAGCCAACGAGCAGGCAAAAGAGACACCAATAGCGAGGACAACAAAAAATATCAATAGTCCCACGTTTAGGGCAGTTGGTGCGGCTGCCACGGCGGTTGGCGATGCAGCGCCCGCCGCCCACACAGAATGCGGCAACATCAGCGCCAACGCACAAAGCACGGCAAAGAAGGTATAACCAAATCGAGAACTAGTCGTCATTCTCGGGGGAGGCTCTGCAGATGCGTCTTCACGATGAGCACGCGGACGACATAAACGAGGTACAAACATAAAAGTGGTGAACAAGTTGGGTAACCTAAAAAGAGAAAAAGGAAGATGATATAACGAGCCAATCATATACATTATCGAGGTGATATCAGATATCTACTGATCAATAGTCATAACGGCTCAATGCTGATTTAGACACCGTCTCAAAGCTAAAATAGTGCTTCGATAAATAGCATACTAAATGCATGCAGTCATTGCCATTTGATAGTAGCATTGATGATATCTTTTCACAATAAGTCACTATTTTTAAGTTTTTATTTTTTGGTGACTTTTATTGTTTGGTATTGCCTCAATATTATTTGGCTCAATGGCATATGATATTGATCATTTTGGCATCATATATTTGATATAGCAAAAATATTATCCTGCTATCCGGCGGCTTATTCTCTGCCATTACATCAACAAAAACACGCTCAGCCTATGATTAACAGTTACCAAGTCTGGGATTTTTTGTTACTATGCGTCTAATTTTATTATTATCTATGAACCACTGAGAGACATTATGAGCTTATTTATTCAAGCTGCCCATGCTGCACCAGAAGCCGCTGGTGCTGGATCGCTATTCGGTCAGATTTTACTTCCTGTTGCTTTTTTTGCCATTTTTTACTTTTTGGTCATTCGCCCGCAGTCTAAGCGTACCAAAGAGCACCGTGCCATGGTGAATGCATTGACGGTTGGCAACGAAATCATCTTTGCTGGTGGTTTGATGGGTCGTATCAAAGCGATAGAAGGCGATTATGCAGTTGTGAGCTTAAATAACAACACGGATGTCAAAGTGCAACGTGCTTCTGTTATTTCAGTATTGCCTGCTGGCACAATCGAAAGCGTTTAATCGAAAACGTTTAATTATTACTGAGCTTTATCGGTAGTAATTTAATGGTCGTATCACCACTGGGTGCAATGACCAAATAATGACCGTATATCATTTACGGTCATTTTTCGCTATTAAGGTAGTCGCTATTAAGGTAGTAAGGTACGGCTGTTATATAAGCTAGCCTAGCCTGTAGATATATTGACTTTGCCTGTTTCACCAATGATATTCTTGGTGACTCGATAAAGATACGTCTGTATTATTTGCTTTACTGTTTTATGTTTTACTATCACCGCGGATGATCGCAATGGAGCCTGATGAATAATGGAGCCTGCTAAATATAGCAGTCAGCCATTGCTGTCGCTAACTTCCCATCTGCTAACTTGTGGCTCACGTCGCCAGTCGTTTATCAACTTAAAGAAGTGATTATGCAATATCCCGCTTGGAAATACTTACTTATTGCCGTCGTGCTCATCATTGCCGGTCTATATGCTGCTCCTAACTTATACCCTGACGAACCTGCCGTGCAGATTACGAGCGCAGCAGCAGGGACTCAACTGTCTGAAGGTATCTTGACCCAGTCTCAAAGCTTACTCGAAGAGGCAGGTCTAGAGAATCATAATGGTACGTTTGAGGGCAACAGTGCACTGGTACGTCTCAACAACCCAGTCGATCAGCTAAAAGCGCAAGAAGTACTACGTCAAAACTTGGGTGAGGACTATGTGGTCGCTCTCAACTTAGCACAAACGACCCCGCAGTGGCTGCGTGATATCGGTGCCAGACCGATGAAACTTGGCCTTGATTTACGCGGTGGTGTACGTTTTGTACTAGAAGTCGATATGGACAAGGCGCTTGAACAGCGCTTGAACAGCGCCAGTCGTGATATGCGACGCGAGTTACGTGCTGAGCGAGTGGCGATTAAAGGTATAAAAACCGAAGACCGCGGCGTTGTACTACATTTTGCTGATACAGATACCCGTAATCGTGCGCAAAACATTTTGCAAGGCTCGATGAGCAATACCTTCAACTTGCAATCTTCAATTGATAACCAAGGTCCTGCATTGGTATTGTCATATAACGACGCAACGCTTGACGAAATCAATAGTTACGCGGTCAATCAAAACTTAACAACGCTACGTAACCGTATTGCCGAGCTGGGTGTGACTGAAGCATTGGTACAATCTCAAGGCTCTAGCCGTATCGTGGTCGAGCTGCCAGGCGTACAAGACACTGCTGAAGCAAAACGTGTCCTTGGACGTACTGCCAACCTTGAGTTCCGTATGGTGGCAGAAGACGCTGATACCTACACAGGCGGTATTCCTCCAGCAGGTACTGAAGCATTCCCATTTGAGACACTCGATGGTCCACCAGTGTTGCTAGATCGCCAAGCGATCGTCACGGGCGATAAAGTGACCAATGCACAGACAGGCGTCGACGAAAACGGCTCGCCAGAAGTGAGCATCACGCTAGACAGTGCTGGTGGTAAGCTCATGCAAAACGCCACTCGCACCGCTGTCGGCAAGCAGATGGCTGTATTGTTCATTGAAAACAAGCAAAGAATCACTTACGAAGAAGATCCAGCGACTGGTGAGACAACTGAAGTACGTACGCCTTATGCTGAAACCAAGGTCATTAACCGTGCCAATATTCAAGCAGTACTGGGTTCATCATTCCGTATTACTGGTCTTGATAGCACAGCTGAGGCCGCTGAGCTTGCGCTACTACTGCGCTCAGGTGCACTTGCCGCACCAATGTACTTTGTAGAAGAACGCACCATTGGCCCATCGCTGGGTCAAGAGAACATTGATAAAGGCTTATTCTCTACGCAGGTCGGCTATTTATTAGTCTTCGTATTTATGATTATCTTCTATCGCCTATTTGGTGTGATTGCCAACGTGGCATTGGCGGTGAACGTTATTATTATTATTGCGATTATGTCAATTTTGGGTTCGTCACTGACGCTACCTGGTATTGCTGGTATCGTCTTGACCATTGGTATGGCGGTTGATGCCAACGTACTGATCTTTGAGCGGATACGAGAAGAGATTGCCAATGGGGTACGGCCAAAATCTGCCATCGTGGCAGGTTTTGATCGGGCATTTAGTAGTATTTTTGATGCCAACATCACAACCTTATTGGTCGCGTTTATCCTATTTGCGATTGGTACGGGTCCGATTAAAGGCTTTGCGGTTACGCTAGCTATTGGTATTGTCAGCTCACTGTTTACCGCTATTTTGGTGACGCGTGCACTGGTACAAATTGCTTATGGTAAGCGTAAATCCATCAAAAGTCTGAGCATCGGTTAGGAGAACATTATGGCGATCGAAAATAATAACCCTTTAGAACAGCAGAATAATCCTGATCGAAATGGCTCGAACGGTGATGCGACTACTGCAAGTACCCGCCGCCGCAAAAAACCACGCCGTGATGGCAAAGGTAGCAATACCAAAACCAATAACCCAACTACCACCAAATCTGGCAAAAGTAGTGGCCGCCGTGGTGGTAAAGGCCAAGCTGGTACAGACAATCAAGCCCTCTCTACTGCTGTTGATCCTAACCTAGCAGCAAGTGACGCGGCTGATGATGCCGCAGCCATGGCTGAGGGCGGTATCAAAGCCGTTGGTAATCAGCGCATCATTCCCTTTATGAAGATAGAAAAGCCAATGGCGCTGCTATCTTTATTTATGGTGATCGGTAGTATCATTGCTATTGCCGTCAACGGTCTGAACTTGGGTCTTGATTTTACGGGCGGTGTCTCAGCAGACGTGCGTTATGAGCAGCCTGTTGAGCAAGTTGCTGTTGTACAAGCACTGGCAGACAATGGTTTTGATGATGCTGTCGTTCAATATCTCGGTACACGTGAAGAGCTACTGGTACGACTACCGCCCCAGTCTGATAATGTGGATGGGCTGAATACTGACCTAACTCAAGCATTAGCATTGCCTAACAATACCGCTACTATCAGTAACGTCAATATCATTGGTAGCCAAGTGGGTAATGAGGTTTATCTAAACTCCGTTATGGCATTGGTGTTGGCATTGGTTTGTATGCTGGGCTATGTAGCGCTACGATTCCAGTTCAAATTGTCGCTTGGTGCTGTGCTGTCACTATTTCATGATGCAGTGGTGACCATTGGTGTATTTGCGCTATTTGGCTTCCCTTTTGACTTAACGGTATTAGCTGCTGTATTAGCGTTGATTGGTTATTCATTGAACGATACGATTGTGGTTTATGACCGTATCCGCGAAAACTTCCGCCGTGTCCGTGGTATTACCCCAGAGCAGACGATTGACTTGTCTTTGACCGAAACCCTACGCCGTACCATCATGACCATCTCAACAGTCCTATTGGTCGTATTGGCCATGTTGTTCCTAGGCGGTGAAGGGCTATACTGGTTCTCAGTCGCGCTATTTATTGGTCTACTTGCAGGTACTTACTCATCGACCTATATTGCAAGCTCGATTCCATTACGCATGGGTCTATCACGCGATGATTTTATCGTAAAAGTGAAGCCAGAGTTTGAAGAAGAGATTGTCACCTTCAATGATCCAAAAATGTTTGAGCAAGACAACGTCTAGTAAGGTATATTAGAGGACATAGTACACTTATGTAGCGTACGGTTAGCCTTTGTATTATCGCTGATGAAATAGTAATAATGTTTCGACAAGAGCACCTGACTTATGAATAATGAGTCTAGGTGCTTTTGTCTTTATAGCAATTTTGCCTCACTTATCAAATGCGTTGCACTGCTGCTTTGCCAAAACCAAATAATATATTGCCCTCTTTATCGCCTCAGTATAAACGAGCCACCAATGCCAGCCAATACCTCAGCATCCAACGTCATGCCGCCTATCGATACCAGCTATAAGCGTATCATTGCCATTGCCCTACCTGTCCTATTGGCCAATCTCGCCATGCCATTGCAAAGTGTGATCGACACAGCGATTGTCGGTAATATGAATGAGACGGCCAAACTGGCTGGCATGGGTTTGGCAATACAGCTGTTGTCCTTGTTGCTCGTTAGCTTTAACTTTTTACAATACGCCTCCTCTGGTTTATCCGCGCAAGCTTTAGGACAACTGGCCAATCATACTGATAACAATGGGCGCACTGCGACAACAGCGTCACCGTTACTGTCTATTTTACAGCGCGCGTTGTTATTAGCCTTCTTAATCGGCGCAGTTTTGCTACTGGCCAAACCGTGGCTGATCGATGTTGGGTTACAAGTGTTATCAGCCAATCCTGAAAGTGGTCGCGCTGCAAAAATCTATTTGGATGTGCGATTTTGGGGAGTGATCGCTGAGCTGATGAACTTTGCCTTTATAGGTTGGTTTGCAGGGCAAGGCAAGACACGATATATGCTGTATCAGCAGGGATTTATTGCTCTGATCAATATCGTGCTGACTTTATTTTTTGTGTTCATTATGAATATGGGCTTGGTTGGTGTGGCATTGGGTACGACCATTGCGTTTTGGTTAGGTGTGTTACTAGCGTTATCACTAAGCCGCCATCACTTAAAGGTATCATGGACAGCTTTACTCAGAGCAGATAAGCAGCATTTTACAAAAAATAAAATGCTTAGGCTATTTTCTTTAAATAAAGATATTTTTGTCCGTACTCTTATCTTAACGCTCAGTTTTGCTTGGATTACTCGGCTATCGGCTCAAAGTGGCGATGTGATATTGGCCGCCAATGCCATTTTACTACAGGTATTGAGCATCTCAGCTTTTGCACTTGATGGCGTTGCTGTCTCTGCTGAGACGTTAAGTGGGCAAGCTGCTGGTCGGCGTGACTGGCCACGTTTTTTGATGATCATAAAACGCACGGGCATTGTCAGTTATAGCCTAGCAATCCTGCTGAGCGCTATCTGGTGGCTTGCAATGCCAAGTTATCTAGATTTTATGACCAATATTGAATCGGTGTTTGCCCTCGCCTATAAGTACCACCTATATGCCGTATTGTTACCCCTCGTGGGTGTTGGAGCCTACTGGTTAGATGGTATATTTTTTGGTTTGACAGCAGGCAATGTGATTCGTAATGCTGCACTGATACTAGCTGCTATTTTCTTTCCGTTGAGCTGGCTGCTTTATCAGCAATGGGATATGACCGGTATTTGGCTGAGTGTATGGTGCTTACTGCTATTGAGGCTAATTATCTTAGGCGGATTTTTGTACCGTGCTCATCAATCAGGTAGTTATGAGAAGCTACAGCCAGAGGCTTAAACACTTTTTATTGTACAGCCATCACATACCGTTTTGACGCAATACAGTGTTTATTTTTAAGTGTAAAACAATCCGTTTATAAAAACAGTGTAAGAAAATTTAGGATGCCATGTGACCACTCATTCAAACGAACTCAGTCATCAAAAAGAACGCACTCACGATTGGACTGAGGGCTTCAAAAAAAGCTTGCCCGTTGCCATGGGATATCTGCCTGCTGGTATTGCCTTTGGTGTACTTGCACAAGTTGCTGGTATTCCTGTATGGGCAACGGTTATGCTCAGCATTGTGCTCTATGCTGGAGCGGCTCAATATGCTTGTTTGCCAATGCTAAGCGCTGGTCTGCCGATCGGTAATATCGCGACCAATATCGCCGCCATTAATTTACGCCACGTGTTTTATGGTATACCACTATTGCAATATCTACCAAAACATAAACTGGCAAAAACGTATTGCTTATTTGCCCTGACTGACGAGACCTTTTCAGTCATGACCAGTTTGCCAAACGAGGCACGACAAGCACTCATACTCCCTATTAGCTTATTTAACCAAAGCTGGTGGGTGCTCGCGAGTGCCATCGGCGTGATAATTGGAAGTACGCTTAGTGACTTAATTCCACATTTGGATTTTGCCTTGGTTTGTCTGTTTGCAATTTTGGCTTATGAGCAATTTCAAAGTATTAAACGTTATTTCCCCATTGGCATCGCTGTCATTGGCTTGATTGTCGCGTCTTTATTCACTAGCGATTGGTTATTGTTGGTGGCTATCACTATCTGTATGTTGATGATTTTGGTACGTGGATTTTGGATGCAGCGTCATGAAATAGGAGAATCTTATGACCAGTAGTTATCTTATTTTTGCGACGCTTGCGATGGCGGCAGTGACGTTCATCACTCGTGCGTTACCAGCATTAATCCCTAGAAAAGTTTTAGATACGCCTTGGCTACATCGACTGAATGAGAGCTTACCGTTGTCAGTGATGGTGCTACTTATCTTAACCAGTCTGTCATATCAGAACTTGCCAGTGGATATTGCCTTGAGTGATCCTGAGCTACATCTGTTAATGGCACAGGTTTGCGCACTTGTACTGGTACTCTTTATTTACCATATTAGCCGCCAGCTCTTGGTTAGCATGGTCGTTGGTATTGCCGCGATCAATGGTTTTGTCTGGATATTTACCAACTTTTTGACTTAACAGCAGCTAACCTTATACCAACATTCAGTATTGATTTTACTGGTATTTTTGGAAAAAAAAAGCTGGACTCTTAATAGAATCCAGCTTTTTATTTTCAAGCAATATATTTATTGCTATCTGGCTTAAAGCTCTTCAACACCCATCATATCGACTGGGGTATCAGCCACTATCTGCACGCCTTTTTTACCAGTCTTGGCCGTATCATTACGCTGCTCTTGCAGATGGTCAAGATACGCTTCATTGATCTGGCCAGTAATGTAGCAGCCATTAAATACAGCACAATCAAACCCTTCGACTCTGCTGTGCTTGGTATCTTTGACGGCATCGATCAAATCATCTAGGTCTTGGAAGATCAGACGGTCAGCACCAATGATCTCACGTACTTCCTCAACACTATTGCCTGAGGCAATCAGCTCGGTACGCACTGGCATGTCAATGCCGTATACGTTTGGAAACTTGACTGGTGGCGCGGCACTCGCAAAAAACACTTTATTAGCACCTGCATCACGCGCCATTTGAATGATCTCATGACACGTCGTACCACGAACGATTGAATCATCAACCAATAGTACGTTTTTGCCTTTAAACTCTAACGGCACCGCGCTTAGCTTTTGACGAACGGACTTTTTGCGCTGCTGTTGACCTGGCATGATAAACGTACGACCGATATAGCGGTTTTTCATAAACCCTTCACGGTACTTGACGTTCATTTTTAGCGCCAGCTCCATCGCTGAGGTACGTGAAGTATCTGGAATCGGGATGACCACGTCAATGTCATGATCTTCGCCCCACTCTGCAAGGATTTTGTCAGCCAATTTTTCACCCATACGTAGGCGTGATTTATAAACTGAGATATTATCCATAATAGAATCTGGACGGGCAAAGTACACATATTCAAAGATACAAGGCGTATATTCTTTTGGCGCTACGCATTGATACGTATGTAGCTTATGGTTCAAATCAATAAAAATAGCTTCGCCTGGTTTTACATCACGAACGATAGTGAAGCCAGAACCTGTCAATGCGACTGATTCAGAGGCGACCATATATTCGGTGCCGCCGTTTTCTGCCATGCGCTTACCAAAGATAAGCGGACGAATACCGTTTGGATCGCGGAACGCTAGTAATCCATGACCAGTAATCAAGGCCACAACGCCATAAGCCCCTTCACAGCGTCTATAAACGGCTTTTACCGCTTCAAAGATGTCATCGGCTGTTGGATGCGTCTTACCTAGATTTTGCATCTCATGTGCGAGTACGTTCAGCAGCACTTCAGAATCTGAATCGGTATTGAGGTGGCGACGATCTTCGATATACAAAGACTTTGCCAAACTCTCAGCATTGGTCAAGTTGCCATTATGCGCAAGCGTGATACCATAAGGTGAGTTAACATAAAATGGCTGGGCTTCAGCGCTACTAGAAGTACCAGCAGTTGGGTAACGAACGTGACCGATACCAAACTTACCGACCAGCTTCATCATGTGACGATTCATAAATACGTCACGTACCATACCGTTTTCTTTACGTAGGTAAAGTCGACCATCTTGCAAAGTAACAATACCTGCTGCATCTTGCCCGCGATGCTGTAGCATCGTTAAACCGTCATAAAGTATCTGATTGACTGGCTCATGAGCTGCAACTCCAATGACTCCACACATATAGCTATATCCTATTTAACTCATACATTAGTACGACAATAACGGCAAAACTGCTGACAGTATGTGGCTAAAATCACGCACTGTCGTCCACCGCTAACCTGATGATTTTGCAAGAAACTTCATGATAATTTTTGATCATCTGTTTTCGATGATCAGTGACACATGTAAACGTTTAGAAGTATAAAAAGAATTAGAACAATAGAAAATTACGACTGATTGACTTGATCCCAAGCCATGCCCAACACATCTGATACCAATGCTTTCCCCATAGGTGCATAAGGTAGCAGCTCAGGGGCAAGGACTGAGGTTTGCCATTGCGGCATTTGTACTAGTAGTGGCGCAGTCACACTTAACACAACCAATACCATGAGTACATTTTTGGCAGCACCAAGCACCCCGCCCGCCATTTTATCGACTACGCCCAGACGCAGTGTCTTGAGCACACCTGAGAATACAAAAGTCACCAAGTGCATAACTGCCAATATCACAATCACCACCAGCAAAAAGGCCATCGCCATTTGTAGCACTGGGCTTTGCACGATACCAGATAATTGAGGCGACACCGATCCTGCGAGCCGAGTCGCAGCGATAAGAGCGATAAACCAGCCTACTAAGCCAACCGCAGTTTTGATCAGGCCAACTTGAAAGCCGCGCCACAAACCAATCAAGACAACAATAGCAATCACAATATCTAGAACGCTCATATCTTGCGCCTCACCATTTTATTCACTTGACTAGCTTTCCATGGCATCATAATAGCCACCGATTGCTTGAATACAGGATTGTACTAAGCCAGGACCTCTGTAGATCAGTCCTGTATAGAGCTGTACCATGTCTGCACCTGCTTCGATTTTTTTGACGGCTTTGGCACCGCTATCGATACCGCCCACACCTATCAAAGCAACTTTACCATCTAGCTGATCAGAGAACTGTTGTAAAATCTGGGTACTAATGTGGCTCACCGGACGACCTGACAAGCCGCCCATTTGATCACCATCACGTAGGTCTTCGACACCCACACGGCTCAGTGTCGTATTGGTTGCAATCAAACCGTCAATTTCAAAGTCTAATAATTGCTGTGAGATATAGTCAACTTGCAGTGGCTCTAGATCAGGCGCAACCTTGAGCACCAATGGCACATAAAACCCATATTCAGTCGCCAGCTGACTGTGACGGTTTTTAATCGTATCCATCAGCTGGGTCAGAGCCTCACCACTTTGCAAGTCACGTAAGTTTTTGGTGTTTGGCGATGAGATATTGACCGTAATATATGAGGCATGCGGATAGACACGCTCTAAGCAATACACATAATCGTCTGCGGCTTGCTCTACCGGCGTGTCGGCATTTTTACCAATGTTGATACCGATATTGCCTTTGTATTTGCAGCGTTTGACATTGTCAATCAGATAATCAACGCCTTCATTATTAAAACCCATACGGTTGATGATGGCGTCTGCTTGCTTGATTCTAAACAGTCTTGGCCTATCGTTACCCGCTTGCGGTCTTGGCGTGACCGTACCTACTTCTATAAAACCAAAACCCAGCTCAGCTAGCGCGTCAATGTAGTCACCGTTTTTGTCCAAGCCTGCAGCAAGACCCACTGGATTAGAGAACTGTAATCCCATACAGTCAGTAGGCTGCATCGACTGACCATACGCCAAACCTAAAACACGCGCTTTATGTGCTTTATCCAATAAAGATAGCGTCATCTCATGGGCGTGTTCGGGATCCATATTAAACAAAAAAGGACGAAGTAAGGCATAAGACATAGTGATGGCAAACCCTGCTCGAAAGAAATAGTGGATAAAGAATATGAATGAAATCAGGCGGAGCGATTATATCAGCTTAACAGAAACAAGCGCAAAGTTTCACACGGTAAATTTCCACATTTAACCCGCCGTCAGCGCATATAAGCATTTATTAAATAGCCATAATAATTCACTGTCTTTTAAGCTCAGCTGAATCAACAGCGAAAGACAACTAGTATATTATATCAAGGTACTGGGCGACCGTCAGTGAGTGCAATCCAACCACGTATAATTCGATATAAATGCCAGATAAAGGTGAATGTCACAATCAACAGACCAAAGCCAGCCAGTAACGTCGAACCAATAGCAATATTGCCACTATCAGCTAGCATACTCACACCAAAACCACCTAAAGCAAAAACTGTGATGACAATACCAATAATAAACCAAACGATACTGTACCAAAACGTTTTGATTTGCCAATCAAAATGCGTGGATAACCATGTACCATCAGCATCGTGACGCTTGGCATAATTCATCACAATCGGCACGATCCACAGCAGACCAGCGGTAAAATAGCTAATCACATATAAGAAATAAGTGATGTGATTGTAAATGGTTAAAGAACGGCGCTTATCGTTGCTCATACTGTCACTCATTGGTTTGCGTTGTCCTTGCTGGTCAGTAATCTTGTCTGCTGAAAACTATGCTCATCAGTATCGTTATGAAGAAAGTGCTTTACGCTAAATATCTATCGTTAGCAGTGGCTAATAAACATTTAATGGTGACAGATAAAAGGCTTTTCAATGACATCTAACTCAAAATGCCATTTGAAAAACGAGTTACTAATAAATTGGATTGGAACATATCATGTTCTGTTACTCATATTCTACTATTAAGACCATACCTGCCACTAAACAGTATCGAGTTATAAAGTGACAGTGGCTTGCACTTGGATAGATTTATTCGTTAGGTCTTGCTGCATGGATAACTGCGTGAACTGCCAACCTTGCTGCTCTAACTTGCCAAGAGCGGTACTTACGACAGCTTGACTGGGGTGGATAAAGCTTAACTGCACCGAATCACCAGCCGCAACGACCTGAGCATCTGTAATTCCTGTGGTATTTAGCAGCGCACTAATTCGATTGGCAGGCGGCATGTCAGCCTCTCCATTAGCGTTATTGCCAGCACTTAATGCATTACTATCGATATTACCTGCTTGCGCCCGCAACCAAAAATAATCAGCCACTTGTTCCTGATAATCATTTTCGCTCTCTTTTGCCGCTTGATGAATGCTATAACCACCATAACCGCCGATAAACACCAACAAAAATACGGATAATATAGCTAACGCTAGCTGATCGCGTGGTGGTAATGCTTGCCAGCGCGTTGATAGCATATTTTGGTAACTGCTCATACGCTCAGAGAATGCGTGCGCCTTAGTATTGGTTGCAGAGACAGCTGCACTGCGTTTGGTACGGCGCTGTAATTGTTTCATGTTTTGACCTTTTCTTACCAATACACTGATGAATTATGATGCTGCCGGAGTGTTCGCCGTATCGCTGTTTTCCACCACATCCACAGTGACCTGAGCACTAAATTGACCTTGATCATTACTACTCACTTGCGCAAGCTTGGCATTCAAACCTTGCGCTATTAGCGTGCTCGTGAATTGATCCAAACTGCCACGATCAGGTGCAATGAGCGTAAAACTGAGTGCAGATGGCTGCATCACTAGCGTCTGCGCACGCAGTGAAGATTGTTTGATTAAGGGTGATATCTTTGACAGCGCTGCCATGTGTGATGCAGGTGCCTGGCTGTCGCTAAGCAGTTTTGGCTGTAATTGTACTTGGAGCTTGGTTCGAGTGCTGAGGGGCTCATCAGTGAACCAAGATTGATATTGCGCTGCTATTTCAGTCTTGGTGGCAGCTGTTGCCTCATTATACTGGTACCACTGCACCCCATCGGTTGCCATCTGTAGCACTAAGGCCGATAACGCAACCATCATTGCTACCCGTAAATACGGTGATAACTGTGAGTCGGTTGATTTGATAAAGAAGTTCAGCGCATGACGTTCTGGGTTGTCAATGGGCGCTGGTGTCGTGGGCAAGCTCGTTAATAACAGCTGGTGATCAGCGATCAGCGCTTTAGTTTGCGCCATAGAACTGGTAGTCGCTGATGTTGCTGGGATATCATTGATACCCATACTATCCATTTCATTAGTGGCTGAATCACTGGTAGCAAGGCTATTGGCTTCAATAGAAGTCAGCAACATCACTTCGCTTAAATGCGGAAAGCGCTCAAAGATCAACGGCAAATAGCTGACAGCCATACCTTGGCGCAATGATTGGCGCAATAGCAGAGTCTGCTCGTCTTGATATAATGTCACTTGCTGACCTGCACCTTCTTCTGGCGGCAGCAGTAATAGGAAATCTGGCAGTAGTGCCACTATATTCATACCCACGAGTTGAGCACTTTGCTGCCATGCCTCAATATCGCTTTGTGCCAATGCGTACAGCTGCGTCGTATCAGTATGGCTCAACTGACGAATAACCAATTGCTCAACTGGCGTTAGGGAGGTTTCTTCAAACAAATACTGCTTACCACTATTACCCAGCTGCTTGAGCTGAGCATTATTAAGCGCTGTTTCTACTTGCAATACATGACTTGAGGGGAAATATAAACAAATTGCCTTTTGGCCATTCGATTTATGATGACCATAGATAGTTTGTAACTGTTGCCAACCATCAACCGTCTGCCATTGATGTACATCTTCGCGCCAGACAGCTAGCGGACTATGCTGCGCTCGTAACCAAACATGTAACACTAAACGTGTCCTCGATTATTGCTGCGGTTATAAAAGTACTGTGATGAAGCAGTGCTACTATTTAGAAAGGATTGAGTCATTTTATCTGCTGAGCCAGTCGCTTAATTGGCATGATTGCCTCACTCTGAATTCACCCTATCTAAGAAATGGCTAAGTCAGCCTAGTATGGTTGGTCAGGTACAAAACGATCCACTTCAGTGGCCATCCCAGTCATAACAAACTCCATTTCAAACACTCTGGCTTCTGCCAAAGAGAATGACTCAGGATAATCACCAGTCAACAAGCCTGCGATATAAGCAACGATTGACATATGACAAACAACGACCAGACATTCTGCATCAATATTCGCAATATCAATTAAAGCCTCACGGGCATCATCAGAGGGCGTGATATTATCTTGTACTGTTGAAAGTACGTTGGGCATTCGTGACTGGAATGCAGCCAGCGTCTGCTGCGCCCTATCATAAGGACTGACGATAAAACAATCTGGATGATAGTGTGTGGTCACATACTCTGCCGTCTGTGCCGCTTGCTGTTGACCAAAGTCAGTCAGCTGACGCGCACTATCCGGACGCGTCTCATCTTCGGCTTGACCATGACGTACTAATATAATTTTCATAACCTTCCTTGGTGCGCGGAGTTAGCACTGTCTCTCAATAGTACCTTTTAATAAAATATCTTACTTATCAGCATCGCTATTTTTACTTTTGGCGTCGTCTTTGGTATTGTCTTTAGCGCTGTTACTTGAGTTTTTCATATGAGCGGTAAGCGCAGCATTGCTATGATCATGCGCCATCACAAACTCAACATCACTACGGAATCCCGCTTCCATCAAATGTAGTGCCACGCCTAATGCTGCTTTATCTTCATAAATGACCGCATAGAGCGCATGGGTGATAGGCATATAGATGCCCGCTTTAGTGGCTTTTTCGTGGACTTGCTGAATCGTATTGACCCCTTCAGCAGTTTGACCCAGTTTTTTGACGGCAGCATCAATACTCATGCCGCGACCGAGCATATTACCAATACGATAGTTGCGGCTTAACTCTGAGCTACAAGTGGCATATAAATCCCCCACTCCTGACAAACCTAAAAAGGTTAGCGGATTGGCCCCCTCTTCAACACCGAAACGACTCATTTCTGCCAAGGCACGAGTAAGGATCATTGCTTTGGTATTTTCACCCACTTCATAAGCAGCTGCCATACCCATGGCGATGGCATAGATGTTTTTGAGCGCGCCGCCAAGCTCGACACCGCGTACATCGTCACTTGCAAACACCCTAAAAAAAGCACTGTGCAAAGCTGCTTGTACCGCATGACGCAATGGCTCAGACTCACTTGCAATCACCGTGGCAGACGGCATGTTTTTCATGATTTCTATGGCAAGGTTTGGCCCTGACATAACACCGAAATTCACTTCAGGCAACACTTCTTTAATAATGTCGCTCATCATGGCAAAGGTATCTTTCTCCATTCCTTTGGTCAACGATACGATAGACTGCCCACTGATCAAAGGCGCAATGTTTTTTACCGTTTCGCGAAAAGCCAATCCCGGCACGGCGATAAAGATAATATCTTTGTCTTTGACGGTAGCCGCCAAATCATGACTGTATTTCAAACGGTCATCAAGCTTGTAGCCAGGCAGATATTTTTTATTGGTTTGAGTTTTTGCCATCGCTTTTACCGTACGTTTATTACGTACCCACAGCGTAGCATCGCAGCCATTACGCGCAGCCAAGTTTGCCATTGCCGTACCAAAGCTACCACCACCTAAAAACGCCAAACGCAGCTTGGTAGGGTTGCTGTGAATATCTGCCATGTCTTTTGCGACTGCTGACTCAACTGGACTGCGCGTTGATTTTTTACGACCGATGCCTGACTTACTTGCACGCTCTAAGATACTTGCCAACATACCATTTTGTTTTTCAGACGTATTGTTGCCCGCCTCATTGTTAGCGCTGTTGTTATTTTTATTGCTATCGTTAGGACTTGTCATGTTCTTTTATCCATGTTGACTGACTTATTCTCATAGGAGCTACTGTTCCCAGATATCTCCGATACTCGGGCTCGCGGTCTTTTTGAGGTAATAATTTTACCAAGAGACAACACCGAGTCAAATTACGACTCGAAGCGTACTAACGGCTCGATATCAATAGGTTTGCGTTTGGATTCATCTTTTGGACTAGTGCCAGTATAAACAAAAGCGGTCACATAATCATCTGGACCCACATCAAAATAAGCTTTTACCGCAGGCTCATTACATAACAACCCAGTACGCCAAACTGTACTAAATCCCTGAGCTTTGAGTGCCAGTATCAAATTTTGCACAGCAGCACCTGCACTGAGCATTTGCTCAAAAGGTGGCACTTTTTTATGCTCTTGCATTTGCGTCACGACCGTTATGATAACAGGTGCTCGGAGCGGCATGGTATGGGTTTTTTTGATGGTTTTCTCAGACAGCTCTTCGCCATCTTTGAGCGCTTTTTCTTTTGCTGCGGCTACCAAAGCATTACCTAACTCGTGACGTGCCTCTCCTTGGGTCACAATAAAGCGCCATGGACGCAGTTTTTTGTGATCGGGCGCTGTCGCTGCACACCCAATAGCAGACTCGATTTGATCCCGTGTTGGCGCTGGTGTATCCAAATTGCCCATGCTGCGTCTTGAATTAATCCAACCAATCAGCTCTTCACTGCTAGCTGAGACATCATTTGTGGCTACATTTTTAACGGGCAGTTTATTGTCCTGTGGCGCTTGGTTATTTTCATCTGTTGTCGTCATTGCCTGTCCTTACTTATTATTATTTATTTCTTTTTACGAACTACTTTTAAATCTGATACTTGTCATTGAAAATACTAAGCACCGAATGCGAAAAAATATTTAAGCTGTAGCAATGCTGTTTTAAAAAACATCCACTACGCAGCATCTTCGACGCGGTGATCCATGCGTAGATAATCTTCTGATTGCATCTCAAGCAAGCGTGAGCGGGTACGCTCAATCTCAAACGCTAGCTTTTCCCCTTGATACAAGTCCAAAATCGATTGCTCTGCGCGTACCAACAGTTTTACACGGCGATCATAAAACTCATCGACCAGATAAATAAAACGGCGCGTTGGATCACGCAAATCATCATCTAAAGCGGGTACTGAATCAACTAATACCGTGCTGAATTGTTTTGCAAGTTCAATAAAATCAGATGCCGAGCGCGGTGCCATGCACAGATGTCGAAAATCGCAAAACAAGATATCTTCGGTACGCGCGTTGATTGGGATCTCGCGGCCATTGATAATAATCGGGTCATTGCTGATTTTTTGATTATTAGACAAGCTGGCAAAGCGGTTGGCGAGCCAGTGATGGTTGGCTTTGGTCATTGGTGATTCGTACAACTCTGCTTGCTGAAGCACGCGCAGACGATAATCAACACCGGAGTCGATATTCATCACAGTCGTATGGCTCTCAACCTCTGCAATGGCGGGTAGAAAACGGTCGCGGTGCAAACCATCTTTGTATAAACCAGAAGGCTCGATGTTTGAGGTAGCCACCAAAGTGATACCGCGATTAAACAGCATCGTAAACAAATCACCCAAAATCATCGCATCAGAGACGTTAGACACAAAAAACTCATCAAAACAGATAACGACCGCTTCTTTATAAATAATATCGGCGACTTTTTCGAGTGGATCACTTTCGCCTTGAAGCTTATTCAACTCCTGATGAACACGCTGCATAAAATGATGGAAATGCAGACGCATTTTGCGCTCAATGGTCAATGAATCATAAAACATATCCATCATCCACGTCTTGCCGCGACCGACACCGCCCCACATATATAATCCAGTTGGCGCGGCAGGCTTAGATTTTAAAAACCCAAAGAACCCTTTCTTTTGCGGTGCGCTATTGATGAGCTGATGGTAGATCTCATCAAGATAGCTCATGGCCTGAAATTGCTGCTCATCCCGAGTAAACTCATCGGTACTGACGGCTTTCTCGTAACGTTGCAATGGAGATAAACTCATAATACGACTCATCGTTGGATTAAATAAATATCAAAATATTGGAGTGGCTAAGTGCTACCCTAAAACATAAATTAGCGGTTAAGGTTAAAACTACGTATTACTATGCGTTTCTAATAACTTTTTGAGCTCTGATAATCGACCGTGAAAAAAGTGACCAGCACCATCGACAACGCTTACTGCAATTCCTAAACGATCTGCAAATGCCTGCATATTTTCAGGCGCGATTACTTCATCCGCATTGCCATAAATCTCAAAGGTTTTATCAGCGGGTAAATTGATATCAGTACTGTCATTTTTTTCAACTGAGGGTGCGATAAGCGCGATTTTTGACACGTCAAAATCACCCAATCCCCATATATGCGCGGCTTCAAGTACTTGCTCAGCCACGCGGGCAGTGACATAACCACCAAAAGAAAAACCGCCCAGCCATAGCTTTCGGGCATTGGTTTGTTCAGCAATCCATTGTAGCACGGTCATTGCATCGACCACTTCACCTTCCGCATAATCATGCTCGCCTGTCGATTGGCCAACACCGCGAAAATTAAAGCGCACCACATGCATACCATTGTCACGGGCAAAGCGGTACATAGTCGTGACCACTTTATTGTTCATTGTCCCATCGAACAACGGATTGGGATGACACAGCAGCGCAACGGTATCTGTATTTGGGTCGTTAGGATTGTCATTTTGCCATAGTGCGTCGACCTCGAGCACACCAGCAGGAGCAGGAATCAATTGCATAGTATTACTTATTAATAAAAATGAATGGCTCAATTATCCTAGATATGATTTTTATTTCAAGTGATTTGCTGTGTACGGGTGCGACTTGTTTTATGTTAGGCCAAAGTTGATGCCCAGCAGCTGAGTATATGATTTATTTAAGCACGCTTTTTTTGTCATAAATTGGATAGGTAATACTGCTGTAATACCGCACACAATAAGCGTCTAGACAGGTAATATCTAGATGCGCTACATTCATGAAGCTTTGCCTATCGCTAAGACGTTCTGTTTATATACATTAGGAATTATTTATGAATACCTTTAACAAAACTGCCAGTTTAGGTGCAATATTGGCCAGTGCGCTCGTTTTAAGCGCTTGTCAAAGCACGCCATCATCACCAGTGATTCAACGTGCCAACTCTATTTATGAAACCACAGGAATCGCTGATACCAAAGTCAAAGCGCAGCAAAATGCAATTGATAGTGCGCAAAAAACCTGTCGAAGCAAACAAGTCATTATTGTTGATGACAATGTCAAATATAATGGTATCTTAAATGAACGTACTGGCCGTATGGTTGGGCAAGTGGGTTCCGTGGTCGGCTCAATCTTTGGCACGGGCACGCCAGATTTGTCACGCAATGATGATTATGAATACAAGATCAATTTTCGTTGCCAGTAACTCTCTATCAGCAACTCTCTAAATGAGCGACGCCATTTGCGTTTCTCTAGCATCACCTGACATACTGTGATTGATGGAATAGCCAACAAGCCGCGATATGGATGATATATCAATCAAAGCTTGTTGGCTTTGCTTTTTGTGCGCGCCCTTTTGGGTTAAACTATCCGCTATCGTATTCAGCATATCTTCATCAGTCTTTATATTTTCATTATCTTTGGTCTTATATCATGCGCAAACCTAACCTTTCAAATATCAAACAGGCCAAAGTACTCGCACCTGCCAAAGATTTGGCCACTCTAGAGGCCGAGCTCGCTGAGCAAGAAGACCATTTAGAGGATACGGTCCTACGCCTGAGTGATTACTTATCCGCGGTTGAAATGGTCATCAAACAGACCTTTGACCACCGGGTATGGGTCAAAGCTGAAATCCGTAATCTGTCGAGCAAGGGTGGTCACTATTATTTTGAATTGGCAGAAAAAGACGATGATGGCAAAGTGGTCGCCAGCTGCCGCGGCAACCTTTGGCGCTTTAAAGCGGCTCGTGTATTAGCCAAGTTTGAGCGCGCAACGGGTATGCCGCTTGAGCGTGACTTGACCGTACTCCTTAAAGTATCGGCAGGATTCCATCCCCAGTACGGTTTTTCAATCACGATTGAGGATATCGATCCCAGCTATACCCTAGGCGACTTGGCACGGCAGTATGCAGAAATGGTTGATCGCTTAACAGGCGAAGGGCTATTACACCTCAATCAGCAGCTGCCTACCCCTTTTGATATCGAGCATGTGCTGGTCATCGCGCCTGAAAAGGCGGCTGGATTGGGTGACTTTCAAGCAGATGCGGATCGCTTAGCCAGTACAGGTGCTTGTCATTTCCACTACCATAATGCGACTTTTCAAGGCAATCATGCACCCGCTGAGATACGCCAAGCCATCGTTAGTGCTCAGCAGCAGTTTTATGAAATTTATCAGCGTTTGCCTGATTTATTGGTGATTATTCGCGGCGGCGGTGCGGTTGGTGATTTGGCTTATCTTAATGATTATGAGCTGGCAGCGTTGGTGGCTGAGCAGCCTGTGCCTGTCTGGGTGGGTATCGGTCATGAGCGTGACAAAGTCATCTTAGATGAAGTGGCGCACACCAGCTTTGATACGCCCTCAAAAGTGATTGCCGCTATCCATAGTCATTTAGCCCAGCTCGTCACTCAGACGCTACAATATCAAGCGCAAATCAAACAAGCCGCTCAGCGCCAACTCAATACGGCGGAACAACAAAGCACACGCCAGTTGAGCCAAATACAGTCGCAAACTATTGGGCAACTCACCGCTCTGCGAAAAGACAATGATTATGCGTGGCGCAGCATTCAACAAAGCGCACAGCGTCAAGTAAAGCAAGCCGCTAGACTGACGGCTGAGCGATATACACAAACGCAAACCTCGGCACGTCAACAACTGACGAAAGCCGCGACCAATAGCAAAACTCATCAAGAATCGATTATGCAAAACGTGCAGCAGCAAGTCATACAATCACAGCGTGATAGCGAACATCTACGTGATATTGTGCTATTACATCGCCCGTCTCGCGTGCTCAAACAAGGCTATGCCATGCTCACGGATGCCAAAAACAACCAAACGCTCACGACCAGCACCCAACTGTCTCCTGAGCAAACCGTCAATATCATTTTAAAAGATGGCAATGCAAAAGCGCAGATTATCGATGTCAATATCGACAAGAAAGCGACTGAAACCTCAGACATGCCCATTTAATCATATAATAATATCTAACAACTACTTATCTACTTACCTTTAACAATTAGGAAATTTTATGACCACCCCTACTCGCAGACGCAAAAAAGCCGCCCCAAAAACCTTTAAGGCGGCTTACGATATTTTAAAAACCAATGCGGCCGAATTACAGCAACAAGACGAGCCTGATATTGATAATCTGATGACCACGGTTGAAGAGTCTATTGCGGCTTATCGCGTTTGCGAAACCCGTATTAACGCGGTACAGCAAGCATTGGATGCGGCCTTCGCCGAAGAAAAATCTACTAGCAGCACGGACAGTTAGTTTATTCAGGCTCATCAACTTCAAAGACTTGGCGTAGATAGGCAAGATACGTGTCATTATTGATCATGGTCTTGCCTGGGCTATCAGACAGCTTGGCCACTGGCTGACCATTGCACTCTACTAATTTGAGCACGATATTAATCGGTGTGATGCCCATGTCATTGGTCAAATTGGTGCCAATGCCAAAGCTGGTTCTAATACGATCTTTGAAGTATTGATGCAGCTCCCAAGCCTTTTCTAAATCCAGCCCATCACTGAAAGTCAAAATCTTTGTCTTTGGATCTATTTTTAATTTTTCATAATGTGCCACTGCCTTATCACCCCAGATGTAAGGGTCGCCACTATCGTGACGCAGCCCATCAAAGAGCTTGGCAAAATACAAATCAAAGTCGCGCAAGAACGCATCCATACCAACCACGTCTGTCAATGCAATACCCAAATCACCGCGATATTCATGCACCCATGCTTCAAGCGCTGCCTTTTGTGAATCGCGCAGACGTACATCCAATGCCTGAAATGCCTGCATAAACTCATGTGCCATCGTGCCTATCGGCGTCATGCCAAGCTGCTTTGCCAGATATACATTAGAAGTACCGCCTACGATTTTTGGCGCAGCCTTGTATAGTGTCTCTACCACATGCGCCTGCCAGCGTTTGCTAAAGCGTCGACGCGTTCCAAAATCAGCGACGATAAACGGCGGCGTATTACGATCTTCTTTTTTCTGCTCTGCCGCATATTGATGCAGCAATGCCACTTTTTCATCAAGGCGGCGCTGTCCTTCTACAATCACACTATCGTCAGATAACGCATTAAAATAAAGCTCATTGACGATAGCCAGCACAAATACTTCAAAGAACATTGCCTGAATCATCGGCCCTTCGATGTCGATAGACAAACGACCTTTTTCATCGATACTGACGGTAATAAACCGGCGTTTTAACTTAAATAATTCTAGATAATCAACAAAGTCTGAGCGCATAAAGCGCAAACCACGTAGGTAGTCCAGCTCATCTGGCAAAAAGCGCAGTTCACACAGACTGTCTAGTTGCTGCTCTAGATCTTTTTTGATATTGGCGAGTGGATAAGCGGTGTCTTTATGATTGCGGCAGCGAAAACGGTAGACCCCATGCGTCTGCGGAAATTGATGCAACATGGCTTGCAACATCGTAAATTTGTACAAATCATTATCAAGCAGTGAGGTAATAATAGGTGAATAAGTAGCAGTCATGCTATGGCCTTAAAAGTGCAGAAATGAGAAACAAGTGTCACCGAATCAACCAAGCGACCTTATGTCTGAATAATAAATAACATCTGGATAATAGACGCCCATAAAGTATGCGTCATCCATAAACCATCCAGTATAACGAAGTTTGGTATTGATGTCAGAGTTCGCATGAGATTGCAGCAAAATTCGTACAACTAGCGAAAATGATCATCGAATATCTAACAGTACATGGTACAAAAAAGACGCTAAGAGTGAACTTAACGTCTTTTTTATTTATTCAAAGGTGGCAATAAAACGACTATGATTTCACCAGTTTTACCAATGGTGCATAGCCCGATTGCGGCATCACATCGACTGGGATGAACTGTAGCGCCCCGCCATTGATACAATAACGCAGCCCGCCACGGTCTTTTGGACCATCAGAAAATACATGACCTAAATGTGAATCTGCTACGCGCGAGCGCACCTCAGTACGTACCATATTGAATGCCGTATCTTGATGCTGAGTAATCACTTGCATATCAATAGGCTTGGTAAAGCTGGGCCAGCCGCACCCTGACTGGTATTTATCAGTCGACAAAAACAGCGGCTCACCGCTCACCACGTCGACATAAATCCCTGGTGCAAATAAATCGTCATATTCATGACTAAAAGCACGCTCCGTCCCAGCCTCTTGCGTGATATTGTATTGCGCTTTGGTCAAGGTATTCTTTAGCGCATCTTTGTCAAATTTAGCATAGCGCTTGGGATCTAACGTCTCAGCAATAGTCTCAACTGGCGCAAGCTTGGTGCGAGCTGCCCCTTCAGGCTTATCATCAGCAAGACTCAAATCAATATGACAATAGCCATTTGGATTTTTTGCCAGATAATCCTGATGATACATCTCAGCCAAATAAAAATTATCTAAGGGTTCATTTTCGACCACGACTTTTTGCTCATATTTGCTTTGTACACGCTTGAGCGCAGCATCAATCACCGCTTTGTCTTCTTTGTCAGTGTAATACACACCTGAGCGATACTGCACACCGCGATCATTGCCTTGCTTGTTCAGACTCGTTGGATCAACCACTCGGAAATAGTATTTTAAGATGGTATCGAGGTCTGTTTTGTCGGCATCATAGGTAACTTTTACGGTTTCTGCATGACCTGAGCCACGAATGACTTGCTCATAGCTTGGATTGGCTGTATCGCCATTGGCGTAACCTGATACGGCATCGATGACGCCATCAACGCGCTCCATATAAGCTTCAACACCCCAAAAACAGCCCCCTGCAAGGTAGATTGAGCGGGTGTTGATTGGTTTGCCGGTCTCATTGTAGTACACGCCATCTTTTTGCTTGATGGTTTCGATTTTATTGTTATCTGATGCTTGTGCATTGGCAGGTTTAGCGTTACCTGCTTTGAGCTCAGCGAAGCCATTATCTGCATTTTCGGCAAGTGCGTAGGCTTGCTCTACTGATATATTACCTTTTACCAAGTGTACTAGATTGCCATTTTTATCAAGGATAGCCCAGCTTGGATAAACTTGTACACCAAGCTTATTGATAAGTTCACCTGAAGGGTCAGTCAAGACAGGCAAGTTTGGGTGGTCCGCTTGTACGCCTGCATACCAAGTACTAAACTCACCATCCGCTTTTTCATTCAGGTGACCAGGACTGGCGACAGTCATGACATTCAGCCCTGAAAATTTAGGATCAGTGCGCCATGTCTCAGTCTCCTTTAACGTTCCCAAGCATAACGGGCACCAACTCGCCCAAAATTTTACCAAGGTTGGCTTATTAGGATCAATCACTGCCGCACCTGTGTCGCCTAAGCCGCTCGTTAGCTGCGGCAATGCTTGCATTTGTTTGAGCATGTCGGAAGGCAACATGTCACGAGAGCTTGTGACACCAGTATTTTGACTACCTGATTTGGTACTACTGCTTGCGCTGCTTTCTGCATTACTCATCTGGCCACAGGCGACTAATATGCCTGCACTTAGCACTGTTGTCATGCTAAAGGCGCTAACATTTTTTAGCCAGCTTGGTGAGCGAGGTTTCTTAATTTCTTCATGATTACTATTTTTTTGATTGTTTTTATATGACATGACATGTCCTTGTTACGAATGGTGCGAGTTTTGGCAACCATGAGCGATAAATAGCTCAAAATTCTATTATGAGGGAACTCAAGTTAAAGAGATAAGACTTTGAAAAATGGTGGAGAGACAGTGATTCTGATGGTTGAGACGCATTAGTTCATCTTAATAGTATACAACGCTACTGGAGCCTACTTTAATAGTAAGCTGTTGATAGCTACACTTATTTAACAGGATAGTAAGAGTGCTGATAGAGAAGTATCTGACACCCTCATCAATCCCAATTAAGCTTTGGCACGCATAAACTGCTCGACATAATCATCAGCAGGATTGTGTCTTAAGTCGCTTGGTGTTCCTGTCTGTACTAAGCGTCCGCCATTTAAAATACTGATGCGCTGACCAACTTTAATAGCCTCATCGATATCATGGGTGATAAAAACGATGGTTTTGTTCAGGCGCTCTTGTAGTTCTAATAATTGATCTTGCAACTGCGCGCGAATAAGCGGATCAAGCGCAGAGAATGCCTCATCCATCAATAAGATGGGATTGTCCGTTGCTAGCGCACGAGCCAGCCCAACTCGCTGCTGCATACCGCCAGATAACTCATCAGGGTAGCTGTGCTCTAGGTTGGTCAGCCCTACTTCATTGAGCCAATAACGCGCGATCTCATGACGCTCGCTCACACTCATTTTACGGACACGCAGACCATAAGCGACGTTTTGAATCACAGTCATGTGCGGAACTAAGCCGAAATGCTGAAAAACCATGCTGACCGTTTGCTGGCGGTAGTGCTGCAATTGTTTATCATTAAGTTCTAAAATATTGATAGCGTTAGATGAGCTTTCGTCTACTGGCGCAGTGTTTGCCTGAGTATTATCCTTGGCATGCGTTTTGGTATTGACCGTCGTGTTAACCCATATCTCCCCGCTGGTTGGATCAATCAATCGATTGAGATGACGTATCAAGGTCGACTTGCCAGAGCCTGACAACCCCATGATGCAATGTAGCTCGCCTGCCTTGATATTCAAGTTGATATCGTAGAGCCCCACCGAGTAGCCAGTTTGTTCTTTAACTGCAACGCTATCCATACCCTCAGCCAGTAACGCCATTGCAGACTGGGCTTGCGTGCTATTGGCATTATAGATTTTACTGATATTTTTTAGCTGGATATGATTCATCGTGACTCTCGCTATTTGCTTGATTTTTATGCTGGCTTTACTCATTGACTATTGGACAAGTTTCTACCCAATCGGACGCCTGCCTGCTTTGATCGTTTTTTGACGAGCACGCTTTCCTTGACCAAAGGCTTGAGTAATGCGGTCAATGATAATGGCAACGATAACGATCGCCATACCCGCTTGTAAGCCTTGCCCGATATTAAGCGTTTGGATAGATTGCAATACATCTTCACCAAGGCCTGGGGCACCAATCATCGACGCCAGCACCACCATCGCAAGTGACATCATGACCGCCTGATTAATACCTGCCATAATACTGGGCAGTGCTTGTGGCAGCTTGATCCAAATGAGTAGCTGCAAATGCGTACTACCAAAAGAGCGTCCTGCCTCGACCATTTCATGATTCACTTGGGTAACACCCAACGTTGTCAGGCGAATCAGTGGTGGCAGCGCGTAAATAACCGTTGCAAAAAGTGCAGGCACTTTACCAATACCAAACAGCATCAGTACCGGTATGAGATACACAAAGCTTGGCATCGTCTGCATCACATCGAGTACTGGCGTCACAATCTTGCGCAGCAGCTTGCTACCCGACATGGCAATACCGATAGGAATACCAATCACCACCGTGACCAATACTGACACGATGAGTAACGCTAAGGTATCAATCAGCGCGCCCCATAACCCAAAAGCACCAATCAAAAATAGCCCCGCGCCGCATGCCAACGCAAACCAAATCTTGCGTACACCAAACCACGCCAATACAGCCACTAAGGCGATAATCAGCCAAGGCGGAATAATCGTTAATAATCGCTCAATAGGTAAGAGCAAGTACGTAAGTGTCACCGTGCTAATAGTGCGAAATACGTCTCCGTAGTTTTGGACGACGCTTGATAAGGCATTGTTGAGCGGGGTCTCAAGTGACCATGATGGAAAACTGGATGATAATACCGACTGATCCATAGTAGAAGCAGTATCATCAATCGAGGTGGTACCGTCCAAACTGACACCTAGCTTAGTCGCAAGATTGGTAGCAGCTTCCTCAGACAACCAACCGCGCCAAACGTCTGGGTTATCACGCAAAAACACCAACGCCTGCTCATCGCCACTACGCTTACTCTCACTCATCTCCAAGATAGCGCCGTTCAGCTCATCAGGCGTAAACTGTATCTTTTTGAAGACCTCTGCCAGCTCAGGATTGGTGTCGATAAATGGGGTCGATGCTGCAATACCAAGAGGCGATACGGGAAAGCCTGATACGCAATCAGACGTGCCGTCAGCGAGTAATAGGTCTTGCCAGCAGGCATCTTTGTGATCTGGGAACTCTAAAGCAGCAAAGTCATACTTTGCCATTAGGCCCGTAGGCTGCCAGTAGTAAAACAATAGTGGCTTATGCTGCTCAAAAGCAGAGGCGATTTCAGCATCGAGCGCAGCGCCCGTACCGGGATGAGCATTATTAAAAATACTATCAAGCCCCGTATTTTTTAGAAGGCGCGTATTAAAAATCTCACAGGTCCATCCAGAAGGACAATTCATAAAGCGAGATTTGCTCGGATCTTCAGGGTCTTTGAATAGATCAGCATATTTGGGCAAGTCTTGATAACGACGTAGCCCTGGGTTTTCTTCTAATACATATTTTGGGACATACCACCCTTGGGTTGCGCCACCTTTGAGTGTATCGCCAATGACAGCCACTTTGTTCTGCTCGATGGCATTTTCCATGATTGGTGAGCGTCCAATCCACTGCTCACCGATGATCTGAATATCGTTTTGAGACAATGCGGTCTCAAGCGCAGGTCCTGCTCCTGGCATTTCTTCTACCGTACAACCGTAACCCTCTTCAGCAATATATTTAAGCACCCCAGAAGTAAACTGTCCGCTCTCCCACGTCAGTGCGCCAAACTTGATCGGTGACTCACAAGCTGCGGATGCTGATAAAGGCAGCAACAACGCGCTCATACACAGTAAACTTAATGCAATCCATTGGCGCATGTTCTGTCCTATTTATTGTTTTGTACTGACATGAAAGAAGTATCACAACCACAGAGCATCACGATGCCATATTGACTCACAACATCTATGAATCATTCACTGTTGTTTAGACTTACTACAAAGTGTAGCGACTTATAGGAGTAATAACAAATGCTTATTTTTCGATTGCTGAGATGGTTAAACCTTATGCCATGCAGATATAACACTATCATTAATAAACCTTTTCCCAATGCTAACCTTTGATTTTTTGACAAAAAAATAGCACCTATTTTGATAGATGCTATAGATATAGGTATCGAATGAAGAGAGTTCAAAATCAATTTTTGAATAACTCCCATAGAGCAATTATTTCAAAAACAATGCCATCGCCTTTTTAAACAGTCCACCATAAGGCGGCAATAAGAAATTGAGACCATTAAGCTTAGTTTGTACAAAAACTGGTTTCATATGGCTCAAACGCTCAAAACCTGCTTTGCCATGGTAAGCACCTGTACCAGAATCACCAACCCCACCAAATGGCAAGTCATGCTGGGCGACATGCATGATCACTTCATTGATACATAGACCCCCAGAGACGGTATTGTTACGCACGTTTTCGATGCTGCTATAGTTGTCACTAAAGACATATAGCGCTAATGGACGTGGACGCGCGTTGACGAAAGAAATCGCATCATCCAATGTCTCATAATGCATCAGCGGCAAAATCGGAGCAAAAATCTCATTTTGCATCAGATCGCTATCAGGCGCAGGCTCGCTCACAATCACAGGTGGCATCAAGCGCGTTTCGATATTGGGCTCAACTGCAGTAAGTGCGTGTATCTCAACACCTGTTAGCGCGTCTAGGTAACCCTTGACCCGTTTAAACTGCTCACCATTGATAATGCGTGAATAGTCTGGATTGTTTTCGATATTGGGATAGTGCTTGGCCATCCACTCTTTTGCTAAATGGATAAACTGGTCATGATATTGACGCTGAATCAATACATAATCTGGGGCAATACACGTCTGACCTGCATTTAGTGTTTTACCCATCATGACACGGTTGACCACCGACTCTAGATTGGCATCATCCAATACAATCACTGGTGACTTACCACCAAGCTCAAGCGTCACTGGGGTCAAGTTAGGTGCCGCAGCCGCCATGACTTTTTTGCCGACCGCAGTAGACCCAGTATAGAGTAGATGGTCAAATGGTAATTCGCTAAAGGCGGCCGCAATATCCACCTCACCCAGCACCACACAAATCATATCGGGCGAAAAATAACGAGAAATGGCATCAGCAAATGTCTGAGCAAACTGCGGCGCAGCTTCGCTCATTTTGACCATGACCCGGTTGCCTGCGACAAGCGCATCAATCATCGGACCAATCGCCAAAAACAGCGGATAATTCCAAGGCACCATGATACCGACCACCCCCAATGGCTGCGGCTGAATCTCATTGTGAGCGGGCATATATAGGGGTGAAATAGGCGCACGATACGTTTTCATCCACTTTTTGCCGTGTTTTTTGGCATGACTGATACCTGTGAAGCTCGGGAACAGCTCGGCAAACTGAGTCTCTGATTGGCTACGATACCCAAAGTCTGCGCTGATTGCTTTTGCAAAGCTTTCTTGATTGTCGCTCAGCATCACTTCTAAATTATCTAGCTGGGTCTCACGAGTACCCCAATCATTGATCGGCTGCTTACGGCTTAGCATTTGTAAGCGCGCAAATTGCGCTTTCATCTCATCGATGGTTTTTGCGGTACTCAGTGCTTCAGGCATACGCTGCAGCGAAAAACCTGCATCGGTTGGTGCCTGCTCATGGGCGTGTTGGTTGCTATCTGTCATTTATCTTCCTTGTCGTGCTCATATGATGTCACATGCTCACTATGTTTATTGAATTATGGTGTTACTTTGTTAGTCAGACGCGCGCATCCGTTATATGCCCTGACCGTACATTTTATTCGGTTTTGCTTATCAAACTTTAATGTAGCGCATTGACTGCGCAATGAACAGCTTCTTTGGTTGACTAGTGCGTCTGTACTAGTGTTGTCTACCTATCAGCTAACTCAATGATATATAAATATTTTTATGAATCCTTCATGACTTTTCACCCTTATTATTTAACTGTCTTTTAGACTGCGTGATAGCATATAATCTTTGAGCGATACCTGCCAAAACTGCTACACTAGCCATCGGCATCCTCCGCCTTTACACTGGACAATCATAAGACAGACACGCTCATGCAAAACGACACACAACCGCTCAATGACATGCTGATCAGTAAATCTCTGTCAGCAGCCGATTATGTTCCCACTCTCGATGCCATGCTGTCACGTACTCTCGAACGTATCGATCTAAAAAAACAGCAAGGACTGCGCACGCCTGATGAGTTATGGATCGTTGATCACAACGATGTTTATACGCTTGGACAAGCAGGCAAAGAAGAACACATCTTGCAGCGCACCGACACGCCTATCATCAAGACCGACCGCGGTGGTCAGGTAACTTGGCATGGTCACGGACAGCTGGTACTTTACTGGTTGTTTGACTTAAACAGTTTGGGCTGGAGTGTACGCCATCTGGTCTCCCATGCTGAGCAGGCGATAGAGGATGTGGTAAATGATTGTCTGCGTCACTCACCATCTGCTAGCAGTGAGCATATCAGCGCCCATGCTCGCCGTGATGCGCCTGGTGTATATCTGTATGCGGAGTCACCTGTAACGAATATGGCGGATGATGCAGATGGCATGCCAGCCAGTAGCGACTCTTTGGATGACAAGATTATGCTTGGGAAAATAGCGTCATTGGGCTTTAAGATTAAGCATGGTTTTAGCTATCATGGTATCGCAATTAACTTAGACTGTGATTTGTCAGCATTTAATGCTATCAATCCTTGCGGTTATGCGGGGATGCAGATGTTGCGCTTGTCTGATTTTGTGGCCATGCAGACAGATTCAGAGCAAAAAGAGTCAGAAACACAAACGACTCAACAAATCAGCGACACATTAAACTACAAGATAGTTACTCAAAAACTTATCGACAATATCGCCAAGCGTCATGCTGGACTGATTGAACTACGAGCAATAGCGCCAAAGTGAGTTTTGAGTCCATTTTTGCATAATCTTTTTTTGCATAATATCTTGCACGCTTAGACTTAAGCATTAAGAGAAAATTTGGACCAAACTTGTTATAATCGCACCCAGTACAAATCGGGTGCGGTAAAAATTTTGCAGTATCCCTAGCTAAATCAATCATTCAAACCTCTAAAACAAAAGCAAATTGGAGTATTTCATGGCAGATTTTAATAAAATTTTGGACGCAGGCGACGTAGACGGCGGTATCATCAACGTAGTAGTAGAGATCCCAACTGGTAGCAGTCATAAAATTGAGTGGAATCGCGAATTGGCAGTATTTGAGCTTGATCGTATTGACCCACAGATTTTTGCTAAGCCATGTAACTATGGTTTCATCCCACAAACGCTTGACGAAGATGGTGATGAGCTAGATGCATTGATTTTGACTGAGCAGCCGCTACCGACTGGCATTTTCCTAAAAGCAAAAGTCATCGGTGTCATGAAGTTTGTTGATGATGGCGAAGTCGATGACAAAATCGTTGTCGTACCTGCTGACGACCGTGACACAGGTAATGCTTACAACAGCCTAGAAGATCTGCCAAAGCAGTTAATCAACCAACTAGAGTTCCATTTCAGCCACTATAAAGACCTGAAAAAAGCGGGCACTACTGTGGTTGAGTCTTGGGGTGATGTGAGCGAAGCCAAAGAAGTCATCAAAGAATCTATCCAACGCTGGAAAGACCTATAATTTATTAAAATTGGCATAAATGCTAATCATAGATAAATACCAAAATACCGCGATCGCAATGTGATCGCGGTATTTTTTTGTTTGAATACTCTGTGTGTAACTTGAATACTCTGTATGTAAAATGGTTATAATAAACGCGACTACTCATTCACACGCATACGCCGTAATAAGGACAGCCATGTTTAACCCCGACCCTAGCAAAAAGCCGGTCAATACCAAGTTGCCAAAAGACGTCATCATGATGGTCGAAAAAAACAACTTGGTAATGGCCATCAAAACGTTGGCGGCAGACGAAAACATCAGTATGGATGAAGCCAAAACTAGGATTGATGCCTATGAGACTGCACTCAAAGTAAAACAACAGCAAAAGCTCAATACCATCGCCAGCAAACAAGGTATCCCCAATCAGGCCATTAGTTTCGATAGAGAGCAAGAGATCGAAGATGAGCCTGGTCCATTAGTAAAAAACCGTGTTAAATCTACTCAGCCAGGGCAAGGGTTTAAAAGCTTACAAGCGGGTGTCGACAGTCAACTCAATGACTTGGGTTATAAAAAACCTTTACTCCCTTATTGGCTAAAACGATTACTCGTTATCGCTGTCTTGATGATAGGTATATTTTGGATATTGTGGCGAGTGTTTGGTTAAGTAACGTACTGGATCGCGATACTTTTTATAGAACCGTTTATCGCTGATACTGTAGCCTGCGAGTATTATTACTCACGGGCTGGACAATAGAAAAGCCTAACAAGGCCTGCTGGTTTCGCTAGTCTGTTATAAGTGGTTCCATTATACCAGTCTGTTTTAAGTAGTCTATTAATAGGTTTGAAGGGTGAGATAGTTGGTTCCGTTGGGGTATAGCCTAAAAAAATTAAGGTGAACATAAAAAATGACAGAAGAGCATCATTATATTTCTCATAAAACTATGGTTAATCTATTAAACGATTTATCGCCATTTAATTATGCTTATTTTTATGGGTTTTTTGCAGTTTTTTTCACTCTTAGATTAACACACCAAGTGCAACGCTAATTAATATTATAGAACGCCTGCATAGGCGTTTTAAACCCTAATCGTTTTCTTGGTCTGTTGTTTAGTTTGTTCTCAATGTCCTGTATTTCATTATCAGAGACTTGTCTAAAGTCACAACCCTTAGGCAAGTACTCTCTGATAAGGCCATTGGTATTCTCGTTGGTTCCTCGCTGCCATGACGCATAAGCATCGGCAAAGAAGAAAGGGCTAAAGAGCTTTTGTTTCACCTTCTTATGCTGAGCAAACTCTTTACCATTGTCAGAGGTAATGGTCTTAACCTGCAACCTCACTGGCGCTAAGAGTTCTATCAT
>NZ_FNAL01000019.1 GCF_900101915.1 Psychrobacter pacificensis | reverse complement strand
CCCAGAGGTCAGTCACAATAGTTGTGGCGTTGTTAGCCCGTCTGTCACAAGCCTTGTTATTAGCATGCTTTGCTCGGTAACCTCGTAGGCTTTTATTACGCCTAAGCTCTCTTGATATGGTACTGGGACTTCTGTTTAACACCCTCGCTATAAGATTAATACTATGTTTTTCCCCTTTAAGGGCATAAATCTGGTATCGTTCACCTAGGCTTAGATGTGTATAGCTCATGGTTGCAATCTCACTTTGGTCGGTGGATAAAAACTTTGATGCTAGCGCATCTAGGTCTTTTTTTCACCTTGCATTTGGTATTGCACTTCATGTGTTAATCTAAGCATTAAAATACTCGGTTCAAACCGTTAAGCGCAGCCACACGATACGCTTCTGCCATCGTTGGATAGTTAAAAGTCGTATTTACAAAATACTCAAGCGTATTGTTGCTTTTGCACTTCATCACTGCTTGACCAATATGAATAATCTCTGAAGCATGGTTGCCGTAGCAATGAATGCCTAAAATTTCTAACGTATCACGATGGAACAATATCTTTAATACGCCCGAGCGTTCACCAATGATTTGGGCACGTGCCAGATGTTTGAAGAACGCTTGACCCACTTCATACGGAACTTTCTCATCCGTTAGCTCCTGCTCTGTTTTACCGATACAAGAGATTTCAGGAATGGTATAGATACCAGTTGGGACACTAGATACTGGCTCGGCATCACTATCACCGACCATAAAGGCAGCAGCACAGCGACCTTGATCATAGGCAGCAGAGGCTAATGATGGCCAACCGATGACATCACCAGCAGCATAAATATTGTCGACGTCCGTACAGTAAGTATCATCTACTTTTAACTGACCACGGCTATTTGCTTTTAGCCCAATGGCTTCTAAGTTTAAGCCTTCTGTGTTACCTGAGCGACCATTTGACCAAAGAATGGCATCAGATTTGATGCGCTTGCCGCTCTTTAAGTGCAAGACCACATAATCATCATGAGTCTCGAGATGATCAATCTCTTCATTACTACGGATAAGCACACCGAACTGTCTAAAGTCATGCGCGATCGCATCGCTGATTTCGCTATCCAAATAGTTCAGTAGCTGATCTTGGTTGTTAATAAGATCAACCTTATAACCAAGTCCTGTAAAAATAGAAGCATACTCACAGCCAATCACCCCTGCACCATAGATGATGATTTTTTTGACGACATAATCCATTTGCAAGATTTTGTCAGAGTCAAAAACGCGTGGATGTTTAAAGTCTAAAATATCAGGACGGTAAGGACGACTACCGACAGTAATGATGGCTTTATTGAAAGTAATAGTTTCGTAGATATTGTCGTCGACTTCAATGCGCAGCGTATGAGCGTCAATAAAACTTGCCCAACCTTGAATAACTTCGATACGGTTGCGCTCATAAAAACGGGTATGCGTACTGACTTGACGACGGATTACTTGACGCGCCTTAGCCAATACTTCATTTAGCGGAACTTGCTTATACTCCATCGCTTTGGTAAACATCGGGTCGCGACGGAAGTTAATCAAGTTAAATACTGATTGGCGCAATGCTTTACTAGGAATTGTACCGACGTGAGTAGAGTTACCTCCTACTTGATCACGCGGATCGACGACGACCACTCTTTTACCAGACTTGGTCAGCTTCATGGCAGCGGCTTCACCAGCAGGACCTGCACCTAAAACCACCGCATCATACTCATACTCGTGATCGTCACTTTTTAGTCGACGAGAATCTTTGGTAAATCCAGATTTGATATCAATACGAGTGTCATCAAGCGGGTTGATGAGATCAGGGTAATGCATGATATCTTCAGTGACCTGCTCATGAGTCTGCTCGATTTTCTGTTTTGTGTCTTTACCTTCAGTATGCTCAGGATTGGGCGAACGACCATTAGTTTTATTCGATACTTCAGTATGGACGTCTTTACCAGTATCATTGGTTGCGTCACTTATATTTTTACTTACCATCATGTCCTCTTTATGTATTGTTTGCTCTATTAATATCTATGTGCACGAGTTAATATTTTTAATATCCAAGCAGCTTAGTAAAGTTGTACTGACCATAAGGTATGAATAGACTTTTTACAAACTTGATGACGATTACATATTATAAAATTAATAGTCCATTACCCAATGCGGCGTTTAAGACCTGTCATCTGTAATATACGCGTGGCGATTTCTTCAACAGACATCTCTGATACATCCAAACTTGGGATACCATGCGTGATATAAATTCCCTGTATCGCGCGCTGTTCTTGCTGGCATTGCTGATAACTTGAGTAACGACTGCCCGCACGGCGCTCTTGGCGTATTTTTACCAAGCGATCGGTATCAATGAGCAAACCAAACAGTTTGTCTTTATGGTCACGCAGAGCTTTTGGTAGTTGATTGTCGTACAAATCATCTTCGGTCAGAGGATAGTTAGCGGCGCGAATACCGAATTGTAATGCTAAGTATAGAGAAGTCGGTGTCTTACCAGAGCGTGACACACCCACCAAAATAATATCTGCTGCATTATAATGACGAGTACGTGCGCCATCATCATTGTCTAAGGCGAAATGGACTGCATCGATACGCTCTTTATATGTCTCAGAGTCGACATCATCATGCGCATGACCTGAATGACCATCTGGCTCTACGCCAGTCTCTTCTGCAACGCGGCCAATCAACCCTTCGTACATATCCAAATTACAGCTGTGTGCTGAATTGATTTTTTCACGAATCTCTGGATTGACGATCGTATCAAACACCAACGGCAACGACCCATCACGTTGATACGCCATGTTTATCTGCTCTACGGCATCATCGGCACGCTCTAAGCTATCGACGTATGGCAACACTCTTGTCTCAAAAGGGACCGAGGCAAACTGACTCAAAATAGCGCGTCCGAGGGTCTCAGCCGTAATTGCGGTGCCATCTGAGATAAAAAATGCCGTTCTGATGGCTTGTGAGCTGTCCAAGTTTAGCGCATGACGATTTTGGATAGTGGACTTGACTTGTTCAGATGGATTGCTTGAGTACATAACGTTGACACCTCGGTTGAAAGCTCAATAATGATCTTCATTTCATTTTTAGTATTGATCTAATAGCAATTATCTAACTTTGGCTGCCTTATCTCTTGTAAATGCAGAACGATGGCAGCGCTGCTATTGCATATTTATATAGCCATATGCATCACTTATCTATCCGCTACATTATACGCATATTAGCTTGTTAATAGAAATTAATGTTACAGGCGTACACTTAGCACCAACATTGTTTTTCATCTTGTCGTCATAACCAATCCACCTCTCATCAAGGCATTTTTTATAGCATTTCCTATATATAAACATAAGATTGAAACATAAATTATAAAAATACTCTAAATATGGCTTATTTGAATACGTCTATTTTATGCAGTAATTGGCTTTTGAAAGCGCATAACATCGTCACTAGCAATGATATTTTTCATCTGAGTAAATACGAAACTTGATTAGACTGGCCTTACTCTGTGTAGCAAATCCTACAATTTGTGTATTTTTAACAAGTTTTTTGGTAAAACCCCTCGAATTCCTCCTAATATGGCGGTATAATTCACCGTTATAATCTTTACTAAATAACCTTATTTTCTGGAGTTATCATGGCAGCGCAATCTACAGCACTTGTAATCAATCTTGATCAGCTAGGAAAAGACGACATCGAAATGGTTGGTGGCAAGAATGCCTCACTTGGCGAGATGATCAGCCATCTTTCTGATTTAGGCGTTAGTGTTCCAGGCGGCTTTGCCACCACATCAAACGCATTCAATCGCTTTTTGACAGAAACAGGCTTATTAGAAAAAATCAACAACGAGCTAAACACATTGGATGTCAATGATGTTAATAAGCTTGCGGCGACTGGTAAAAAGATCCGTACTTGGATTATTGAGCAAGAATTGCCAAAAGATCTTGAGCAAGAAGTACGTCAAGCGTTCGAAACCATGAGCGGCGGCGAAGACATCGCTGTTGCTGTACGCTCTTCTGCGACTGCTGAAGATTTGCCAGATGCGTCATTTGCTGGTCAACAAGAAACCTTCTTGAACATTCGCGGTATTGATAACGTCCTAATTGCTATTAAAGAAGTATTTGCCTCGCTATATAACGACCGTGCAATCTCTTACCGTGTACACAAAGGTTTTGAGCACGAAGGTGTGGCATTGTCCGCTGCCGTACAGCGTATGGTGCGCTCAGAGACTGGTGCTGCTGGTGTTATGTTCACGCTGGATACCGAAAGCGGTTTTGATCAAGTCGTGTTCATCACGTCAAGCTATGGTCTTGGCGAAATGGTTGTACAAGGTGCGGTCAACCCAGACGAATTCTACATCTCAAAACGTCTGCTCGCTGATGGTAAGCCTGCCGTTATTCGTCGTAACCTAGGCAGCAAACACAAGAAAATGGTTTATGGTGATGAAGGCAGCACCGCAAAATCAGTGAAAACGGTCGATGTTGAAAAACAAGATCGCATGCAGTTCTCTTTGACTACCGAAGAGCTGACCTCTCTTGCCAAGCAAGCAGTAACCATCGAGCAGCATTATGGCCACGCGATGGATATCGAATGGGCAAAAGACGGTGATAGCGGTGAAATCTTTATCGTTCAAGCACGTCCTGAAACCGTTAAGAGTCGCCAAGACAGCAATGTCATGGAGCGTTATGTCATCGACACGACTGGCGCAAAAGTATTGTGTGAAGGTCGTTCAATCGGTCAGCGCATCGGTTCGGGTAAAGTACGTATCGTTACTCACCTAAACGAGATGGACAAAGTAGAAGAAGGCGATGTTCTGGTATCAGACATGACTGATCCAGATTGGGAACCAGTCATGAAGCGCGCTTCTGCCATCATCACCAACCGTGGTGGTCGTACGTGTCACGCAGCCATTATCGCGCGTGAGTTAGGTGTGCCCGCCATCGTTGGTTGTGGTAACGCCACTGAACTGCTAGTCGATGGTCAAGACGTGACTGCGTCTTGTGCTGAAGGCGACACTGGTTTTATTTATGAAGGCCAGATTGACTTTGAAGTACAGACCAACTCGGTTGAGTCTATGCCAGAGCTTGCATTCAAAGTCATGATGAACGTTGGTAACCCAGATCGCGCCTTCTCATTCACCCAGATGCCAAACGAAGGTATTGGTCTTGCGCGTTTAGAGTTTATTATCAACCGTATGATCGGTGTGCATCCAAAAGCGCTGCTAAACATGAACAGCTTGCCACGTGAGATCTCACAAGCCATTCAAGAGCGTATCGCAGGCTATGCCTCACCTGTTGACTTTTATGTTGATAAATTGGTTGAAGGTATCTCAACCCTAGCCGTTGCCTTTATGGATCAGCCAGTTATTGTTCGTATGTCAGATTTCAAATCAAACGAATATGCTAACTTGCTTGGTGGTAAGCTGTACGAGCCATCAGAAGAGAACCCAATGCTTGGTTTCCGCGGCGCTAGCCGTTATGTCTCTGACAACTTCCGTGACTGTTTTGAGCTTGAGTGTAAAGCGCTAAAACGTGTTCGTGATGAGATGGGCTTAACCAACGTTGAGATCATGATTCCATTCGTCCGCACCACTGGTGAAGCGGCGCAAGTAATCGAGTTACTTGAGAAAAATGGTCTAAAACGCGGTGAAAATGGTCTACGCATCATCATGATGTGTGAGCTACCAACCAACGCGTTACTCGCAGAAGAGTTCCTAGAGTACTTCGATGGTTTCTCAATCGGCTCTAACGATTTGACTCAGTTAACGCTTGGTCTTGATCGTGACTCAGGTATCGTCTCACATCTGTTTGATGAGCGTGACACTGCTGTTAAGAAATTGCTCACTATGGCTATCGACGCTTGCCGTAAGCAAAACAAATATGTTGGCATCTGTGGTCAGGGCCCATCAGACCATCCAGATCTAGCGTTCTGGTTAATGGAACAAGGTATCAGCTCGGTATCATTGAACCCTGATTCTGTGCTAGATACTTGGTTCTTCCTAGCTGGTGAAGAAAAGTAGACCGTTACGTTCAGTCGCAGCGGTAACTCACACAGTCATTAAAGATACCACTATTAGGGTCTATTTGATTTTTTCAAATAGACCCTAATATAATGTCTTAAGACATGACTAACTATGCAGGCAACTATGCAGATTTTCCTTGCTCGAAATAACGTACAAGCTGGTCCATACAATCTGGAGCAGCTTAATATCATGCTGGCATCAGGCGAAGTATTGCTTGATGATTTAATCTGGCATGAAGGCTTAGATCAGTGGCAGCGCGTAGGAAATGTGACCAATAATCAAACGGTCTATCGACCGACTGGTGCTACTACTCCTGATGCGAATGATTCTATTATCAATAATGTGACCGTCTTCCCTGAAGATACCAGCAATACTAAAGATAATAATTCAATATCATTAGATAGACTATATGGCAAGCCTGAACGTTCTAAAAATGTGAAGGCCGATATGACGACCAATCGTCATCAAACGCCGCACAACAATGTCTCATTAAACAAAACTGCTCTCAAAAAGACGGTCGCAGATAATGATAAAGTCATTGGTGATGTGGTACTGGCGCCGATTATGTCACGCATATTGGCAACCGCGCTCAACGGCCTGCTTTACGTATTGGCCATATTGCCATTAGTAATGGCACTGACCAAAATGGATGTAGACTATACCAAGTTTCAAAACATCCAAAATATGGACGCTGCCTATCAATATTCAATGTCGTTGATGGAAAGCATTCCAAGCAGTACGCTCATGATGTCGCAAGTCATGGTTTTTGGCTTGTTTGCACTGCAGCTGGTATTTATTACCATGCGTGGTCAATCCCTAGGCAAAGTAATCACTGGTATTCGGGTTGTGGATCAGACCACACATCGTCTACCCTCGTTTATCAAGCTGGTCGGTACACGTACGTTACTGTTGTTTATTATCTATAATTTACTGTTTTCGTTTACTAGCTTTTTGGGTTTTGTGATTATTGCTATCCATTATTATATGGCATCAAAAAGCCCTGAAAATATCGGTTGGCATGACAAACTTGCCAAAACTTTAGTGGTCAAAGCAGACAGTAGCCAACTGGTAAAAAAGTCAAAATCTGAATAATATTTTATTCACCATATTGTTTCAGATAAAAACGCTGCGCAAGATCGCAGCATTTTTATTGAGTAACGCTTATTTTCCATCTTTTTATATCTTATTGGCAGCCGCTTGGTGATTACCCTTTGTGTTAAGCGCCAAGTGCTGTTATAATACGGCGCTTTATAAACTAAGCTTATTTCTTACTATATTTTTAAGAACGTGGGCTTACCTTATAAATCTCCTTGCTATTAACATAGGGTTAATAGCTACTAATCCGTAAGGAGTCATAATGCGACATTACGAACTGGTGTTACTTGTACACCCAGACCAAAGCGACCAAGTGGTCGGCATGGTTGAACGCTATATCAAGTTGGTTCAAGACAACGGTGGTACTATCCATCGCCTTGAAGATTGGGGCCGCCGTCAATTGGCTTATCCAATCAACAAGATTCACAAAGCTCACTACGTTCTTTTCAACATCGAAACTGACGGCGAGACTTTGGCTGAACTTGAAGAATTATTCCGCTATAACGACGCGATCATTCGTAGTCTAGTTATGCGCCGTGACGAAGCTATCACTGAAGAGTCGCAGTTAGCCAAGAATGCCGATGAAAAACGCGCACGCAAAGCAACTACTCGTCGTCCAGACAATCGTGAAAACGATAATGACGACAACGACAACAGTGAAGACTAATTAAAGGAGAATACTCATGGCACGTTTCTATCGCCGTCGCAAATTCTGCCGTTTCACTGCTGAAGGCATCACTCACATCGACTATAAAGATGTTGAATTGCTAAAACAGTACATTAGTGATAATGGCAAAATCGTACCAAGCCGTATTACCGGTACGTCTACTAAATATCAGCGTCAACTAGCGACTGCTATCAAGCAAGCTCGTTATTTATCGCTACTTCCATACACTGATAACCATCAAGGTTAACCGCTAACTAGGAATGACTCATGCAAATTATTTTGTTACAGCGTATCGTCAACCTTGGTAAACTCGGTGAAACTGTCGATGTAAAACCAGGTTACGGTCGTAACTTTCTTATCCCTCAAGGCCGCGCTCTACCTGCGACCAAAGCTAACATTGAAAAGTTCGAAGCACGTCGTGCTGAGCTTGAAGCTGAAGAAGCAAAAGAGATCGCTACTGCTCAAGAGCGTGCTGATGCACTAACTGACGTTAATGTTATCATGCGTGCGAAATCAGGTGACGAAGGCAAGCTATTCGGCTCTATCGGTACTCGCGATATCGCTGAAGCATTGACTAACTCAGGTTTAGAAGTAGACCGTGCTGAAATCAAGCTACCTGAAGGCACACTACGTCAAGTTGGCGAATACAATGTTGATATTCAGCTACACCATGACGTTACTGCTAGCATCTTAGTTACTATTCTTTCTGAAGATGGTAACAACGAAGATTCAGCTGACGAAGAAGAAGCTGAAGAAGATTATTCTGAAGAGTAATCTTCTAGATAATTAGACTCAGTCTATAAAAAAGCCAGTGACCTTGTGTTGCTGGCTTTTTTTATGTCGATATTTTATACATGTGATCGTAATACTTTCGCATTACATCAGAGTTTTCTTGATGCCTTGTAAGTATCAATCGATTACTAAAAGCTGTATTCAATACTATTTGTCAGCATGATATCTTGCAGTAACCATTTGCAACAACTCACTTAAAAATGCTATACCAACCAACAAGATACTGTCTATATAATTGTATTCATCATAACGAGTAGAAAGATTTTTCTATTTTTATACTTTTCGTTGATAGAGTACTTTAATATGACTAACACTGATGAAATAAACACTGACGATAAACTACTTTGTGTCAAAGGTAACGATTTCTATTCAGAGGGTGAGATCTATACGGTAGGTAGAATCGTAAATGACAAATACTTTCAGATACTGACCAGCGGCGATGATGATCACTGGTATGCAACGCTAGATGATAAAGGTATTTACGTAAGCTTCGATTCTACGATAGCTACTGACAATAAAGCGTTCTTCGATAAGATTGCTTAGATTGGAGTTTATATAAAACTCATCTTGAACAAAAAAAATAAGCGATACCTTATAAAAGACTGGCCATCTATAGTGGTCAGTCTTTTTTTAGTGAAAAACCTTGGTTAAATGCGGTCTGAAAATCGAAAAAGCGATAACTCTGCAGGCATAAGAATGCCACTACTCTCATCAGAAAATGTTCATATCGCCATAACAAACAGCATCTCTTTGACAAATGTATTTCCTAGTGCCCCCTATTTGCTATAAAATATGCCCCTTCAAAATTTCGTATCGTTATTGATGCCTGTTTGCGTGAATAACTCATTAAGATATAAACCATATTGAGACAGTGATGATTGTATTTTGGCTTGTGCTGACCATTCTTTTTATTATTTTCGCTACCGCAAAATTGAAGTGGCATCCTTTTTTAGTGTTGATTTTGTCCGCTTTTTTGGTTGCCCTTTTTTACCAAGTACCGCTCAACACTGTTGCAAAGACAATCTCTGATGGTTTCGGTGGTATTTTAGGCTACATCGGTCTTGTGATTGTGTTTGGTACGATTATTGGCTTAATCCTCGAAAAAACAGGGGCGGCTATTGTAATGGCAGAGTCAGTCATCAAAGTATTGGGGCCACGCTTCCCTACTTTGACCATGTCTATCGTCGGTGCAGTGGTTTCGGTGCCTGTATTTTGTGATTCTGGCTACATTATCTTAAACTCTTTAAAAGAGTCTTTGGCTGAGCGATTACATGTATCAAGTGTCGCGATGAGTATTGCCTTGGCTACTGGTCTATACGCCACTCATACCTTCGTACCGCCTACGCCAGGCCCAATCGCGGCGGCAGGTAATTTAGGACTAGAGTCAAACTTAGGTTTGGTCATCATGGTCGGTGTGGTTGTCACGGCTGTTGCCGTATTGGCCGGCTGGTGGTGGTCGAATCGCTTTCTTAATGCCACGCCTGATAATATCAATGCCACAGATGCTCAAGCAGCGACCCTACCTGAAGGCATAAAAACACGCGATGACTACAGCAAACTGCCTTCAGCAACAATGGCGTTTTTACCTATCATTGTGCCTATCATATTAATTTGTCTGTCGTCGGTTGCCAATTTCCCAAGTGCACCGTTCGGTAGTGGTACGCTAGCAGAGGTTTTGATATTCATCGGTAATCCACTGACTGCATTGTTGATTGGTTTGTTTTTATCGTTTTTATTGATTGATTCAGAGCAAAAAACGCAGCAAATCAGCGATAGTATCTCACAAGGTTTGGTAGTAGCAGCCCCTATCCTACTGATCACTGGTGCTGGTGGCGCATTTGGTGCCATGCTAAAAGTGACGCCAATTGGCGATTATCTAGGTTCAACGTTATCGGCCTTGGGTTTAGGTATTTTTATGCCATTTATCGTCTCTGCTGCGCTAAAAACAGCACAAGGCTCAACCACAGTGGCATTGGTCACAACCTCTGCTATGGTTGCCCCACTGTTGAACCAAATTGGCTTGGACAGTGAGCTTGGCCGTGTATTCTGTGTGATGGCAATTGGTGCCGGTGCCATGACGATCTCTCACGCCAATGATAGCTTCTTTTGGATCGTGAGTCAGTTTAGTCGCATGAGCGTGGCACAAGCGTACAAAGCGCACTCAATGGCCACTGGTATCCAAGGGGTGACTAGCATCGTATTTATCTGGTTGTTAACCCTAGTGTTTATCTAGTTCATGAGATTGGGTACGTATATATACGTTTATTTGATTATTGCTAAGTAAACGTTTTAAAACACGACACTGTTGCGATGATCGTGTCATTAAGATATTCAAAGAGAGCCGTATGAAAATTTTGATCGCCCCTGACTCGTTTAAAGAAAGCCTAGAAGCACTCGATGTTTGCCACGCCGTTCAATCTGGCTTTAGTCAAGTGTTTCCAGATGCTGATTACAAATTATTGCCGATGGCGGATGGCGGTGAAGGCACCTCAGCGGTATTGTCTTATGTCTTGGGTGGGCGCTGGAAAGAAGTCAGAGTGCATGATCCATTGATGAGACCAATCATCGCCAAGTATCTGTTATTGCCCAATGCGACGGCGGTTATTGAAGTGGCTCAAGCCTGCGGATTGCACCTACTAACAGCTGATGAGCGTAATCCTATCGTTGCTAGCACTTATGGCGTTGGGGAGCTGATTGCTGATGCTTTGGAGGAAGGGGCTAAACGCATCATCATCGGTCTGGGTGGTAGCGCAACCAATGATGCAGGCCTTGGCATGCTAATGGCGTTAGGCATAACATTTCATGATATCAATGACAGTCTGCTCACTCATGGTGGTGGCGCACTTGCCAGCTTACATAAACTCGATAATACTAACCTTCATACAAAGATATCAGACACAGTATTTGAGGTTGCTTGTGATGTGACCAATCCGCTCTGTGGTCTGCTTGGGGCCAGCGCTGTGTTTGGCCCACAAAAAGGCGCTTGTCCGGAGCAAGTCAATACCTTGGATAAAGCGCTCAGTCACTTTGCGACCATATGTGGACAGCATGGCTATGAAGACTGTCAACACGTTGCAGGCGCTGGCGCGGCAGGCGGTCTTGGCTATGCGATGATGACGTTCTTTAAAGCTCAGCTGAAGTCAGGCTTTGATACGGTTGCCGAAGTGGCTCACCTGTCACAGCATATCGCAGAGGCTGATCTTGTCATCACAGGTGAAGGCAAGCTCGATGCGCAAACCGCCATGGGTAAGGTCGCTGGTGGTATCAGCCAAATCGCTAAGGCCAGCCGCACACCTGTTATCGCTATCTGCGGCAGTGTTGACGGACTAAAACCTGCTCAGACCAGTCAGTTCAATGTTGTGATGCCAAGTATCCAAAAAGTAGATACGATCGATAATGTGTTGGGTTCTGCTTATAACAACATTGAAACGACTGCTGCTAATATCGCTGCAAGTATCAAACTTGGGCAGACTTTGAGATAGTCGCAATCTATCAATGAACCTTCTTCACTAAATGTACAGTTATTAAACCCTTTGTTAGCTGTACATTTATCACTCTCAACATATCTATAGCCATTTTTTTACTGCATTAATGACCGTATGCATTCTATTAGAAAGTGCCTGCTGTTGTCTGACTGCCAGATATAGCGTTTCGCTAACAGCAACTGGTAAATGATGACTGTTAATCAGCTCAGGCTTTGGATAAGCAGCCACCGCATGCGCCGGCAAGACAGTAAAACCTATTCCCCTGCTGACGGGCTCTAAAATTAGACCAATCTGATTAGAGAAGCCTTTTTTCTCAAAATCATTGATATGCTGGAATTGCTCGTAATTGGCAGTCAGTAGCATGCCTGCATGATGGGCACCATCCGGATGATCGATAAATCCAAGTGCCATAAGCTGCTCCCAGCTCGGCTCTACTGTAGTCGCAGGGGTTACGAGTATCAATGCTTCTTGCGCCATAGGCTTGCAGCTAATCGTTTCATCATCTGAGATGTCCGTCATAAAACCAATATCGATCTCGTGATTTGCCAATGCCTGCTCAATATCAGCATTGGGGGCAAAGCGATAATCAATCACTAGCTTTGGGTGCTGTTGCTGTAAGGTCAAAAGCTGCGGGTATAGCTTAAGTCCCACACTACCCGGTGACATCAACCGTACTAGCCCTTCGTAAGGCGGATCTTCACTGATGCGCTGCTCTAAATTTGATAATCGCTGCAATATCTCGCCTGCTTCTTTATAAAGCTGCTCACCTGCATTGGTCAATGAGAACTGCTTTCCTTGTCGAATTAACAAATCTGTGTCCAGCTGCTCTTCTAGCTTACGTATATGTTGGCTCACACCGGACTGTGTCATATATAGACGTTCAGCCGTGCGAGTAAAGTGCCCAACTTCGGCAAGCGTACAAAAAGTGCGTAGCCATGTGACATTAATCATTACGTTTCATACTTATTTTTATAATATTTGATAATTTTACATAATGACAGTGCGTTTGTATACTGGCCTCACGTCAAACAAGAGTACAGCAAACAGGAGCACAAGCTATGAACAACGTTTATCCCAGAAGCTTTTCGCACATCGGTCTGTCAGTCCCTGACTTAGATGCTGCTGTAAAATTTTATACTGAAGTGCTGGGTTGGTACACCATCATGGAGCCTACTGAGATTATTGAAGATGACAGCCCGATTGGTAAGATGTGCACTGAAGTATTCGGTGCTGGTTGGGGCCGCTTTCGGATCGCTCACCTCTCCACTGGTGACCGTATCGGTGTTGAGATTTTTGAATTTAAAAATCAGGAAAACCCTGAAAATAACTTTGAATACTGGAAAACAGGTATTTTTCACTTCTGCGTCCAAGACCCAAACGTTGAAGCGCTGGCTGAGCGTATGGTTGCCGCAGGTGGCAAAAAACGTATGGAAAAACCACGCTACTACTACCCTGGCGAAAAGCCATATCGCATGATCTATATGGAAGACCCGTTCGGTAACATCGTCGAGATATATAGCCATAGCTACGAGCTTATCTATAGCGAAGGCGCATACTAGGTTCAGTATAAATACAGCTTAGTATGAATTTAGCTTATATTTAACTGAAAAACCAATAGCGTACTCCTCACCTGAGTGCGCTATTTTTTTATGCGCTTTCTATGTGCTCCATCTATTGTATAGAATATGAGCCATGCTACTATTTAGTCAGCTATATATAAAACTATAAACCAACCCATTATCAAGGATGATAAATGACTCAATTAGGCACCACTCTAGATAGAGATGACCTTCTGTATGTTTTATAAGCAGCTGGATATGAGTGTCGAAGACGCTTATGACTATGCCAGTGAGGTCATGACTTGCAATATGGTGGCAGACGATGTGGGTGAAGGGATTGATGCTTTTATTGAGAAACGCCAAGCGGTATGGAAAGAATGCTAATTCCTATAATAATCATTGTATTGCTTCGCTGACGTTATACGGCGCGTGCTTGGATTAAAAAGCTAGCATATTCCTTTTCAATAATCGAGTTGGCTTATTGCTACGCATAGAAAAGGCCATGATATCGCTATCATGGCCTTCTTTATTTCTATTTAATACATATACTACAAGTACTACGAGCCGCTTATTACTCAGCAGCGATGGCAATCATCTCAACCAATAGCTCAGGGCGTGCCAATGCTGATTCGCCGCAAGCACGCGCTGGTGGCTGTATGCCTTCAAACCACTTGTCATAGACTTCATTCATAGCAGCAAAATCCGCCATATCTTTGATCCAAACGGTGACTGATAGTAGCTTTGATTTGTCGCTGCCCACTTCTTCTAATAGCGTTTGGATTTTTTCCAAACACGTCAACGTTTGCGCTTTGATATCGTCTTCTGCATTACCGACCTGACCACACAAATAGATCGTCTGGTTATGGATTACCGTTTTGCTCATGCGCTGATTGCTATGTAGCTTCTTAATCATGTCTATACCTTTTTATTAATTTGAATCTGTGTTTAGTCAGTCAAGTCGCGCTTAGTTAGAAAAACGCTGGGCACTAAATGGTGCAAGATCGACCAATGCAGGCTTATTATGAATCATCTCTTCAACCAGACGCCCTGTCATTGGTCCCAAAGTGAAGCCTTGATGGCTGTGACCAAATGCGAACCAGAGGTTGTCATGCTTATCAGCAGGACCGATGACGGGCTTCATGTCAGGCATACAAGGACGCGATCCTGCCCATGCTTCACTCTCAACCGCATCTTCTAATGGCAAAATTTTTCTTGCAAGCTTCAATACCGTTTGTAATTGACCAAAATTCTTTGGCGCATTCATGGTAGTCATCTCAGCACCCGTAGTGATACGGATACCCTGCTGCATTGGCCCCATGACAAAGCCTTTGTCCATATCAAACATACTGTGATGGATTGTGTTCTTGTCTGTCACTTTGAAATGCTGATGATAGCCGCGCATTGGGAACAATGGCAGATTGTAACCAAGTGGTCTGATCAAATCATTTGACCAAGGACCTGCTGCGATGACCAATTTATCACTATAATAGGTATCTTTATCAGTGGTGATTTTCCAGCCATCCGCCTCTTTGACGATTTCTTTGACGTCATTTTCTTTGATCGTACCTTGCATGTCTTGGAAGTTTTTTGCGTAGGCTTTTACCAGCGAGCTTGGGTTTGATACCTGCCATGAATTCAACCAATGAATAGCACCAACGAAACCGTCAAAATTGGCGCGGGGCTCCATTGCTTTTAGCTCTTCAAGGTTCAATACATTGTGCTCAACCCCTTGATTACGTGCATCAATGGCGGATGCTTGCGCTTCTTTGAAAGTCTCTTCTGAGCGATGTAATTGTAGCCAACCATCACGAGTAATGAGCTCATCAGCACCAGAGGCGCTAATCATGGTTTGGTGCTCACTGGTACAATGCTCAATCAAGGTCTGCCACTCAGATTCGATTTTTTTGACTGACGCAGGCGTTGAGTATTTCCAGTACTGTAGCAGCGCTTGGTGATAACGCAGAATTGCCGGTATGCGATAACGAATATCAGTACCTTGGTTAGGTAATACTCGGATCATCTCTGTCAGCTGACGAGGAAAAGGATGCGTATGAATGGCTTCGCGCTGAATCAAGCCGGCATTACCATATGAGGTCTCTGACCCTGGCAATTTTTTGTCTAAGAGTAATACGTTTGAGTTATTTTTTTGTAGATGCCACGCGATTGACGTGCCAACCATACCTGCACCGATAACGATCACTTCGTAGCGCATAACCTATCCTTTTCTTAGGGTGTTAATACAGAGTATCAAATATAAAGGTCTTACCAAATTAGGTGGTCATAGTAACGCATTGGGATAAATTTTAAACCCTTATTTGAAAAATATTTTTGCTATTAAATACTTTTGGCTATACATTTATTTGTAGGTCATTTTCAAAAGGAATAGTTGGCGTATGAAGCCATTATTGGACGACCAAAATCCGCAAAATACACACTAAAACCCAGTATGATAGATACCATCAATATCCTCAAAAAATCACCACCATATTGGGTCATCATTTTTCTTGATAGGCGATTTTACCGTCTCTACTGTTACCTCGTCAGCCGATAGTTCCGCAATAAAGCGTGAGGCCATATCAAAGTATCCAGAGTAACTAGAGAAGTAATTCGGCGCGGTCAAATACAGCTGCGTCTTCGCACGACTACAGGCCACATAAAACAGCTTACGCTCTTCTTCTAATGCTTCAAAGTCGTCCAATGAGCGATGATGCGGCGTGATGCCATCGACCAATGAATTGACGAACACCACTGGCCACTCAAGCCCTTTTGCGCTATGAATGGTTGAGATCGTGACTTTATCATTACTTTGTCCATCGTCAGAGCTTTCCATGACCGCGACTGAGTCATTGGGCGGATCGAGCGCAAGATTTTCTAAAAAGCTATCGAGGCTCGTGTGCTCTGTCGCTAAATTCTTTAGCACCCGAAAGTCCTCGCTACGCTCACGCCAGTTGTCTTCTATCAACTTTAACACAGGGATATAAAACTCAAGAATATGCTCAATGGCTGTCTCAACCGTTTCTGCTTGCTGGGCCTTGGTAAGCGTGTGGTATAGAGGCTTTAGCTGATCGCTTTTTTTGGCAAACGATGCTGCCAGTAGCGACTCAAACGCATTATTGTCAGCGGTGATGGCTTGGGTTAAGCGCGTCGCCGTGACTGCTCCTACCCCTTTAAACAAAGTTAAAATACGATGCCAAGCAATCGTATCGTTCGGGTTATAGAGAACTTTGACAAAAGCCAACACGTCTTTGATATGGCGTCTTTCAATAAACTTGATACCGCCCACCACGATGAAGGGAATATTGCGCGCCATAAATTCTAGCTGTACATAATTGGACTGAAAAGACGTGCGGCACAATACCGCAAAGTCGTTATAATCATACTCAGGCTTTAGCGCGACTATCTTATCAGTGATATAACTCGCTTCTTTTGTCTCATCGCTGAGTCGTCGAAATATTGGCTTGTCGCCTGCTATTGGCGCATCAGAATACAGCTGCTTTTGATAGCCTAGCGTGATTTGCGCTGACAACGCGTTGATATAGTTTAGTACCGAAGGTGTACTGCGATAATTTTGCTCAAGCTTGATAAGTTTGGCATTGGGATACGTCTCACCAAATAGCAAAATATTTTCGTAATTAGCACCGCGAAAGGCATAGATGCTTTGATTGTCATCGCCAACGACCATTAGTGACACCGAATCAGGCTCACATATTAAGTCAATTAGCTGCTTTTGCGGAATATTGGTGTCTTGATATTCATCAACCATGACATAACGATATGTGTTTTGAAGTCGCTGCCTAAAGGTGTCGTTGGTTTTTAGATGACGTACCACTTGACTGATAATGTCGTCAAAATCGTATAAGTGATTGGCGCGCTTATACTCATGAAAATCAATTGCTAATTGCTCGATGATAGGAATATGTACGGCGATATCAGGATAGCTACTTTCTATTAGGTCGCGAATAGGAATGCGTCTGTTTCTAGAGGTTGAAATGATATTTTGCAATGTTTTTTTGCGCGGAAAGGCTTGGGTTTTGGTTTGGGTAGGATACTTTTTTTCTTTATGTACCAAGTCGATAGCATCCTCGCTATCGCCAGTATCTAAAATCGTAAATCGTGGATTGATACCGAGCAGACCAGAGTATTGACGCAGCAGCATATTGCAAAATGAGTGAAAGGTGCCACTGGTGATATTATTTAATGCCTTGTCAGTTGGGAGCTTATCTTCAGCCAATGCATCATCAGATAGCTCTTGATTTGAAAGACTACTTGCCAGCAAAGATTTAGCGCGATCTTTGATTTCATTTGCCGCTTTACGAGTAAAGGTTAGTAGCAAAATCTCTTTAGGTGACACGCCGTTTTCGAGCAAATAGCTGGTGCGATAGGTCAAAGTCTTGGTTTTGCCCGATCCTGCACCCGCAATCACCAACACTTTACCTTCGATAGTGGTGGCAGCCATGAGCTGATCGGGATTGAGCTCACTGGCATAGTCGACCTTCAATCCCAAATGACTATCCAACCTTTGCGTCAACAGCTTCGTATTTGCTTGATCATTAGCGTCAATGAGGTTTGTCTCGAGCTTTTTGATGGCCTGCTCAAGTCGAGCAAGTTTGGGCTTCATCTCAAGAAAATTCTGTGGATATTTATAGCGGCGTGTATCAAAAATCGAGGTTGTCATTATCGGATATTGCCTTACATTTTGTTTTGGAGCGAGCTGATTGTTTGAAAAAATTAAACCAGCCAGCAAATTTCACTGACTGTTTGTGAGCTGATGCCACTATTTATCTATGATAACGTACTATAGCAAAAAATACTGAATACCAAATCGAACACCGCTTGTCTAAATAAGAAGCAACCCATTGTATTCACTTTTCAGCGTTTAACCTATCTGAGCCTTAGTACAAACACACCTGCCACCGCTGAGTAAAAACCTTAGCATATAAAGTAACAACCTCACCCCTATTCCCGTAAATTTGCTACAATGTGCCCAATTTTGATTGTCTATTTGACTAATATTTCAAACAAGCTGAGCTTTAGATGAACTCAGTTTTATCCTGACTAAATATCAAGTCTTATATTAGCTCAGTACCAACTATTTTATTAATACATTGAGAGACTGTTATGGGTTTTAATTGCGGCATCGTCGGCCTACCAAACGTGGGTAAATCCACCTTGTTTAATGCGTTGACCAAAGCGGGTATCGCCGCTGAAAACTTTCCGTTTTGTACCAAAGATCCCAACACCGGTATCGTACCAGTACCCGATCCACGCCTAAAGAAATTGGCTGATATCGTCAACCCTGAACGCGTATTGCCAACGACGATGGAGTTTGTAGACATCGCAGGTTTGGTGGCAGGCGCGTCAAAAGGCGAAGGCATGGGCAACCAGTTCCTCGCCAACATCCGTGAGACTGATGCGATTGCCCATGTCGTTCGCTGTTTTGATGATGACAACGTGGTACACGTCGATGGTCGCGTCAGTCCGATTGATGATATCGAAACCATCAATACTGAGTTGGCATTGGCAGATTTGGAAGCGGTTGAACGCGCGATACTGAACTTGACCAAAAAAGCCAAAGGCGGTGACAAAGACGCTAGCGCCATGCTGGATGTGTTCAAAAAGATTGAGCCATTATTAGCAGAAGGCAAAGCGGCGCGCGCGGCCAATCTAGACGCTGATGAGAAAAAACTCATCCGCAGCTACGGCCTCATCACCCTAAAGCCAACCATGTATATTGCTAACGTTGCTGAAGATGGTTTTGAAAACAATCCCTATCTCGACGCTGTTCGTGATTACGCGACTGGCGAAGAATCTATCGTCATTCCTCTATGCAACCAAATCGAAGCTGAAATTGCCCAGCTAGATGAAGAGGACAAAAAAGACTTTTTGGCTGAGATGGACATGGAAGAGGCTGGTCTTGATCAAGTGATTCGCGGTGGTTATGATTTGCTTGATATGCAGACCTATTTTACCGCTGGTGTCAAAGAAGTCCGTGCATGGACCGTTGCAATTGGCGCTACTGCCCCGCAAGCCGCTGGCGTGATTCATACGGACTTTGAGCGCGGCTTTATCCGTGCTGAAGTGATCGCTTATGATGATTTCATCGAATACAACGGTGAAAAAGGCGCTGCTGCCGCTGGTAAGTCACGGCTGGAAGGCAAAACTTACATCGTTCAAGATGGCGATGTCATGCACTTTAGATTTAACGTGTAGCTTTAGCTAGTCAATACTATCTGATAGCTAATCAGCCGATGTTGGATATTTTCCAGCATCGGCTTTATTTTATTACCCTTTTGTTATATTATAACATATCTTATCTTGCTTATTTGAGGGCTTATACTTTGACTGACTTTTTCTCTTTTTCCAAATTTGCAAGTGCTGCTCTCATAGGCAGTGTTATGACAGTTTCATTGTTAGGCTGCCAGCCAAAAACAGACGGTGAGCCAGCAGCATCTGAAGATGTGACAACCGTAGACAGTCACGCAGAGCACGATGAACATGCCCATGATGATATGGAACACGATCATGCAGGACATGACCATGAAAGTCATAATGACATGGACGTTCACGAAGGACATGATCATGAGGGTCACGACCATTCTGAGCACGCTAGCAACAGCACACCATTCTCTTGTGAGCCTACTGCTACTATCGGCGTCTACTATCATACCGATGCCACACCACAGACCGCGCACCTACTTATTGACGGTATCGAATACGATTTGACAGCTGCCTCTGGTAGCGACGCCCTTACTGACAAAACCATATACACAAGTGATATTGGATTAGATGACACTCATGGCATTATATGGCAAGTGGATGGTGACAACGCAACCTTGCTAAACAAAACACTAAATAGTGATGTGCCTATCGACGAGGAAGAGGTAATTTTTGATTGTCATAAATCTTAATTGCCATGGCGCTTAGTGGCTGTACCAAGGGCGCTATTTTGTTATGCTAGAGGCTCCCTTGGTTTCGGATGTTCCAATATGCTAAGTACCCCAACCTCTTTGTCGTCTTCTACTGCGCAATGGTCTCATCTTCTCAACTCACAGCGTCTTGGCGCTGCCAAAAAATACGGCGCTAATACAAGTACTCGCTCACAGTTTCACAAAGACTATGACAGACTGGTATTCTCTCACTCGTTTAGGCAGTTGAATCAAAAAACCCAAGTTCATCCATTGACCAATCAGCTGGGTATCCATACTCGCCTGACCCATTCGCTTGAGGTCTCCTCTATTGGACGCTCTTTAGGGATGATGACCGCAGAAAAGCTCCATGATAAGCTAGGCAATGGCTTACTAGCAGGAGTCTCGCCATCTGATATTGGCGTAATTGTACAAGCAGCCTGCCTCGCTCACGATATTGGTAATCCGCCGTTTGGTCATGCTGGAGAGTACGCCATTCGTGACTGGTTTCGGCAGCCTGATCCTCAAGCAATTTTGCAAAAATTAAGCAGCAACGAGCGGTTAGACTTACTGGCCTACGAAGGCAATGCACAAGGGTTTCGGTTACTGGTGCGCAATGAGCACCATCCCGATAAAGGCGGTATGCGTCTTACCTGCGCAACGCTAGGCGCTTTTATGAAATATCCTTGGCTTGCCACTCACAGCAATGATGCAAATGACAACGCCCATAATGTACAGAAATTCGGCTGCTTTTATAGCGAGACCTCTCAGTTAGAGGAGCTGGCAGCCTGTTTGCATTTGCCGCGCTCAACACATCACGATGGCTTTGCACGCCATCCGTTGGCGTATCTGTTAGAAGCTGCAGATGATATCTGTTATGCGCTGATAGATTTAGAAGATGGTATCAATCTGAATATGCTAACCTATAGCGAGGTTGCCACGATTTTTTATGAGCTGATTGGCGAGCATCCTGATAGCGTCAGCCTGCCTGTGCATATGTCAGTCAGGCAGAGTCTGGCCTCTTTGCGATCACGCGCCATGATGCGCTTGGTCAATACGATCACCGATGCTTTTGTGGCCAATAGTGAAGACTTGCTGGCAGGTACGCTCCAAGGCAGCTTGTTTGCCCATTGCGACACCACTGTACAAACTGGCATCTTGCAGGCCAAGCAATTGGCCCGCGAAAAAATATTTAATCATCCAAACAAGGTAAGAATGGAGCTAATGGCCAATCAATGCTTGCATCGTCTAATGGATGCCTTTGTACCACTGGCTTGGACGGGTACTGAGACGAGTGAGGCTACGTCATCATCTATGTCGTTTGAGCAACAGAGTCTGTTAAGATTACTACAGCCACACTTAGATGAGCATCGCCGCGTGTTATCAGACAATATTTATCACAATATATTGAATATTTTAGATTTTATTACAGGTATGAATGACCATGAAGCCTATCGATTGGCGCAAGAATTGCAAGGTCATTGGGGTACGGTGGTTTAAAAGACCAATGCAGGTTTAGTAAATTAGCACGAATTGTGCATTTTGGTCGTATTTGTGCGCTGAAATGAGTATGATAAACCTCTATCGGATAATTTTGAAATATTATGAGCAGTCGCGAACAAAAAAAACTTCAAACTCGGCACGCTTTTTTTAATGCCGTACTCGATCTATGTATGACAGGGCAGTCTTTTAGCTCTATCAGTCTCAGACAAGTCACGCGTGAGGTTGGCGTTGTGCCGACTGCGTTTTATCGCCATTTTGATGATATGGAGTCGCTCGGTCGCGCCTTGGTCATCGAAGAGTTGGGTGGTACGCTCGCCACACTCAGCGATAGCCTACAAATTGGACGCAAGCGTAGCTTTGATCGTCAGATAGCCAAAAGCATTCAGTTGTTCTTATATATGGTCAGCGATCAGCCTTACTACTGGCAGTTTTTGGTCAGTGAGCGCTACGGTGGCTCAGAATCTGTGCGAAAAGCCATCAATGAACTGGTTAAAAAACATGCCCAAAGCTTGGCAGATGATCTGGCATTACAGCCAGCATTTACCCATATCAATGATTATGACCGTCGTCTATTGGCTGAGGCTGGCGTAAATATGTTCTTTTCTTGGATTATCGACTGGTTAGAATTGACCTACACTGAAGATCACGATGACGAAATCGATCTAAATGTCATCGAAGAAAATAAACAGTTGATGCTACATAACTGCACTCGCCAAGCGCAGATGTTGTTTTATGGGGCTTATAACTGGAAATCTAGTGAAGAGACTCGCTTGAGAGATTAATAAAAAGCGCACTACCATTCATCAAAAACTAGGACGAAACGCCCATAGTCGCTGCGTGACTACTTTGACTTCCTTGGGCTTTCCGCTAATGACATCGCTACTGCTACCACTAGTGTCGTTTGAGGTTTGACTGTCGTTCGCTGCGTTTTTACCAATCAAGACAGTGGCAAAGCGCTGTCTTGCCTGACCAACAGTTGCATTATCACTCGCGGTAATAAGCGCCATAAAGGCTTGGCTATCAACTGCCAACAAAGGCGTCAATGCTGCCCGCTGCTTTTTATCTAAGCCACTCAAAATTGGCAGTTGCCATAGCTCATCGATAGACGTGAGCGCTTGCTTACTGCGCGTGTCGACTATCCCTTGCATCTGCTGACTGCTGGCACCATCGATCAGTGCGGCAAGCAATGCGGGGCTCGCAGTATTAATATTGATAGGTAAATAATAAGGAACCGCCGTCAGATAAGGTCGTAGTGTCGCTAACACCTCTGCACTCACCCCTTGAACCTCTTGTAACTGATCAACGCTAACAAAAGGCTGGTTTGGTAGTGCGCCATCTACTGAACGGTTTAGTTGCTGAGAATATACCGCACTTTCATCACCGCCATCTAGATAGACTTCACTGTCCGTATCTTGCCAATCGAGGACGGCAATAGCAATATCTGGTTCTAAATTCAACTGTGTTAAGAGACGTTGGAACACTTCTAGCGCAGCAGTATCAACCGTGCCACCTTGATGTAAGTTGTTGATATTAAAACGACCCGCCTCATCACGCAGCTCGATGCTGACACTATGATTCGCTAATGTGTACGGCAGTATCGGCTGTGCCCAGATATCTTGCTCACTATCGGTGTCGTTAAGCTTGCTATCAGCACGAATCATCGTCACTGCCAGCTGCTGACCGGCATCGATGTCTTGCAATAGCTGATTTTGATCAAACAATAATCCGCTGCGCCTAATCGCAACTTTTTGGCTAGCAAGCATCGCGCTTGCCACCACCGTGATACTCACCACCAATAGTAAGATAGTAAGCAGCGCCACACCGCGCTGAGAGTTTGCTTTCATTGTCATAGAGAGCTTATGTCGCTGAGCAAGTGATGCATGTTAAATACTACCTTCTCAATTACTGTGTCCCACACTGCTATTATCTGTATTACTACCGCTATTACTGTTGTTACTATCACTACCATTATTATTGTCGCTGCTATTATCATTACTATCGCTGCTATTAGCAGCCTTTGCGCTACTACGGGGTATTGGTTGTGGCGCTAGGGCCCACTGCCAAGTGATTGGTATCTCTTGATAAGTAAAGTTGACGGCAACCCCTTTGGGTAGCAAAACAACATCGGGGTTAGCACCCGCTGCTTGCCCCAATGCTATATTTGTATTGCTACTATTATTGACGTCATCGCTTGGAAATTTGGTGCTAAGCTCTGGCAAATAGGCTTGCCAACGCCCAGCAGTAACACCTTCTAATAACACACTGTCTAAACTGACGCTATCGCGTCCATCTTCAAGACTGGTATATTGACGACGTATCAGGCGCTCATCTGCAAAAATATATTCAATATGCTGGAGACTAGTGCTGCTTTGATAACGTGGATCAGGATCAGCAAAGCGTACAAAGCTGATATGTTCACCGTCCAAGCTCATAAATGGCTCAGGCGTATTGTCTTGAGCATTATTATTCGTATTGCCATTTATATCGCTACTCGCCGTCCCAGTATTTTGAGTATTAGGCGCTTGATACGGGATTATTTGTGCCATGTCTTGCTGTAATTGTAGATAGGCATACTGTAGTACGGCTAAATTATCCGCATGACGTTGTACGCGCTCGCGGGCGCGGTTGACACCATCAAATACTTGCCAGCCTGCCACTGCCAGCATGGCAAATATCGCCATGGCAACCATTAGCTCAAGGAGCGTGAATCCGCGCTGTAGTTTCATACTCACAAGCCGCCCCCTGCTTGTCCGATACTACTTTCACTACTTAAATCTAAACTGCCTGTATCTTGGTCGGCATTGCTTAGCATGACACTAATATCAGTGACCGACGTGCCTGCCTGTCCGTCTATGATAGGCGCCACTGCGATATTTACTTGTTTTAGTGCAGGTGTGATGGCATCACCGACAGTCATGACTATTTGCCAGTCACGCCCTTGAGCATTAATCGTTTGGGTACGGTTGGCGGTCAACCATGTGTCTTGAATACGCAAATCAGCAGCGGCATTTTGTGCGACAAAATGAGCAAGCGTGCGGGTGCGCAATATATCAACCGATTTCAAATACGCACTGCTAGCACGGCTCGCCGCGACGGCCACTACTGCCAGAATGGCTAAGGCAACCATTACCTCAATCAAGGTAAAACCACTCTCGCGCCCAGACTTAAGTGATATAGATTTGAGAGACGTAGGCTGAGCCTTCGTCGCCGAATATTTGGACAACTTATTCACTATAATCCCTGCCCTATCATCATACTACCATCGGGCATTATCGTAATCACCTCACCCACCAGACGCGAATCGTGAATTACTTCGATGTTGACAGGCGTCGCTTGGCCCGTACCAAACCATAGTACCTGCGGCACGCTTTGATCACTAAACCAAGGCTGTAGCGTTTGCGTCTGTCCTGTACTCGTTGAATTACTAGCATCCAAGCTCTGCACTCTGATACTCACGCCAGCGGGCAGCTCAGGCAAGCTAACCTCTGATTCAACCTCCCAGCTCGGTGTTGGCTGAGTCTCTCCAGTAGAGTCTGACAGACTGCTCAAATCAGCAGACAGCTCCATTGCGTTCTTTGGCTGGTTGTCCCTGTTACCTACTGAAATATCAGCCGTTTGATAGGCAATATAAGGATTCGATAAGGTAACGATTACAGGCGCTACCTGTCCCTGCTTATCTGCCTGCAAACGTAAGCCCATCGGCTGCATACGCTCAACTGATAGCAAACGGACGTAGCTCAGCGAATCAGTGAAGTGTTCATAAAAGGCGCGGTTTTTGCGAGAGTCACTACTGCCGACAGACAGACTCATCATGCCGGCAAATATAGATAGAATCACCACCACTACCACGATTTCAACCAGCGTAAAACCACTTTGCTTATGACTGCTTATTGATGAGGTATGTTGTGAGGGACATGCATTACTTGATAGAGAGAGACAACTACAATCAGACGATGTAGCTAAAATACCAAAGCGATTTGGACAAGGCGATTGACCGACGATGGCTAAAGGGCAATTGGCTGCTGAGCTGGACTGAGTCTTGACAGTGACCGGCATATTGCACCTATAAGCCTGTAATTCAGTTTTGTATATAGGGTGATAACGTTCATTTTTATGAACGCTAAGAAAGATACATTGAAAGATACATTTTGACGTGCTGCCATATCAGGTATGACAACACGTAACACTAAATAATCAATGACATCGAAAATCAGTCGACATTCTAATAATTGGTATTGCGATGCTCTTCTGATTCAGTATCGATCTGCTCTACTAATTCTTGCATATCCTCATCCATCACCTCTTCATCTTCGGCAGGATAATGACTCGGCAATTCTAGCATTTGCTGAACAAAGGCGTAGCGCAAGGTATCACGTCGACCCAAATAACGCTGATAAAAGCTTGAGTTTAGTAGACCCGCACCGCCTTGACCCATCGCCCAAATAGAAGATAAATAATCGCGAGTACTCAGACTACTATGCTCGTCTTTCAGATAAGCACTGATAATATCAATCAAGCGCTTCATACGCTGGCGACGAATATCATACAACTCGCCAAATAAGCGATTCAGACCAGTGACCGATGCTGCCAGACGCTCTTCGATTTGATTCAATAGCATGGCTTTTTGTGGATTAAATAGCTGCTGAAGAATCATGCGGGCAACGCCTGCCGAGGGACAGTCATCAATACGGTTGATATCAAATAGCTGCTCTTCGTAGCGGATAATAATACGCAGATAAAGCTCATCTTTGCTAGAAAAATGCTTATATAGCGTGCCTTTAGCCAAGTCGAGCTGATCTGCCAAACTGTCCAAAGTAATATCACCATCGCCTGACTCAAGTAGCAATTGCTCTGCCATCGCTAAGATATTTTCTTCTCGTGCCTTAAACTGATGCTGACGACTCATAATCTCTCCTAAAACATGACAAGATTAAGCATACAACCATCATTTACGGCAGTACATCGGCAATGAAAGTATGAGACTGTACCAAGACTGCTCGAGGACCACAAAAGGGAATATGCTTATGTTTGCTAAATAGTCATTGATAATCAGGTGGCTATATTTAGTGTGATACATACCTAAGGGAATTGAACCACAAGACTATCAAATAAATGACTGAGTGGTCATAGCATAACCATTTTAATGATACTGTGCCAGTAAATTTTCAAAGTTTTTTGCCGTCAGTGCACCGACTTCCTCGCTACTACATCCATACATGTCTGCGATACAGTTTGCCACGTAGGGAACATATGCAGGCTCGTTTGGTCTACCGCGTTTGGGGACTGGCGCCAAGTATGGACTGTCAGTTTCAATAAGTATTCTGTCTCTCGGCATTTTTTGAGCTGCATCCTTGATGTCTTGCGCGCTCTTAAAGCTCACGATACCTGAGAATGAGATATAAAACCCTAGATCTAGCGCACGCTTCGCCGTCTCCCAATCTTCAGTAAAACAATGAATGATGCCATGCTCCGCACCTTCACTTTTTAGAATATCAATCGTGTCTTCTTTGGCATCACGCATATGGATGACGAGTGGCTTTTTTAGTTGCTGACTGGCATGAATATGACGCGCAAGGCTGGCTTGCTGCGCTTTTTTGTTTTCTGTTGACCAGTAATAATCGAGTCCTGTCTCTCCAATTGCCCACACATGATCCGCTTTGGCCGTTTCTATCAGACGCTCGACTGTCGCTGATTGTAATATACCAATGTCTTCACAAGGATGAATACCGACGCTCATCCCTAGGTTTAAAGTCTCATCATTATAAGTGCTGACAATATCAGCAATCTCATCATATTCAGCAAAATCACACATGATCGCCATCGCGCGAGTGACATTAGCCGTTTTCATGGCGTCAATCGCGCCAGCCAGTTGGCCATCATATTTGGTTAGATCTAAGCGGTTAAGGTGGCAATGTGTATCTGTAAACATAAATAATCTCGTTATTGGAACAATATCAGTAAAAGTTATTGGAATTTAACATTCGTTAGTGTGTTGATTGCTCTAAAGACTTATATTTTCAAGTCGAGAAAATATCGCTATAGTCAAACACAGCAATATTTAGGTGTGGCTATTGTTGATAATCTGGTTTGTAAATACCTCATACTAATGTAGCGGCACCACACGCATCACCTCTTCTATCGTCGTCACCCCTTCACTCACGCGTTTTGCACCAGAGACACGTAAGGGTTGCACCCCTTCGCGGTATGCCTGTTGCTTAAGTACGTCTAAATTGGCATCGGCAGCGACCAATTTTTTTAACTCATTAGAGAGCGGCATAATCTCATAGAGTCCGACTCGTCCTTGATAGCCAGTATGTCGACAGTGCTCGCAGCCTTGCGCGGTATAAATCTGTGTGGGTACTGGCGCGCGCCAAGGCTGAACAAGCTCTTGCCACTGAATGGCTATTTCGCTGTCCGGCGTCACCTCTACTGCTTTTTTGCAGTGCGGACATAGCGTCCGTAACAGGCGCTGTGCCATGACCCCTAATATAGTCGCTGAGGTCAAAAAAGGCTGAATACCCAGATCGTGCAAGCGCGTAATAGAACTTGGTGCGTCATTGGTATGCAAGGTCGAGAGCACCAAATGCCCCGTCAGTGAGGCTTGTACTGCCATATTTGCTGTTTCTGCATCCCGTATCTCCCCAACCATAATGATGTCAGGATCCTGACGCATCAGGGAGCGAATACCATCCGCAAAGTACAAATCGACACCTGGATTGACCTGCATTTGGTTAAAGGCAGGCTCGATCATCTCAATGGGGTCTTCAATCGTACAAACATTCACCTGCTCAGTGGCTAGCTGCTTGAGCGTGCTATAAAGGGTGGTGGTTTTACCTGATCCGGTTGGGCCCGTGACCAAAATAATGCCGTTGGGATTTGCGGTCAGCTCATGCCACGTCTCAAGCTGCTTACCCGACAGACCAAGCTGCGCGAACGAGCGTACGAGCACTTCAGGGTCAAAGACTCGCATGACCAGCTTTTCACCAAAGGCAGTGGGCATGGTAGAGAGACGTAGCTCAGTCTCTAGCCCTTTCGGCGTACGCGTTTTTAGTCGACCATCTTGCGGCTTACGTTTTTCTGCAACGTTCAGACGCCCTAAGATTTTGATACGTGCCGTCACTGCCACGATAATCGCGAGTGGCATCTCGTACACAGTATGCAGCACGCCATCAATACGAAAACGCACTTTTCCTGTCTCACGGCGCGGCTCCAAATGGATATCACTGGCACGCTGCTCAAAAGCATATTGTAAGAGCCAATCAACGACTCTGACGATATGCTGGTCATTGGCATCAGGGTTGGTGTTGTCACCCAATTGCAGCAATGCTTCGACATTAGTAACATCAGCCGCAGCACGTTTGTGAACACTATTTGCCCCTGCTATTGCTTGCGTGACTTGATAGAACTCTTGGCGGTAGCGATTGATTTGCTCAGGATTGATATAGACCGTGCGATAGCTTTTTGACTTGATTAGCTTTTCGATATTTGAGTGCCAATCGGTATAAAAAGGTTGATCTGTCCCGATGACCACTTCATCTAAAGTGACCTCAATGGGCAAAATATACTGTGAGCGTGCATATTCAAAAGACATCAGCTGCGTCACTGCCGGGACGTCAACTTTTAATGGATCAATACGAACGAGTGGCATGTCTGCTTTGGCCGCTAGCCACTGATTTAGCCATGCCAGCGTCAACTTATTATCAGAGTTACCATCTAGGGCATGGCCATTGGGCAAGCCAAACTCACTAATCGTCAGCAATGGATGCTGCGCTTTGTTTCGGCGGCTGGTGATTACCAAATTATAGCCACGTTGATCGATGACTTTATCTGCCAATAATTCATCTAGGCACCAGCGTAAATCAATCACTATCGAATAATTCTGAGCAGCCATATTTTTCTTCTTTTATTGTTTGGGGTACGTTGACAAACATGCTATCGATTCATATCACTTATATTGCCACTACCGCTGTTATTTGCAACTGTCCTGAGTCTATCAGCCAAAAGCTCACATCAACAGACTTATAGCGCATGATAAATGAGGTTTTTTTCTCTCTGCGGCGGTATGCAGGCCTTGGATCTTGCGCAATTAGCGCTTTGATAGCATCGATATCAGAGATTAGCAATTGACTTTGTATGTGCTCGACCATCGAAGCAACTGTAGCACTTTTCGGCACACTCTTTATAGAGCTATGGCTTGCATCATTATTACTGACTTCAGCAGGCTCTGCTACGCTTGCTAGCAGCATAAATTGTTCGTAAGCCGCCTCTGTTATGACCACATCTAGCAATGTTGGCGCAATCGGTGCAAATCCACTTTTTGCATCTAGAAGCACGTCGCTATAAGCTACGTACGGCTTTATATCGATAATTGGCGTGCCATCTATCATATCAGCACCCTTGATGATAAGTAGTACGCGACCTTGTACTATCTCAATACGCTCAAGTTTGACAACGGACAGTCCCAGTTCTGATGGACGATACATACTGCGACTGGCAAATACGCCTATCTTTTGGTTGCCACCCAGTCTTGGTGGCCGCACTTGCGCTCGAAAGCCATTATTGGCTTGTTGATTGTCTTTATCTCGATAATTATGATGAAACTGCCAACTGATCCATATATGGCTAAAGTCTTCTAAACCCTCAAACGCGGCTGGCGTATCGTAGGGCGCTAGCATTTCAATGGCACTGATCAGCGCGACCAAATTCGGCTGACGCGGCGCCCCAAATTTTTGTGAAAGCGGCGCACGATGGTAGCCAATGATTGGGGCGTGGTGAGAGTTATCTAAAGACATATTGTCATCAGACATAGCGCGGCTCCAGTAATAAAAAACGGTTCTTTTTAGACAATTTGGCCAAATGATACAAAATTACTCACTAACGATATTCCATTTTATCATGCTGGTGGGTAGCAGCTAGACGGATTTTTACTTTAAAGTTTGATATCATGTGCAAGAAATTTTTTGATGAGAGTCTTTTACATTTGGCTTATCTGTAACTCCTCTTATCAATACTGATGATTTAACATGCAAGAAAAATAGTCTACAGCCCTATCGGCTGATAGATAAACCTGATTATTGAATTTTACGGTAGGTACGTTTTAACATTCAGCTTTTTCGATAACTATTAGAATACTGATAGGTTTTTATATTTTTTAATCTATCATTGAAAATTTTGATTTAATACGTATTTAAGCCTAACGACAGCGATAACCACTTATTAATTAACGAGGACTTTATGTCAAAACTTCGCACCGAAACGGTCACAGAGGTTCATCATTGGAATGACTCTCTATTTAGCATTAAAACCACTCGTGACGATGGCCTACGCTTTCGTAATGGCGAATTTGCGATGATTGGTCTTGTTGTCGATGGTAGACCACTGCTACGTGCTTACTCGATTGCTAGTCCTAACTACGAAGAGCATTTAGAGTTTTTCTCCATCAAAGTTCAAGACGGCCCTTTAACCTCACGTTTGCAGCACATCAAAGTCGGCGATGAGCTATTGGTCAGCAAAAAACCAACAGGTACGTTGGTATTAGATGATTTATTACCTGGCAAACATTTATACATGCTCTCAACAGGTACCGGACTTGCCCCTTTCTTGGCATTGGCACGTGACCCTGAAGTATATGATCGTTTTGACAAAGTTATTTTGGTTCATGGTGTCCGCCACGTTGATGATTTGGCTTATCGCGATATGTTCGAAAATGAGCTACCGAATGATGAAATCTTTGGTGAATGGTTCCGCGAAAAGTTCATCTACTACCCGACTGTCACTCGTGAAGAGTTTAGAAACCAAGGCCGAGTCACAGACTTGATGAAGTCTGGCAAATTATTCGAAGACATCGGTTTGCCTCCAATGAATAAAGACGACGACCGCGTCATGTTATGTGGCAGCATGCCATTCAACGCCGAAGTGTCAGCCATTCTAGATGATTTTGGTCTGACTGTATCACCGCGCATGGGTGTGCAAGCAGATTACGCAGTTGAACGTGCCTTTGTAGGATAAAAATGTTGAATTGATCGAAAATTATTTTAAATAAGTCTTGACGACCAAAAATAGGCTGCTATAATACGCAGCCTATACAGAGTTAACCCTGTAGCCCAATTCGATAATATTTATTTAATAGACATTATCTTCTAACATGCCAGTGTGATGGAATTGGTAGACATGACGGATTCAAAATCCGTTGCCTTTAAAAGCGTGTCGGTTCGAGTCCGACCACTGGTACCATATAGCAGTACAATCTAACCTCCCTTTTCGGAGGTTTTTTTGTGTCTGTTACTTTTATATCTGTGAATTCTTTGTTTACATCGCTACTTCAGATTCTCTAACAACACTTATCTTAATCGGTACGGCATAGCTCCATGGCATGCCAGCACTGCAATAAAAAGACCCATTACGAAACGACACAATATACGCGGTAAAGTCATTACCACAATGATCCATCATAGCTTGCTCGTCGCTGTCATCGCAAACTGCACACCATACTCGTTTTTCGCCGCGTGCTAGCATTGCCCGTGTTAAATCACTCCCTTTCAATTCGTTATTCATTTTCTGCTCCTTGGTCGTTCTGAACTCTCTAGCAACGATATTTTTTTAAAGAGCTAATCTACCAGTACTCAATGCACAAGTTTGGTATGAGCGCTACAAACAACGTCTTTTTACAGTACTAAAAATATATGAGGCGTTAACTACTCTTGTTACCGTACCTATTACTGTGAATACTTATAGTTTAAAACTTTAATCTGCCAACTATAATAGATGTCCATCAAATTTATGATGAATGGCAGCTCTATTAAGATAGACGGTTTATTAAAATAAAATAACTTACCAAACCTCTTAATAAAAGATGCTGATAGAAAACAACTGTTCGCTAACATTAGCATAAGGTTTATAAAGTTGTCTTGTTTGCTGTACATAACATTACAATATATTTAATTACCAATATATATCAATAGTTAAATATTATTGCGGTTTAGTCAAAAATTTACGGAAAAGCTACTTTGGTCTCTAACAATTGATAATAGAAAAAGCCATTAATTCAGGTAAAATATTGAATATGACAGACTCTATTCAATTGAACTCCCGTAAAATTATTCATATCGATATGGATGCTTTTTATGCCAGTGTGGAGCAGCGTGACTTTCCTGAACTACGTGGTAAGCCATTGGTGGTTGGTGGCGATCCTAATGGTCGAGGTGTGGTTGCCGCTGCCAGTTATGAGGTGCGTCAATTCGGTGTACGCTCTGCAATGTCATGCTATGAAGCTCGCAAACTTTGCCCAGAAGTGATATTTGTAAGACCGCGTTTCGAGGTTTATCGAGCGGTCAGTAGTGATATTCGCCGCATTATGCATAGTTTAACGCCCCATGTGGAGCCGCTATCATTAGATGAAGCGTATCTTGATGTCACAGGGTTATCTGTACACAAAGGCTCAGCGACATTGATGGCCAATTGGTTACGTGCGCAGATATTGGAATATACAGGATTGACTGCGTCTGCTGGCGTGTCATTTAATAAAATGCTCGCCAAGATTGCCTCTGACATCAATAAGCCTAACGGTACAGCCATCATCACGCCAAAAGAGGCAGATCACTTTATTAGCACGCTACCCATTGAGCGGTTTCATGGCATAGGCAAAGCAACGGCAAAGCGCTTACATGCGATGGGTGTAAGTAATGGCGCTGATCTTCGGCGTACACCAGCTGCCGTATTGGTACAAGAATTTGGTAAACGTGGTCAGTTTTATCATGATATTGCTCATGGCCGCGATGCGCGCCCTGTAAAGTCTGAACGCACGCACAAGTCTGTTGGTTCAGAGACCACATTCAAAAATAATCTAAATGATGATGACGCGCTACTCACCCAAATATATGAGCAAAACGCCGATGCCTTTAATCAAATGCACCAAAAGCAGTTAGTCGCTCATACCATTACTCTAAAAATCAAATATTCAGACTTTACTCAAATCACTCGCTCACACACGCTTTCTACGACGTTTGATAGCGCTGAGTCTGCACATTATTGGCTAGACAAGCTATTCTTGGATATTCCACGCCAGCTGCCTATTCGGCTAGTTGGTGTGACTTTTTCTTCGTTAGCACCTGCCGCTCAGTTACTGCCTCAACTAAATCTATTCGAGTAAATTAGTCTACAACTGATAAAAACTTCTTTGTAAGTTGACATAGCCTATAATATTTACTTAGGCTATTTATAGGTTTGAAGCATATCTTATACATGATTACTGCTGAGCAAAGTATCCTCTCACAAAGGTATTTCTGCTACAATTGTGCCAAAATCCCTATCCATTTAAAGACTGATTATGACCGACTCTCACATTGACTCTACTGATACTGACGCGCCAACTGATACCGACAAAAAAAACGACGTCTTAGATTATCTGAGCGTTGAAGATTATGACTATGAGCTGCCAGACAGTCTGATTGCACGCTACCCATTAGCGCAGCGCTCTGCTTCAAAACTTCTATACTTGCCAGCTCGTACTCAAATAAATGACACTCGTGTAGAAGATCGTTTGTTTTCTGAGTTGCCTCACTTATTAGAGGCTGGAGATCTGATTGTCTTTAATGATACCAAGGTGATGAAAGCACGCTTATTTGGTCAAAAGGATACTGGCGGTAAGCTTGAAGTACTGATTGAACGCCTAGTCGATATCTCGGACTTGGATGAAGTGCCACTGCATCTAAAAGACACCAATGATGAAGCAGTTAATCAAGAGCATATTGCCCTTTGCCATGTAAAAGCCAGCAAAGCGCTCAAGCTTGGTCAACGCTTACAACTTGCCGATGGTCATATGAGCGCTACGATGATTGGTCGCCAAGACAACTTATTCATTTTGGCGTTTGATGCGCCGATATTGCCGCATCTAGAGCTTTATGGTGAACTGCCTATCCCGCCCTACTTTGAGCGCCATGCTGATGACACTGACAACACTCGTTATCAAACCGTTTTTCATGATCCTGCCAAGCTCGCCAGCGTGGCTGCACCAACGGCAAGCTTACACTTCGATGAATCCGTACTGAGCAAGCTTGACGAGAAAGGTATCAATACCGCTTTTGTCACATTGCACGTTGGGGCGGGTACTTTTGCTCCCGTCAAAACAGATAACCTACTCAATCACACCATGCATAGTGAATACGCGCATTTGCCGCAGACCACGGCAAACCTCATCAATCAAACGCACGCGAATGGTAAAAAGGTTATTGCGATTGGTACCACAGTGACGCGTGTTCTCGAAACGGCTTATCAAAAAACTGCCATTGACGGTCAGGCACTCTCTAGTTGGTCAGGCGATACAGATATATTTATTTACCCTGGGTTCAAATTCGGCGTTATCGATCGGTTATTGACCAATTTCCACTTACCTAAATCGACACTACTAATGCTAGTATCAGCATTCGCAGGTAAGGCATCTATTGAACACGCCTATCAACATGCTATCGAAAAACAGTATCGATTCTTTAGTTATGGCGATGCCATGCTACTAGATAAAAAAGCTCAGTGAACACTACAAAGACACTTTGTGCATTGGACACAACAGTTGTGAAATAAACTGGTAAACTAAACGGTATTTTGTTATAACAGCAAAGACAACTTATTTATACTAAAGGGCTGCTCATGTCTTGTCATCTATCTCGTCGCTTGACTACTGTACATCGCGCGGTATCGATGGCACTATTTTGTTCTGTAGGGTCCGCCGTGTTAGTGCCGAGCGTACAAGCAGCAACCATTGGTAAGACGGTGGTCACTTCGGCCCAGCATGAGCCTTTAGTAGCGAGCATCGTCGTCAGTAACATTCAATCAGCTGACTTTTCTGCCAGTTTGGCAAACTCGACCATTTACCAGCAAATGGGGTTGACCTCGACTGACTCTATGAGGGTACGCTTTCAGCCTACTTCGGCGACCAGCGGTCAAGTTTTTATTACCACATCACAGCCTGTGTCTAAGCCTTTTGCTGATGTCGTTTTAGCGATTAATGATAATGGTCGGCAAAATATGGTACCAAAAACGCTACTGATGCCATTAAAAGATAGTGTACCTATCAATACTGGTAAGAATATCGCCACAGGTGCCAAGAAGCCAAATTTGCCTAGCGTTTCTGTAAGTAATGCCATGCCTTTGACGGTCAGAAAAGGCGCGCCGCCGCCACTGATGTCGGCCCCTGCTATATCCTCGCCCAAGTTATCAAAACCAAGCAAATCAGCGACTGAATTGTTGGCTTCTACATCACCAGCACCTAATATTCAGGCGCCAACAGTGACGGCTATCTCACAGGTCAACAGTCTTACCTATACACCTAGCCGTCTCAATAATGGTCGCTTAAACAGCAATGCTGACATAAAAAATAATACCGGTCATTCAACTGCTATTGGTAACAGCCAAAGCTCGGTGAACACTTCGGATAACAGTGGATTAAGTGTAGCAAGTAGTAGTAGCGGTACCATGACACCTGATGATAAAGGCGGTACTGAGGCGCGCACTCATAACAACGTAGTTGCGGCAGATAAGCCAAGTACTGACAAGCAGCTTGATATCCTAAACATACAAGTGACGCGCCAAATACAACCAAGCAGTAAAGCAGACTCTGACCTCATGGCAAGCTCACCTGTCAAAGCAACAACCCCTAAAGCGAGAGATGACTCAAAAAGTGCAATCGACTCAGACAATCGTGTTATCGCCGCAGCTCAAGGCAGTAATATACCTGCTAATATAGCATCACCTGTACCATCCAAAACTATGAATAATCCAAGTACAGCTAGCAATAAAGTAACGAGGAATGCAACAACTCAGTATCAGGTGCAACGCAATGATAGTTTGTGGATGATCGCGCAGCAGATCGCACGTGAAAACAACCTAGACACGTCGACTGTAATGAAACAAATTCAGTCACAGAACCCTGATGCTTTTATTAATCAAGATGCTGACCAACTAAAAGCAGATGCTAAGCTTCGCTTACCTAGCTACGATGTTATACCGTCACAGCAAAGCTTAGAAGCAGCCATTAGTGCTCAAAGACAATATAGCCGCCGAGCGAATACACCTGTGCCAAAAAAGCCAGCGCAAAAGACGTCTAAAAAACCAGCTGATGTCTCTCAAGCCGCAAGTGTCTCTACAAAACCAACCACTAAGACCCAGACACTACCGCAAGCACAGTTTTCTGTCCTTGCCCCTGGTCATGATGGTAATGCAGATGGCACTCAGGCGAAATCAGCGGCAGATAAAGGCAATGGTCTAAGCACCGATATATTAGCAGCGCTAAAAGCATCAAGACAAGAGACTGCCTCACAAGCTCAGCGCTTGTCAAAAACCAGCAGCGCGCTGGACAACTATACGAAAAAGCTTCAATTACAAAATCAAAAACTGGCTGAGCTACAAGCTCGTCTCAAAAAACTACGCAATCAATAATTGCCTAACGGATCAACGCACGATGCTGTGATCTTAGGAGTAGGAATAACTATGGACAATATGCTATATATCATCGCTGGATTGGTGCTTATCCTGTTAGTCGCTGTTTTTTTATTGCGCAAAAATAAAGCACAAAACCAAAGTGTACAACCACCTGCAAGCTCAGTAAAAAATACCGCTGCACCAGCATCAAAAACGGATTATGGCACTGCTGCCCAAACCAATCAAAATGATAGCAATAAGTTCGATCATATTACGATTGCCCAGCGTTTCATGGATCAACAGCGCTACGACAAAGCCATTGAAACGATCAATCGTGGACTAAACGAAAAGCCTAATGACAGTCAGTTATCTATTAAGCTATTGAGCATATACGCTACGCTAGATCAGCCAGAAAACTTTCATGATGTCTATAACCGCATTAAAATGCATAACGATGCCAAAACCATTACGCTTGCTGATGAATTAAAAGATTTATACATTGGAGAGCAAAGCCCAGTAGCCGCACCAGAAGTGGTAACAGACGAGGCAACAACAGAAAACAATCAAGATGGTTTTGATAGTCTAGATTTCGATTTATCTACTACTAATCAAGCCGATGATACCGCTAACATATCTGATCGTCCTGTTATTGAAGATAATAACGATTTAGTAATAGACAAACCTATCGATAGCCCAGTGTTTTCAGGTGAGCCTACTGAAAACGTAGACGATAGCTTTGATCTGACGCTCAGTGACTTAGAAGATGATTTCAATGAGTCAAATGCTACTGATGAGACTCCTGTTACATCATTGGCCACGGATGATGATAGCCTTTATATTTCTACAAGCGACCATACTAATACCATCGAAAATAACGAGGCCAAGAATGATGAGGTCATAGAAGACAACGACCTTAGTGACTTTGAGTTCGATTTTGAATCACCTGCAGAAAACACTTTAATTGAAAATTCTGACGTATCAGATGTTCAAGACAGTGAAAGCGAAGCATTAGTATTAGAAGACGACTTCATCTTAGATTTTGATGATTTAGCAGCCGATGCAGATAAAGATGCTTCTGTTAATAAAAATGAAGAAGAAGCTTCTAGCAATGCTGTCCAAAACATTGAAGATGACTTTACTTTATCTTTAGACGATCTGGACGAATCAGACGATATTGATGCCGTTAACACTTTCGCGATTAATGAGCCATCTACTACTGACGTAAGTAACGATATTGATGGCTTTGTTTTGGAAGATATTGACTTTGAAAACGCTGATAATGACAGTAGTACTCTCGAAGATGATAGCGTTGCAAACTTAAGTTTTGAAGAACAACTGATCAACGATGACACCGACATTGATGCTTTTGAAGCATCAGATACTACGCCAGTTACGTCGTTAAGATTTGATGATGACACGCCTATAGCTGATGACTTCGATATCATAGAAACTGACTCTTTATTAGATTCTTCCGTAGCGACTCCCCCAGCCTCTACCGTTGCACCAGCAGAACCTGAAACAGATATCAGTCATGAAGCGGTTGAATCAGCAGAAGATTTTTCATCGCGCTTTGCCGCAGATTTTGACTTTGTAAAATCATTAGATAGCAATCAAGTGACGCTAGATTTAGCCAATCAGTATTTACAATTAGGCGAATATGACAGTGCCAAACGTTTGCTTAATGAAGTGATCGCTCAGGGTAATAGTGAGCAGAAACAACAAGCACAACTATTACTTGAGCGCACAGCATAATCAGTCGTTTAGATGCCTATCAGCAAGTATCTCTTATTATCGGAGGCTTGCTGATTTTTTGCATTTAATTCTGATACTATCTATTACTGACCTCTCAACCTGTCACTAATAAACGCTCTGGCGCTTCTTTTTTCATAATTGTTTACTGTGTTGATACTATGCCATCTTCTTTTATGACCAAAACTATGTCTGACCCCATTCAATTAATCTATGCTGGTGGTACCTTTGGTAGCTATGGCAAACCTCTAGCGCCGCTATCGGCAGATATCTTTTTACCTACGCTACAAAAACTATTGGCTGAGCAAGGCAATACGACTGGTTCACCAGAAATTTCATGGCTAGACAACACGCTGATCAAAGACAGTAGCCAGCTTACGCCAGTTGATTTTGTACATTTTTATCAGCTATTACTGAATGCTTATAATCAAGGTAATAAACGCTTTGTCCTGATTAGTGGCACTGACACGTTGAGTTATTTAGGTGCATTTTTAGCAGAAGCGTTTGCCGGTAGCGATATTTGTATTGTGGTCACTGGAAGTATGCGGCCGTTATTAGATAGTGAAGTGATTCACTCCTACGATATCGATGCTCATAGCGACGCTTGGGGCAACCTTAACGACTCATTGAAGCTAGCTGCGGCTGGTGAATCAGGTGTCAAGATCAGCTTTGGCGGTGAATCGTGGCCTGCACAAACGGTGCAAAAAATTCACAGTCATGACCTTATGGCATTTACTGGTCACTCTCGAGCAGCGTATCCAGCCAACAGTTATATAAAAAATCTCTCAGATACCCGTAGGCAGCATTGGCTTGATGATCAGCAAGACTTACTACCCAATATCAAAGCAAGTGCTGATCAGGCCAAAATCCATGCTTTATACTGCTTACCTAATGATGTTCAGGTGCTCAATGATCAACTACAAGCGTTATTATCACAGCCGTCTTGTGGCATTATCCTATTAGGATTTGGCGCGGGGAATATTCCCTATTCGACTGCACTAGCAAAGACGCTTGATTTGGTTCACGAGCATGGACACATGGTGATATCTGCCAGTCAATGTCCGTTTGGCGGTGTGAGCGACAGCTACGCGGCAGGCAGTTGGCAATATGACTACCACGTTATTGCTGGTGGACGCTTAACCATCCCTGCTATTTATGCACGGTTGTTATGGTTGCTACTGCGCTATGACAGTCCAGCAAGGCGCCGACAGCGCTGGTTGAATAATGTCAGTCAGCCTGGCACAAGCATCAAAAAGCGATAAATGCTCCTTAATTAATTCCGACTTTATAAGCTTAGAAACCAAAATGTCTAAGATTGAAACTATCGAACCTGAACGTTCACCAACCTATACTTTGGCGATTGCGATTGAGTTTTTGGGTACGCACTATCATGGTTGGCAGCGGCAACGAGAAGTGCTGGGTGTACAAGAAGCACTAGAAACCGCTATCGGCAAGGTCGCCAATGAATCCGTCGAAGTCATCGCCGCTGGACGTACTGATGCCAGTGTCCATGCCAGCAATATGATTGCTCATTTTACCACGCATGCGTATCGCCCTACTCATAACTGGTTACGCGGTGTCAATAGCCTACTGCCTGACGATATTGCTTTGCGCTGGATTCAACCGATGCCAGCTGACTTCCATGCGCGTTTTGGTGCGATTGCTCGTCGTTATCGTTATATCACCCTTAATCAAGCGCAGCGCCCTGCGATACTCAATCATCAGGTTACCCATATCTATGAGCCTTTAGACCTAGCAGCGATGCAAAAGGCAGCTGCCGATATCGTTGGTACTCACAATTTTAGCAGCTACCGTGCGGCAGCCTGTCAATCCAATCAGCCAGTACGTACCGTCAGTCATGCCGACCTTTTCGCTCATGGTCAGTTTATAGTGTTCGATATACAGGCAGATGGATTTTTGCATCACATGGTTCGTAACTTGATGGGTACGCTATACGCGATTGGCAGACATGAGTTAGAGCCAGCAGACTTTTTAAACATTTTGAGCAAAGAGGATCGAACAATTGCGCCGCCTACGGCCTCAGGGGATGGCTTGTATTTCATCAATGCCTATTATCCTGAGCATTTCCAGCGACTATTGCCGCAGGCACCCCTCACACCGATTTGGTTAAACTTACCTGACTAAATTAGCATACATATCACTTACATGCTGTCAAGTCAAAACCAGGTTCTGTATTGCTTTAATCCGCTAACTTACGTATAATATGGGCTTATTTTTAATTGATTGATACAAATTATGGCAAAAGACGATATTATCGAATTTGAAGGCGAAGTCATTGATACCCTTCCTAACACTTTGTTCAAGGTTCGTTTAGAAAACGGACACGAAATCATTGCACACATCTCAGGTAAGATGCGTAAGCACTATATTCGTATCTTGACAGGTGATAAAGTTAAGGTTGAAATGACCCCTTATGACCTATCTAAAGGTCGTATTACTTACCGTGGTAAAAACTAAATACTCGCCAACTCATATGGTTATAAAAGTATTTATAAAAATACAGCCAATAACCAAATAGCTACTTTATCGCTGATAGCTGATATAGACGCTTGAGTGGTTTGACTGATAATAATAATGAAAACGCTAACCTGCTCATTATTGCCTATCACTGTTTTAGCTATTTCGTGTTTGCTGTTTGTTTTACCATAAAAAATACCGCTAAATTTCAGCGGTATTTTTTTGTCTGCGTTTTATGAAATAATTAAACGATGAGTTATTTGAACTCGACAGTGGCATCGTTCTTGATAACACCTAATAGGCTCAGTGCATCCCAGTTAGTGAGGCGAACACAACCTGCTGATGCCTGACGACTGATACGTTCAGGATCGGGTGATCCATGAATGCCATACGATGGTTTGCTAAGGCCAATCCATACCACACCAACGGGATTGTTAGGGCCTGGCGGGATAATAGATTTTTTGCCATTATCGCTAGTATAGGTGTAATTTGGCTCGTGAATTTTGACTTTGACTTTATGCGTACCCGTTGGTGAAGGTGTTGCTGTGCTACCTACTGTGGTTGGATAGCTGGCAACCAGATTGTCACTGTCATCGTATGCATATAGGGTTTGCGTGTCTTTATCAGCGACCACTCGGCTCACTGGTGTTGTATTAGGGTTACCTGGGTTATAGACAATGATGGTTTCGCCACTTTTAAAGCTGGCATTGGGGTTAAGCGATTTGAGATAATCACGACTGATATGAAATTTTTCGCCCAAGGCTTCAAGGACGCTTTCATAATACATACCATCTAGCTTGGCCTTGGCTTCAGCACTAGCAGGAATTTGGGTAGTTTTGACATTCACATCAGCATCTGTCAGCTGATAACTGACCAATACAGGCTGTGAAGTAAGCGTAGAATTCTTAGTTAATGCTTGCCACGTCTCTTCATTGACCGCTTCAGTTACTGGTAATCCTTGAGCCTTTTGAAAAGCTTGCATGGCTTTACGCGTGTTTTTGCCCCAATAGCCATCCACTGCACCCACACCACTATGATTCCAGTTCAGTAGCGCTTGTAATTTGGTAGCAACATTACGATCAATTTTGGTATCAGCTTTCCATGTTGCTTCATTTACCTTTTTAGCAGTTTCTGATAGATTTTCTGTACTGTATTCAATTTTGGTTAGTAATTCATTTAGCGAATTTGCGGCTTTGCTATTACCCTCTATTTGCTGACTAACACCGTTGGTTACTGGACTAATATCGTTACTATCAGTCATCGTGCTGTCCATCGTATCAGCATCGATACTGTTGCTATTAGTTTGGTTACTAGTAGATTGGTTGCTACTAGTACTCATCTTTGCTTCGGTTCCTGCATGGTTATTATTATCTGTTGTAGTACCTGTCATACCACTATTAGGCGACTTGCTGTCATTAGCCGTTTGTGCGCTATTATTAGCATTGCTACTACAACCTATTAATAATGCGGACGTTGTACCCATCGCTATAACAAGGCTGCTAACCTTAAGTAATTGAGACATAAAAAAACTCCCTAAATAGTTACCATATATCAAAAAATATCGAAAAATTTATTATAAAAATATATTGCCATAGTCTTGCCACTATTCCCTAACAGCTTTATGTTAATAACCGACTCTTCCTACTGTGCATTTGTTAAGAGAGTGAACAAACACACTGATCCGTTTACAATAAGGCATGACTCAATATCATATAACAGAAAAAACCCATAAATTGCTCAGCAACTTATGGGTATAAAATGAACGAGATTAAACTGTAAAAACTACCTTAAAATGGTCTACATTAGATTAGCTGACTTATACCAGTTTAGCCAATACCGCTTGCCCCATCTCTTGACAGCCCACTTGCTTGAGTCCAGCTTCACTGCTGTCTAAAATATCAAGCGTACGCAGACCATCATCAAGCACATCACTGACTGCTTGCTCGATCGCTTGTGCGGCTTCCTCTTGCTTAAAGGTATAACGCAGCATCATAGCGACAGACAAAATAGTGGCCAATGGATTGGCTTTATCTTGCCCAGCGATATCAGGCGCAGAACCATGACATGGCTCATACATACCTTTGCCATCCTCATCCAAGCTCGCTGATGGCAGCATACCAATAGAACCGGTCAACATTGCCGCTTCATCAGATAAGATATCACCAAACATATTGCCTGTTACCATGACATCAAACTGCTTAGGATCTTTGATCAACTGCATACAAGCATTGTCAGCATACATATGGGATAACGCCACATCGCTATACTCTGCTTGCTGCATCTGAATCATTGTTTGTTTCCACAGCTCAGTCACTTCTAAGACGTTGGCTTTGTCTACTGAACATACCTTGGCAGCTGTACCTGCGGCTTGGGCACGGGTTTTTGCTAACTCAAAAGCAACTTTACCGATACGCTGAATCTCACTGGTGCTATACACCATCGTGTTATAGCCTTGCTGCTCACCATTTTCTAGTGTGCGAATACCACGTGGCTCGCCAAAATAAATGCCACCCGTCAGTTCGCGAACAATCAGCAAATCTAAACCAGATATAATTTCAGGCTTGATACTTGACGCATTGGCTAGCTGCGGATAAAGCTTTGCCACACGTAAATTGGCAAACAAACCCAGCTCACCACGGATTTTAAGCAGACCGCGCTCAGGGCGCTTACTACGTTCAATCGTATCCCATTTAGGGCCGCCGACAGCGCCTAATAATACAGCATCTGCTGCACGTGCACGCGCTAATGTTTCATCAGGTAAAGGCTCACCTGTGGCATCAATAGCCACACCACCAATCAATCCAGACTCTAATGTCAAATCAAGTGAAAACTTCTCATTGACGGCTTTGAGCACGTCGATGGCTTGAGTCATGATTTCAGGGCCAATACCATCGCCCGCTAATGTTAAAATCGTTGCCATACTAATCCTTTTGGATATATTTTTATCAATTAATTTTTATTACGCTGTGGTCGTTTTAGGTTTAGATGCTGACGTCACTGCTTTGACCATGCCTGTCTCTACAAACTCACCTTGGTGCTCAGACTCTAACTGTTTACAGAATCGGCGCTGCACCTTATTACCTTGTAATAGATCAATACATAAAGGCTCAGGCGACGCTGTATCCAACAAACTGCCAGATTTTTCACTACTTTTCTTTTGATAAGCACGTAACTTGTAAGTACCTGCGTCCGCAAAATCATGAATCATCGCAAAACGCTCAACGTATCCCATGTTATTCTCTGGATAAAAATTGACATGGACTTCACGTTTTGCAGGCATCACCCGTGCATAATAGTTGGTCAACCCTGGCATACCAGATGCGGCTAATGGCAATATCTTTATAGAGTTTTTACTCATGAGCGGTGTCATCTCTATGCTCATTTGGGGCGTTGCAGTACCTTTATAACTTGGTAAAGCCTCTACAATCTGAGGATTAACTGGCTCATGATTATCAGGAGAAATAACCAGTGTCTTATCTATTTGCACGATTTCACAGTGGTAAGTACCCACGCACGCGATATTTACTTCGCCAGCAACGGGTTGGATCTTACCTACCCACGCTTTCGCACTTTCTGCCTCATCTATTTTTTGATAGCCCGTCAATAGCTGGCAGCCTGACAAAAATAAGCTTGCAGCAACAATCGTACTTGTCGATAGAGCATAACGTTTTTTATTCATAATGGCGGCTACTGTTTATCAGAAAGATAATTTATAAGGAAGATAATAAAATGTGTCAAAAACTACCCTTCATTTTAGCCAGTTCACCGCCATAACTCAACGATGCGTTGCGACTGGCCAGCAGTTTTGTGAGCAAGGCATCATAAAATCCTTACCTAAGCGCGTACGTCGTTAAAGATCCACGGCGTTTTTTGCATCATTTTATGCTCGTAGTCTTTGATAGCATCGCTTTGCTGCAAGGTTAAACCGATATCATCTAGCCCATTTAACAAGCAATGTTTGCGAAAAGCATCCACTTCAAAGGCATACTCTTCGCCTGTTGGCGTGATGACTACCTGACGCTCAAGATCTGCCGTCAGCTCATAGCCTTCATTAGCAACAGTCGCCTTCATTAAAGTATCCACAATTGCTTCATCTAGTACAATCGGTAACATGCCATTTTTAAAGCAGTTATTGTAAAAGATATCAGCAAAGCTTGGTGCGATAACCGTACGAAAGCCATACTCAGAAAGTGCCCAAGGTGCATGCTCACGACTAGAGCCACAGCCAAAGTTTCTGCGTGCTAGCAATATAGTAGCGCCTTGATAACGGGGTTTATTCAATACAAAGTCTGGATTGATAACACGTGTGCTGGGGTCTTGGCCTGGATATCCTTCATCAAGATAGCGCCAATCATCAAATAAATTCACGCCAAAGCCTGTACGTTTAATAGACTTCAAAAACTGTTTTGCGATAATTTGATCGGTATCGACGTTTGCGCGATCAAGTGGGCAAACGATACCGGTTTGGGTGTTATAAGCTTGCATAAAATTTCCTATCAATTATATTTTTGCTGGTTGACGATCTTGATAAGCATATTAAACAGTAAATAAATTTTTACCGTTTTGACATCATGCTCATATATTTATCGTTGATATAAGCATGATGTCAGCTACTTATTATCAGTCTTAAAACGTACGAACGTCTACAAAATGACCTGCCAACGCTGCTGCAGCTGCCATTGCTGGACTGACCAAATGCGTACGACCACCATTACCCTGACGACCTTCGAAATTACGATTAGACGTCGATGCACAATGCTCTTGCGGCTCAAGTTTGTCTGCATTCATGGCAAGACACATTGAACAACCCGGCTCGCGCCATTCAAAACCAGCTTCGGTAAACAAAGCATCTAAACCTTCAGCCTCTGCTTGTAGTTTTACTTGTCCAGAACCTGCAACAACGATGGCTTCTTTGATATTATCAGCCACTTTGCGTCCTTTGATCACTGCTGCAGCGTCCCGCAAATCTTCGATACGCGAATTGGTACATGAGCCAATAAATATACGATCAAGCTGAATGTCCGTGATTTTCTGACCAGCTTCTAGACCCATATAGGTATATGCGCGTAACCAACCCTCTTTTTGGGCTTCATCAATGGCTTGGTCAGGTGTTGGTACCGATTGGGTGATATCAACGACCATCTCAGGCGAGGTACCCCAAGATACTTGCGGTGCTATTTGGCTACCATCGATCTCAACCACGGTATCAAATACTGCGTCATCATCTGAATATAATGTACGCCAGTAGGCTTCAGCTTGTGGCCACTGTGACTCGTTTGGCGCGTACGGGCGACCTTTAACATAGTCTATCGTCGTATCATCAACGGCAACCATACCCACGCGAGCACCAGCCTCAATTGCCATGTTACAGACAGTCATACGACCTTCCATACTCATGTCTTCAAACACTTGACCTGCAAATTCAATCGCATGTCCAGTTCCGCCTGCCGTACCGATCTTCGCAATAATGGCGAGCACGACGTCTTTTGAGGTCACGCCCGCACCAAGTTGACCAGTGACGCGGATTTGCATATTTTTTGATTTCTTTTGGATCAAGCACTGCGTTGCCAATACGTGCTCAACTTCAGAGGTGCCGATACCATGTGCTAAGCAACCAAGTGCGCCATGTGTCGCTGTGTGCGAATCACCACAAACAACGGTCATACCTGGCAACACAAGACCTTGCTCAGGACCAACGACATGCAAAATTCCTTGACGCGCATCGTTGATTGTAAATTCTGCGATATCAAATTTGGTGCAGTTCTCATCCAATGTGACAACCTGCAGACGTGATACCTTGTCTTTAATACCAGTGACACCTGCTGAGCGCTCTTTGGTGACTGTTGGCACATTGTGATCAGGACTGGCGATATTGGCAGACAAACGCCATGGTGCTCTATTGGCAAGCTCCAATCCTTCAAACGCTTGTGGACTCGTCACTTCATGCAACAGATGGCGATCGATATAAATTAAGCTCGAACCGTCGTCACGCTTGGTGACTTCATGAGCATTCCAAAGTTTGTCATATAAAGTTTGACCGGCCATGATGCTATCCTTTATTAATTACTACTGACTTGATTTTCGCTTGCTCACCTGTTGGCAAGCTAAGGTTCTGTTTGTTCAATTAACGATTAGATTTATCTATAATGTCGTATTTAACTGCATGATAGCTCTTTATGATTTGTGTGAGAGCATCATTTTGCAATAACTTCTACCTAATCAATGATATTGAAATATATATTCTAGAATTGCTATATTTTGTGTAGTATAAATATTATTCATTAATAATTTTAGATTTGTGGCTATAAGCAGCGCCTAAACACGCTTGAGACTGCAAATAATCAACTTAAAAGAATAAATATGTGACAATACGCCTTGATATCTTGTGATTATAGCAGGCAAATCCTATAATAATAATTGATGATTTTTAACCAGATGCAAACTTTTATTTTTAATACGTTATCATTGGCTCAGCCCACTTTTATTTATAGCTCATAAAGTAGCTAAGGAAATCCGTTTGAACACCACAAACTTGACGACATTCGTTACCGTTATGCACACTGGCAGTATTTCAGGTGCCGCAGAAAAGCTGTTCATTACTCAGCCTGCCGTCAGTAAGCGCATCAAAAACTTAGAAGATGAGTTTAACATTACTTTATTTGATACTGTAGGCCGCGGGATTGTACCCACGCAGGCTGCTATTGAGATGCTGCCACACGCCAAACGCTGGTTGGAAGATTATGAGAACTTCAAGATTAACTTGCAGCACTCTCAGCATATCGTCTCTGGCAAGCTTGTAATTGGCACAAGCCATCATATTGGTTTACATCATCTAGCACCCGTGCTTAAGCATTTTATTCAGACTTATCCTGCTGTTCAGTTAGAAGTTCATTTTGTTGACTCAGAAAAGGCCCACAAAGCAGTACTGGACGGCGATCTGTCATTAGCGTTTGTCACGCTACCGCCTGTATACGATAAACGCTTGACCTATCACACGCTTTGGTCAGATCCCCTGTATTTTATGACGGGTACTTTGTCACCTCTAGCGACCAAATCTAATGTCACTTTAGAGCAGTTAGCACGCTATCCTGCTATTCTACCGTCTGCCAATACCTTTACCAGTCAGATTACTTTGGCTGAGTTTGCTAAGCATAACCTAAAACCTTATGCCACGATGAGTACCAATCCGCTTGAATCTATTCGGATGCTGGTTTCTGTTGGACTGGGTTGGTCAGTCCTTCCGCAAACTATGGTCAGTCAAGATTTGGAACGTATCGATATGGCAGACAACATTGAGTTACAACGCTATTTAGGTGTGGTTATCAATCCGAAGCTAACACAATCTAGTAGCGTAACCGCATTACTAGATTTGCTGGCGCCAATTGAGTAAAAACATCCCAATACAACAATTTAGGTATTTAAGCTATTCGCATTCGTGACTCTCATACGTTATAATATGCTTGACGTTGTTTTAATAACAAAAATTTACCACAAGGACACTGATAGTCATATATTGAATACTTCTAGTAAGATATGATGGTTAACAGTAGGTTTAATGGTTTCGCTGATTGGTTATGTAGGTTGCTAATACTCATATATAAATAGCAGATGCGAGCAATAACAGCAGATAAGTGGAATGCGAGGTTCCCATTGTTCTCTATCTCTATATGAGTGCTAGCCATATAACGACATCAATCATATAAAACTACAAAAGATACTGAAAAAAGCCATTATGTCTTAATTAATGGCTTTTTTTGTCTTTAGACATTGTTTGAGATATTTTGTTTGAGGCATCGTCTTTTAAGACAGAACTTTTATAGTTAAAAAATAATTAAAGCCAACGATGTTGGTTAAGGATAACTTATATGAACGGAGTTTCTAGTGGCGTGCTTATATCACTTGGCGCCTATTTTTTAGTGATGATTGGAATTGGTGTTTATGCTTATTTTAAGCAAGCCAATGATACCGAGGGTTATCTTTTAGGAGGACGTAATCTAGGTCCAGCAGTTACTGCACTTTCAGCAGGCGCATCGGACATGTCAGGTTGGTTGCTACTCGGACTACCAGGCTATATGTATGCAGATGGCGTGGTGAGTATTTGGATCGCACTTGGTTTGACCCTTGGTGCCTTATTGAACTATCTCATCGTAGCACCGCGTCTTCGTGTTTATACCGAAGTTGCTGATAACGCTATTACTTTACCTGACTATTTTGCCAACCGCTTTGAAGACAAATCGCATATGCTGCGTGTAATCTCCGCTTTGGTTATCATTTTATTCTTTACTGTCTACACAGCGGCAAGTCTCGTAGGCGGTGGTAAACTCTTTGAAAGCTCACTCAATCTATCCTATGGTACTGGTCTATGGGTTACTGCTGGTGTAGTGGTTGCTTATACGCTATTCGGTGGTTTCTTAGCGGTATCGATGACTGACTTTGTACAGGGTGTTATCATGCTGTTTGCGATGGTCATTGTACCTCTCGTTGCCTTTACAGATCTTGGCGGTGTTTCAGCCACGACTGAAGCGGTTAGAAACATTGATCCAAGCCTACTAAATATTACTAGCGGTATGAGTATCATCGGTATCATTTCACTTATGGCATGGGGTTTAGGATATTTTGGTCAGCCGCATATTATTGTGCGTTTTATGGCAATCCGCTCAGTACGAGATGTGCCTACTGCACGTAATATCGGTATGAGCTGGATGATTGTCAGTCTTATCGGCGCATTGATGACTGGTTTTGCTGGTCGTGCTTATGTACAAAAGACAGCTATGACGTTAGATGATCCTGAGACTATCTTTTTAGTATTCACTCAGTTCCTATTCCACCCGTTGGTTTCAGGTTTCCTATTAGCAGCGATTTTAGCGGCCATCATGAGTACCATCTCATCGCAGTTATTGGTAGTATCAAGCTCATTAACCAAAGACGTTTATAAACTATTCTTTGACAGAGATGCACCAGAAGCTCGTCAAGTATTGGTTGGACGTATCTCAGTTGTCGTGGTCGCTATTGTTGCTATCTTGTTAGCTTCTGATCCAGACAGCTCAGTATTGAACCTAGTATCAAACGCATGGGCAGGATTTGGTGCAGCGTTTGGGCCGTTGGTTATTTTCAGTCTCACATGGCGCCACATGAACCGTAATGGCGCTGTTGCCGGTATGGTTGTAGGTGCATTGACGGTTATCTTATGGATCTATGGTCCTTTCCAAATAGATGGTATGGCACTAAATAGCTGGTTATATGCTATTGTTCCAGGCTTTATCTTAAGTACCATCGCTATTTTTGTAGTCAGTATCATGACGGGCGGTCCAAGAGAATCAGTCGCCGCTAAATACAAAGAGATGGAATTGAACCTGAACAAGTAGGTTTATACAGTAACTTTACCTTATCACTATAAAAAAACCTCGCCACTAATGGCGAGGTTTTTTATTGGTAGCTATTAATTATGATGTAAGTAGCTACTATTATAAGTAGGAAGGCTGCTCTAACCTTCTATTATGAGTATCTACTCTTAATAGAATAGCTATGTACTATTACCAAATGGATCTGTCTAAACATGCCCCTACCTATATGGATAGCTAACTATCATATAGGTAGCGACAATGGATACATTGCTTACCATTCAATCAACTGGAAGGCAGATATCAAACGTATAACAACATATGAGTAGTAAGTAGGTTGTAGCTATCAGTTATTAATTTACTTTCTGTAAAACACTCTAAATATCTTTCCATATCTAAGAGTTTTTATTCACTTCAAAATATTGGAATCAATAAAAAAGCGACCTATGATAGGCCGCTTTTTATTATCTAACAGTTATATAAGGAAGCTACTTTCCTTGATAAGAAATCTTTAAACCAGCAATATAACCATCATTATCTTGGAAATCACCAACGATTTTTCCACTAGGTAGACGACCTTTTGCATCACCGAACCATAAGTATTTACCACCAGCCGACACGGCCCAGTTTTCCGTCACGTTGTATTTGGCACCAAGACCGACGCTGTAATAGCCATCGACAGGACCTAACGACGTTGTTGGATCACCAGCACCACTATCCCAACCCACAGTACCACTGATAGCAAGTGCTGGTGCAACACGCTTGGCAAGACCAAGCTCCACTTGCCATTGGTCATCTTCGTATTCAACCAAGTCCAAACCATCAGGGCCGTAATTACGTTTACTAACGTCATTATATAATGGTGGTGTGATGACAAAATCGCTCCAAGGTACCCAGCGTACTTTTGCCGTTGCTAGAGTTGTAGGATTAATACCAGTCTGGAAATCAAAGTTGACTGATTTAGGGGTTGTAATCTCATAATTACTGTTCCGGTTAGCAGCCGCAGCCCCTATAGCCGCTGCCTGTGCTGGAGTCGCTCCTTGCTGCAAAGCAGCTCCTTGAGCCAAAATACCTGCTATAGGATAATTCTCAGAGATATCTATATCATGGTCAATCTCAGAACGATAAGTCAACGCTGCTTTTAGAGCAATTTCAGGCTTGCTATAGGCAATACCTGCGATATAACCATAATCCATATCAGGATTGCTGTTTGAGGTATAACCACTAGCAGGCCCATAAGCTAAGCCACGCAATTTGGTTTCAGATTGGATACGCTGAGCAACTGGACCACCATAAATTTGGAAGTTTTTATTGGCACCGAATTTCATTCCCAAAATACCAGTCAAACTTTGGCTACGAACTTCAACGTTAGTATTCTCGCCTGCAGTGGCTGACTCAGCTAATGCTATAGCACCTGCAGTCTGTGGGTCTACACCATCACCTACCAATTCGCCTCCTGAAGCTTGAGGATTATTGCTTGCCACAAAATTACTTTGCGTGTATTCAGCAGCAGCACCAAAAGGCTCATCATATAGTACACCCACACTGAACGTGTCGTTGATATCAGTTTTTACGCCATAGCGGAAGAAGTCATAAGATTCAGCAATGTCGCCCGTTTTATTGCCGCGCTCATAGTCATTTTGACCAGGGTTGACATTCGCACTATCGTAGCCGCTTACATCAGCATCAATATAAGTATAGACCGCTTCAGCGTAAGTGCCATCTTGAAAAAAAGCAGTGACATCTTGACCTGAACGATCAAGACCAGCAGCGTTGGTTACGCTAGCGAAAGAAAGAGTAGCAATAGCTACTGCAAGGGTTTTCAAATGAAAGGTAGTGCGCATTGTGTATCTCCAACGATCCTTGTTGTATTAATACTTTAATAACCATTATGTAGCATTGCTATGCTCGATATTGATATTACTAAAGTTTTGTCCTAAGTTGAATACTAATGTCTTTTTGACACTAAAACAACATTAAAAGTGCTTTATTTCTCAATTATGACTGAACAGTACATATAAGATATAAATAAAATACTGTGGTTTACTTTTTGTCTTTAATGTGATTTTTACGGTAAGGTCTATAGCCAGAAAATAAATATTTTTACCTATAGTCTGTTAAATGTGATTTTTAAAAACACATAATAAAAAAGCGACCCTTAAAGGATCGCTTTTTTATATTAGTAGCAAACAGTATCACATAATTTATTTGTGATTTACTGAGCTTGGTAAGATACCTTTACACCCAATACAAAACCATCGTTACTTTCGAAATCACTAACGATCGTCTTAGTTGGGATTTGACCTTTGGCATCACCGAACCATAAGTATTTACCGCCAGCAGATATCGCCCAGTTTTCGGTCACATTATATTTCGCGCCAAGACCAGCACTATAATAGCCTTCGATAGGACCTAATGAGGTGACTGGGTCACCTGCACCACTATCCCAACCAACAGTACCACTGATAGCAAGTGCTGGCGCGACACGCTTAGCCAATCCTAGCTCTACTTGCCATTGGTCGTCATCATAGCTAACTAACGCTAACCCCTTATCATCCTGAGTCGAAATCTTGCTAACATCGTTATATAGTGATGGTACGATAGCAAAATCACTCCATGGTACCCAACGTACTTTGGCAGTCGCTAGGGTTGTAGGGTTGATGCCAGTTTGAAAATCAAAGTTCACTGATTCAGGCGTAGTTATTTCAATACTATCAACTCTGTTTGTTGACAGACCAAGTGCAGAAACCACAGGAGCTGGTATAAGACCAGAACCTACAACAGGATAAATTTCAGATGCTTGAGCGTTATGTTCGATTTCCGATCGGTATGTTAATGATGCTTTTAACGCAATTTCAGGCTTGCTATAAGCTACGCCTGCGATATAACCGTAATCTTGATCAGCATTAATATTCGTAGTGTAACCGTTCGCAGCTTCATAAGCAGGACCGCGTAGCTTTACATCTGCCTTTACGCGCTGAGCAACTGGGCCACCGTATACTTGGAAGTTTTTATTTTGACCAAACTTCGCACCAAGGATACCAGTAATACTCTCTGTACGTACTTCTACGTTAGTACCCTCACCGTTTGCATTTACAAAGTTATTATCACCAGTATAGTCAGCGGCTGCGCCAAAAGGCTCATCATATAAGACGCCAACACTAAACGTGTCGTTGATGTCTGCTTTTACGCCATAACGGAAAAAGTCATAAGACTCTGCGATATCATCAATCTTATTACCTGAAGTATCTTTACCCGTCACGTCCGCATCGATATAGGTATAGACAGCTTCAGCATAAGTACCATCTTGTAGGAATGCGGTGACATCTTGGCCTGAACGGTCAAGACCAGCAGCACTAGCAGCGCTAGCGACAGATAGAGCAGCAACAGCTACTGCAAGAGTTTTTAAGTGAAAGGTGGCGCGCATTTTACATCTCCAAACATCCGCATTGTTTTACTGCTTTACTTAATTCTCTTAAGTAAGCAGCATCCGAGGTGGAAGATAGTAAAGATTTTTTAACACTAAAACAACTGCCAAAATACATTATTTCCATATTATGACTATTAAGTCACCAAAGGGTACCTTTATCTAAAAATATACATATTGCGACTATTTACTATTGGTTATCTTACTTGCTATTATTTTTCAGTAATGTGGTGGTCTATCCGCCATCACATCAAATGGGGCAATACCACTCTCTGGGTCTTGATTTTCTATTTGCTTATAAATCAGTTGTAGCTGACGCTGTAATGTCTGAATATCTTTATCTTGACGTGCGATCACCTCATCAAGCCTTTCTACTGTAATCTCAAGGTGCGCTACATTCATTTGCAGATCAATTACTTGGGTTTGCAAGTCGTCTTGTATGCTCGCAGCAGCATCTTTGTTATTAGATTGATTCATATTTTTCTCTAAAGTATCGTAAATATAAGGCTGAAAGGTTTATCAAGTAAAATAGGTGACAAAACCTAAGTGGCATCATTAAATCCATCATGCTAAACAAAAAATAGCCGCTATGAATAAAAGCTATAAATAGTACTGATAAAACGATTTACTCGCACTACAGTTGCGCGGTGGCATGTTATACTGCTGGCAATTTTGCAACAACCCCTACCTCACTATTATATAAGCTTAAGATACTCTATGGCACTGATTCATTTAAAAGACATTCACTTAGCGTTTGGCGTCGCGCCTGTTCTTGATGGTATTGATTTTTCTATCAATTCAGGCGAGCGTGTGTGTTTGATTGGCCGCAATGGCGAAGGTAAATCCACCTTATTCAAACTGATTAATGGCTCATTGCAGCCAGATAGTGGTGAGATCATCACCAACAGCAGTATGCGTGTTGCGATGCTTGAGCAAGACGTCCCCGAGTCGAGCGGACGCATACTCGATATCGTCATGGGCGGTAGCCGCCGCACAGCTGAGCTGCTGATCAATTATAATAAGCAAGTGGAGATGTGCGCCAATGGCGACATGGACGCTTGCGAGCACATGGCGACCTTGCAGCATGATATCGACGCCGTCCATGGCTGGGACTTAGAACGTGATGCCATGCGTCTGATCACAACAATGGGACTTGATCCGGAAGATGATTTGTCATCACTCTCTGGTGGTCGTAAGCGCCGCGTATTACTTGCTCGTGCGCTGGTCACCAAACCTGATGTACTCCTACTTGATGAGCCAACCAACCATCTAGACGTTGATAGTATTGAGTGGTTAGAGCGCTTCTTGCTCGATTGGCAAGGTCTAACTCTACTGTTTGTCACCCACGATAGAGCATTCGTTGATAAGCTTGCGACTCGTATTGTAGAGCTTGACCGTGGTCAATTGACCAGCTATGACGTCACTCAAGGCGCCAAAGGCTACGCTCGTTATCAAGAGCTAAAAGAGCTACAATTACAGGCTGAAGAAAAGAACAACGCCAATTTTGATAAAAAACTGGCGCAAGAAGAAGTCTGGATTCGTCAAGGCATCAAAGCTCGCCGTACCCGCAATGAGGGCCGCGTCCGTGAACTAAAAGCATTGCGTGAAGAGCGCCGCGAACGCCGTGAGCAAGTGGGTAATGTAAACATCACGATGGGTCAAGGCGAAAAAAGCGGCAAGCTCGTTTGTAAAGTCAAAAACCTGCACCTTGAATATGAGGGTAATGTACTGGTTGACAACTTTACGACCACTATTATGCGCGGCGACAAAATCGGTATTGTCGGCCCTAACGGTGCTGGTAAAACCACCCTTATCAAAGCCCTACTCGATATGTCGGATGACGAGGTCACCAAGACCGGCAGCGTCACGCTTGGCACCAATTTGCAAATTGCCTTTTTTGATCAGCTGCGTGATCAGCTAGATCTTGAAGCCAGCGTCGCGCAAAACGTCTCAGAAGGTTCTGACTTTGTCGAAGTTGGCGGTCGCAAGACACATATCATGAGCTATTTACAAGACTTCTTATTTGCACCAGAGCGTGCACGTACCCCTGTCAAAGCCTTGTCAGGTGGTGAGCGCAACCGTGTATTGCTGGCCAAGCAGTTATTAAAACCTGCCAACATATTAGTACTTGATGAGCCAACCAACGATTTGGATATGGCCACCCTTGAGCTATTAGAAGAGTCGGTCAGCAGCTTTAACGGTACCATCTTGCTGATCAGTCATGACCGCTCATTTATGGACAATGTGGTCACCTCCACCTGGGTATTTGACACGGATGAAAATGGCAATGGCATCGTCAAAGAGTATGTCGGCGGTTATCAAGAGTACTTGATACAAAAAAACCGCGAGGAAGCCGCGCGCGCCGCAAAAGCACCCGTTAGCAATACTAAAGCGTCAAAATCAGCCAATAAAGCTGACGCTGGGAAGCCAAATAAAGCCGCCAAAAAGCTCAACTTCAATGAGCAGCGCGAGCTAGATAGCTTACCCAAAGAAATCGCCGCACTCGAAGCCGAACAAACTCAACTACAAGAAAAATTGGCTGATGGCTCTTGGTTTAATACCGACTTTGATGCCGCGACAGCCGCAAGTGAGCGCTTGTTGGCCATCGAAGATGAAATGATGAGTAAGCTTGAGCGTTGGAGCGAGCTTGAAGACTAATAATGGCACTTCTCTAGCCACATTTATTAGAATATCGCATATGTACTTTGCATTGCGTATTTCGATAAACAAGTTTCTGATAGTCTGATAAAGCATTATTAATTATTCTGAAAGCATCACCACTTTATTATATATAGAGTGGTGATATTCGTTTTATCCAGTAGTGAGATGGTGAAAGTTAGTGAACATTTTCGTAATTTCAAGTATCATTCGCTATTGCTGAAAAATCCTTATTAATTATAAGGTCATGACATTTACAATCCCTATAAAAGCAAAGTTGGCGTTAAACATTGATAATCCGACTGTTTTAATATGGTTATCATATTCAACCCCCTAATATGCCCTATTAAGGTTGCTTTATTTTTAACGCAATAATTTATTTTATCACCGAAATAGCTTAGAATAGTAACAATTAGCAAAATTAGGCACAGCTAAAGTGGCTTGATATTGTATATTTTCTAAGCCACAAACCCAGTGTGGGATAATCCCATTTCATTCACCTGGAGGAAGTATTAATGAGCCAAGCCGAAGGCGTTAATGTACAACGCCGTAGAGTTCTTATTGCCTCAACTGCCGCGATTGGTGCAGCTGGGGTAGCTGCCGTGGCGACACCTTTTGTCCGTTCTTGGTACCCAAGCGCTAAAGCTGAGGCTGCAGGGGCTGCAGTAACCCAAGATATTGGTGCTATCGAAGATGGACAAATGATTGTTGTCAAATACCGTGGCAAACCTATTTATGTCGTTAAACGCACAGAAGACATGGTCGCAGGACTAGAATCAGTTACGCCTTTATTATCTGATCCTGAGTCTGATGCGTCTCTACAGCCAGAATATTGCAAAAACCCTACTCGCTCGATAGAACCAACCGTATTGGTTGTGGAAGGCGTTTGTACTCATTTAGGCTGTGCACCAAATTACCGTCCTGATGTGGGCGCGGTGGATTTAGGTGGCAATGATTGGTACGGCGGGTTTTTCTGTCCGTGCCACGGGTCAAAATATGACTTAGCAGGCCGCGTATATAGTGGCGTTCCTGCACCGCTTAATTTACCCGTTCCAGAATATGGTATGGATGGTACCATTTTGACGGTTGGGGAGGCTTAACATGAGTATGGGTAAAAAGTTAATGCATTGGGTGGACGCGCGTTTTCCAGCGACTGAAACCTACGAATACCACATGTCAAAGTACTACGCACCAAAGAACTTTAACTTTTGGTACTTCTTTGGCGTATTGTCAATGGTCGTATTGGTCAACCAGTTGGTGACTGGTATTTGGCTGACGATGATGTACAATCCTAGTGCCGAGGGCGCATTTGCGTCTGTAGAATACATCATGCGTGATGTCAAAGGCGGTTGGCTCATCCGTTATATGCACTCGACTGGCGCCTCAGCGTTCTTTGTCGTGGTGTATTTGCATATGTTTAGAGCACTGCTCTACGGCTCATATCAAAAACCTCGTGAGCTTATTTGGCTCATCGGTATGGGCATCTATTTGGCTCTTATGGCCGAAGGTTTCTTTGGATACCTACTCCCTTGGGGCAACATGTCATTTTGGGGTGCTCAGGTTATCTTAAACCTTCCTGCGGCGCTGCCGGTAATCGGTGACGGTCTTGCTGAGTGGGTACGTGGTGACTATATCATCTCAGGTATCACCCTAAACCGCTTCTTTGCGCTACACGTTGTCGCTATTCCATTGGTCCTTGTGGGCTTGGTCTTCATGCACATTGTCGCATTGCACCATGTAGGTTCTAACAACCCTGATGGTATCGATATTAAGAAGCTAAAAGACAAAAATGGCGTACCATTAGACGGTATCGAATTCCATCCATACTACACTGTGCATGATATGGTAGGTATTGTAGTATTCTTTATCTGTTTCTTTGCGGTGGTGTTCTTCTTCCCTGAAGGCGGCGGTTTCTTCCTTGAGCCACCAAACTTTGAGACAGCGAACTCACTGAAAACACCAGCGCATATTGCACCAGTATGGTACTACACGCCTTTCTACGCTATCTTGCGTGCGGTTCCAAGTAAGCTGGGCGGTGTCATCGCCATGGGTGCGGCCATCGCTGTACTATTCTTGATACCGTGGCTCGACAGATCACCTGTACGCTCAATACGCTACAAAGGTATCTTGTCTAAGATTGCACTAACTGTCTTTGCTATTAGCTTTATCGTACTTGGCTATTTAGGTGCGACACCTGCAACGCCAACTGCGACTATTATGGCTCGTGTATTCACGATTCTATATTTCTTATTCTTCTTACTGATGCCGTTTTACACTGCCATCGAGAAGTGTAAACAGCCACCAGAACGCGTTACCGGAGGTCACTAATGAGCACGCTAATCAAATCCCTAGCGGGTCTAGGCTTAGGCGCGGCATTGACCTTGACTGCTGGTACAGCAATGGCTGAAGGCAGTGGTTGTGGTACGTTTACTAATGCTGAAGGTGTTGATGAGCATTTGGCCTGTAGTACAGCCCCAATTGATTTTACCAATAAAGGCTCACTACAGAACGGCGCGAAAATCTTTATGAACTACTGTGCTGGGTGCCACTCAGCCAAGTATGTTCGTCACTCGCGTATTGCACAAGATTTAGAGATACCGCCTGAGTTGGTTGAAAAGTATTTGATGGTTACCACCGATCAAATCGGTGACCACATTACTGCTGAGATAGACCCTGAGGTTCAAGCGTCTTGGTTTGGTGCTGCACCTCCTGATCTGTCACTTGAGACGAGACTGCGCGGTGATGACTGGGTATACACATACCTATTATCATTCTATGAAGATCCAAGTCGTCCTTGGGGCGCTAACAACTTAGTACTGGCCAATGCTGCTATGCCCCACGTATTGCATAATATGCAAGAAGAGCTAAGCCAAGAAGAATTTGAATCTGAAGTTGGTGACTTAGTCAACTTTATGGCTTGGATGGGTGAGCCTGCTCGTCACGACCGTCAAGTCATTGGTTTCTTTGTTATTTTATTCTTGTTAGTACTACTCATCCCAGTTTACTTGTTGAACAAAGAATTCTGGAAAGACGTCAAATAAGTAATAATTAGCAGACAGTTCTGATAATTAAAAAAGGCACTACTTCGGTAGTGCCTTTTTTTGTGCTTTGACATTAAGCTGAAATACCAGATAAGCCGGAAAATAAGCCACTCAGCGCTAATGTTTACGTACACTACCTTGATAAACGTTGCGAGTTTGTTTACGATGACAACCTTCACTCTTAACATTAGGCTTTCATGATTGATGCGAATGACATTCCAAGTAGTCAGCTAATTTTATATGCTGATGACGGCTACGACAGTCATGTGGTACGCCTATTACTTGAAGAAAAAAAGCTTGCTTACTATTTGTCTCGTCTGCATTCCGAGCGCCCTGAAGATTTGACTGAGCTTAATCCCTATCATACCTTACCTGTATTGCAGCAGCGTGAGATTGCGCTTTATGAGATTAATGTTATTTTTGAATATCTTGAAGAGCGTTATCACACAAACAAACTGCTCCCTGAGACACCGCAGGAACGTGCACAGTTTCGCCAATTGGCTTGGCGCATTCAGCGTGATTGGCTCGTACTTGGCAAGCGCCTCCTCACGCATCCAGATAGTTTTAATAAAGCACAGGCTGCCGTTGCTAAAAAACAACTCAGTGATTCATTGATTACTCTGTCGCCGCTGTTCGCTCATAAGCCTTATTTTATGGCTGATAAGTTTGGTTGGTGTGACGTGTTATTAGCACCCCTATTATGGCGATTGGATGAAATGGGGATTGAGCTGCCACGTGCTATCAGCCGTCCATTGTTTGAATATCAAACGAGAGTGTTTGAGCGTAGTAGCTTCCAAAAAAGCGTACGTTAATTAGACAAGTATAAGAAGCTGCCTTAGAATAAGTATCAATATAACAGAAATTGACTTGCACTTATTGTGCGATAATTTGCTAAATAAAATATCTTTTCATTATTGAACATCATTAGTATAGGAAATCATTAGATGAGCGAAACCACCTCTATTACACCTACCCGTCCTTATATGGTACGTGCACTATATCAATGGATAGAAGACAACGCCTTGACGCCTTATCTGATGGTCGATGCTACTGCTGATAACGTACAGATACCAACCGAGCATGTGCAAGATGGTCGTATCGTATTAAACATCGCCAGCCGTGCTACAGGCAATATGAGTATGAAAAATGATTATATTCATTTTAGTGCGCGTTTTGGCGGTGTCTCGCAAGAAATTTGGGTACCCTTGCAAGCGGTACTTGGCATCTATGCTAAAGAAAACTCGCAAGGGATGTTTTTTGATCCTAACGAGTACGATAACTATGAGCCTGAAGAAGAGGCTAGCGCGGTAGCGAATAAACCAAAAGCTGCGACTAAACCTAAACGCGATAACAAAGCAGGGTTGAAAGTGCTGAAATAATCAGCCATTCAAACTGATTATTTTTCACATCTTAGATTAACACACCAAGTGCAACGCTAATTAATATTATAGAACGCCTGCATAGGCGTTTTAAACCCTAATCGTTTTCTTGGTCTGTTGTTTAGTTTGTTCTCAATGTCCTGTATTTCATTATCAGAGACTTGTCTAAAGTCACAACCCTTAGGCAAGTACTCTCTGATAAGGCCATTGGTATTCTCGTTGGTTCCTCGCTGCCATGACGCATAAGCATCGGCAAAGAAGAAAGGGCTAAAGAGCTTTTGTTTCACCTTCTTATGCTGAGCAAACTCTTTACCATTGTCAGAGGTAATGGTCTTAACCTGCAACCTCACT
>NZ_FNAL01000004.1 GCF_900101915.1 Psychrobacter pacificensis | reverse complement strand
CCCAGAGGTCAGTCACAATAGTTGTGGCGTTGTTAGCCCGTCTGTCACAAGCCTTGTTATTAGCATGCTTTGCTCGGTAACCTCGTAGGCTTTTATTACGCCTAAGCTCTCTTGATATGGTACTGGGACTTCTGTTTAACACCCTCGCTATAAAATTAATACTATGTTTTGCCCCTTTAAGGGCATAAATCTGGTATCGTTCACCTAGGCTTAGATGTGTATAGCTCATGGTTGCAATCTCACTTTGGTCGGTGGATAAAAACTTTGATGCTAGCGCATCTAGGTCTTTTTTTCACCTTGCATTTGGTATTGCACTTCATGTGTTAATCTAAGCATAATAAAAAGCCAGTCATATTTGATATAACTGGCTTTTTTATTGGCTGCTCAAAGACTTGAGACTTTATCTTTAACTAGGTTCTCGGCAAGGTCACGCCGCGCTGACCTTGGTATTTACCGCCGCGATCTTTGTAACTGGTCTCGCACACGTCATCGGCATCGCTTTGGAAAAACAGCATTTGCGCGACGCCTTCTCCGGCATAAATACGAGCTGGTAGATTGGTGGTATTACTGAACTCTAGCGTTACATGCCCTTCCCACTCAGGCTCTAGCGGCGTGACATTGACGATAATACCGCAACGTGCGTAAGTCGACTTGCCTAGGCAAATAGTCAGTACGTCGCGTGGAATACGGAAATATTCCATCGTACGTGCTAAGGCAAACGAGTTTGGCGGAATGATACACTCATCACCGACGATATCGATAAAGCTTTTATCATCGAAGTTTTTAGGATCAACAACGACTGAATGGACGTTGGTAAAGACTTTGAATTCAGGCGCACAGCGTACATCGTAACCGTAGCTTGAGGTACCGTAGCTCACCAAACGCTCGCCTGCATCATTGAAGCGCACTTGACCTGGCTCGTATGGCTCGATCATGCCGTGCTCTTCGGCCATTTTACGAATCCAGCGGTCAGACTTAATAGACATTGTTATTCCTTAGCAAATTTTTAATAGCGATGATTATACGGAATTGATGGCTCAATTTATAGGTTTTACGCGAGATAAAAGTATCCACTCGCTATTCAGCTTGAGTCAGATATTACCATTTTGCAAAGTGATCTTCCGCTAGTCCCATTACCTTATCCAAGCGTAGCACTTGCCCAGCTAAGCGTATCTCGCCGCTGTACTCCCCTAGCCACTGCTCAAAGATGCTGGCGACAACGCCGAAATTGTCTGTTTTTTTGTAGACTCTAATCGGCGTGAAAGTTAAATCGATATCGACACTGCTCCAGCCTAAGCTTCGATGATAAATGTGCCAAGTATTGGCAGAGGAGTCATTCGTATCTTTACGCTCAAATAATACAGGTGGCAGATAAAAAATCTCGCCATCGAGCCAACAAGCATTCTCACTTAGACCTGTCTCATTGACACCCATAGAGAGATTCAATAAAAAATGCCGACCATCTGCTAGGTAGCTGTTGATACAAGTCCAAAACCAATTGGTCTCATGACGCATATAACCCAGTGTCCAATCTAGATTGGCTTTTGTTGTCTTGCTCAATTCAAGTTTTTGCTGCTGACTATCAGCGGTTATCTGTGCACCCGCTTTGATAATTATCTCGCCGCTAGCAGCGCTCAACGGCTCTTTTTGGGTAAACGTCCAACCGCGTCTGCCTGTTGGCGTACATATCGCAAGCGGCTGCTGCTGACGCTCTAATTTTGCATGGACTGCTAGATATTGGCTATCAAGCTCTATACTCACCTGCTCTGGGGTAAAACCTAGCGTTAGGCTAAGCTTGCTATGGGTAAAAGACATCTGCCCTTGATAGTGATCGCCGATAAATTCACTGCGGCGCGTAACTGGCTGCAAGGCTTCCCCAATCTCTAATTGTGCAGTCTCTTCATTGTAAACATAAACAAAAGCACTAGTGGCAATCTTAATCGTTGCCAGTGCGAGACATACTCTAAAAGGCGGCTCGATGATTTGGACAAAACAGAATTGATTGGCCTTGAAGTCTTTACGCCAGTTTGATAATGGTTTTTGCGAGATTAACGGACTGTAATAATCGAGATAATTGATTTGTTTAACTTGCGAGAACACCCCAAATTGTGGCTGACCATTTTGGATGAGCTGTTCGATAGCTTGTGGCTTTATATCGGTAGAAATGATATTTGCGTAAGCTACATTATCTACCTTGTCGCTTTTAATAGGTCCATGCATTGCTATGACATCCTTGTCTTGCATTTATTACTGACTAATCACTTGTCCTTGATAGCTTACTTCGGTACTTATCACTGTTCTTTTTGCTTGCCTTGATGCGGCCCAAATGGCTTCTGTAATGGCTTTGACCTCTATTGCAGTGAGTCCATCGGCCAGCTCCTGCGTCACATTTGCTACGGCAAAACCATTTGTCCCAAAAGGATGCTTAGGAAACTTTAACAATAAAGCCGCCATCGCCTCTACTGCTGACAAAAAATCGGCAATCACCATTCGCCTATTACTAAAGGTTGCATTGACTTGATAGCGCTTGCTACTACCATCTTTATAGTAGCAAACGCCAATCAGTTGGTTATTTGATAGCTCAATTTCATACACGGGCGGACGCAGCATTTTTAGTAACGTGTACTGCTTGGGCGCAGCCTCTAAATGACTTTGATAAATAGATACACTCACAAAGCTTCCTTGCTTCTTTGTTAGAATAAAAATGCTTTTAACTTTATATTTGCTTAGGCTAATTTGTTATTGATAAACAATCATCATAAACGATTAAAAGATCCGCTTATCATCGACAGGCTTAGCAAATTTATCAATATTAGTCTCGATGTTTTTGGCTATATTGATATAGTAATTCGCAAACTCATCATCAGCCAATACACTTGGCTCCCCTTTATCGACTTGGGCGCGGATACCACTGGCAAGTGGTAGCTGCCCTAATAAAGGCACGTGGTAATGCTCAGCGATCATCTCGCCGCCACCTTTACCAAAAATCGCTTCGGTATGGTTGCAGTTACTACAAGTGTGCAGCGCCATGTTTTCAACAACACCAAGCACAGGAATACTGGTTTTGTTAAACATCTCAATACCTTTCTGCGCATCAAGTAGTGCAACGTGCTGCGGCGTCGTGACGATGACAGCGCCTGTCACTGGGATACGCTGTGCTAAGGTCAGCTGTATATCGCCCGTACCTGGCGGCATGTCAATCACCAAGTAATCTAGCTGTGGCCAGTTGGTTTGATTATAAAGCTGCATCAGCGCACCTGTCGCCTTTGGTCCACGCCACGCAACTGGTGTGTTCTCCCCATCGAGCAAGCTGCCGATAGAGAGCATCGCTATTCCATGCGCATCAACCGGAACGAACTGCTCGTTTTCTAATTGCGGCTTCACATCGGCAACACCTAGCATTGTCGGCATACTAGGCCCATATATATCCGCATCAAGCACGCCCACGCGATTACCCCGCTTTTGTAATGCCAGTGCGATGTTCACAGTCGTCGTTGATTTGCCAACGCCGCCCTTACCTGATGCCACAACAATAATATGGCGGATACGAGGATGCGCAGCTAATGAAGCTTGCGTAGGTGCTGCTTTGGTAATTGGCGGCTCAGCGTTAGCGTTATTGGCATTACTCACGTTGTTATTAACGCCAGATGAAGGCTGGGACTCCATCGCATTGGTTGTCTTTGGCATCTGCTTTGGTAAGCTTGAACCTGACCCTTTTTCTGGAGCAGGCAGGCGCACATTCATATGAATCGTGGTAATGCCATGCGGATGCAGCAGCTGACCAAGCTCTTGTTGGATAGCTTCAGGGTTGCTGTCTTGTGGCAGGCGCAAGTCTAGCGTCAGCGCCTCGCCGTCACGCTCAAGTCCTGTGACCATCGTCGCAATACTGACTGTTCCTATCTCATACCCAAGCAATACTTTATCAACGGCACTATCACGTTCTGCCTGCTGCTGCGGTGTTTCGGTTTTGGTGGTTTTTTTCTTCATAAAGTTGAACATAGCTATTATTATTGCCTATACAAGTGGATGAGTTTGGTACATGGCTTAATTCATATCGTCTCCTATTGAGCAAACGATAAAACCAGTGACCATTTTAGCCAAACCTTCTATCGTGACAGTGTAGCTGAATTGGACGCATAAAAAAACCACAACGCCAGTAGGTCTGACATTGTGGTTTGTTCTATTATAATAGGCGCAATATTTGTCTATTAATTCATAAACCAGCCATGACTGGCAACGATAGATTGTCCTGTAAACACATTACTGGGAAACGCCGCTAAGAATAGTGCCAACTGAGCAATATCCTCTACCGTTGTAAATTCTTTATCGACAGTATTTACTAGCATAATGTCATTAACGACAGATTCTTCACTAATACCTTTCTCGCTTGCTTGCTGCGGTATTTGTTTTTCGACCAAAGGCGTTTTGACAAACCCGGGACAGATCACATGCGAGCGCACATTATGCTCAGCACCTTCTTTTGCCAGTACGCGGCACAGTCCTAGCAGGCCGTGCTTGGCAGTGACGTAAGGTGCTTTATAAAGTGACGCTTCATGCGAGTGTACTGAGCCCATGTAGATGACCGTGCCGCCCTTATTGCCTTTATACATGTGCTTAATCGCGGCTTTAGTGGTCAAAAAAGCGCCATCTAAGTGAATAGCGAGCATTTTTTTCCAGTCATCAAACGTCATTTTATGGATAGGATCGATAATTTGGATACCAGCATTAGACACCAAAATATCAATAGCGCCAAAGGTATCAACCAATTTCTGTACACCTTCGTTTACCGCATCTTCAGAGGTCACATCCATCGCAATCGCAAGAGCACGCCCGCCACCTGCTTCAATGGCATCAACCGTTTGCTGTGCTGCTTCAAGATTGATATCGGCAATACCAACCGAAGCGCCTGCTTTTGCATAAGTCTCAGCGATATCACGACCGATACCACTTGCAGAGCCAGTGATTAATGCCACTTTACCTGTCAAATCCTGCTGTAATTGGGTGGACATATAGGTTCCTTATTATGATCTATAAATATTAGGAGATAAATCCTATTGAGCAATGCTAACTGGCGTTTTTTCTTGTAGCTCGTCAAAGCTAACACCATCTGCTAATTCAACCAATTTTAGGCCACTGTCAGTAACGTCTAATACGGCAAGCTCAGTGATGATACGATCAACCACGCCCTTACCCGTCAATGGTAGCTCACAGTTGGCTAAGATTTTTGGCTCGCCATGCTTGTTGACCTGTTCCATCAATACAATCACACGCTGTACGCCTGCGACCAAATCCATCGCACCGCCCATGCCTTTGACCATTTTTTTAGGAATCATCCAGTTAGCAAGGTCACCTTGTTCTGAGACTTCCATGGCGCCTAATATCGCTAAGTTGACATGACCACCGCGAATCATCGAAAAGGACTCTGAACTACTAAAATAACTGGCCCCTGCTTCTGCGGTCACGGTTTGCTTGCCTGCATTGATCAGATCGGCATCAACGGCGTCTTCGGTTGGAAACTCACCAATACCCAGCAAGCCGTTCTCTGATTGTAGCCATACGTCTACGCCTTCAGGAATATAGTTAGCGACTAGCGTTGGTAGACCAATGCCTAAGTTGACATAATAGCCGTCTTGTAGCTCTTTTGCCGCGCGCTGCGCCATTTGTTCTCTTGTCCATGCCATGCTGATTTCCTTATTTTTTACGATATTCTATTGCTATTCATCTAAATCGTTAGCTATCTAAACAATTAGCTATCTAAGTTATTATCAATCTAAAAACTGACGATAAGTCTCAACCATGATTTTATCTAAGCGCCTTCTACCGCTTTAGTCGTGGTTTTTTCGATACGTTTTTCAGGGCTAGCATTCAATACAATACGTTGCACAAAAATACCTGGTAGATGCACTTCATCTGGATCAAACGAACCTGTCTCGACGATTTCTTCGACTTCGACGATGGTGATTTTTCCCGCCATTGCGCAGTCTGGGTTGAAGTTGCGAGCGGTCTTATTAAATATCAAGTTACCGGCTTTATCAGCTTTTTGTGCTTTGATGAGTGCCACATCCGCACGTAATGAATGCTCTAACACATAAGTACGACCATCAAAATCACGCGTTTCTTTACCTTCGGCAACTAATGTGCCCACACCAGTCGCTGTATAGAATGCAGGAATACCCGCACCACCTGAGCGTAGCTTTTCTGCCAATGTACCTTGCGGGGTTAGCTCAACTTCTAACTCGCCTGCCAAGTACTGGCGTTCGAACTCTTTGTTTTCACCAACATATGATGAAATCATTTTCTTGATTTGGCGGGTCTGTAGTAGCAGACCAAGTCCAAAATCATCGACGCCAGCGTTGTTGCTGATACAGGTCAACTCTTTAACGCCACTATCACGTAGTGCTTCGATCAATGCTTCTGGAATGCCGCATAGACCAAAACCACCGATAGCGAGTGTTTGCCCATCGCTGACGATGCCTTTTAGCGCCTCTTCGGCACTGTTATATACTTTTGAGCGACTCATACTTATCTCCTTGCAAGTCTGTTTTTGTTATTAACGTCCATTATCTATCATGATTTATTTATTGTGCCAATCAATAGCGCATTGACTGTTTTAAATTTAAATCAATACATTTTATATCGATATATCATATATCAAATACTTATGCTAACTTAACATATAATTCTCGCAGCGAGAAGACAATAACACTAAGAACGAATGAGACAGTACAGTAGCGAGGTATGAGGCAAGTCAATATCATATTATTCCAAGATTAATATTTGATAAAAAATCAAAAATTACATATTTTGATTAATTTTATTGACCTACATCGATAATCGCGACATACACGCTGTCTTAATTTTGCCAAGGAGGGCTATCATGTTTAGTACATTTGCGATTGTCATCACCCTATTATTACTCATGTTTTTTGCTTATCGTGGTTATTCTGTGCTGATCTTAGCACCGATTATGGCGACGCTAGCAGTCTTACTATCAGGTGATTTTTTAAACACCATCCCCGCTTATACCGATGTCTTTATGGGCGCGTTAAGTGGGTTCTTACTCAAATTCTTCCCTATATTCTTGCTAGGGGCATTGTTTGGGCGTTTGATGGCCGACTCTGGTGCGGCAACCGCGATTGCCAATACCGTCGTCGAAAAGCTCGGTGCCAGCAAGGCCATTCTTGCGGTGATTTTGGTCTGTGCTATTTTGACCTATGGCGGGGTATCACTGTTTGTGGTGGCGTTTGCCATTTATCCTATTGCCAAGGACTTGTTCAGAGCAGCCGATATCCCAAAACGTTTGATTCCTGCTGCCATTGCCCTAGGGTCATTTACCTTTACAATGACTGCACTGCCAGGCACGCCAGCCATCCAAAACGCTATTCCAATTCCTTACTACAACACCAACGTATTTGCCGCGCCTATTTTGGGTATCATTGGCGGTACGATCATGTTTATTGGTGGTTGGTTGTGGCTTCAGTCACGTGCCAACAAAGCAAATGCAGCGGGGGAAGGTTATGGTCAGCATGATGAAGAGGATGTAGGCGGCGTTGGAGCGGCTGCAAAAAAAGCTGATATATTAAACACTCATCACACTTCATTCACCGTTGCCATGATTCCGCTGATATTGGTCATTGGCTTGAACGCTATATTGACCTATGTGGTTTTCCCATCGATAGATTTCAGTAGCCTAAAAACTCAGTTTCCCGATTTAAATATAGATGGATCGCTCGGGTTATGGTCAATTATTATCTCGTTGGTCGTCGCTTGTGTGGTGTTAATTCTGCTCCGCATCGGACATTGGAATAACCTACAAAAAACCATCAACCGTGGTACTTATGACTCGATGCTGCCGATTTTTAATACTGCATCAGAAGTGGGTTATGGCGCAGTTATCGCATCATTAGCAGGCTTCCTTATCATTCGTGATAGCATTTTAAACCTTACCCCTGACAACCCTCTGATCTCAGAAGCCGTCGCGATGACCACGCTTGCTGGTATCACAGGCTCATCGTCTGGTGGTTTGAGTATTGCGCTGTCGACCTTGGGTGAAGACTATCTAAGAATGGCCGTCAATGCGGGTATCGACCCTGAGTTAATGCACCGCGTAGCCGTTATGGCGGCAGGTGGTCTTGATACGCTTCCACACAGTGGCGCTGTCATTACCTTGCTAGCGATTTGTGGTTTGACCCATAAACAGTCTTATTTGAACTTGGCGATGGTGACGATGGTCATTCCATTGGTCGCTGTGGTTGCTGTGATTATCTTAGGGACGATGTTTGGTTCATTCTAAGCTAGCTTAGTCATTTAATCATTTAGTCACTTAGCCATTTATTATTGACTACTGGTATCTAAGTGAATAATGGATAAATAAAAAACCCACTTAGCACACTGCTTGGTGGGTTTTTTATGGCTGGTTTATGACCATCAACATGCGGTGTGAACCTATCGTTCATGGCTAATAAATGCTTGCCAAATGAGAAGTAATTACCAAGGAATATCACAAAATTATCTGAATTACGGTATCATAGGCACACTTTTTGATTTTTTATTATTTTTAGAAGTTTTTAGCATTAACGATGTCGCATCGATGAGCGATGAGCCGCTTAAGATGTTCGATAACTAACCCATTTATACAAAAATATAGGTGATAAAAGTGCGTGAGATTTTAGTAACCAGTGCGCTGCCCTACGCCAATGGCGACATCCATTTGGGGCATCTTGTAGAATATATTCAGACAGACATCTGGGTACGTGCGATGAAGGCGCAAGGCCATCAGGTCACTTATGTCTGTGCCGATGACGCGCACGGTACAGCCATCATGCTCAAAGCAGAAGCCAATGGCGTCACGCCAGAGGAGCAAATTGCCTCAGTCAAAGCCTCACACGAAGCAGATTTTTCAAAGTTCCTGATCAATTTTGATAACTACCACAGCACTCATTCAGAAGAAAACAAACAGTTCTCTGAGCTGATTTATCGTCGTCTCAATGAGGCTGGTCATATCAGCACAAAAGATGTCGAGCAGCTATTTGATCCTGAAAAGCAATTGTTTTTAGCCGATCGTTTTGTCAAAGGCACTTGCCCTGAGTGCGATTCACCAGATCAATATGGTGATAACTGCGAAGTATGCGGCACCACTTATGATGCCACTGAGCTGAAAAACCCGCGCTCAACGTTATCGGATGCCACGCCTGTGCTTAAAACTTCTAAGCATTATTTCTTTGACTTGCCAGAGTTTGAGCAGTTCTTACAGGACTGGACGCGCAGTGACAATCGCTTGCAAACCTCAGTGGCTAATAAATTGCAAGAATGGTTTGAGGCAGGACTTACTAGCTGGGATATCTCGCGCGATGCGCCCTACTTCGGTTTTCAAATTCCAGACACCCCAAGCGATGAGCCAGACAAATATTTTTATGTCTGGCTTGATGCGCCAGTTGGCTACATGGCAAGCTTTAAAAACCTATGTGATAAGCGTGCGGGAACAGAGCAAGCGCTTGATTTTGACCGCTACTGGGCACAAGAAAACGAGCACAAAACCGAAGTTTATCACTTCATCGGTAAAGACATCGTGTATTTCCATGCACTGTTTTGGCCAGCCATGCTAGCCGGTAGCGAATTGCGCACGCCAACGGGCGTCTTTGCCCATGGCTTCTTGATGGTCAATGGCGAAAAAATGAGTAAGTCACGCGGCACTTTCATCAAGGCCGAGACGTATGCTGAGCATTTACACCCTGAATACTTACGTTATTACTTCGCCAGCAAACTGTCTGACAAAGTCGAAGATATCAACCTTGATTTAGAAGACTTTATGCAAAAGGTCAACTCTGACTTGGTGGGTAAAGTGGTCAATATCGCTAGTCGTAGTGCAGGATTCTTGGTTAAAAAGTACGACGGTATACTGTCTGAGACTTGCGCTGAACCGCGCCTATTAGAAGACATTACCAAAACGGGCGATGAGATTGCTGCTGCTTACGAGAATCGTGAATTCTCACGTGCTATGCGCCTCATCATGCAGTGTGCGGATAAAGCCAACGAATATATCGATGCCAAAAAACCATGGTCGCTCGCGAAATTGGAAGGCACTGAGCAAGAAGTTCAAGACGTCTGCTCGGTCGCTATCAACATTTTCCGTCAGTTGATGGTCTATCTGGCACCAGTATTGCCTGAGCTGACAGCAAATGCGAAAGAGTTTTTGAATATTGACGATTTAAGCTTTGCCAGTCGTAATGAGTGGTTATTAGGCCATAAAATCAATAAATTCAAGCCACTGATGCAACGTATCGAAGAAAAAGATATTGAAGCCATGGTAGAAGATTCTAAAGCATCATTAGCTCAAGCTGATGCGCCTGCTGTGACCGAAAATAACAAGCCTGCCGCAAAAGACAAATCACCTGCAATAGACGCTAATACTGTTGCCGAGCAAACGGATTATATTGGTATTGAAGACTTTGCTAAGGTTGAGATGAAAGTCGCTAAAGTGCTTGAGTGCAATCACGTAGAAGGCGCGGACAAGCTGCTACAGTTCACACTAGATGTTGGTGAAGAAAAGCCACGTAACGTGTTTAGCGGCATTCGTAAGTTCTATGAGCCTGAGCAACTGACGGGTAAGAAAGTCATTTGCGTGACCAACCTTGCCCCGCGAAAGATGAAATTTGGTATCTCTGAGGGCATGATTTTGTCATCAGGCGATCCAAAAACTCAGCTAACGGTCGTTACGCTACCTGATAACTGTGTCATTGGTGATGTACTCGCATAAAAATATTAACTTAAGTAGTGGTGTAAGTGATAATTAAAGAAAGAACGAAAAAAACGGTCTAAATAGACCGTTTTTTTATGGCTGACTTAAAAGATTAAAGTGCGCTGTTATCTACTCAAAACATCAATAATTTCCAACGTGTTATTAATTACTGTCACAATCTTATTGTCTGGCGTACGGATACGTACGTAACGGTCATCATAACGATCTAAAATAACAGAACGATCATAATCCCTTCTATCAATCTTGCCGACTACTCTATAACCGTATTTATCAAGGTCACGCTTGAATGACGCGTTAGGGCTAGCATTGCGATACGCATTAATATTAGGGTGGGCATTGCCATTATTTTGATAATTGTTATGGTTGTAATCTTTACTAATGTGAGCAGAGTTACCCTTGCCATTTCCATGACCGTGCCCATTACCATGATTGTCTTTTGCCATAGCAGGCAGGCAAATCAATGAGCTTGCCGTAATGCCAGCGATGGTCAATAACTTTAAATTAGCTGTATTCATAATGTTATCCTTAAAATATGCGTTTGAATAATAGTAATGAGATATTTGAATGCGTTGTATAGTCAAGTCAATTTAAAAATGACACAACGAGATTAAAGGCTATTTTTCGCAGCCTCTGGAGACGAAGTCACAGCAAGCAAGGAAAATAGTATTTAATCGAGTGTGTTTATGATGATATATCAGTTTTATTTGGGCTTTACTATATATTCAACACGTCAACATAATAATGATATGGATTTTGGACGCACCCTACTTCTCATATAAAAAATTTTTATATAAACATTAGCTTACGTTAATTATGAAGTGGATTGGTAATAGATGCGTTGCTAGCTTGTATGCTTTTTGACTATCAGTTTATTGGATAAGACAATGCCTTAAGAGGCTAATTCTTATGGTTAAATACTCAAAACCACACTTATGACAGTGGTTACGACAATGCCTAATAGTCTTACTAAGTACGCCTATGACGAATGCGCTTTAATTTTTTATTGCGATAACTTACATTGCTGTCATAATATGAACATAATAATCGACGGAACGATTACTTTAATTAATGGTTAGCCTGCTATGTTGACGTAGACGTAGTATTGACTCGGCTAATCTGCATTCTCCAATATCTTTTTTAGAACCAAAGAGAACCAAACAGATTCTTTGAGCATTGCTATTAGTAGGCTTGATCAATCTGACAGTCCTCGCTTGGTTTTTATGATTGATATAACCTATGAGTTATCCTAATAATGACTATTGCTTCTACTCTACGCTTAAGCCTATATGGCGTTGCTCTTAGTGCCATTAGCACACTTGGCCTGATAGGCTGCTCGAACTCCTCTACTGACACAGCCGCCACTACTGAAAATAGCTCTGCTGCAGATGCAGAAAAACCTGCCAAATCTATTGCGATTACCCAAATCGTTGAGCATCCATCATTGGATGACATGCGCCGCGGTATTATTGATGAGCTGGCAGACAATGGTTATGTCGAAGGCCAAAACCTAACGGTCAACTTCCAAAGTGCACAGGGCAATACAGCGACAGCAGGACAGATTGCTAAGCAGTTTGCAGGAGACAATCCGGACGCCATCGTCGCTATCTCGACGCCATCGGCCCAGTCGATTGTCGCGGCTACCACTACTATTCCTATCATTTATACGGCCGTATCAGACCCACTAGGCGCTAAGCTTATCAATGAAGATGGCAAGCCTTTTCAAAGCAATTTGACAGGATTATCGAGTCAGCTACCTCTAGAGCCGCAGTTAGATTTACTACAACAAATAAAGCCTGAGATGAAAACGATCGGCTACGTTTACAGCCCAGGCGAAGCAAACTCAGTGTCATTGCGTGATAGCCTAAAACAAGCGCTACCAGCACGAGATCTGACATTGTTAGATATCCCTGCCAATCGTCCAACCGATATCGGCATGGCAACCCGTAGCTTGCAAGGACGCGCAGATATCATCTATACCTCATTTGACAACAACGTCGCCTCTGCTTTTGAGGCCATGACTCAAGCAGCAAACGAGTTGAAACTCCCTATTGTCGCGTCTGATGAGTTTAGCGTGAAGCGCGGCGCGGCAGCTGCTCTTGGCGTTAATGATTATGACTTTGGTCGTACCACTGGCAAAATGGTATATCGCGTATTAAATGGCGAGGCGATCAATAACATTGAACCTGCCGTCATGAACGATCTAACCTTATATATCAGCCCTAAGCATGCCAAAACGCAAGGCGTTAGTTTGCCAGCAGAGTTGCTAAAAAATGGCATCAATGTTGATGAACAAGCGCAAAGCACTGATAACAAATAGCACGAATAAAATAAATAGTGCTGAATAGTAATACTGAAAAATACCCTGTAGCCATCATAAGTGGCTCGCTTTACCCTTTTACCCATCTATTAAATAATGTACGGACACATTATTACTTTTAGGAGTCAGAACCATGTTGTATCAAAATCGTTTTAATTTTGGCAAAGCGTTACTACTAGGCGGTGTATGCACTGCTATCTTAACGGGTTGTAATCAATCAGCCCAAGATACTAGCACGACTGATACTGCGGCTACTGGCGATACTGCCACCGAAATGAAAACTGTTGCTATCACTGCTATCGTTGAGCATCCAGCACTTGATGATGTACGCAAAGGCGTGATCGATGAGTTAAACGAAGCAGGATTCAAAGATGGTGAAAACCTAACGGTCAACTTCCAAAGCGCACAAGGTAACACTGCGACAGCCGGTCAGATTGCCAAACAGTTCGTCGCTGATGATCCAGATGTGATCGTAGCGATTGCTACCCCATCTGCACAGTCTGTGGCCGCCTCAACGAGCAGCATTCCACTGGTATTCTCTGCGGTGACTGATCCAGTCGCTGCCAAGCTGGTGCCAAGTTTGGACGGCTCTGGCACCAACGTGACAGGAGCCTCAGATGCCCTACCATATGAGCCGCAAATTGAATTGATGCGCCAAGTCATTCCTGAACTAAAAAATGTCGGTTATGTCTATAGTCCAGGTGAAGTCAACTCAACGATTATCTTACAAAATCTAAAAGAGAAATTGACCCCTCAAGGCATTAACGTGCTTGAAGCACCAGCACAGCGTAGTAATGACATCGCAATGGCAGCACGTAGCCTAGAAGGTAAGGTCGATATGATCTACACCTCAACAGACAATAACGTGGTATCCGCTTACGAGTCACTCTATCAAATCGCCAAAGAAAGCAAGATTCCACTGATCGCCTCAGATACCAGCTCAGTTGAGCGCGGTGCGGTTGCAGCATTAGGCGTAGATTATTATGAGCTTGGCCGTGAAACGGGTAAGATCGTTGTTCGTATCTTGAATGGTGAAAAAGCAGGCGCTATCCCTGTTTACACCCCACAAGCGCTTAACCTGTATGTCAGCCCAAAACATGCTGAAGAAGAAGGCATTACTTTGTCACAAGCAGTTATCGATAAAGCAAAAGAAGTGGTAGAATAACGCACCTTTGTATTTGGCTTACCATAGCAGCCATGAGCAAAATCATAATATGAATCAGTGATTGCGCTTTTGTGCTGTCATGCTAAATGTTTGACAAGAAACCCAGCTATGAGTCAGTAGGCTGGGCTTCTTGTTTCAGCAGAACCTGTTTAAATAGCTTGTTTCATATATTGCTGTAGTTAGCTTATGGCTTATCTGATACTTGTTAAGTAAAATACATTTTTGCTGTATTGGATATTGCCGTTGCTTGAATCAGCGCTTTAAACCAAGGTAACTTATGAACGTTGTTAATCGTGACCTGTTTTGGTTTACCCTAACCGCAGATTGCTTAATCTGTTAAATTCACCGCTTAGCTGTTTAGCATTTAGAGGGTTTTGGCGCTTGCCACTCACTTATCTTGGTTCCATACGCTAGACACTGAGTTATGACTTACTGATCTCTTATGTCTTTAATTGCTTTTTTTGGTGCGCTTGAAAGTGGTCTGATCTATGGCCTCGTCGCACTTGGTGTGCTGATCTCATTTCGTACGCTTGACTTTCCTGACTTGACGGCTGACGGTAGCTTTCCGCTGGGCGGCGCGGTCGCTGGCATCTCTATCGTTGCGGGTGTCAATCCGTGGCTCGCCTGTGCTTTTGGTATGCTAGCAGGCTCAATCGCTGGTATCGTTACTGCATGGCTGCATGTCAAACTTGGCATCCTACAATTGCTTGCCAGTATCTTAGTGATGGTTGCCCTATATTCTGTCAACCTACGCATCATGGGCGCCCCAAACCTACCGCTACTTGGTGAAACGACGGTATTTAGTACCTTAGTGACTAATGGCAATGGTTATTGGATGCGCTGTCTGATTATCGGTGTGGTCGTGGCGATTGCCATGTTATTTTTAAACTGGTTTTATAGTACCGAAACTGGTTTATCAATGCGTGCTACTGGCTCAAACTTGAGAATGGCACAAGCGCAAGGTATTAATACCTCATGGATGACCATCATCGGTATGGCGATCTCTAACGGCTTGATTGCCTTGGCAGGTGCGCTATTTGTCCAGACCCAAGGCGGCGCTGATATTTCTATTGGTATCGGCACCATCGTCATCGGTCTAGCAGCAGTCATCATTGGTGAGACCATCATTCCTGCCAAGCGTATTTGGTTAATTACCTTTGCGGTTGTGGTCGGTGCAGTATTGTACAAGCTGTTTATTCAGGTCGCACTATCGAGCGATACGCTGCGTAGTATCGGCTTTGGCCCGCAAGATTTGAACTTAATCACAGCATTACTCGTGGTATTGGCGTTGGTCTTACCAAAAGCGAAAACGAAGTTTTTATCACGCAAAGTTCGCGCCTAATGACAGTTTAAGCAAGTACCAACAGCACTTGCTTTGCCCGAAGAGATAATAAGGAATAACGATTATGATGCAAGCCACCGATTTACAGTTGACCTTTAATCCAGGCACACCTATCGAAAACCCTGCCCTACGTGGTATTAGTTTGAATATCGCTGATGGTGAGTTCGTCACTGTTATTGGTACCAATGGTGCAGGTAAATCGACTTTTTTGAACGCAGTCAGCGGTACCACGCGCGTCGATAGTGGTTCAATCCTGCTAAATGGCATTGATGTCACCAAAAAATCCGCCCATCAACGTGCACACTGGGTCGCGCGTGTTTTTCAGGATCCGATGGCAGGTACTTGTGAAGCGCTGACCATTGAAGAAAACATGGCCTTGGCCTATAAACGTGGCGGCAAGCGCGGTTTGAAGTTTGCACTAAATCAAAACAACCGTGACTTGTTCCGTGAAAAACTGTCTGTGTTAAAACTGGGACTAGAAAATCGCCTGACAGACCGTATGGGTCTACTCTCTGGTGGTCAACGTCAAGCGGTGAGCCTGCTGATGGCATCGCTACAGCCCTCTAAGATTTTATTGCTCGATGAGCATACTGCTGCCCTTGATCCAAAAACTGCCGCCTTTGTTTTAGAATTGACAGATAAAATTGTCACAGACAATAAGCTCACCACCATGATGGTGACCCACTCTATGCAACAAGCATTGGCACATGGTACGCGCACCGTGATGCTACACCAAGGGCAAGTGGTCTTGGACGTGTCTGGAGACATTCGTCGCGGCATGACCGTACACGATTTGTTAGATATGTTCGAGCAAACACGCGGCGAAAAGGTTGAAGACGATAGCTTAATTTTGAGCTAGACTGTCTCAACTTATTGACTCTCAAAAAGCAGACATTACTGTTTCTAATTGCTTCTAAAACCTTCAAGAAAATTGATGTTTCTTGAAGGTTTTTTGTTATCTATGGTTACTACTGCTACACACGGTACAGCGGGCATTATATAGTGATGAGATACCACCATTATGCCGCCATTTATCGATGAGGTCTGTCATGCGCAAAATTCCTGTTTACTCCCACCCTGCTGCAGGTTGGCCTGCGCTGATCTCCTCGACACGCAAACTGATGGATTATCAAACCTTTTTACGCGGTAGTGTCAGCGTCCTAAAAAGCAATCAACCTCAAGGCGGATTTGACTGCCCAGGCTGCGCGTGGCCAGACCATAAGTCACATAAGCGCATCGACGTCTGCGAAAACGGCATCAAAGTCATCGCCAGCGAAACCATGACGAAAAAGGCAGATGCACAATTTTTTGCAAGGCATACCGTGACCGAGTTACAAAGATGGTCTGGCTACGAACTTGAGCATAGCGGGCGTTTGTCAGAACCGATGTACTATGATGCCGCGCAAGATCGCTACGTCCCTATTCCTTGGGAAGCGGCTTATGGCTTAATCACTGAGCAGCTTGGAAAGCTTGATTCACCCAATGAAGCACTATTTTATACCTCAGGGCGCGTGACCAACGAGCCGGCCTTTATGTATCAGCTGTTTGTTCGCAGCTTTGGCACCAACAACCTGCCTGACTGCTCGAACATGTGCCATGAGCCGACCTCAGTGATGCTCGGTAAACAGCTAGGCGTCGGCAAAGCGACAGTCATGCTAGAGGATTTTGAGCAAGCCAAACTGATATTGATGTTTGGGCAAAACCCAGCGACTAACCATCCACGAATGCTGGAGATGCTTGCCCATGCACATGAGCAAGGATGCCGAATCATCTCGATTAATCCGATGCGCGAGCAAGGCTTGAGTAGATTTAGAAATCCGCAAAAACCAATGCATATGGCCGCAGGTCAAAGTGATGATATGGTCGATGATGTCATTCAAATTCAAATCGGCGGTGATACCGCGCTATTGACGGGCATTGCTAAATGGCTGATTGAAAATGATAGAATCAACCATGACTTTATCACTACTCATACCGCAGGTTTTGAACCGCTAAAACAATGGCTAACAGCGCAAACTTGGGAAGACATCACGCTTGGCTGCGGTATTCCTCAAATAGATATTGTCAATCTCGCTAAGCTAGTTGCTGATAGTTCAGCGACCATTTGTACTTGGGGCATGGGTATCACCCAGCATGTGCAAGGCGATGACAATGTTGCGATGATTACCAATCTATTATTATTGATGGGTATGATTGGTATTGATGGTGCGGGCGCCTCCCCTGTTCGTGGTCACTCCAATGTTCAGGGCGATCGTACCATGGGTATCCATGAACGCCCGAGTAAAACCTTACTGGACAGTCTAGAGCGCGTCTTTGAGCGTCCTATGCCAAAAGAGCATGGCTATGATGTCGTCACAGGCGCCAAAGCGCTTATCGAAGGTGACTTAAAAGTGTTTATGGGTATGGGCGGTAATTATGCTGTGGCAGCCCCTGATACGAGCGCTATTCAACAAGCATTAACCACCACTCAGCTCAATGTATTTGTCGGTACCAAGCTCAATGAAACCATGCTATACCCAGGAGCAAACAACGTCATTCTGCCTTGTCTGGGTCGTACTGAGCGTATCCTGACAACAAAAGGTGAGCAGTTTGCAACGATTGAAGATTCAATGTGTCAGATAGTTCCAACCCAAGGTAAGCTTAAACCTGTGAGTGATAACTTAAAGTCTGAGGCAAAGATTATAGCGGAGCTTGCGACACATGTACTTGGTGCTGACTCCTCTATTCCTTGGCTTGCAATGAGCGAAGATTTTGATCTCATTCGAGACTATATCGCCCAAGCTATTAACGGTTTTGAAAACTTCAATCAGCGCATTCGTACCAATGAGCGCGGGTTTCATTTGTATCATGCAGCGCGCCATCGTGTATGGAATACCGAGAGTGGCAAAGCTCAGTTTGAAGTACCGCATTACTCCATTACGTACGTTGCAGCCCAAATGGCGGACACACATGACATTGATCATGAGGACACAACGCAAAAGGTTTGGCAACTGACCAGCGTTCGTAGTCATGACCAGTTCAATACGATGATATTTGGATTCAAAGACCGCTATCGCCAGACCAACCGCCGAGATGTGCTATTCATGCATCCAGATGAAATCAGCCGCCTAGGCTGGCAAAAAGGAGATCAGGTGATGGTATCGCGGCACGCCAGCAGCTCAAGCCACACAGCGCATAAAAACAAGCCGCGCGTACTAGGGCCTCTCATATTGACTGAGATGGATATCGCCGCCAATGCCGTCGCCGCCTATTATCCTGAATGTAACGACCTGTTTGATTTGGATACCCATGCGCCAGACTCTCATATCCCAGCATACAAATCGACGACCGTGATCTTAGAGCGTGTGAATACAAGTGTTCAGACAGCCGAACCTGTATAAGTGGTAATGATCACTGAAAGTAATTTTGAGCAAAGTGAGTCCTCTAGCAAAATGGCTATGATGGCAGAGACAACTGAAACTAGAGTGATTATGACTGAGATATCTGAGGATAATGATAATAGCGCAGCCGAGACAATGCTCGCTCGCAAACATTTAGCGCAGAAGCATCATTATCCATCGGACAAGGCTCATGGAGCCGATATACCTCAAAGCTGTATTGAGTCTCAAACCACCAGTTTGGCAGTAGAGGCAGCGGTATCAATCGTTATTAATGGGATTCATTATGCGGTACTGATGGCCAGCCCTTACCAACTAGAGTATTTGGCTGTTGGGTTCTTATTTAGCGAGGGCTTGATTCAGCACAGTCATGAGTTACTTGATTGGGAAGTGACACATCTTACAGATATTGCCAGCTACCAAAAGTTTGCTCAATCCTTAAACGATGGGGATCTTGAATTCGCCTCCATTGAGCAACGCTTAGAGCAATTTCAAGATTATGATATCTATATCGTAGAGCTGGTGCTAAACCAACGCTGCCATCAGCGCATCCAAGCCCAAAAGCGCCAACTGGCAGGGCGTACAGGCTGCGGTATGTGCGGCATCACGGGGCTGACACAGGCATTGCCCGACTTGAGCCACTACTCACAAGCAAACATACATGGTTCTAAGGCAACCGTGCCAAGCCTTGAGTATCTATTAGTACTACGTCAGCAAGTAGATGCCACACAGCATACACACCAACTGACAGGAGCTGTGCATGCAGCAGCGACGATATACAATCAGCAGTTGTACTTGTTTGAGGACGTAGGCCGTCACAATGCACTCGACAAATTAATCGGTTGGCAACTGCGACAAAAAGTAGAGGTTGATTGCGTACTCATGACCTCACGATTATCGATTGAGTTGGTACAAAAATCGATTCGGGGGCGTATCCCTTGGCTCGTTGGCATGTCTGCGCCCACCAGTACGGCCGTACGGGTCGCCCAGCGCTATGGTTTGGGACTGGCTGGGTTTTTGCGTGACAATAGAGTCACCTACTACACTGGCATTTGATGAGTATTGCCTAACCACATTTTCTAAATCCTGTCGTTATCATCGATTCGTTTACTTTGATACCCTCACATTGATCATTTAATACTGCCACCATTCAATATGTTAGCCTTATTGATACCCTCACAAACACCTTTCCATAAACCCCATTTGTCAATGCTATTTTTCTTGAGGTCTGCCTCTGACTTTTGGTCATTTATGACAGATAACTGACCGATAGATTTGAGCTTCACGGCAGAATAGGGTACTCTTAGCGCACGAGTATGTTACACATAGTTAACATAGCTGTAGTTTTATTTATAAATACTTAGCCTATGGTGCAACGCATCAGGGCTGTAGCGTGTTTGATACTTAACTACAGGTAATGCGTCAATTACCTAATCATGGGCAAAAATTCGCTCATGCTTGGGTGTATTTCAGCCGGCTATACATAATATTAGCCGATAAAGCTGTCTACACTTAGCACCGTCATCAGCAGATGGCTGAGTGCTTATTCATAATTTTGCTGTAGATACCTGCCTTGTCAGCGCTCTATAGCAGCCAGCTATTATCAAGTATGACCACTTGACAGCGTGATGGACTATCCATCAACAGACGCATGCTGATGACTCCCTGCGATTTTTGTGAAATGTGGCTCACTGTTGCATGTGATTTTTTCAAATGACGTACAACAGTGAGTAACCGGCATGATGTCAATGGGCAGTTGTCATTTACAGGTTGCAGGATCTACCCTTAAAACACCAAGTGCGCCAGCGCGCGGCATTTGGGTCGGCGCTGACTGCTTTTTATGACGGCTAACTGTTAGCACTGTGTGATGCCTCTACATAAAACTTTTATGGGCTTTATTGTATTCTTAACAGTTTTGGATAAAGTTATACTATTAAACTTTTATTTATGTAAAATAATCGCGAGGTATGAATTTGAAAACTGAGTCACTGTTCCAATTTTCATCGTTAACCATTATTTTATTGTTGTTAGCGTTTTATGGCGGCACGTATTTGTTGTCATTGCTGATCAAAAAAGACAAAGAAACCACTTCAGGATTTATGGTGGCAGGCCATGGCGTCGGCTTTGGCATGGGTGCTGCTAGTATGACCGCTACTTGGATTTGGGCGGCATCGTTTTATGCGGCGGCGACCTCTGGCTACAAGTATGGCGTATCAGGGCCGATACATTACGGCTTTTGGGGCGCGCTGATGATCTTATTCATTTATCCTTTTGGTATGCGCTTTCGTGAGCTTGCACCCGATGGTCATACCTTAGGTGAGCTTATCCACGCCCGCCATGGCTCATCAAGCCAATTAATTTTAGCCATATCCAACCTTATGGGCAGCTTAATTAGCTTGATGGTCAACTTTACTGCAGCTGGGGCGTTGGTATCGGTATTATCGCCATTATCGTTTCAGACGGGGGTCATGATTGCAGGTATCGGGGTGCTAAGCTACACCCTAACCTCAGGGTTTCGTGCTTCCGTCTTTACAGACTTTGCGCAATTGGTCGCTTTGATGGCCATCGGTATTGTCATTATTCCAGCGGTACTGTTTGCGATGGGTGGGCCACAAGTCATGGTCGATGGCCTCGCTAACCTCACGCTTGAACAGCAGGATTTCTTTTCATCCGAAGCGTTTTTTCAGCAAGGAGCGCCCTATTTTGTCGCTGTACTTGCTTATGCGATTGGTAACCAAACCATCACGCAGCGCTTGTTTGCGATCGATAAGACTAAGATTAAACAGACCTTTATTACCGCCACGGTCGGCTATGCTGGTATCGTCATCGGTCTTGGTATGATCGGATTGATGGCTTTGACCATCGGTATCGAGCCACTAGATGGCAATATGAACAACCTCATCCCGCAGATGGTCAGCACTTACTTGCACCCTGTATTTATCGCCTTGTTCTTTATCTTGGTCATTGGCTCATTGTCATCGACAGCCGACTCAGATTTGTCGGCATTATCGACCATTATGATGGCGGATGTGTATGGCAAAAACATTGCCAAAGGCCGCGTCAAACCTAAAACCATGATGCTCGTTGGTCGTAGCACGATGATTATCGCCACCGCTGCCGGACTGATCTTTGCCAGCTTTAAGCTAGATATCTTGGTGATGCTCGTATTCGTCGGTGCATTATGGGGCGCGATTGTTTTTCCGGTCATCGCCAGTGTGTTTTGGAACCGCGTGACCAATGCCGCCTTTACCTCGGCAGTCATCATCGGCCTACTGCTATTCTGTGTGGTACGCTTTGAGCTGCTACCGATGACAGGCTTTACTGCGCTTTTCTTTGAAATACTGGCCAGTGTGGGCGCCGCAGTCGTGATTGGGCTGATGGTCTTTGGCTTTTTGGGTCGTAAAATCGGCATGGTAGCGGCAGCGATCACGCTGGTACTGATGCTCATTTTTGCCACAGGCTTCTTACGTCAGTACATGGTACTACTGGCCTCACTAACGGCCTATGGTGCTAGCACCATCGCTTGTATCATCGTTAGCCTCATGGGTGATGAACACTTTGATTTTGCTTTAATCAATCAACGTGTCGGCGATTATGATAAAAAAGCCAAGGCATCGACCTCTGAGCTTTCATGAACACAGGTAGCGAGCACCGCTTGCGGGTTTGGCAGTTGGTCAATATATGACCCGCTGCACAGGCAACCCTTCATAAATACTATAAGGAGATATCATGGACAACGTCTTTATCTACGGCTTATATATTTTAATTTGGCCAGCCATTACGCTCGGCGTGCTGGTATTGATTTGTACCGCGACTTATCGCGATATCAAACGAGCCAAACGTAATAACGAAGAGATATTATAAAAGTACACTCTCAATGATCAGTACTCTCATCAGTGAGTCCGGCTCGCTGATGAGCCTGAATACGCAAAAAACTAATAAAAAAGCACTAAAATCAGCACAAGTGAGCAAATAAGCTATTTTTAGCCAAAAAATGACTTGTAATTTAAATTATTTTTGCTAATATAGTCCACCTTGATTGGCTGGATGGCAGAGTGGTCATGCAGCGGACTGCAACTCCGTTAACGCCGGTTCGATTCCGACTCCAGCCTCCAATTATTTATTAACTTTACGTTAATTTTGGCTTGCATTATTATCCCAACCGATTATAATAGCGACCACTTATCTAGTAACTAGACAGTCTATCAGCTAGTTTACATGTTAGATAACACAAGTTTTGCCCGGGTGGTGAAATTGGTAGACACAAGGGATTTAAAATCCCTCGCTAGCAATAGCGTGCCGGTTCAAGTCCGGCTCCGGGTACCATTACATAGTTCTATACTATCTTATAGAGTAGCCAAAGCCCCTGATATCAGGGGCTTTGCTGTATCTGACGTCCCATACTGTCTTATGAATCTTTCCTAATCCATGCACTTTGAGTATACTGTCAAGTATACTGAGTTTTCAGTGTACTTATGGAGGATTAGGTTATGGAAAGAAAAGCGATCAGTTCAGATCGGAGTATCAGCAGTCATAAGCCTGAAGACAAGAAGTACTTCGTTGCTGTCAAAAACCATCCTAAGCTATTCTTAATGGTGCGTCCTACTGAAACTAAGTCATGGATGTACCGTTACTACCCTCCTTCAAATCCTAAGCAAAGTATTATATCCATCGGTATATATCCAAGTATCTCGTATGCACGTGCGTGTGAAGTATGGCGTGAGTATGAAGACCTTTTAAGTAAGGGCATCGATCCTAAAATATATCGTGAAGATAAAAAGAAAAGTATCATTAGTAAAACTAAAAACTCTTTTAATCATTTTGCTTGGGAGTACTTCGATAGCTTAGACCAGACTCAAAAGAGCAATACCCTCATTCGTAAGAAAGGACGATTAGAGCTAATATGCTCCTACATTGGTGATGAGCCTATCAGCGAGATCACCTCGCCTAGAATGCTTGAAGTGCTGTTAGACATTCAAGCCAACTCCTTGAACAAGGATGGTAAGCCTACAGATAAGGCTGAACGCTGCGCAGGTATCGCAAGTGATGTGTTTATCTATGCTGGCGCTCGCGGCTTCTGTACGAGCAATCCTGCGGCTCTTATTAAAAGTCAACTTGCTAAGTCAAACTACGGTCATCGTCCTGCGATCACTAAGCCTAAACAGCTTGCTAAGCTAATGCGTGACATAGAGACTATAGAAGGTGATCCAAACACCATAAATTCCCTTAGGCTATTAGCATTACTGTTCGTACGTAATGGGGATCTCAGGCGTATGCGTTGGGCTGATTTGGATTTGGATGTTGGCAGGTGGACATTAAAGCCCTTGAAAGGCCAAGGTAAGGTAAATATGGTCAAAGACATGGTGGTTCCCCTACCTCGTCAGGCAGTAGCAATCTTGCGTGAACAGCAAAAGATCAATGGTCATACTCCATATGTGTTTTTTAGCCAGACGGCAAAAAAGCATCAGATTATTTCTGATGCGACGGCTAATAAGCGACTAAAAGATTTGGGCTATCAAGACATACACTGTGCTCATGGCTTTAGAGCGACAGCGAAAACCATCTTACAAGAGCAGCTAAAGTACCCGCTTGTGCTTGTAGAGATGGCATTGGGTCATACGACTAAAGATCCTAATGGCACGGCATATGGTCGATTTGAGTATATCGATGATCGTAGTGAGATGATGCAAAACTGGGCGAACTATCTAGATGCATTGCGAGAAGGCAGAGATACCGCTAAGTTTAGAGCCGATGCAAAAGACGACGCTGATTCTAGCTCCCAGTTGCAAGCATTGATTGATCAGCTTGGAGAGGACAAGGTTTTGGACTTGCTTAAAGCTAGTAAACCAGACTAGGTATTTAAATTTATTCAATAATATACTATTTACTAAAAACCTTTTTTGACCTGTACTATTAATTGATTATTTAAATCTAATAAACTTAACAGTAATACGAACGAAGTTTTAGAACCTAAATCTTCTATGTAAATGCAGTTGCATAATGTCATTACTTATAGATTAATTGTCAAAAGCAAAAAGTGGTGTCAAAACGAGTAGCCGGATAGTATGCTATCTGCCTTATTAATTTGTTAATTATAGGACTTTCGATGACCAGTACTCAACAACGTGCCGAACTTCAACGCCAGATATGGCAAATCGCTAATGACGTACGTGGCTCAGTCGATGGCTGGGATTTTAAGCAGTACGTGTTGGGCACACTGTTCTATCGTTTTATTAGTGAAAACTTTATCAACTATATCGAAGGCGATGATGACAGTATTGATTACGCGTCATTCGCTGATGATGATGAACGCATTGAGCTGATCAAAGATGATGCGATTAAGACCAAAGGCTATTTTATTTACCCAAGCCAACTGTTTACAACTATCGCTGCCAATGCCCATAAAAATGATAACCTCAATACCGATCTAGCAGCTATCTTCGCTGATATTGAAAACTCAGCCAATGGTTATCCTTCTGAGTCTGATATCAAGGGTTTGTTTGCTGACTTTGATACCACTAGCAATAGACTAGGCAATACAGTAGCGGATAAGAATACGCGACTTGCAAAGGTGCTACAAGGGGTAGAAAAGCTCAGCTTCAATAAATTCGCAGATAATCAAATCGATCTATTCGGTGATGCCTATGAGTTTTTGATCTCTAATTATGCAGCCAACGCAGGCAAGTCTGGCGGTGAGTTTTTTACGCCACAAAACGTCTCTAAGCTTATCGCACAATTAGCGATGCATAAGCAAGAAACCGTCAATAAGATCTATGATCCTGCAGCTGGCTCAGGCTCGTTATTGCTTCAAGCCAAAAAACACTTTGACGCGCATATCATCGAAGATGGCTTTTTTGGGCAAGAGATTAACCACACTACCTATAACCTCGCGCGGATGAATATGTTTTTGCATAACATCAATTATGACAAGTTCAATATTCAACTGGGCAATACGCTATTAAACCCCCAGTTTATGGATGATAAGCCTTTTGATGCTATCGTCTCTAACCCACCTTACTCGGTCAAGTGGATCGGTAGTGATGATCCGACGCTGATCAATGACGAACGTTTTGCGCCAGCGGGGGTACTTGCGCCCAAGTCCAAGGCCGACTTTGCTTTTGTGCTACATGCGCTCAGCTATCTATCGAGCAAAGGTCGCGCGGCGATTGTCTGCTTTCCCGGTATATTTTATCGTGGCGGCGCAGAGAAGAAGATTAGGGAGTATTTAGTCGATAATAACTATGTCGAGACAGTGATATCATTAGCGTCCAATCTGTTTTTTGGCACCTCCATCGCAGTCAATATCTTGGTACTGTCCAAGCATAAAACTGAGAGCAAGACCCAGTTCATCGATGCTAGCTCGCTCTTTAAATCTGAGACCAATACCAACGTCTTAACTGACGCGCATATCGCGCAAATTATGGAATTATTTGATAGTAAAGAGGACGCCGACTATCTCGCCGCCAGCGTGGACAATAGCGCTATCGCTGCTAAAGATTACAATCTGTCCGTCAGCGTTTATGTCGAAGCCGAGGATACCCGCGAAGTTATCGACATCGATACCCTCAATGCTGAGCTGGCAACTACGGTGGCGAGAATTGATCAATTACGCAAAGATATAGAGGTGATCGTCGCAGACATCGAAGGCACGGAGTCTCAAGCATGAGTGATTTAAATTATTTAGAAAAATTGCTTGATGGCGTTGAGTTTGAGTGGAAAGCTTTGGGAAAAGCTTTAGTTCGTACCAAAGGAACAAATATTACAGCTGGTAGAATGAAAGAATTGCATAAAGAAAATGCGCCACTTAAAATTTTCGCTGGTGGTAAAACTTTTGCATTGGTTAATTTTACTGATATTCCTGAAAAAAACGTAAATCGAGAACCGTCTATTATTGTTAAATCACGTGGCGTTATTGGGTTTGAATATTATACTAATCCATTCTCGCATAAGAATGAGATGTGGTCATATCATTCTAAAAACGAAAATATAAACATCAAATATGTTTATTACTACCTAAAAACTAAAGAGTTATATTTTCAAAAACTCGGTAGTAGGATGCAGATGCCTCAAATATCAACACCTGATACAGATAAGTTTCTAATTCCTATCCCCCCGCTCGCCGTCCAAAATAAAGTAGTGCAAATTTTAGATACATTTACCACACTTACCGCAGAGCTTACCGCAGAATTATTAGCACGCCAACAGCAATATGTCTATTATCGTGAACAATTATTCACGTTTAAGAACATTAAAGTCGAATGGAAAACTTTAGGAGAGGTTACTAAAAAATGGTATTCAGGTGGAACTCCAAGAGCTGGTAATCCCGAATACTATGAAGGCGGCGAAATTCCTTGGCTTAGAACTCAAGAAGTCAAATTTAATGACATTGAAGAGACAAATATAAAAGTAACACCTTCTGCACTAGAAAACTCATCAGCTAAGTGGATTCCAGAAAATTGCGTGATAATCGCGATTTCTGGAGCAACAGCGGGTCGGTCGGCAATTAACAAAATACCCTTAACGACAAATCAGCACTGTGGTTGTTTAGAAATAGATGACACAAAAGCTCTATATCGTTATGTATTTCATTGGATTAGCTTTAACTATGAGAACATCAAGGCGCTTGGTCAAGGAGCAAGAGGTGACCTTAATTCTAGTATTATAAAAAACTTTAAAATACCCGTTCCTGCCCTACTCGAACAACAACGCATCGTCGACATTCTAGACAAATTTGACGCTTTAACCACTTCATTGACCGAAGGCTTGCCGCGTGAGATTGAGCTGCGTCAGCAGCAGTATGAATATTATCGCGAGCTTTTATTAAGCTTCCCAAAGCCTGAGGACGTCTAATATGAGTCAATCATTAACAGAAATCGCCCAGATACTTAAAGACTCTGATAAAAAAGTACAGCTGATTTATGCGTTTAATGGCACTGGTAAAACACGCCTTTCAAAAGAGTTTAAAGAGCTGATCGTACCTAAAATTATTGAGGTAAATAATGAAGAACAAGTAGAATTGGCTCGTAAAAAAATTCTTTATTACAATGCTTTTACTGAAGACCTTTTTTATTGGGATAACGATTTGGAAGGTGACACCGAACCCAAGCTAAAAATTCAGCCTAACACTTATACTCATTGGTTAATAGCGTTGCTTAGTGACTTAGGCGAAGACGGTAATATAATCAAGCACTTTCAACGCTATACAAATGATAAATTAACGCCACGTTTTAATGAGGAGTACATTACTAAAAAAGATGGTCGAGACATCACTGTTAAAGCATTTTCAGAGGTGACTTTCTCTCTTGAGCGTGGTAACAATGATCATTTAGGTAATCTCAAAATATCCAAAGGGGAAGAAAGCAATTTCATTTGGAGTGTTTTTTATACCTTACTAGATCAAGTAATCAGCGTATTAAACGTAGCAGAATTAACTGATCGTGTGACAGATGAGTTTAATCAATTAGAATATATATTTATAGATGACCCAGTTAGTTCGTTAGATGAAAATCATTTGATACAACTGGCTGTCAATTTAGGATGCCTGATTAAATCCAGCGAGTCTAATATTAAATTTATAATCTCCACTCACAACCCTCTTTTCTATAACGTTTTGTATAACGAAATTAAAGCAAAATCTGGCTACATCCTTAGTCGATTAGATGATGGAAAATTCGAACTCGAAACAAAATATGGTGATTCTAATCAAAGTTTTTCATACCATCTTCATATTAAGAATTTAATAGATCAGGCAACGAAAGATAATAGTGTACAACGCTATCATTTCGCACTGCTGCGTAACTTGTACGAAAAAACGGCTAATTTTCTTGGCTATAATAGATGGTCTGATCTATTGCCCGGTGATAAAAAAGCTTATGCTAATAGAATTATGAATTTCTATCCACATAATACATTATCAAATGAAGAAATGGCAGAGCCAACCACACCAGAAAAAGCTATGGTGAAATTGCTGCTTGACAATTTAAATCAATACGGCTACTGGCAACAGGAAGAGCAAAATGGTTAATTATAATAATACTATCGCCGAATCGAATAATTACATTGTCCTCGATAAGTACAGCAAAGCCCAGCAAGTCAGCGAAGCCTATCAAAGCGAAAATGAACTAGAGCGCGAGCTCATTAAAGACTTGCAGCGCCAAGGCTATGAGTATCTGCCAGAGCTAACCTCACAAGCTCAGATGCTCATCAATGTCCGTGTGCAACTGCAAAGCTTAAATAGCATGCAGTTCACCGATGAGGAGTGGCAGCGCTTTGTCAGAGAGTACCTAGATAACCCTAGCGATAATAGCACGGACAAAACTCGTAAGATTCATGATGATTATATTCATGATTTTGTTTTTGATGATGGTCATATTCAGAATATCTACTTGTTTGATAAAAAGCACATTTCTAATAATAAGGTACAAGTGATTAAGCAGTTCGCACAGACGGGCACACATGCTAATCGCTATGACGTCACCATTTTAGTCAACGGTTTGCCACTGGTACAAGTCGAGCTAAAAAAACGCGGTGTTGCCATTCGTGAAGCATTTAACCAAGTACACCGCTATAGCAAAGAGAGCTTCAATAGCGATAACTCCTTATTTAAATACTTGCAACTGTTTGTGATCTCAAACGGCACCGACACGCGCTACTTTGCCAATACCACCAAACGCGATAAAAACAGCTTTGATTTCACCATGAATTGGGCGAAGTCTGATAACGCCTTGATCAAAGACATCAAGGACTTTACCGCGACCTTTTTTCAAAAGACCACGCTACTAAACGTGCTGCTTAAGTATTCGGTATTCGATATCAGTAACACCTTATTGGTGATGCGCCCTTATCAGATCGCCGCCACCGAGCGCATCCTCTGGAAGATTAATAGCAGCTATCAAGCCAAAAAATGGAGCACGCTTGAGAGCGGCGGCTATATCTGGCATACCACAGGCTCCGGCAAGACCTTGACCAGCTTCAAAGCGGCGCGGCTAGCGACTGAGCTTGATTTTATCGAAAAAGTCTTCTTTGTGGTAGATCGTAAAGACCTTGATTATCAGACCATGAAGGAGTATCAGCGCTTCTCCCCTGATAGCGTCAACGGATCGGATAGCACCGCAGGGCTCAAGCGCAATCTGGACAAGGACGATAATAAAATCATCGTCACCACCATCCAAAAGCTTAATAATCTTATTAAGAGTGAAAGTGACTTGCCTATCTATAATAAGCAAGTGGTGTTTATCTTTGATGAAGCGCACCGTAGCCAGTTTGGTGAAGCACAAAAGAACCTTAAGAAAAAGTTCAAAAAATTCTATCAATTTGGCTTTACGGGCACGCCTATTTTTACGCAGAACGCTTTGGGCTCCGAGACTACTGCTAGCGTCTTCGGACGTGAATTACATTCTTATGTGATAACCGATGCTATCCGTGATGAAAAGGTGCTCAAATTCAAAGTCGACTATAACGACGTGCGCCCACAGTTCACAGCTATCGAGAGCGAGACCGATGAACAAAAGCTAACCGCCGCTGAGAACAAACAGCTACTGCTACATCCTGAACGTATCAGAGAGGTTTCTGAGTATCTACTAAAGAAATTTAGGCAAAAGACTCATCGTCTACAAGGCAATGGCAAAGGCTTCAATGCCATGTTTGCTGTCAGTAGTGTCGATGCTGCAAAGTCCTATTATGAGATGCTAAGTAAATTGCAACAGGACAGCGCCAAACCGCTTAAGATCGCTACGATCTTCTCTTTTGCCGCTAATGAAGAGCAGCAAGCTATCGGTGAGATAGTCGATGAAAGCTTTGAGCTATCGGCTATGGATAGTAGCGCTAAAGAGTTTTTGAGTGCTGCCATTAACGACTATAACGCGCTGTTTAAGACTAACTATGGCGTCGACAGTAAGTCCTTTCAGAACTACTACCGCGATCTGGCGCAGCGAGTCAAAAGCGGAGAAGTAGACTTACTTATTGTCGTCGGTATGTTTTTGACAGGCTTTGATGCGCCAACGCTAAACACCTTATTCGTCGATAAAAACTTGCGCTATCATGGCTTGATGCAAGCCTTTTCGCGCACTAATCGAATTTATGATGCCACGAAAACCTTTGGCAATATCGTCACCTTTCGCGATTTAGAGAAAGCCACTATTGACGCTATTACTCTATTCGGTAATAACGATACCAAAAACGTAGTATTAGAGAAAAGCTATAAAGAATACATGGCAGGCTTTACCGACTTAGTCACTGGTAAGGCAAGACGTGGCTATCTAGAAGTGGTCAAAGAGCTAGAGCAGCGCTTTCCTAACCCTGATGAAATCGTCAAAGAAAAAGATAAAAAGGAATTTGCGAAGTTATTTGGTGAATATCTGCGTGTTGAGAATATACTACAAAACTATGACGAGTTCGAGAGTCTAAAGGCATTACAGGATCTAGACATGAGCGACGTTAGTGCTGTAGACGCATTCAAAGCGGATCACTATCTTGAGGATGATGACTTAGCCGCTATGCAAGCCATTACAGTGCCAACTGAGCGCACGGTGCAGGACTATCGCTCAACCTACAATGATATTCGCGATTGGATACGCCGTGAGAAATCTGGTAATGAGCAGCAAGAGTCTAACATTGATTGGGATGAGGTAGTTTTCGAAGTCGATTTGCTCAAGTCGCAAGAAATTAATCTTGATTATATTTTAGAGCTAATCTTTGAGCATAACAAAAAAACTAAGGACAAAGCTGCCCTTGTGGAGGAAGTACGGCGTCTTATTCGAGCTAGTATTGGCAACCGTGCTAAAGAAAGCTTAGTAGTTGACTTTATTAATCAAACTAATTTAGATAAGATTCCAGACAAATCTAGCATCATTGAGTCTTTCTTTACCTTTGCGCAAACTGAGCAGCAACGCGAAGTTGAAGAGCTAATCGTTGATGAAAATCTCAATCTAGCTGCCGCTAAACGTTATATCAGTGTTTCCCTAAAGCGGGAGTATCCTAGCGAAAACGGGACAGAGCTGAATGCTATTTTGCCAAAACTTAGCCCACTGAATCCACAGTATTTAACCAAGAAACAAAGCGTGTTTCAGAGGATTGTAGACTTAGTTGAGAAGTTTAAGGGCGTGGGCGGTCAGGTTTAGTGAGGGTATAACTGTCTCAATTATCCAATTCATTATCTTTTAAATAATCTGGCACTCCCAAAAAGCAACCCTTCATCCTCATTCGATCGAAGCTATATACACGAGTATGAGGCACTTCTCTACAGCAATACTTTATTAACAATACATAAAACCATCAGATAATTTGTGTTAAAAAACACCTTACCATCTGATGGCTTTTTATCATCTAATTAATAAAGCTTTTGATACTCTGATGCATATTTCCTTAATATCAAGGTGTAGCAAGATTAAACCCATACTCAAAATCATCTACCATCCCAAAGAACTGCTGAATCAACCTCAAATCGCCTTGATGCTGCACTTTTCCTCGCTTCATTAACGATTCGAACGTGCCAGTTTTGGTCAGTAAGGTATTCAAATCTTCACGGTTTAAGGTGAGTGTCAAACCAGCATCGGAAGCTTGCGTATCGGCCATCACATTTAAGTGCGAGTTTTTTAATTCAAGAGCAATCTTTTCATTGCGATCTGGCAGTACCACATTAATCTTAAAATCTTTGCCGAGCGCGCGCTCCGCATTTAGGCGCACACCCATGTAATCAAATACTAGCTCAGTATCCATAGCGGTGATTAGATCGGGACCAGCAGTAGTGGTTTTTACGTTTGTAGGAACGCCATTACGTAATTCATAAGCAGCAGCTAAGTAGGCATTTCTCCAGCCTGCGTTTTCAGCTTGATAGCCGAGTTGTTCCAAAGTATCTGCCTGCAGTGCCTTAGCTTTTATGTTGTCAGGCTCTGCAAATACTAAATGATTCATCAGCTCTGCCACCCACCGGTACTCACCACGATCAAAAGCGGCTTTTGCTTGTTTTAATAAAGCTTCACTACCGCCTGCTAACGCAACATAATTTTTACCTGCTTCATCTGGGCTAAGTTTATTCAGGGTAGCTGGATTGCCATCGTAGTAACCAATATACTTGTTCACTACTCCGCGTACATTGTGACTGACTGAGCCATGATAACCACGGTTATACCATTCTTGATCTAAGGCTTCAGGCATTTTAAACTGATCATGAATCTCATTAATCGTTACGCCCTTATTAGCCAGATGTAGGCTTTGATCATGTAGGTAGCCATACATATCACGCTGCTTTTCTAGATACTTTACAATATTGTTTTTGCCCCACCGCGGCCAATGATGAGAAGCCATCAGTACATCTGCTTTGACCCCATAGGTTTGTAGCGCTTGATTGATGCTCTTACTCCACGTCGCAGCATCACGAGACTGCGCTCCGCGAATGGTATATAAGTTGTGCATACCAGCGACCGTGTTCTCAGCCATCCATAAGGTTTTGAGCTGCGGAAACCAAGTGATCATCTCTGATGGTGACTCGGTATTTGGGGCGTTTTCAAATACCATTTCCACCCCATCAATGTTTAAAGTCTCCTGATCTTTTTCTACGATATAAGTTGGCGTAATCAAACCAACTAAACCCGTAGGTACTCCTTTACCTAATGCACCATCTACCACGCCATACTTATTCTTAGGCATCATAATGCCATATTGATACGAGCTACGCCGCGCCATCGCATTACCTGCAAGTACCGTCTCTTTTACCACGTGCTCCATAAAATCACGCGGGGCAATGACTTGTACTTCACCATTATCGACTTGCTCTTGACTGATGACGCCTTTTACGCCGCCAAAATGATCAACATGAGCATGGCTATATACCACGGCTTTGACAGGACGCTCTCCCAAATGCTTAGTCACCAAAGCATGAGCGGCTTTTGCAGACTCTGGTACGGTTAGTGGATCGAAGATAATCCAGCCTGTATCACCTTTAATATAGGTAATATTGGTCAGATCGAAACCACGAACTTGATAAATCCGATCTGTAACTTTGAATAGGCCATAATTCATATTGAGCTGAGCTTGGCGTTGTAAGCTTGGATTAATTGAAGCTATAAACTTATCTTGATTCAAAAAATCAAACTTTGCTAAATCCCAGACAACCTCGCCTTTAGCATTTTTTATTTGTTTCGACTTAGGCTTTGCAATCAAGCCTTTAGCAGCAAACTCAAAATCCTGTTTATCATTAAAAGGCAGTTGTGACAATACGGCATAGTTCTGCTGCGTGGTAAATTTACTCGCAGGCTTACTGCTTAAACGATCATCTGCTTGCGCTGCACCTACTAGTAATGTACCCGAAACTGCGGCTACCAAAATTTTCTTAATCATTATACGAACTCCTTTTCTTTTATCTGATTTAAATCACTTGCTAAATCTCCTATTCCTTTGATATGAGAGACTTGTCCTGCAAGCGGTTCATTGAAATCGATAGGCTTAATTTTAGAGGCTTTTTCTGCCGAAAATACAGGAATCTGACTCATAGCAAACTCCGTCAAGGCAGTAATGGTCAAAGAGGGGTTAACCCCTAAATTCCCTGGAATGATCGATCCATCGAGCACTCGCAAGTTCTTATATCCGAACACTTCCCCGGAGAAATCTACCACGCCATTAGATGCATCGGTACCCATAGCGACGCCACTCATGACGTGCGCTGTCATAGGCGTCCCTAGTAACACCTCGCTTAGTGCAGAGCCCGGCTCCCCGCCTAGCTTTTTGGCGTATAGTCGGGTGGCTTTTTCAGCTGATGGAAAAGAGACAGTCAACGGCTCGTCATCGGCTTTTTGCACTGCCGTAATGCCATTTTTAAAAAAGCGATACCATTTGCGCCGCCATTCTAAATGAATAAAAGCCTCAGACTTTTGCATCACTAAAAACAAAATAGAACTACGAGCTTTACCTTTGGGGCGCAGCATTCTGCCCGTCTTTAATGGATGGATTAAAGTATTTATAAAGAACTTCAAAATTCTTATGAATCTGGGTCCTGTGACCATCGGCACATAAGGCGCATATAACCAAGTACCATCTGAGCCTTCTCGAAAACGATTGACCTCCATATTGGTGTTGTCATCGACGGATATAAATGAGCTAATAGCGACCCCATCGTCCACTTTTTCACGGGTATCATTGGCAGTGGTTAAGGTCTCAGAATTGGTACGAATCTCCTGCCCTAATTCAGATGAAATATTGGGCAGCGTTTTATACTTATCGCGCATTTTGAGTAATAGCGGCACCGTCCCCATGACTCCGCCAGATACCACGACACCTCGGCTGCGTAATTTATACTGGCGTACTTTTTTACCCAGTGTTTCTTTTACGATAAGCTCATAGCCATCACTACCATCAGAGCTTAACGGGGTGATTTTGACAACTTCAGAGCTAGGGCGTATCTCAACCCCGTTACGCTCAGCAAAATACAAATAGTTCTTCATCAAAGTATTTTTAGAATTATATCGACAGCCAATGATACAGTTGCCACAATATTGACAGGTCCGGCGATCTGGACCATCGCCGTTGAAGTAAGGGTCTTTTACAATCTTGCCTCTCTCACCGTCTGGTAGCGGAAAAAACACCCCAGTATTGACTGTCTTGTAGCTATCACCGTAGCCCATCTCTTGGGCGACTTCTTGTAAGGTGTCATCAGCAATGTTGGTATACGTGTTTTTGGCCGTGCCAAGCATCCGCTGTGCCAATCCATAATACGGCAATAGTGTCTCTTTCCAATCGCTACGCAGCCGCGTCCAAGCTTTCGAGTTAAAAACTTCATCATCAGGAATAAAATGTACATTGGCATAAATCTGTGATCCGCCGCCAACGCCGACGCCATGTACGACAGTGACTTTGTTAGTAAAACTCATCTGCAGCGTCCCTTGCATACCTAATTCAGGTACCCACAGATAGTTTTTGGTATCGAGATTGGTTTTTGGAAAGTCCTTATCTTCACGACGTATTCCTTTTTCAAGGATTAGTACACTATTACCTTTCTCACTTAGGCGCAGTGCACTAACCGAACCACCAAAACCTGAACCAATAATAATTTGATCAAAGTCAAAATGTGGTTCTGACTGTGATTGAATATCCTTATTTAACATGCTATTAACTCCTTTAATAGTTTGCGTTTTATCATTCAGCTCATACAGATACTTTTTTAACGATTTGAAGTTTAAAATATAGGACTATAGTCGAGCGCTGCGGTTAAAAATTAGGATTTAACACGAGCCAAAAAGTTCAGTACTCGATCAGCGAAATTGCCGTAGGGCGGCGCCAAAAATTTTAAGCTTGAGAAATTAGCTTGATAAAACACAGGCCGCATCTTTGAGAAGTTCAAAAACCCTTCATAACCGTGATAATGCCCCATACCGCTAGCGCCAACCCCGCCAAACGGCAAATCGTGCTGTCCTACATGAAATAAAGCATCATTTACCGACACGCCGCCAGACATCACATGATTGATATAGTAATTCACTAAAGCTTTATCTTTACTAAATGGATAGAACGCCAATGGACGATCGCGCTGAGCGATGTAACGAACGACTTCTTCAGGTTGGTCATAAGTCTTAATCATCAAAATCGGTCCAAAGGTTTCTCGAGTGTCTATTTCCATCGCATCAGTACTATCAAAAATCAAAGTCAGCGGAAATTTACGGGCTGCGGCATCCGCTTGTTGATTATTTAAATTGATTACTGTGGCGCCCTTATTTTGCGCTTCCTCTACGCAATGAACCAAACGCTGAAACGCGCAATCATCAATGATTGAGGTATAGTCTTTATGATGAATATCAGGGACATGCTGTGCCACCCATTCGCTAGTCGCTTGGATAAAGCGATTTTTTTGTGACTCATGTACAAATAAATAATCAATATTGGTACAGATTTGTCCCGCATTGAACTGCTTGACGAACATGATGCGCTCGACTGCTTTTGCCAAAGAATAATTGGGATCAATAACTGCAGGTGATTTGCCACCTAGCTCTAAAGTAACTGCTGTTAAATTCTCTGCCGCTGCTGCCATGACTTTTTTACCAGTCGCGCCAGAGCCTGTAAACATCAGATGATCGAAAGGCAGCTTAGAAAAAGCAACACCTACCCCGCCCGTTTCATCAAAGATCTGTAATTTTTCAGGTTCAAAATACTGTGGAATCAATTGAATCAATAAAGCGGCTAGGTGACGTGAGTTCTCAGACAGTTTCACCATTGCTTTATTACCTGCGGCAAAAACGGCTGACAGCTGAGAAAATAGTAAATTGATAGGAAAGTTCCATGGCACGATTAAACCTACCACCCCTAAAGGCTGCGGAATCAGACGGTTTTTTGCGCCAAAGTACATACTCATATCTACTTTACGCTTTTGTACCTTCGTCCATTTTTTTAGATTTTTGATACTGCTATTTATATCATCTGTTGCGGTAATAATTTCGGCTAACAAGGTCTCATGTCTTGAACGATTACCATAGTCTTGATTGATAGCCTCAATCAAAGCTTCACGGTGATCGTTAATGATAGCTTTTAAACTCAACAAATATTCTTTTCTAACCGCAATACTTTCGATACCTTGTGCTTCTGCATAGTTTTTCTGCTGTTGTAGGCAGCCGTGTAGTTGATCCTCTAAGTCTATAAAATCAAAGTTGGTTTTCATAAAAAATCCCTTTTCCACTGCTATCATGATGATTCACAAGGCTTTAATAGCTAAATTGAATCTTTATACATTTTACTTTAACAAGGTTTTCTCATAACTTCTTGACATTTTAGGACAAAAAATTGATTATGTAGGACATTGATTTAATAATTTGAGACAAAATTGAGAATAGTATGGGTAGTTACATCAGAGTGGCAAGTCTAAATGGTTTTGAAGAATTGGTCCGTAGCTATGGACAGGATCCTATAAATATTTTAGATAAAGTAGGCTTAAAACCGTCTATGATACGCGAACCAAACTCTCTGATTGATCATGATAGATATACTAATTTATTAGAGCTAGCAGGTATTGTCTGTAATGAGGAGTGCTTCGGTTTAAAGCTTGGGGCTAAGCAGAGTATCCAGACGATAGGATTAATTGGTGTCTATATGTCCAAACAACGAGACATAGCGCAAGCTTTACTTGTGGCACAAAAATATATTTATATTCATGCTGAAAGTTTTATCTTTCAAGTAAATGAGGTCTCTGATAAATTGTGCGAGCTTGATGTCGTACGTCAAAACACACAGAATATAGATAGAGCGCAGAAATCACAGCTGTCTATATGTTTGATTTGCAATGTTCTAACAGATTTAATTAGCCCAACATGGCGTCCAGAAAAAATAAAATTAAAACAAAATCCATCGCCTCAATCAAAACAGTTATTGATCGACATATTACGGTGCCCGGTCGAATTCAATAGCGAAAAGAATGCGATATATTTTTCTACTGTTTATTTAAGCTATAAACCCTACTACTCTGAAGACGATTTGGTAAATCAGCTTATTGTGCAGCAGTTAGAGAATGAAAGTAATACCACTGCGCGCGGCGGCATGTTTTTAATAGAAAGCTCTATGAAGATGCTACTGGCTACTGCTGATTGTAGTATGGCAAATGTTGCATTATGCGTAGGACAGCACCCAAAAAAAGTCCAACGCCAGCTGAAAAGCGAAGGGACAACTTATAGAGAGTTGTTAGAAGAGGTAAGAAAAAAAGAAGCCTTAAGAATCATGAGTACTGACAGTATTAGCTTAACGGATGTCGCTTATCAGTTGGGTTACGCTGAGCTCTCTATATTTAGCCGACAATTTAAAACTTGGTTCGGTATGACGCCAACAGAATGGATGAATAGTTCTAAGGAGTTAGTAACGTAGTCCATTGTAGCTTAATCCTTTAGTTAGACTGCTAAGCTAACTGAGTGTCTTAAGTCTTATCTATCAACTTTAAAAAATTGTTACAAATATCACTGACAAAAAGTAAGTTAGCGCTATTGATATAATGAATAAATACATTAAATTACTATCCGTCTCACTTTTAGGTAATACGGCTATCCACTGACTGAGCAGATCTTGCTTCAATTTTTTCATTAATCCATGATGCTATTTCGCTAGCTATCCACACTATCATTTGTTTAAATTGTGCTCTATTAAAAAACATAAAGATCAGATCTCAGATCTATTAAAGTTTCCTATTACAAGATATTAAAGGGACTTCATTAGTCGTATTATTGTTTGCATAGACCTCACCTCTTAAACCGCCTAACACTACTCACCACCACCCCAAACAATTCCAGTGACCCTTTCACCACGATATCTGCATAGTTCTCATTATGAGCTCGTAAGATAATATGCTCACCGAGTATCAGCTGCTTGGCGGTAAAGCCGTCATCGACTAGTGCAATAACAATGTCTTTATTTCTAGCGCTTAATGAGCGATCCACAATCAAGATATCATTGGGGTAGATACCAATATCGATCATGCTATCGCCTTCCACCTCTACCAAGTAGGTTGTCGTTGGACTGTGAATAAGCAGCGTGTTTAGATCAATGCGGTTTTGCACGTAGTCTGTTGCTGGGCTTGGAAAGCCTGCTTTGACTCTATCACTATAAAGCGAGAGCAATACCGTCTCACCTTCATCGGTGAGCCTTCCTATTATCTTAACCGTCATTGAGTCCACCTCTGGTTTAATCTACTTTGGGTAATTGGTTAATATTTGTGGTATAGCAAGGCGATAGCATGTCCCGGCTCATTTGCCATGACTGCTTATCTTTAATGCCTTCGCTTGCGATAAACACAGCAGACTGCTGATTACTGTTTTGACCATATCTTTTATTAAGCTGATCCATAACGGCAATAACCTCTGCGCTCTTTGAGGTACTTTGTTGGTTGGTTTGATTGTCGCTACTATCGTCTGCAAACAAGTCAGGCTGTACTTCATGGTGCTGGCAGATATCAAACAGCATGACGCCAGCTTTGGCGTAGCGAACATCTTTTTTAAAGATCTGAGTCAGTATCTGCCGAGCAGCGGCTACCATCACTCTAGTATCAGCGGTTGGGGTTATAAACTGACATTGTCCGGATATAGAGGTATAACTCTCTGTTTGACTAAACGGGCTATTCTTAGCAAAGACGCTTAAGTAATGACAGACGCTGTCTTGTTTGCGTAGTTTGTTTGCCGCTTTTGCCGCATGACTACAGACTGCTTGACTCAGCTCATCGGGGCAGCTAATGCGAGTGGAGAAAGAGCGAGAAGAGATAATCTGCTTCTTAGCCTCTACCGCCTCAATACCAAGACAGCTTTGACCATTAAGCTCTAAGCAGGTGCGCTCGAGTACCACCCCGAAGTGCTGTCTTATTTTGGCAGGTTCGCAGATGGCGAGCTGATAAACCGTATGAATACCCATCTGATTGAGTCTGACTTTATAGCGACGACCGACGCCCCATACTTCACCAACATCGGTGATCTGCATGATACGTCTGATCCATCGAAGATTATCTAGCACGCAGACGCCTTTAGTGGCGGGGTGCTTCTTAGCAGCGTAATTGGCAAGCTTTGCCATGGTCTTAGTACTGCCCATACCCACACATACTGGAATGCCGGTGTACTGCTCGACGATAGCTTTCAGCTTAGTGCCATACGCATTAAGATCAGTCATTGCAGTAGGATAATCGGCTAAGTATAAAAAGGCTTCATCGATAGAATACACTTCAACGGTAGGGCATAGTTTCTCAAGGGTACTCATGACTCTATGAGACATATCAGCATACAGGGTGTAGTTAGAACTAAAGACGGTAACGTCGTTCTTCTCGCAGAACTCTTTAACCTGAAAGTACGGCACACCCATCTTGATACCGAGCTGCTTTGCCTCAGGTGATCGCGCCACCACGCAGCCATCGTTATTGGAGAGCACTACTACCGCCTTACCTCTTAGGTCAGGGCGAAAGAGCTTCTCACAGTTGGCATAAAAGCTATTGCAATCAACAAGCGCATACATGACTGTCTCAGTAGGTGGATGGTATAAAAAAAGGCATAACCAATCACGAGTATTTACGTGATCAGAGATGTCTTTGATTGTAGAGATAGCGAGCTTAAAAATTCAAGAGCGAATAAAGGGTAGACGACGATGGTTGTCGTGAAGGTTTTGAATAAAAATTGCAAAATAATAGACTTCTTACTAGTAATTATACTTAACATTGAATAGAATCAATATCCAACAATACCCTACTCTTTTCTACTAATTAATAATGGCGACTCAATCATGGCGGTAGAATCAAAATTTCGTGAAGATAAAGATCTAGCTTTTTTACAATATGCCGATTGGCAGGATTTAAAGGTATTAGCCAACTCCTTGATAAAAGACCATAGTGGGAAAGAGCAATGGACAGGTGGACTTAAAAAGTCACTGGATAAGAGTATTGCCATGTACCCAGAGAGCAAAGAGCAAGCATATAAGAATAGTTGGAAATCTATTGCAGCAGAGCTTCAATTATACGGTGGTGATACATTCGCGAATCTTACTCGAGGGAAAGGTGTAACATATCAAGAAATTGTATTCGATGTTGCTAAAAAAGTAGGTGTAGATGTTCATAAAGATACAGCCAATATATCCGATGTTGAAGAAAAAATACTTAGGTTATTATTCCAACGTGTTTTAACTATGGACGATATTGGTTATATGTATCGAACTTTAGAAGATAAAGGTTTACTCGGTCTGACGTCTCTAAAATCTAAACCTTGGAATACCGTTAAAAACGCTGTTGGGTTAAATGGTAATGCAGGAGCAGTAGCAGGTGCAGGTGCTATTTTTGCTGGTATTAAAATGATTCCTAAGCTGGCCAAAGTAAACCCTATCGTAACTGCAGCTACATTACCACTTACTATCAAAGACTTTTCGTCAACTGCTTATCGAGTGACCATACCTGCCGTTTGTATCGTCGCAATGATGCGTACAAAGTATACTAAAAATAGCTCAGACTACGACGAATTTTAGGAATAATTATGGAAACTGATATATTTACATTTGATCAAGAACGTTTTAGTGCAGATTTGATCAAGGCCATAAAAAATAACCAAGTTATTTTCAGGGATGGCGTTGCCTATTGGAAAAAAGGACTAGAGTCAAAAGGGATTATTCAGCATGTTCCTCTCAAAAAAGTTCAGGCACTTACTACTGAAACTTTTGTCAAAAACCTTGGTTCAATGCAGTCAAGCATCCAAGGCACGATCGTTGCTGCTCAAGCTATTTCTACTGCCTCACTTATGGTTGCTACTGTAATACAAACACAAATACTTAGTAAAAAAATAGAAGTCGTAAGAAGCGCAGTTTTAGAAGTTTCACAAACAATAAATGAGCAAAATATATTATTTTATACTGATAAAGTTAGTCAGTACTTATCAGTGGTTCAGAACCTCAAATTGATTTTACAATCTGATGAAGATACGAAAACTATTGAGTCCTTAGCCAATACAACGCTTGCGGATTCTATGCATCTTAAGAACCATATGAATTTTTTTATGTTGAACTTAATCAACCTAATAGAGTCTGAGCAGATTAAAGACAAAGAGCATATTGGCTTAATACTAAATTTTGTGCAACAGATGTTAGAGATTTTACCATTAGGTATGCATTTAGAGCATATTCTTTCGCATAGGCTTAATCAGTACCAACTTTCTCAAACGCTTGTTGAGGACAGTCATCAAAAATATTCTATATTATTGAATAATTATAGAGGCTATCTAAATCTTATGAATAACCGAATTAAATCCTTTGAGTTAAAAGCTAGCGAAGTATCGTATTTTACTAAAATTAAACAGCCAGCATTAGATCTCATAACCAATCAAATACATGTTGAGCTACTAGAAAAACCTGCAAATGAGCAACTATCAATACCCCAAAACGTTAAATAAAAATTATCTGAAGTTTGCACGTTATATAAATTTAACTTTCAGGCCGGGTAAGTATTTTCTCTCCGTAATATTTAAGTAACCTCAGTAACTCATTCATAAAACTGTATTTTACAGTGTCTTAGGTTGAGCAGGTTTACTCGGCATAAACTTTGCGTTGAACTGGTCACTCATGGGCTGCAAGAACTTGTGAGCTTGACTATGATGACAGCGTAGCCAGTCCATGTGCTTGTCAGGCGCAATAACGACAATAGATCGCTTCTCATCATCAGGCTTATGAAATTGTGACATGAACGGATGATTATCTGCATTAATAGTCAGTAGTGACATTGAGCGGATAATCTCACCTCCTATTCTAGCTGCTTGATAGATAGCAGCTATCGTAAAAGGCGCTTGATCAGTACGCTGAATACCCCAGCGCTGAGCTTTGCCATCCACGTATTTCGGCTCAAAGATCGTCTGAACCGGTATAAGAGCAAACTGACTACCAAGCCAAGCATCACGGAAGCTTGGCTTGGTATGTACCGTCTCACTTCTCGCGTTATAAGTGTAGCGCGTGATGTTAAGACTATCTGCCCACTTTGGCACCATGCCAAAGCGTGCTTGTCGCCATTGCATCTGCTCGTCATCAGCGTTAGCAAATAGCAAAGGCGTGTCATAGTTTGGATAGACGTCTTCTTTAAAGTCGAAATCGAGCTGATAGCTGGTGAATAGCTTGGCTTGATTGAGGCTTATAGGTTGGAAGTTGGCGCACATTTTAGTGATACCTTTTAAAGCTTTAACTTAAAAGCCGATATTATTCGGTTGAATTTAGGTATAGTAACAGCTCATTCAATAAAATAAAGATGGTATAGCATGCATTATAAGATAACACTTTTTGCGTTTGCTTTGTCTTTAATGGGGCAAGTTGGTTGTACTCCTGCACCAGAACCAAATGGCGAGCTCTATGGTGCAGGATTCATTTCGGTGAGAGACTCTTCTTGGCCAGTAGATAACGATAAGCCTTATCCATTTACCGTTGAGTACGGTGAAATTGTTTGTGGTCAACCTCACGCAGGTATTGGGCGTCAGGTATTCTTTTTGCCTGAAAATCTCACGGATGAGTCTTATATAGGTACGCCGCTTAATAAGGCAGCATCAGATTCGTTAAAGCAAGCCGGACTTGAGCCCAATGTACCTTACTCAATTAAAGAAGGCGCTGATCTGAGCGAAGCGATACAGATAGGTCTTAGGGTGTGTGATGAGCAAAAAGAGCTTTTAAATAGAGCAGACTATCACTAACAGTACCTAACCTACTCTACAAAAGCTATTCAATTACATCTAGAAATAAAATTCTTGAAATAATAATGAGATCAATCGATACTATACTTTCATTAACATTTAAAAGTAGAACGGTATGAGTAATTTTAAAAATTCTATTGATGACATCGATAATGAAGAGCTTGATGATCATGAACAACAAAAGAGAAACGATATAGCTCAAGAAAAAGCTAAACAGGGACGTTTTGATAGCGATTCAGAAGAAGATATACCAGATAGTGCATTTGTTGATAGCAATCAAAAATATCCAAAATGGTAAAAAATTCTTCGGTTATAGCTCGTCACCAAGGTCTGGTATAAATATTCTTACAATCTATAAAAAAAGTAGGTGATCTTGACTCACCTACTTAAACTAAAATATCAAGAAACTCTTTCACTAATTTTTTCATTAATCCACTCTGCAATCTCACTTGCTACCCACACTACCCTCACCTCAGTAAGCTTTACCTTTTTAGGAAAGCTTGGATCATAGCGATTGGATTCTTCGTTGACCAGCTCATAAATCGTAGAACGACTAAGACCAGTGTAGTTACTGACATCTTTAATGCTTAAAAGCTGGGGAATATGATTGCATGGCTCGATTACTGGTAGTGTTGAATTTAAATTGTCCATGATTTTCTCCTTATAAGTGAATGAGAGCATCTCCTCTCATATACTTAGCGAGTCCTATATTTTTTTACGGCGTCCTATGCTGTCCAGTATCTGGCTGACACATTAAAAGGAGCTGACGGATCAGCTCCTTTTTTATGCCGTGGCTTTCAGCTAGCTCACCACTGTCACACTTTGTCGTAGCCCTCTCTCAATGCTGGTCACATCATGAGTAGATAGGTGATCATTAGTACTCTGTATTTGACTATCACTTTGGTCGGTATTCATTGGATAAAACTCTTCAGCAGCATCTAGTAAGCCATCGCTATCGATCTCAAAGCATGAATCGACGTAGCCTTGCTTTGCCGCTTCCTCTAATGCTGCTTGATTAAAGCCGTGTTCAATCAGCTCATTGTCAATTGCTTGCGCATCTGATACCGCCTCCTTGAGCGTTACTCCATCACGTAGCGTTAAATCCACAAAGTAGATCGGCGTACGATAGCTTTGCGTCGTGCTTTTACCACGTAGGGTGAGTTGCAGCGGCAAGCAAGACAGCTTATTACCAGATACCGCAGCAAAGTAGCGCAAGCGCGCAGCAAGCGTTCTAATACTATTAAAGCCAGTTGTGCGAAAAACAAAGGTGCCAAGCTCATCGTCTTCACTTAGATTGACGTAGAGACGACCGTATGGTTTACAAGCCCCGCCTTGTGCGAGTGAACAGCGATCAGGGGACGGACACGGCAACTGCTCCACACCGTTATTGGTTCGACGCTGGCAGCTCTCACCATCACCGACGCATAGCGGCCTGCTAGTTTGCCTATCGAACAGGGTATATTCTGCTCGTAGGTTTAGCTCAGGATCATTAAACAGCATACGTACAGGTATTTGACGAAGCTTATCGGTTTCACTTTTACGAAGCTTCTCGTCTAGGGGATGATTGATCCAGCCGTCTTTGTTTTGCACTTGGCTGGTAATAGTGAATTGATCGTCTTTCGCAGGCAGACGTTTGCCGTCTTTAACGATGACACGTCCGATACTGATACGACCGAGTACGGGCGGAGTTATGGTTAGACCTTTAATCATAGTGGTATTCCTTGTGTTTAATAGAATGGGTAAAGCAAATAAAAAGCCCACCTATGAAGGTGGGCTTTTATGCGCTTTATTTGATTCGTTTTTGGGTTGTTAATGTATCGGTTGATGGGATACATACTTAATCACTTAGCACGACGAAGCGACGACTGCCTTGCTTAGTTTTACTAAATCGTTTGAGTAGCTCAGGATGCGCTTTGATAACCGCTTTGCTGTCAAGGCCAACACTGTCTTTCGAGCGCTTCCACGAGATCGCGCCTTGATTAAAGAGGGCCACTTCATTGTCTTTGATCAGCGTTTGTAGCTGATGCTTGACTTGATCGTGACGCTGCTCTAGATCTTCCATTGACGCGCGATAGCTAAGCAATTTATCGAACAGCTTGTTGGCTCCGTCATCTTCCCGTAGATCAACCTTGCTTGAGGGCTTAGGCGTTGGATAAAGCAGCTTAAGCGCTTTGGCTGCCGACTCGCTATGATCAGGGCTTGGCGGGGTGTCCGTTTCTACATACTGCCAGAACAGACGCTCTTGCTCGATGATCGATTTAATCAAGCGCTCATCACGCTCAACCTTGTAGATCTTCGCTTCGTGTCCGCATAGCAGCACACAGATATGCGCAGCTTGTTTGCCAGTGACTGCCAGTTGATGCTGTACTTGGCACGTGACGTATAGCGGTACGCCATCACGCCATAGTTTCGCGCCATGCTCCCCAGCGGTTTTGCATTCAAGTATTTGTACTTCCTCGCTACCTGTTACCGCGTAGTCAAGATTGGCAAGCATAAAGGCTTTGTCAGGCTCAGGGTGTTGCAGTATGGCATTAACGCGCCTTACCTTATTGCCTGTCTTTTCTTGGTAGTATTTAGCCACCATAGGCTCTAAGGTGTTACCCCAATACAGTGGCGCATAGCCGTCGATACTCTCATCTAAGTCTGAGGTCATGCGTCCCGTCTTAATCAGCCATAGCTCTAGCATCGACAAGTAAGGATGAATGCCGCAAGCAGCAGCGGCATCACTACTGCCTACTCCTTGACGGCGTACCGCAAGCCAATCGTCACGGCTTAAGTCTTTAGTGCTGATCAGACGCTTAGGGGTTAGCGGCGTATTAGACTCAATAGCAGAGGGATCGATCCGCTTATTTTTACTCTTAGCTTTGTCATCTACAGGCGCTTTGACTTTAGCGCTTAAACGCTTAGTGCGTCTTACTGGTGTGCTGGTGTTTAGTGCGATCATGTTCATAGTGAACTCCTTCGATAAATTGATTGAAATGAAATAACAGGCATAAAAAAACCACGCGCTTAGGCGTGGTCTAATTATTAAGTGTACCAATAGACTTTAGGCAATAAGACTAAAGGCTTCCTCTAAGCTTTTGTCTTTAAGCTTAGCGCCTGCGCCAAACCAAGCAGAGTCTAGTCTGTGATCGGTAGACATCGCTCTACGCTCATGATCCACATACTCGGTCATAGCAGACAAAAGGCCATAAGCGGTATCACGCGCTGAGTCGAGATCGGCCCCGCGACCTTGACCGTTGAACATACTCATCACCTGATTCATGGCGCGAGCATTAGGAACCGCATCCTTTTCTTTCTTAGCACTGTTAAACAGAATGATGTCATTGTCCTGATCATTAAACACACGGTTGAGATAGTTCGCCGCTTCTGCTTGAGTAACGCGGCGCTGGGTCAGCTGCTTCATCTCATACATGTGCTCGTTCCACTGCTTGACTGAGACACCTAGTTGCTGCTTGACGCGATCGGCATCAAAGGATGTAGAATGCGGTACTTTCACCATACCGCCACTACCATCAGCAAGGCTTACCGCTAGAGTGTTATTACACACCACACGTATATTGGTGAACTGCGCTGTGGTTGCTAGCGTTCCGTCACAAGCCGTTGCTAAGAGCAGGTAGCCATTACTCACGTCGCCGCCTTTTAAAGTCATAGACTGCCCGGTACGAGCTAATGCCCACATCTTACGGCCACCCTTTAAGATGCCTGCAGTTTCAAGCTCAAAATGTGAGTGCTCGGTTAAGTCGCGGTAGAACTCTAAGATCTCACGCGGCTGTACTTCTTGGTAGCGTTGACTGACTACGCTAAGTGGCTCAAGCGTATCTGAGCGGTATAAGACCTTATTGCTATCAAAGGGCATGATCAAGCTTTGCCCTTTATCGTTGTTTGCCATATAGCTGACATCGGACGATTCAATACGCCAGTCCATACCAGCCTCACGTGCCCAGACCTCGATAGGCTGATTCTTAGGAAGCTGATTACCAAGGCCATGCCAAGGGGTGTCGCCAACGTACGCCATGTTTTCGATTAAATGTGCCATAAGAGTATTCCTTTTAAATTGATTGAGTTGGTAGTTCAATAAGAGAGTTAGATAGTGAATATTTTTAGACAGGTATTGCATAAATAGCTAGGTTTAGTAGCGACAACTAAAAGAGGTGGCTGTAGCTTATCTCTAGCTAAGCTAATCGTTGAAGCAATAGCACTACCTGCGATTATTCCGATAGCAGGATTTACCTTGTAGTACCTACAGACGCTAGCGCCAAGTCCCGATAAAGTCGTTGACGAGCATAGCTGCTCGATAATACTAAAGGTGCTATCAACATTAATGTTTTTCGTTACTCGCGATGAATGGCAGTGAGGACAAATTGTTTGCATGATGACTCCTATTATTTTGCGCATAAAAAAAGGCCTGCGATTAAGCAGGCCTTTAATTAAGGTGGATTAAGGTTAATAGACAAATTAGAAGTGGCTCCTTGCCTTATTTCATTGGAATACTATATATTTGAAATCATTTTGATATGGGCGGTAAGCCTCTACGTTTTTTCGTACGATAAACACCATGACCGAAAGTACGCATATTTGGTAGCCATAATTTTAATCGCTGCTCATATTTATTTGGCTCTGTTAAATAAAGAGCTGATCGTACTGCGTTTTCAACCTCCTGAGCATTATTTTGATGAATCATGCCAATACCTAATTTGCCGTTTCGTGCATAATTCTGCTTACGCTCTGTATCGTGATAGCTATAGTACTCTCCTAGTCCACCAGTAATCATCTTCCACTTCTTACCGACCTCTTTAGCAAGATGCCAGTCGTTCTGTCGTTTCGCTCCATCGTACATAAGCAGTAGATGACAGTGTAGTCCACCATTGCTCTCTCCTTGTTCAATAGCCCAAGCATTGCCTTGCAAATGCTTAAAGCACGTTTTCTTATTGCCGATAAGATCCCGAAGATTCCTCATGTGACAATTGAAGTCCTCAATATTCACAAGATGGCTAGTCGCTTGCGCGTACTTTAAATCTATACGTACAAATAAAAGCCTTGAATAATGGCTAATAAGATTATTGGCATAGTGACCTAAGTTTTCTTGGTTTTGTGTCTCCTGATAAATGAATGCTAGACGCTCATTGTCAATATCATTCTTATAGCAAGACAACGTAGTGATAAATCGTTGGGTTTTATCATGATTCCAAATAACGTTTTCTGGATAATCATCACCAACAATAGCATTGGTGCTATAAATAAATGCGACAATCGGTTGTGAATAAAATAGCTCAGAATTAAGGTGAGTCATGAAAGAGAGATAAATCTCGTTCAATTTGCTCATAGTCTCATTAAATGTAATAGCGTTCGCTAATACGCTTATAACTAAACTGTGTACTTTTGCAACGACTAATGGTTGGTTAAGGTGTGCGTAAGACATTATGGTATTCCTATGGATTTGAATTCATAGGGTGGGAACAGTCCGTATTTTTATAATGATGATCGCTGAGAGTTATACCCTCAGCAGTAGAACAAGTAGCTGCTGTGTTTAAGTAATAATATAAATAACCTACTAAGGATGAGCTGCCGTAGTGCAGCTATTCTTAAGCTGGCATTGAAGGATGACTAATTGAGCAGCTAGAAATCGCTTTGTACTATAGGCGGATGGTCATGATGGAGTTAGCTAGATGGTACTATCAATCAACCTGAACAATGTTCTGCTATTAGGTTTAGGAACAAGCCTAGATAACTAGTATACAAACTTGCCCTTTATGACTTAAAATCATGCCTGATGACCATAGTTTTACTATTCAACTAGCAATTTCAAACAAAGCTAATCGTTATTGTACGCAGTAAGTCTAACCTCAAGAATTAATCAGGTTTATCTGAGCTCATCCGAAATGTGCCAGTAGTAATGCCGATTATAGGTAATAATCTAATCAAAAAATCGAACTAAGCGCTATGGACTTTTTTCACTATAGTGTATATATTACCTATAGACAGCCTGTAACGCGTAATATCATGCCTTGTGTATATTATTTGCTAGAAAAAAACTAGATATTTATTATTATAAAATCTTGCTTATTATAGTTATTTGATAGCTTTTATCTATAAATTTTTTGAGGGAATAACATGGAAAACAGTCAAGTAAACACGCTATCTAATGATCAAAATAGTTCATTCGATCAAGCGTCAATGCAATATCATAGCTCACAATATTTTAGAACTATGTCTGATTTGTACATGAAAAGCATAAAGAAAGGAGCTAAGTATATTGAAGATTTTTATGATGAATTGAAAAAAATGAGTGTTATAGATTCTAAAGCTCTACTATATACATATAATATTATGATGGGCAGAAGTTGGGAAAACGTGAATTTTGATGATGATGACTATAAAAACATTCTTGTTAAAGAGCTTCAAACGTGGGAATATCCTATAGTTAAATTCAATGAAATATTAGATGCAAAAGCAATGTTTGTTGTACCAGATAGCTATCTTGACTGGTTTAGAGACGATTTACGAAGCTCGATTTTTATTATGAATCTTATTCATGGCATATTTGAGTACGCAGCTTTTAAAGGTAGAGACGAGCTATTAAACGCAATAACTAATTATCTACCGTACAATATCGCTTTTTTTAATAGTTCTACAAATAATAAATTCGGTTATTTTGATCCTATACAAGTATATGATCGACCCATGACTACAAATTTACTTTCAATAAAGTCAACATATTTAAAAGGGCGCACCAAGGATAAAGAACTAAGATGGCTTGATCCTTCTAATCATAACCAAATTGAATGGGCATACGATTATCTTAATGATAAAGATGGGCCCATAATTCTTCAGGGAATATTTTTCCCCGAAAATATTGAAGACAAACATGATCTAATACTTGCTCATCTAGATTCACTTTCGAACATAGAAAGTCCTGAAATAGGAACGAAAGAAAATAAAGGTTTCTCTTTAAGAAGCTATACACTATACAAAATGAAAAAAGCTTGGGATGGTCGAAAAAACCATGAATCTAAAGTTCAAGCAAATAACGGCAATATCAAAATCTATAAGAAAAACCAGTCTAAATTAAAAGAGCTTGTTAAGTACAACAAGGTCGCAACAAATAAATTAGTGAACAAGTTTATTGAAGATGCTTATGAAAATTATACAGCTAATTGCTTAGAAGGTGCTCAAGAGTTAGACCAACATACTTCTAATGAAGATAATAATGTAAAAGGCAAAGATAAAACCTCAGGATCTACTTCTAGTGCAGACCCTACTCAAACGGAGCCAACTTCAGCAATTAACCAAAGTAAGAGACGAATACCACTCAAATCTAGAGCAACACCTACTGCCCGAGTGACTAATCAAAGTGATAGGTTACATTCAGAGTCACTAAAATACAAAGAAAAAAGTAGAGACTAAAGTTAATATTGCTTGTGAGTCGGGAATTTCCTAAAAACTGTGTAACTGCTTATAACTCCCCAACAGGAAAATAAGCAACGACCAAGCAAACTGACATCAAGAAACTAGCCGAACAGATGGCTGGTAACATGAATAGCTTTGATGACACTGAAGACTTCAAGAAGTAGCTCAAGCAATCATTTATCGATACTGCCCTAGCAGCTGAGATGGAAGACCATCTCGGCTATCCCAAACATTAGAAAGCGGACAGGCCCAATAAGCGCAACGGTCACACTAAAAAGTCCGTCCGCAGTGACACTGTCTATTTAGCGCTAGGTGTCGCTCTTAACGGTAAAAAAGAGCTGTTTGGTATGTGGCTCTCAGGGAATGTGGATGTTAAGTTCTGACTGAGCGTTCTCACGGAACTACAAAACCGCAGAATACAAGATATCCTGATCGCCTATGTCGATGGTTCAACGGGCTTTCCTGATGCTATTAACACCGTCTACCCCAATGCTCAGGTTCAGCTGTGTGTCTTACACATAATGTGTTACTTATAAACAGTGTAAAATTCAAACTATAATATTAAGTATACTCTCAAGTATACCAGAATATTACAATAATAAAATAATTATATAAATCAAATACTTATATATTAACTCCCGTTCCGGCTCCGGGTACCATTACATAGTTCTATACTATCTTATAGAGTAGCCAAAGCCCCTGATATCAGGGCTTTGCTGTATCTATGATTCGCAACTCTTATCTATATGTCCAAGTCCAGCAGCTTTGAGCTTAAGCTCTTGCCATGCATATCTTGCGCCAGCGACTTGGTCACCCCGCCGCCTAATGCCCCATACAAAACAAAGTTAAAAGCTTTTAAGTTTGGCAACTCATAACGAATCACCTCTCCTGCTACAATATCTTGGAACCAGTCTTTGACCACGGCTGCGGTTACTTTATCTTTGAGCAATTCGTAATCAGTCTCCTCAAACGCGATCAGAGAAATATTGGAGATATTGCCTTTGTCACCAGTGCGAGAATGGGCAATTTCACGTAGTTTCATTTATTTGACTCCCAATATGAGACAGTAATGTCCGTATCGGTTTCTGGAATCAAGATAGAACCGATGGACACGATAGCCTGAATGTGTGAACGAATACCGCCGCCACCTGCGGGGCCATTGGTATACAGCGTCTCGACCTCTCGGGTGATGGCTTGTGCCATGGTTTTATCCGGGGTACGCGCCGCCACCCGTAGTCGCACCTCGGCCGCCTCCGCCGTGCTGGCAAACTCATTGCTATATAACGAATTGAGACCGATAAAGTCATAGCGTATCTCGATCGGTTTAATATGCTCAGCGGCTAGCCTGTTTTCAATGACCCGCTTGGCAAGCGCGGCCCTTTTGACTGCCCCTGAACCGCCGTAGCTGATCTCCGCTTCTGCGATATAGCCATCTTTATAGCCGATACTGGTTTTCAATAGACCTGTTTTGGGCCTGCCTGATCCGCCAGACACTTGAACCACATCGTTATCAATGGCTTTCACAGACACGTTAGAAAAATCAGCAATCACATCTGGGGTAAGATAGCGGGCAGGATCATGAATTTCGTACAGCAACTGCTCTTTTACCGTCGCCTCAGAGACCAACCCGCCAGCATTGGGCAGCTTGGACACGGTATACTCTCCGTCCTCTGTCACCGCCAAGATAGGAAAGCCAACATTCCAAAGCTCAGGTACCTCCTTATAATCAGGATCTGCAAAATAACCACCTGTGATCTGAGCGCCGCACTCCATCAAATGACCGCCAATTGTGCCTTTGCCCATCAAATCGGTATCGTCAAAAGACCAGCCAAACTCATACACCATCGGCGCCAAAAAGAGCGACGGATCGGCGGCGCGGCCCGTGATGACGATATCTGCGCCAGCGCTCAATGCTTGCACGATACCTTTGGCACCAATATATGCATTGGCCGAGACGATAGAATCGCCAAGATCTGCAATGGTGCGATCGTTTTCCAGCAGTGTCTCATTCTGATAACGCACAATGTCTGTAAACACATCATCACCTGTGACAGCAGCGATTTTTAAACCATGAAACCCTTGCTGCTCGGCGATCTGTTTGATTGTTTCGGCAGCAGCTTTGGGGTTGGCAGCCCCCATATTGCTGATGACTTTGACCTTTTTTTCGACACACAGCGGCAGTACTTGCGCCATACGATACTTAAGTAAACGGTCATAACCCTCGTTTGGCTGCTGCATTTTGCGCTGCTGGGCAATGGCAATGGTACGCTCAGCCAAGCATTCAAACACGATATAGTCCACGTCGCCGTAGGTCATAACATCAAGCGCAGGCGTCAATCTGTCATCAGCATAACCTGCGCCAGACCCAATTTTGATGGTTTTCATTCCTTACTCCTGATTATTTTATTTAAATGATCACGCCTGTGACTATCGCCACAATGGTCATGACCAGCGTGGTACCAAACGCCCATTTAAAGACAAACTTTTGATGATCGCCCAACTCCACACCCGCAAGGCCAATCAACAAGAACGTCGATGCGGTCAGCGGACTGAGCGGGAATCCTGTGGTCATTTGTCCCAGCATAGACGCTTGACCAATTTGGACAGGATCCAGCCCGTATGCACTCGCGGTCTGTGCCAAAATCGGCATCACCCCAAAATAATAGGCATCAGGCGTAAAGACGAGGCTTAAAGGCATGCTCAAGACGGCAACGATGACGCCCATTGAACCGCCCACCGCGTCTGGAATGATCTGCACCAGCGCCGTCGCCATCGCAGAAATCATCTCTGTCCCTGATAAAATGCCCGTAAAGATGCCTGCCGCAAAAATGATGGACACCACGGTAATCATGCCAACCGATTGCGACTTGATCTGATCCATTTGATCATTAGGCTTGGGATAATTGATAAGCACAGCGATGGCGAATGCCAGCATAAAGACGATTGGCAGCGGTAGCCAAACTTGCACCAACGCCACAATAGTAACTATGGTCAATATCAAATTGAACCAAAATAGCTTGGGGCGACGCATATCGCGCGCTTCTTCCGTCAGCTCATCATGCAAGCTGTGCTCCATGTCTTGAACGCCCAAGCGTTTGCGCTCTTTTTTGCCCACAAGATAGGCCACAAATACAATCCAAACTACACCTACCACAAACGCAGGAATAAGCGGATTAAATAACTGCGCGGTACTCACCTCTAAAGCCGCCGCCGCACGTGCAGTTGGGCCGCCCCAAGGCGTCATGTTCATCGTACCTGCGCCAAGCGCCACCAAACCCGCCAGTATGATTCGCTTCATACCCAGCTTGTCATATAGCGGTAGTAGGGCTGGAATGGTGATTAAAAACGTCGAGGCGCCCGAGCCATCCAAATGCGCCACCATGGCGATCACCACGGTGCCGATACAGATTTTGACAGGATCGCCTTTGACCAGTGTTAATACCCGCGAGATAAGCGGATCAAACAAACCTGCATTGTTCATCACGCCAAAAAACAAAATGGCAAACCCCAGCATGATACCCGTTGGTGCCACACCTACGATGCCGTCTAGCATAAAGCCCCCAAGCTCTGCGCCAAAGCCGCCGATTAAAGCAAAAACGACAGGCACAAGAATAAGCGCCACAATGACGGATACTTTTTTAGTAAGTATCAACGCCAAAAACACGAAAATCGTCAAAAATCCCAATAGTGCCAACACAGTCCTTCTCCTTGTGAACGTTAATCTCTTCCATGTGATATCATGACCAGCTCACCTCTCCATCGGTGACTCACTGGCATCAGCTTTATTAGAAATATCACGGGTGCAGGAGGCTTCCAAGGGTACAGATGAACGTTTTGACAGGAAACTGTACCCGTTTTGGGCACACATTTCTGTGCTATGGCAGGCAGTTACTAGGAAAATGGGCGGTGCGATTCATCAAACAAAATGACAAAAATATCGGTCATTATCGATGCATTTTTAAGAAATACTGGCAGGTTTTGTATCATGTTATTAAACAAAAACTATCTCCCACACTGTCAAAAGCAAAAAGTATGCTTTGATATAACGCATAAACATAAGCGTTAATGATGGTTAAAAATAGCAGTTTTAATAAACTTAACCGTGGTTTTGTCTATATAGAATTTATTGACTCTTAAGGCAAAATACGTCGGATCGGAGGGGAAAAACAAACTACCAGGCGCGATGAAAATATTATGACTCTTTGCGGCTTCTACCGCCTTTTTATCGTCCATCGGAATACGAAACCACAAAAAATTACCACTGGGATTATGCGGATAAAGCGTCAGGCCGTCGATTTTGTTTAGCTGAGTGATGGCAGTGGCTGACTTCTCCGCAGACAGATGCTTGAGCGCTTGCAAATGATTGGTCAAAGCGCCACTGGTGATCAGATGGTTGAGGATATTTTCCATGATGGATGAGGTATTGATCACCGTAATCATCTTAAGCCGTGTGAGTGATTTGATCACCGATTTGGAGGCGACGACAAAACCACATCTGATCGACGCAGAGACGGTTTTTGAAAAACTACTGACATAAATCACAGGACAGGTTTGATTAAAAAAGTAACTGGCAGCGTCGTCTCTTGCCAATAAAAACGGGTCGTTTTCCACAATAATCACATTATATTGGGTGCATAATGCCTGAATCTCTGCCATATTCTGAGACGTCAAATCTGTACCCATCGGGTTTTGTGCAAAAGGCTGCAAAAATAAAATCTTGGGCTGAGATTTAATAATAAGGGCTTCTAAATGATTAGCGTCTATGCCCAATTTGGTTCGCTTAATGGTATTAATAGCGACTTGATGTAATTCAAGCTTACTAAATAGCGGATAATATCCGGGAGACTCAACGATGACTGGATCGCCGCTGGTCAAAAAGTGCCGAATGATCAAGTCCAAACTGTGATTGGTGCCATAGGTCAATAGAACATTTTGCGATTCAACCGTCATAGCGCGCTTGCTTAGGATGTCGACCAGCAGCCCTCGCAGTAATACATTGCCAGCAGGATCGCCATTACCACGATCAAAATGTGCCACCTCAGCGCTTTCACTCCCAAAACGGTCACTAGCCGGCCCCAAATAGCGCTCAAGGTTGAGCTTATCCATGTACTCTTTGGGATAGCGGCCGGCCCCAGGCTTATGATGCGACTGGTTGACCATTTGTTGCTCCAACAAGTCAATACCTGTATAAAACGGGGTCGCGTTTAGCATGGGTGTGTTGGACAAATCCTCTCCCACATAAAAACCCGATTTGGGCAGCGCTTTGATCCAGTGCTGCTCAAGCAGCTTGTTATAAGCCGTGATTACGGTGTTTTTGGACACCTTATGTTTTTCGGCCATCGCTCGAATGGAGGGTATCTTGTCTCCTACTTTTTTTCGTCCAGACTTGATATCGTCAATCACAATGAGACAAATTTCTTCGAACTTTTTCACTGTCACACTCCATGTTGAGCAACCACCACGCTCAGTACGTACTCGCTTTCGCAAATGCTATTTCTAAAATAGAGTAGTAGCATGTGAGGAAAATATCACAACTGAAAGACCTATAGTTTATAATCTGGATATCAAAATTGATATTATTAAAGAGAGAACAGACCGAAAAGGTATCTCTTCATCTCAAGTCGCCAAGTCACTGAGCATCGCGCGATAAGGCTTATTTTGGTAACTCAGAAAAAAACACTAAAAAAGGTTGTCTACGCTATGAGCGTAAACAACCTTTTGATCGTGATTACCATCATAGTATCTGATGGCTAAGATTTTTTAACACCAATCAGGGATATCATGAATGGTATCTTAAAAGCAGAAAGCTACGCCTCTAATAGCGCATCACCATACTCATCACGCAAGTCTTTTTTCACCATTTTTCCGGCACCGTTTAGTAAGATGTTCTCTACAAAAATAACTTTGTCAGGTATCTGCCAGCTAGCAATTTTATCTTCATAAAAACTTAGCACTTGTGACTCATCGAGTTCTGCATTCTCTTCTTTTACCACAATCAGTACCGGACGTTCTCCCCATTTTTTATGTTTTGCGGCGATAGCAGCTGCCATTTTTATCTGTGGATGGCCGGCAGCGATATTTTCAAGCTCTACTGAGGAGATCCATTCTCCACCAGACTTAATTAAATCTTTTGATCGGTCACGAATATTCATATAACCATCAGCATCAATAGTTGCAATATCACCCGTGTCAAACCAGCCATCTTCTGTAATGGCATCAGGATTCTCTGTATAATAATCGTTGATAATCCAGTGACCTTTGATCTGCAAGCGACCCTGAGACACTCCATCCTCTTTGACTGGCTTAAGTGGCTCATCAGTGTCTATGAGACGTAACTGAACACCATACGGTGGACGTCCTTGAGAGTTACGTAGCTCGTCAATCTCATCTTTACTCAGTGATTTATGCTTAGCTTTTATTTGATTCATCGTTCCAAGTGGACTGGTCTCCGTCATACCCCAGCCGTGTACCGCATCGCAATTAAAGTCTTCTCTAAACGTTTTAATCACTGATGGTGGACAAGCGGCGCCACCGACAATGGTCCGCGTCATACTATCAAGCTTACTGCCTCTGGCTTTAGCGGCGGTCAATAGGCTTTGCCAAATCGTGGGAACGCCTAACGCAACCGTCACCTTATAATCATCAATGAGAGATACTAGGCTATCACCATCCAGATTGGGACCTGGGAGCATCAGAGAGCAGCCAGTTAATGCAGCCGCATAAGGGGTTCCCCACGCGTTGACATGGAACATCGGTACTACAGGGAGTAGGACGTCTTGCGCAGATAAACCCGATACGTCCGGCATACAGAGTGCCATCGCATGAAGCACAGAAGAGCGGTGCGTATATAAAATCCCTTTAGGATTGCCTGTCGTTCCTGAGGTATAGCAAAGCGAGCTGGCAATGGCTTCATCAAACTGAGGCCAATCAAAGTCAGCAGAGTACTCAGCTAATAACTCATCAAAGAATAACACCTCAGGCAGTTTTGCGACGACACTGTCCTCTCGAGCGCTCAAGCAGATAAAGTGCTCAATCCCTTTAATATCTTCTTTAATCGCCATGATAAGCGGTAGGAATGTGACATCAAAAAATAGCACGCGGTCATCAGCATCATTGATAATGTAACTAAGCTGCTCAGGAAATAGACGTGGATTGATAGTGTGGCAAACCATGCCACTGCCTGAAATCGCATACCAAGCTTCTAAGTGACGGCGATTGTTCCAAGCCAATGTGGCTAAGCGCTCTGATGATTTAAGTCCGAGGGCAGCTAAGGCATTGGCCAACCGTTTTGAATTATTCGAAATCGTAAGCCAATTAGTATGAGTCATTTGTCCATCGACTTCTTTGGACAAAACTGCTGTATCGCCATGATAGCGGGCAGCGTGTTCGATTAGACCACTGATCAGCAATGGCTGATACATCATTTTTCCTAACATAGTACATTCCCTGTCGTTGTTAAAAGTTCGCTTATTTTTATTCATGTATCCTCTAATACTAAAAATAAACCACAATTAAGAATAATCAGAATTGTGTGTCAAGACAAGATAATATTATGATCGCCCTCCATTAAAATAAACGGCTGTTCATTATTTATATATTGCTGCTAATACTCTATTTTCCTTTTCCTACTAATTTACCAAACAGCTAACTACATTAATCATCAATAAAAAATCGTTGAATTGCTCTAAACTCATTAGGGCGTGTTGAACATTCGACCATGGCACTGACAGCGACTATTTTTTAGGCGATTCGATGTTAAAAATAATAAGCTTAGTCACTCTAAGCGCTTATTTTTAACGATGAAGCGGCAAAAAAGAGTCCTGTCCCCTGCTTTTATCGTTGGGGCTGATGCTAAAATTGCCCCATACTGCGTTACAAATCTCGCTAAGGCATCTGCATTATCGTCGCTTTGTGCCTTGTCTGGAACAATTTTAGCGATCAGCAGTGCCTATTTGCGAATGTTCAACACGCCCTAAATTTCTTAGGTACTTTGCGCAATACCACATAATGCAAAAAAACCGATCAAATTAAATGATCGGTTTTTTGTTCGTGGTGGGATAGCAAGAACTAGGGACACGCCCTAAATACTTTGATAAGTTTTTTTAAAAACCAACTTCATTTTGCGTTAGTGCACGTACCTCAATCGGTACTGCATGAAACCAACCATTATCTGCGGTGCAATAAAACTGCCCGTCCCTAAAATCTACGATACACGCTGTAAAGTCGTTCCCTACTTGATCTTCCATAGCGTCTTCATCGCTCACATCACTCACGGCACACCATATTTCTTGATGGCCATTTTCAAGCATTAAGCGAGTTAATTGACTCCCCACCATTCCACTATCCATACCACTGACTCCTACAATGAAGATGATTATTTAGGCAAACAATCAGGTTACATCCGTGTTCATTCAACTATAAGCCTACGTCATCTTGAGTAAGCTCGACCTTTTTAACGGGTACAGCGTACTGCCATAGATGGCCTTTATCACAAACAAAGCCATCATCACCCAAAGACACGATAGACACTAATAATTCGTAATAACCATTATCGATGGCTGTCATAGCATGATCGTCACTGACATTGCTCACAGCACACCATACCTGATTATCATCCCGCTCTAATATTGCCTGAGTCAATCTACTACCCTGTAGTTCGATAAGCATGTCTAATCCCTCATTTTTAGTCTGTTATTTTTATACTTTACAGATAAATTCACTTTCTACAATATATTTTTTCGACTTGAAGGTTACAAATAGACATACTGAAAAGCAATTCTAGCTTGCCTTGAGTAGTGTTTTAGCTAATTACGACGATGATAAGCACGAGATATTTCATGGTGAAATCTATGCTACGTAACGTGATATAGGTCAAGGATATCAGAGTATTTTTTGTTAATATTGAACAGCTGGAAAAGCTTCAATACCAACAATAACCCCAACATCCTATATGGTAGCCAACCTTTTATAAGGTAAGAGAAAGTCAAAAAACACGCAAAATAAAGGGCTGACAATCTGCGACTGTCAGCCCTTTATCAATATTTGGTGGAGATGGCGGGAGTTGAACCCGCGTCCGCCAGCATTACGCTCATGAATCTACATGTTTAGTTTCTGTCTTTAAATTTAATCCGCACCGATCCGACAGTCAGGATGGATTGGACGATTCTCTACTTTTGAACCCAAGCGATTGAGACAATCCCTTGTGGCGAACCTATATGCGGACGCTTCAACTGGGCTAACCAACTATAGGTAATCGGCAGCGCAGTAAGCAGGGTTTAAGCTGCTAGAGCGTAAGTTTCGTCGTTTGCGACTATAACAATATATGTTTGATTAACGAGAGGACATACACTCTCGACATGCATCATTGAGTTTCATCACCAGCGTCGAAGCCAGAACATCCCCAATAAGACTGACTATTATATAGGATTTATTGATGGTTTTTCAACCTATACATAACCCTTATTACATTACGTTACAGCGAATCATCTTAAGCCAAGACGGTGTTTAGCCATTTGCCGATATTTTGAATCTGCGGCATACAGACTTGATGTGCCATCGAGTAAGTATGGTATTCAACGTTGTAGCCTTTGCTCGTCAATAACTGCTGCGCATGCTCGCCTAGGATGACAGGCACGACTGGATCATGCGTACCATGCTCAATCAGAATCGGCATGTCTTTATTGGCAGCACTATACTCAATATTGTCATTGGTCGCTAAGTAGGTGGAGAGCGTCATCAAGCCAGCTAAGCGCTCTGGGTAGCCAAGTGCCACGTGATACGCCACCGCCCCGCCCTGCGAAAATCCGGCAATAACGATGTGCTCTGGTGATACGCCGCGCTCAATCTCACGGCTAATCAAATCTTGTATCTGCTGAGCAGACTCTTCAATCTGAGCCACATCTACTTTGCGCTCCAGACTCATCTCTATGATGTCGTACCATGCTGGCATCACCATGCCGCCATTTACGGTTACTGGGCGTTTTGGTGCATGTGGAAAGATAAAACGTACTGCCATATCATCAGCCAAGCCAAGCTGCGGCACAACTGGCTCAAAATCATGACCGCTAGCACCTAAGCCGTGTAGCCAAATCACCGCGCGATCTATCTTTTTTTGAGAGGGATTGTGCTCAACGACGACGGCGTCTAAATAGTTACTCATAGTTATCCTTAATAATGTAGTGAGATATGCCCTAAGCATTTCTATGTTTTTTGTCAAAATAATGTATGTGTCATTATATGGTCAATATCATCTGTTAGTTTGAGAATATGTCAATAGTGAGGTACTAAATGGACAATAGCGAAAATGAGAACAGTATAAGAAGACACGTATGATTTTATGACCGATAAGCCCAGTACTATCAAGCTTATATACTGTCAACTGTCTACTCTTTAGTACATTTTCCTACAATTGTATCTGCATTAATGTTAAGTTCTTACAAAACTAAGCTCATACAAGAATGCAAGGCCTTTAGTTTCTTTTAGCAAACAGCAAGTAGCAACCAATAGTCAAACGCTAATCTTTTAATTCCTATCCCTACGTCCGATGGGATTTTTTATAATTTTGCAGGAACATTTTACATGACAATTTCTAATAAATCAGCGCTTGAGCTGAGTAAGCACACGCTGGCTAAAGTCAATAAGATTCATCTCGCCTTACCTTTAACGCTTGTCACCTCATTACTAATAGTAGGCTGCACTACTGATAGCCGCTCAACACTCACATCAAAAGCCTCTTCATCAATAGCGCAACTGCAATCACAGCCGCAACCGTCCTCACCTGTCGCATATACCTATGGCGTGCGTCCGTTTTATCTGATAAATGATATGGATGAGGGACCACTAAAACAAGAGCTACAGGCGTGCAGGGGGCAACTACCAAGTAAGACGGACTTCTCTATTGCGCATCGAGGTGCGCCATTACAGCTACCTGAACATACTTATGATAGTTACGTGGCGTCAGCACAAATGGGTGCTGGCATCTTAGAATGTGATGTTGCATTTACCAATGACGGTGAGCTTGTCTGTCGTCATGCCCAAAACGATTTGCACACCACGACTAATATTTTGACCACGCCGCTGGCCAAGCAATGTACCGTACCGCCTGTATTGGATGCTCAGGGTAAACTTACCAATGCCGATAGTATCGAATGTCGCACCTCAGATATCAGTGCCGCTCAATTTAAAACCTTGACGGGTAAGATGGATGCTGCCAATAAAAAAGCAACCAGTATTAGCGAGTATATGAATGCAACCGCACCGTGGCGAACGGACTTGTATTCACAAAATGGTCAGGTATTGACGTTAAAAGAGCATATCGCATTGGCACGCCAGCTAGGCATGAAGCACACGCCTGAGCTAAAAGCACCAGCCGTGACCATGCCGTTTAATGGCTATCGTTTAGACGATTATCGCCAACAGCTGATAGATACTTATAAGGCAGCGGGCGTGCCTGCAAGTGATGTATTTGCCCAGTCATTCAATATAGAAGATCTGGATTACTGGATCAAAAACGAGCCAGCTTATGGGGCTAATGCCGTCTATCTGATTGATGACAGCAATGAGACCGCTGACGATAAAACTTTTAATAAAAACGACGCAAGCACTTGGAGACATTCATTGGCTGATATCAAAGCACGCGGCATCAATACCATTGCACCGGCGCTTTGGTTATTAGTCACTACTGACGGTAAAGGCAATATGCAACCATCAGAATACGCAAAACAAGCCAAAGCCAATGGTCTAAAAATCATTACGTGGTCGATAGAGCGTTCAGGACCATTAACCGACGGTGGCGATTGGTACTATAGCGGTCTTGGAGATGCTATCAACAATGATGGTGATATGATGAATTATATTGACGTACTAGCGCAGGATGTCGGTGTCCAAGGCATTTTTTCAGACTGGCCCGCTACGGTAAGCTATTACGCCAATTGCAAAGGTCTTAAATAGATTTAGTCTATTAATAGATAATCACGCTTAGTTTGTATTACCGAGGCTAGCTTATCCATTGAGCTGGCCTTTTTGTTAAATGCATTAAAATGATTACACCGAAAACCATCTACTGAGCACCCTACTTTTCCATTAACTTTTCACACCATTCGGTTCCTAGTAGCAGGAGCATCCTGCTGTTTTGTGCTACGATAATTTACTAAGATTATAAGATGATGTAGAGACTATGACCCATATTTTACTGGTAGAAGATGATCCTGCGATCGCGATGTCGCTTAAGGTTACCTGCAAGCGCGAAGGCTGGCAGATGACTTGGCTGGATAATGCCAGTAGTGTGTTACCCATGCTGCATAGTCATGAAGCACAAGATCTATCGGCGATCATTATGGATGTCGGTCTGCCAGATGGCGATGGTCTGAGTCTGTGCCAACAAATACGTCATACACCTGATATCGACGCCTTAAAAGACTTGCCTATTGTATTTTTGACTGCACGTAGCGATGAGGTCGATCGTATTTTAGGGTTGGAGATGGGTGGCGATGATTACTGTGCCAAACCCTTTAGTCCACGTGAATTGGTCGCACGCCTAAAAGCCATTTGGCGACGTGAACAGCTGATTCAACAGTCAGGCTCTCATACCGTAAGCTCAAATGACAGCACTGACAGCACCTCCTCGAATAATCTATCAGGACAAGCATTAACGTTTGAAAACCAATCCGGCGTTTGGCACTATCAGCCGCTTAATTATTCATTAACGTGGCAAGAGCAAAAGCTGGAACTTAGTAACACCGAGCGCAAAGTTTTACTCACCTTATTACAAGCACCGAATCAAGTCTTTAGCCGTGAGCAGCTGCTTAACGCAGTTAGTGATTATCCTGATCATCGCCTAGCACGCACGATAGACAGCCATATCAAGTCGATTCGTAAGCAACTTGCGACTATTGATACGAGTATTGAAGTCATTCATACACATCGTGGACTGGGTTACGCATTATGTCCAGCTTAATAATAGCTGCTAATTTATGAATCATAATGCCAATAATGCTGAGAGCGATACTCATAACGACCAAAACAATTGGTATGCCAAATTGCATCCCATTGGTACTGTGCAGCAAACTCCTAAGCGTAAACGACTGCTCAATTTAAGTATATTTTTTAGGATTTGGCTGGCGGTCGCTTTGGTACTCATCATTTGTGGCATTGTTGTTTTTACTCAATTATTTGGCTACGTTAAGCCAACCGCCCAGCAGGTCATCGAAGACACGCTATTAGACACCAGTAAATTACTAGCCGCTAGCCTGCAAGTGCCATTGGCTACGGGCGAGCTATACGATGAAGCGTATCAAGCACAGCTCGATACTGCATTTGTGGGCATACCGGCGACTAACGAGCACTTAGGCGCTGTCAATCAAACCAAAAGCTATAGTAGCTTTCGGGTATATGTAACAGACAGCAGCGGCAGGGTCATTTATGATTCGCTACCCCAACCTGATAATAATGAGGGACAAAACTATGGGCGCTGGAATGATGTCTATCTCACATTAAGAGGTCAGTACGGTGCAAGAAGTACGCTGCGGGATAACCAGCAGCGTGATGGCTCGGTCATGTATGTCGCACAGCCAATAAAGAATATGTCTGGCGAGATTATCGGCGTGGTCAGCGTCGGCAAACCTGTCGCCAGCGTGCTACCTTATTTGGACGACACACGTAACCGCATGCTGATCACAGTGCTATTTATCAGCACGGCTGCCCTCATTTTAGCAGGTCTCATCGCATGGTGGCTCAAGCAAAGTATTACCTTGGTGACTCAATATACCAGTTCGCTGGCAGAAGACACCAAAAAACCCTATTTTTATCTGGGTCATGAGCTAAACAGCCTGACAGATACCATTGAGACTATGAAGCATCGACTAGAGAATCGTGCTTATGTCACTGATTATGTGCATACACTCACTCACGAGTTAAAAAGCCCTTTAACCGCCATTCGCGCCAGTAGTGAGCTGTTAGAAGATGATGGACTAGATGGTCATATGCTTGATCAGGATGATCGGCAGATGCTCATTGAGACGGTTGGTGAGCAAAGCGTAAAAATGCAGCAGCTCATCGACCGACTACTGTTGCTTGCAAAAGTTGAACAGCCTACTTTTAAGCTCAGTCGTCAGCTAACGCCGCTACTGCCATTATTACAGACTCTAATAAAAGACAATACCGCTAAGCAGCAACAGCAGAATCTACAACCTATCGATATATACATCGATGATCAGCACATGACAAACACTACAAACTTACCAGCAGAATTATTGGCCTCTACCAGTGTGTTTGCTGACCAATTTTGGTTGGTACAAGTCTTACAAAATGTGCTGGATAATGCCATTCATTTTGCTGATAACACGGTTGATATCTCGTTGCACAGCACAGCGCGAACGGTAATCATCGATATATTTAATGATGGAAAGCTATTGCCTGATTATGCTATTGAAAAAGCTTTTGAGCGTTATTTTAGCCTATCTCATCAAAGCCATTCTGTTCAGCAAGTGAAAAATCAGAATACAACCTATACGCTAGATACAGGTTCAGCACATCACAAAGCTGGCTCAAAACAGTCCGATAGTATTCTCAAAAAAGGCACCGGTCTTGGACTCACTTTAGTGAAGCAAGTCATTGAGCATCATGGCGGTCAGGTAACTATTGATAATATCCATGCTAATGATAATGAAATTGGCACTGATAAAACTGATACTGGTAAAAATCAGCGTTCTGGTGTGATGGTTAGTATTACCCTGCCCCTGGCTTAAGAATAGGCATTGATAACAGTTCATCAATTTTCCATCATGACTGCACAGGATTTCTACTTCTTTATTTTACGATAGCACTAAGATCTATTGAACCATCAAATCCGTAAAGCAGATTAGAAGGAGAACATTTATGTCACGTCAATTAACTGATAACCCTATCATCAAGCACCTAATCGGCCTCAGCCGTCATCACTGCGCGCAGATACTATCCAGCCAAGGTGTCGGTAGTATTGAGTTTGGACATTGGCTAGCGATTCCTAGTCAGCAATTATTACTGGTCTTTCGGCATCAGCAATGTATAGCTATTGATGAATATCGATTGGCAGCCTGATATCTTGCTCGCTCAGCACGTTGATTGTTTTTAGGTAACCCCTGTATTTTATTGGGACATAAAAAAGCCCTTTATCATTTCTAGTATTAAACTACTGGAAACAATAAAGGGCTGACTTCTCTAAGGCAAAAATACTAAGTAATCGATTGTACTGGCGGCTTCACATCCGCGTTCTGACCACGGTGACGCAGATAGTGATCGAGCACTACAATCGCTAGCATCGCTTCGGCAATAGGCGTGGCACGCACACCGACGCAAGGATCATGACGGCCTTTGGTGAGCATATCGACTGCTTCACCTTGGGTGTTGATGCTCTTGCCTGCAGTTGTGATGCTAGATGTTGGTTTTAGCGCGATACTGACACGGATATCTTGGCCTGATGAGATACCGCCCAAGACACCGCCCGCATGATTGGCTGCAAACCCATCTGGCGTCAGCTCATCACGAGCGCTATGTCCAAATTGACCTGCCACTGCCATACCATCGCCAATCTCAACCCCTTTGACCGCATTGATACTCATCATCGCATGAGCGATATCGGCATCTAAACGATCAAATACTGGCTCGCCCAGACCTACGGGTACACCGCTCGCGATAATATCAAGGCGTGCACCGCAACTGGTGCCTTCGCGGCGCAAGTTGTCAATCAAGGTCTCAAAACGGCCAATCGCTTCTTTGTCTGCGCAGAAGAACGGATTGCTATTGACAAATTCCCAATCGATCTGACTCGGGTCTAGTACATTGCTATGCTCATTGCCGATTTGGGTCACATGACCACGAATCTGTACGCCCAGCCGTTCTTGTAAGTACTTCTTAGCAATAGCACCAGCAGCCACTCGCATAGCCGTCTCACGCGCTGACGAGCGACCACCACCGCGATAATCACGAAAGCCGTATTTCATACTGTAAGTATAATCGGCATGTCCAGGACGGAAGGTATCTTTGATATCGCTATAGTCTTTTGATTTTTGATTGGTATTGCGAATCAATAGACCGATGGATGTCCCTGTGGTTTTGCCTTCAAATACGCCAGAGATAATCTCAACTTCATCAGACTCACGGCGCTGGGTTGAATACTTAGACGTACCCGGTTTGCGACGATCCAGATCTACTTGTAAATCGTCTGCAGATAATGCTAAACCTGGTGGTACGCCATCAACGATGGCCATCAGTCCTGCGCCATGTGACTCACCGCACGTGGTGACCGTAAAAACCTGCCCAATACTATTGCCTGCCATAATTGTCCTTAAACAAGTAAACGCGACTGATGGTTGTTCGACCAACCTTTTATGATTATCGCTGATCAGTTTTTATATGCTCGATTTTGTGACCCACACTCAACTATTGCATGCTATCTAATAGTTGCACATAAGCGGCAAACAGTTGACGATTGGCTACCAATTCATCATAAGTAATCGCAAAAACCCCATGTCCGCCATGTGCAAACTTCAACCAATCAAACTGAATCTCAGGATAGGCTTGCTTTAATGCCCATTCGCTGTCACCCACTTCACAGACCAGCAAACCATCTGGGCTAAGGTAATCTGACGCTTCAAATAAAATACGATGTACCAAATCCAAGCCGTCTTGACCCGCGGCTAATGCATGCTCAGGCTCATATAAAAACTCAGGCGGCAAATCTGCCATGATAGCCGCATCGACATACGGTGGATTGGTGACGATAAGCTCATACTGGTTCTCAGCAGGTATCTTGGCAAACAAATCAGACTCGATTACGTTCACTTGATGGCCAAGGTCATGATGATCGACATTGACCATTGCCACGTCCAGCGCGCCTTTATCGATATCGATAGCATCAACCAACGCATCAACGAAACGGGTAGCAAGCGCGATTGCGATACAACCAGAGCCAGTACACAAGTCTAAGATACGCTCAGGCTGCGACAACTGCTTCACATCCAAGCCATGATCATAAAATACTGCTGACTTTTCATTCGGGCTAACACCCAGTGGTTTGGCGAGTTCAGTAACTTCAAAATACGGATGGAACTGCTGACGAATCAACTCTGCGATTGGCGAGCGCGGGATAAGCACGCGCTCATCCACATAAAAAGGCAAATCACAGAAATACGACAAGTTAATCAGATAGCTCAGCGGCTTACGTTCAGCGATGCGCTCTTCTAATAGTCCTAGCACTGCCTGCTTCTCTGACGTGGTCAAACGACAGTCTAAAATCTGCTCATTGGCTGACCAATCTAAAGACAACGAATGAAGCACAATGGCTGAGGCTTCTGCAAACTCATCGGTCGTGCCTTGCGCGACAACCACATCATAGTTACGCAATTGTGTGACGGAAAAACGAATAAAGTCGCGAATACTCACTAGCTGCTCGCGTGCTTCTTCTAACTCGGCATGTAAGTTAGCAAGTTCGCCATCCTCACCAAGAAGTCCAGTTTCTAGATCATACTCCATCTCACCTTCTAAGCCCTTAGACTCATCATCACTGAAGTATTGGTTTTGAAACTCTTCTGCACTCATTGTTTGGTCTTCTGACATATCGCACCTTATGGATTAACTATTAGCAGGTTAAATGGCTTGTTGCTAAAAATCGATCTATTAATAAAAAAATTAATCATACATTATAGACGTAAACGCCAAATAGCGCCAATCACTGTCATTTTTACTAAAACAAAAAATAGTGAAAATAATGAGGAGTTTGCGTAAGCAGCCTGCCTGTCGCCGTACACATTTTGGCTAAAATATTACTCAACTGTAGCGAATACGTCAGCAGTTGACGTTTAACCCACTCTAAATGCAAAAAGATAGACCAAAAGTTTGCGAAGCAACCAAATTATGCGCATAATAGCCGCATTAGTAGCAACCACAAGTGATTCAATATGATGAAAATAAAGCCTATTATTACTGCTATATCTATCGCTGCCATGAGTGCCAGCGTTGGCGCACTTGCCGCCACTGCCGATAATACTCGCACATTGCCAGTACGAACAGCAAACGCCATGCCAGGCCTTGCTCAAAAGGTGAGCCTCAATGTGCAAGAAAATCGTAGTCGCTCAGATGGTGCTGCTACTGTACAGTTAAATACAGAGAACGCAAAACCCGTTGATAGCATGAACCAGCTGATCAACACTAAGCAAGATGCTCAAAATAGCACGCCAGCACCCGCTGCTGACAATATGAGCGCTGCTGAGTTGACGCGTAAAGATGAGCAGTCAGATAGCACTGATGATATCAGCGAAGGCCAAGCGGTCGCTGCACCCAGCGATGTCTCCTCTATCGACTCATCTGATCCACTCGCCTTTGAGTTACCGGAGAGTGAAAAGCGTCAAGACTTCAGTGATGATCCAACCATCAAAAATATCGAAGACAAAGATGGTAAGAGATATACCACATTAAACTTGTCAAATTACGCACAACAAGTCAATAACGCTGTCTGGTCGCCTAACATGAAAGTCAACTCAGCCATGACGATCAAAATGCAAGCGTTGCTCGATTGGAACCATGCCTCTCCTGGTCCTATCGACGGTGGCTGGGGTATGAACAGCAAAAAAGCCCTTACTAACTTCCAAGCGATGAAAGGCTTGCCAACCACAGGTAGAATGGATCAAAAAACGTGGGATGCCTTGGTTAAGAACATTCCTGCAACCAAACCTGTGCTTGTGACTTATACCTTGACTGATGATGATATTAATACCAACTTTGCCACCACGCCTGCTAGTGCAGAAGCCAAGTCAAAAATGAAAGGGCTGTATTATCAAGATATCAAAGAGATGCTTGGTGAACGCTTCCATATGGACGTACGCTACTTGGATAAACTCAATAAGAACAAAGAATACAAAGCTGGTGAGACCATCACTGTACTGAATACCCGTGGTGCGTTAAACAAGCGAATCAACCGCGTGGTCGCTAACAAAGCTGATAAAACGTTATATGCTTATGATGGCAACCAACTGGTAGCGACTTACCCAACGACCGTTGGTAGTGATGACACGCCGTCACCACATGGTACTTATAAGATTGTCAATAAAGTCAAAATGCCGTGGTATAAAGCCACAGTCGGTGAAGGCGCTCAGAAAAAAGTGCATATGTTGCCACCAGGACCAAACAATCCAGTCGGTGTGGTATGGATGGGCTTATCTAAACCGTCATATGGCCTACATGGCTCACCAAAACCTGAAGGTATCAGTCGCCAAGCCTCACATGGCTGTATCCGCTTGACCAACTGGGATGTGCTTGAGGTTTATGCCAATATCGAAAATGGCGCAACCGTTGAGCTTAAATAACGCTTTAACCTAAATCGCTATCAGCACTTACTACCAAAAAAGACCTCACTATTGAGGTCTTTTTTACGTTTGGCGACGCTTTAGCGTTTTTACTACTAGAACCAACATCATCTGAGCATCAAGCCAAAATCTGATCATCCGTCATGCTTTATGACCATCTTCGTTACCAGTGATGCTACCGATTTTTTTGGCAAAGAACATGGTGATGGGAATAGACGCCGCTGCACCCACTGCGACCGCTATTTGCATATGCGCGATCTCATCGAAACCCATAATGAGCGTACCGATGATGACAATCCCTGTGGTGACAGTGCCTGCTATGATGTAAATGACAGCAAATAATGGCCAGTTCATGACTTAATCCTTACTTTATGTGTGGGTATAGTTACTTTATACGCCATATCCCTACTAAAGGTAAGTATTTAATATAGACGCCAGCCTCATACATTTTGGCTGACTTATTCTAAAACCCATGTTAATATAAGGGTATTTCTCACTTATATTTCGCTATCTTCATTAATACTCATTTCCTATAAATTTTTACTCCGATTCCACTTTACATTCAGCCCCTCGTTCATACCCTTACTACGATACCTCTTTCTATTTTGCCCAATGTCATGTCTAGCACTTTGCTTTTGCACAAAAAAAAGACAGCTTATCCCTTATTTTTCATTACAATAATGGTTTTATTTCATCTGACTAATAAAGCCCAATCGCTATGACCGCTTCTGATAATACGTCACAACAGAAAAAACCAGACACCGCTTCTCAGATTTCATCTGATATGACAAAAGAGACATCTAAGAGAAAGATCGATGATGCTCATGAACCAGAACAGACCACTGAACAGGAGTATGCAACCGAAAACAGTGAAGAGGAGTCGCTCTCTGAAACAAAAATCGTCATGACCTCACCAGAGCCTGATGTCGTCATTGCCACGCTAGACGCGCCTGATGATGACTCAGATCAATCTGAATTATCCAGCCCAAACGCAGACACAGCCGCTCACGCATCAGAGACAGCGTCTGAGGCTTTTCTTCAAACACAAGAAGATTCAGACACTTCCGAAGCGCCCAACAATCATGTTAGCCAACCTGTCGAACCCATTTCGATCGATCATAGTATCCATGAAAATGATCCTGCCGTTGCTGACGTCGATGATCATCTAACCACAGAGTCTGCAACGACAAACACTAGTGGTGAAAATGTGGAGAGTGATGACGACGAGCAACAGTCAGAAGAAAAGATCAAAGATGAAAGAGAGGCCAAGCTAGAATCCTACAAGCAATTCGTGGCCGAGCAGTTTAGCGATCAAAAGATAGACTATCCTGAAGTCCGTGTCACGATCGAGGCCAACGCCCTACCAAGTAAAATGTACTTTGTAATGAACACGCTATCAGCCATTATTGCCAGTTATGGCTTGGTGACCAATTCAGCCGCAGTGGTTATTGGCGCGATGTTGGTCGCCATGATGCTCGGTCCGATTACAGGTGTCGCCCTAGCGATTATTGACTACCGTATGCCACTGTTGCGTAAGTCGTTGCTCACCGTGTTAGCGGGGGTGTTTTTGGTGATATTGGTCGGCTTTGTGGTGGGTCTATTGCATCAAGGTCAACCGCTGACCAATGAGATTTTGTCTCGTACCCAGCCCACGTCTATGGACTTGATGATTGCACTGGCTGGCGGTACGGCTGGTGCATATGCGATGGTGTCTCCGCACCTGTCCGTCGCCGTTGTTGGGGTTGCTGTAGCCACCGCCTTGGTGCCACCACTCGCGGCCAGTGGCATTTTATTTGCCAATGGCGAGATACAGATGGGGCTAGGTGCTGCCTTATTGGCCCTGACCAACATCATTGCCATTCAGTTTACTAATGCCATGGTACTGTGGTTTTTAGGCTTCAGGCGCTTGGTCGATGATGATTATGAATCGGGCACCTATTTGATATTTTTCCGTCGAAATGCCGTCACCCTATTGTTACTGGTCGGCTTGGGCATTTATCTTACTCTAAACCTCAATAGCAATGCCAAGCAGCAGACCTTTGAAAACAATGTCAAAGAAGCAATTAATGAACATTTTATCGATCAAGGTAACGTACTGACCAACATACAATTTGATAAGAATAATGCGTTTCAAATCATTCGTGCCGTGGTACGCGGTGAGACCAGTCCAAATTCACAAGATGTGCAGCAGATAGAGGATGTGATTACCAAAGACATGGCAGAAAACTTCCCCAAATACTTGCCTATTAAATTGCAATTGCGCTACTTGCCAGTGCAGGTCATTGAGTCTGATCCATTAATCAAAGACAAGCTTGATGAGACTGATGCGGTAATTTTGACCAATTCACCATGATGCACCCTATATGAGCGGCAAATCATGAATGGACTATAACGAGCAGTTGTAACTCTTGTACCAAGAGCTTAGGCGTTTGTGCTAAAATCGCTTGCAAAATTATTTTATGTCATTTACTCAATTCTATCCGTCAGTAAGGAGCCGCTGTGAGCCAGCCATTTCGCTCAGCCGATATTCGCCAAGCCTTTATCGATTTTTTTATAAGCAAGCAGCACACCCAAGTTTCATCGTCTAGCTTGATTCCGCATAATGATCCGACATTGTTATTCACCAATGCCGGCATGAATCAGTTTAAAGAAACCTTTTTGGGCATGGAGCCGCGCGACTACACACGTGCTGTGACCTCGCAGAAATGTGTCCGTGCTGGCGGTAAGCACAATGACTTGGACAATGTTGGCTACACTGCCCGCCATCATACGTTTTTTGAGATGCTTGGTAACTTCTCGTTTGGCGATTACTTCAAGCAAGCAGGTATCGAGTATATCTGGGAGTTTTTGACCTCAGATCAGTGGCTCGCGATTGATAAAGATCGTCTGTATGTCACCATTTATGAGACTGATGACGAAGCCTTTGATATTTGGCACAAAACCATTGGTCTGCCAAGTGAGCGCATCATTCGTATCGGTGATAACAAAGGGGCACCGTACGCCTCAGACAATTTTTGGACCATGGGCGACACCGGTCCTTGTGGCCCTTGCACCGAAGTGTTTTATGACCATGGCGCTGAGATAGAAGGCGGCTTGCCCGGTACGCCAGAAGAAGATGGCGATCGCTACATCGAGATTTGGAACTGCGTCTTTATGCAGTTCAATCGCCAAAAAGACGGCACGCTATTGCCGCTACCTGCGCCCAGTGTCGATACTGGCATGGGGCTTGAGCGTATTAGTGCTATCATGCAAGGCGTCCATGGTAACTATGAGATCGATCTGTTTACCCATTTGATGGATGCGGCAGCTGAGATCTTAGAGATTGACAATGAACAGCAGTCTTCACTAAAAGTCATTGCTGACCATATCCGTGCTGTGGCCTTTTTGATTGCTGATGGCGTCACACCGAGCAACGAAGGTCGTGGCTATGTATTGCGCCGTATCATTCGCCGTGCGGTACGTCATGGCAACAAGCTTGGCGCTGATAGTGAGTTTTTCTATAAAATGGTCGCACCGCTCGTGGCTGAAATGGGCAGTGCTTATCCAGAGCTAGTAGAAAAACAAAACGTGATCGAAAATGCGATTCAAAAAGAAGAAGCGCAGTTTGCCAAAACATTGGCACAAGGTCTGCGTTTGCTTGCCAGCGAGCTTGAAGGTCTAAAAGATGGCGATACGCTATCTGGCGAAGCGGCCTTTAAACTCTACGACACCTATGGCTTCCCGATCGATTTGACCGCGGATATCACGCGTGAGCGCGGTATTGCTATTGATGAAGCGGAGTTCGATGAGCACATGCAAGCACAGCGCGAACGTGCTCGTGATGCAGGTAAGTTCGATGTCGATTACAGCAGCGTCATCCAAGTCGAGACGCCAACCGTCTTTGTTGGTTATGAGCAACTTGAAGAAGAAGGCGTGACCATCGACGCGCTTTATCAAGATGGCAACCCAGCAGATAGCTTAACGGAAGGCACAGAAGGCGTTGTGGTACTTGATCGTACGCCATTTTACGCCGAAGGCGGTGGTCAAGTGGGTGAGCTTGGTGAAATCCGTACCGAATCAGGTGTCTTTGAAGTACAAGATACCAAAAAATCTGGTCAAGCCATCATTCATTATGGTGTGGTGACCATGGGTGATATCAAACCCAAGCAAACGGCGGATGCCCACGTGCTTTCAAGCATTCGTGCAGCCAGTGCCAAAAACCACTCTGCTACTCATCTATTACATGCAGCACTAAGAGAAGTCTTGGGTGATGAAGTCACGCAGAAAGGCTCATTAGTCTCAAGCGACGTCTTACGTTTTGACTTTGCTTATGATAAGCCTGTCAGTGCTGCTGAAATCATGCGAGTAGAGCGTCTCGTCAATGAGCAAATCCAAGCCAACACTCCTGCTCGTATTGAACACATGTCGATTGATGAAGCCATGAATCAAGGCGCGATGGCATTATTTGGCGAAAAGTACGGCACTGACGTTCGCGTACTAACCATGGGTACAGATCGTATCGTCGATGGTCAGCGCAAGCCATTTTCTATCGAGCTTTGCGGCGGTTTACATGTACAGCGCACTGGTGATATCGGTATGCTAAAAATCACCAGCGAGTCAGGTATCGCTGCGGGGATTCGCCGTATTGAAGCCGTCACGGGCATGAACGCGGTCAAAAACATTCAGCAAAGCGAGCAGCAACTAAGCGAGTTGGCAAGCCAGCTAAAGGTCAAACGTCCTGAAGTTGCCCAGCGTGTGCGTACCATGGCAGATAAGCAACGCGAGCTTGAAAAACAACTAGAGCGCTTAGAGCAAAAAATCGCCAGCGCTCAAGCTGCCAACTTACTCGATAATGTGCAGACTATTGCAGATACGCCCGTACTTCTCAGCACCTTAAGCGGTATCGATGGTAAATCCATCCGTACGCTGATGGATGATATCAAATCAAAACTGCCTGATAGTGTGATTGTATTGATTGGTGATAAAGATGACCAATTAGCACTAGCCGCGAGTGTCGCAAAATCTGTTACTGCTACAATCAAAGCGGGTGATATCATTCGTCATTTAGCCAGTGAGCTTGGTGGTAAAGGTGGCGGCAAGCCTGACTACGCACAGGGCGGCGCGCCGAAGTCCGACAACAGTACTGCGGTCATCAATGCCCTACCTGCTTGGATTGAAACCCAGCTTAGCTAATCATAAAAAGCCCAGTAACTCAGCGCCTTACTCTGGTTTACTGGGTATAAGATACGTGATTGGTTATAGCAACTATAACCAATCGCCATACATCTAAGCGGTACTGATACTTAAAGTTATGCAGTAGATATGGTATAAAGGTCAACGTTTGACAATATTGCTCATTCATGACAGTTGATGCAGTACCAATAAACGAATGACACATATAGGGCATAACTCTTACAATCTGGCTTTATCTATACACGCATGGACACGTGTCGCATTGAGACTGATCCATGAGAATAAAAGGTCATTAATGAATAATAGGTAGATTTTTATGGCGTTAATAGTACAGAAATACGGCGGCACCTCGATGGGCAGTATCGACCGCATCAAAAACGTCGCCAAACGCGTCAAACGCTGGCATGACAATGGTCATCAAGTCGTGGTCGTGGTCTCAGCCATGAGCGGCGAAACCAACCGTTTGATTGATCTAGCACGCCAAATCAGTAACAACCCTGACCCACGTGAATACGACCAGATGGTCTCAACCGGTGAGCAGGTTTCTATCTCGCTACTCGCGATGGCGATAAAAGAGCTTGGTATTGGTGCGCGTTCAATGACTGGTCGTCAAGTCGCGATCAAAACCGATAACGCCCATAATAAAGCCCGTATCGAAAGCATCGATGATAAAAACATACGCGAGCAGCTAGATGCCGGCAATATCGTCATTGTGGCAGGCTTTCAAGGTATTGATGAAGAAGGCAATGCAACCACATTGGGTCGCGGCGGTTCTGATACGACAGGCGTTGCGATTGCAGCGGCTTTGGGTGCTGATGAATGTCAAATTTATACTGATGTCGATGGCGTTTATACCACTGACCCTCGCGTAACCTCAAAAGCCAAAAAGCTTGAAAAAATCACCTTTGAAGAAATGCTTGAGATGGCAAGTCTTGGCTCCAAAATCCTACAGATTCGCTCAGTAGAATTCGCTGGCAAATACGGCGTACCACTGCGCGTCCTATCTAGCTTTGATGAAAACACTGACGGTAGCTTTGACCAAGAGTTTCAAAACAACGTGGGCACCCTAATTACGATAGACGAAGGAGACAATATGGAACAGGCAATCATCTCAGGTATCGCATTCAACCGAGACGAAGCAAAAATCTTAGTACGCGGTGTACCCGATCATCCTGGTATCGCCTCTGCTATCTTAAGCCCAATTGGTCGTGCCAATATCGAAATCGATATGATTGTCCAAAACCTCTCGGATAATGGTACCACTGACTTTACATTCACGGTCAATCGTACTGACTTGGACAAGACGCTAAAAGTGCTTAATGAAGAAGTCAAAGACGAGATTGGTGCCAAAGAAATATCAGGCAACAGCGAAGTGGTCAAAGTCTCACTAGTTGGTGTTGGTATGCGCTCACACGCAGGAGTTGCCAGCCTCATGTTCCAAACATTGGCTGAGAACAATATCAATATCCAAATGATATCGACCAGCGAGATCAAAGTATCTGTTTTGATTCAAGACCAACACTTAGAAAAAGCGGTCAAATCACTGCACACTGCCTTTGGTCTTGACCGTGAAGACGGCGAGAGCAAAATCGCTGGGCTATAATGCCAAAAAACTGTTAAAATACAGCTTTAGCATTGATGGTTATCTATTAACCGCTATTGAAAACTTCGCATCGTATGTAAATAAATAGCGTTTCGTTTAAACAAATAGCCTCCAAATAAAAACAGTACTTAAATAAAATAGGATCTTTTTAGATCCTATTTTATTTTTTAGCATAGTTGAAATGAGCATTTACCTAATAGTTTTGTGAAAAACCGTGACAGTATCTGTTATGCCACCTATAATGGGCTTTCATTTGGGCTAAATGAATCTACCTATCATTGCCGTGGTTTGCACAATGTCGAGTATGGTAATTATTGATATATTACTTACTGAGTGCTGCGGTGATGTTCTGCAATTGAGAAGTAATCTGATGAGTAATAATCTGTTGATGCGACATAAGGAGTGTGACGCATGTTAATTTTGACACGCCGTGTGGGCGAAACGCTAATGATCGGCGATGAAGTCAGTGTGACGGTATTGGGCGTCAAGGGCAATCAAGTACGTATCGGTGTGAATGCACCTAAAGATATTGCCGTACATCGCGAAGAGATTTATCAACGTATCCAGCATGAGCGCTCTGTACAGTCGCACATGCAACATCTTGAGCAAGGCAATTTTTCGCCGTCGTTCGATGACGAAGACTACTTCAATCGCTAATTTATAATACTTAATGCTCAACGACTAATGAGCATACATAAGCATTATATTTTTTATTTTTTAAACTGCTCTGAGGTCATTTATTTATGAGTATCCGCCAATCAGATGTATCGGCTCTACTTAATGGTTTGAATAAAAAAGCCATTGGATTCAATGATGTTATCAGCTTTATCGATGATTTTTATCGCTATTCGCCTGCCCCGTTTGTCAACGGTATGGTCCATAATGCAGCGGGCGAAAACGAAGGCAGTGCAAAGATTTTTGGATTCGCTAAGCATCACGGTTTGAATCAACTGGACACGCTAAAACTATTCGGCGAACATTATGCCAAAGTGCAAGCAACGCCTAACGGTACTGACCATGCTAATATTCGCAACTTTTTGCATTGGGGCTGGCAAGGATTTTTAATGCAAAAAAATCCATTAACCATTCGTCCTAGTGTCGACACAACTGCAATTTAAATATGTGTCGTGATTGAATAATTAATAAAGTAAAAAAAGCCACGCTCATGAGCGTGGCTTTTTTATTGACTGTTTATAGTCCTATTTATTACGAAACTTCACAGGTTGTACCGCCCCTTTCGGGTTCGGCATATTAGGATAGTGATGCTCATGCTCGACATCACACTCAGCGCCCACGATAGAACCGTCCTCTTTTACTGGTTTGTGGATATAACCCGTACGCTCGGCAAGTGGTAGGTGCTCGTGCTCCCATATCATCACCGCTTGCATGCAAGTTTCTCGCTGCTCAGCGGTAATTTTACGACCATCAGGCCACTTACCTAACTCAATCGCCATGCGGAATTTATCAACCACTTCCGGTGTTAGACTGGCTAATATTGTTTGTTTATCCATCTTGCCTACTCTCCACTACTATTTTTTCATCATATTTTTTGATGGCTATTGGACGATTTGAAAACATGCTCTAATAGATACGCTCATTCATCATCTATAATATCATCATCGACATCCAGACTGAATTCTTCGGCATGTACGTTCCAGTGCAGCTTGGTACGACAGGCTTCATAAAAGTCAAATCCAGGCGGATGCAGTAAAGTGAGCTTATCAGGATGCTTACGAATATATAAGCGCTGTTCTTGCTCAAGCGGTACGCTTGGTTTGCCATCTGCGCTGACCATCGGCTGCGTACGATTGTCTTCATGAATACGAATACAGACCTCACTATTACCACTGACAACAATCGGGCGACTAGATAACGTATGCGGATGCATGGGCACCAGACAGATGGCATCCATACTTGGATGAATGATGGGGCCACCACCAGATAGAGCATAAGCGGTTGAACCAGTCGGTGTCGCTGCTATCAGGCCATCACTATGCTGCCTATAAACATCATGTCCATCAATCTTCATCTGAAAATCGATCATATGTACCGATTTACCAGCATGCAGTACGATGTCGTTCAGCGCCATGTCTTCATGAATGATTTTACGCCCTTCTCGTATCTCCATCGTCAATAAAAACCGATGATCCAGCTGATAATCGCCCATCAATACTTGGCGTAATTTAAAAGCCGCTTCGTTGGGCTTTACATCTGCCAAAAACCCCAAACGACCACGGTTAACCCCTAATACTGGGACACGGTAGCGTGCCAATGCTTCAGCAGCATGCAATATCGACCCATCACCACCAACAACGATGACCAAATCGCAAATCTCACCAATCAAGCCACGCTTAACGATTTTGACTCTTTCTACTTCTGTGAGGTTAAGCGTTGGTAAGTTGGCTGTTTGTACATCCATGATCAACGTCAAGTTCATCTCATTGATGGTTTGCGCAATCTGTACCAGACTTCGCGTGACGCTGCGTTTACCAGCACGGCCCATCAAGCCAATACGCCTAAAAGCAGGATTTTTGATAGCGTGGAACAGCTCTGACTCGTGTAAGTGTGGCAATCTTGCTGACTGCGCTGAGTTTTCCATAAAACGACTCGGTATAACGGTGAAGTACAGGGTAATAATAGCGATAAATGCGCGCTTAGACTAGCATGTTTATGAATTATCGTTGTTAACTGTCGTAACTGGCCCCATATAAAATATATCAGATGCCTTACTCATGCTTGCTTGTCTGCTTGGGTTTTGAGACTACTAGGTTGAGCTGTAACGGCTGTCACGCAAACACAGTTGACAATAACGGCGGTTTTGCTAAAGTAGCAGCATCTCTATTTTTATATTTTATTATTAAGGACTTATGTATGGCCAATCCTATTGTCAGTCGCGCAGAACTTGCGATCGGCGGTAATCCAATGACGGTCAAAGGCGTTATTCAAAAGACCAGCCTGTTACTTGGGTTATCAGCTATTACTGGTGTGGGCTTTTTCTTTTATGCGCTTATGGCAGGTTTATCGCAAGGTTTTATTACCATGGCAGCCTTTGGTAGCATGATTGCTGCGTTTGTTCTTGCTCTTTTTATTACCTTTAAACCACAAAAAGCAAAGACGTTGGCGGTGCCTTATGCCTTGCTAGAAGGTATCTTTTTGGGCGGTATCTCATTATTTTTCATGAGAATGTATCCAACCGTCCCAGTCACGGCAATGTGTGCGACCTTCGTCACAGCAGCAGTCATGCTAGGACTGTATCGCTCAGGTTTGGTAAAAGTTACTGAAAAGTTCCGTTCTATCGTGACCTCAGCCGTTATCGCTATCATGCTAGTTTATGTAGCACAGTGGGTACTGTCTCTAGTATTTGGCTCAACCTTGCCATTCTTGTTTGAAGGTGGTGCTATCGCTATCGGCTTTAGCTTGTTTGTGATTGTTATTGCCTCTTTTACGCTATTATTAGATTTTGACAATATCGATCGCGGTGTTGCTATGGGTATCTCAGAAGACTACGAATGGTTGTTCAGCATTGGTATTCTTGCCACGCTAGTTTGGATGTATATCGAATTTATGCGTCTGCTCAGCTATCTACAAGACTAATCAAATAATTCGATAGTAAATCTGTATAAAAAAAATCGCCTTAGCTATTGATAGTTGCAGGCGGTTTTTTTATGGGCAAACTTTGAGAGCTATAGTTCAACTAAGCCCGCTTTAGGCGTAGCGCGTTTAACACCACAAACAATGAGCTAAGTGACATGCCGATAGCAGCAAGCCATGGTGGTACATACCCTAAAGCCGCTGGTATCAGCACGATACTATTATAAGCCAAGGCCCAGCGGAAGTTTTGCTTAATAATACGTTCGGTTTTATCAGAGATACGTTTGGCCGCAGTGATGGCCTCAATTTTCCCATTTAAGATAATACTGTCGCTAGATACTTGTGCCAAATCTGCAGCACCGGCAATTGAGGTGGATACATCTGCCGCTGCCAATACTGGCGCATCATTGATGCCATCACCCACCATCAGTACGACAGCGCCTTTAGATTGCAACTGCTGGATATGGTTGACCTTGTCAGTCGGTGATAAGCCATTATAAGCGGTCTGCATGCCTAAACTCTCAGCCATCACGAGCGCTTGCGGGCTTGGATCACCCGTCAACATCACAGACTCAATCCCTAGACCTTTGAGCGTATCGAGCATCGATTGGGTACTATCACGTACCTTGTCATTAAAATAAAAGCACGCCAGCGCTTGCCATTCCTTTGTATCAGGTTTCTGGCTCGACAAGACAACGGCGGAGCTGGCACGCTGCGCCGCCAAGTCAATGTTCAAATCATTGTTCGTATTGACCTCATTGGCACTGCCACTGGTTTTATCTAACGCAAAACTCACATGACCAATGCGATATACCATGTCATCAATCATAGCTTCTACCCCGCCTGCGGGATAATGCTGCATGGCCCTCGTCGGTGGCAGATGTAACTGATAGGCAGCGGTAAGTAGCGCGTGTGCAATCGGATGACGACTCCCTACTTCTAGGGCAGCTGCGATTGCCAATAGTTTATCTTTTTGTGCTGTTGATGCTGTGTTATCAGAATCAGTCTGGTTTACTGGCTCGATTACCTCAATATTTAATAAATTTGGCTTCCCATAAGTAAGCGTACCTGTTTTATCAAAAGCAACATGTGTAATTTCAGCCAATGTTTGCAGCGTATGCCCGCGCGTCGTCAAAAAACCATAGCTGGCTAAACGATTGGTTGAAACAGTCAAGGCAATTGGCGTCGCCAATGACAAGGCGCAAGGACAAGTGGCAACCAATACTGCCACCGTTGCCCAAATAGCTTGGCTTGGATCGACAATGTACCAGCCAACAAACACTAAAACTGATAGCACTAAGATACGCGCCACAAACCAACGTGCCAGTTTATCTGCTTGCTGTGCAAGTTTAGGCTTTTCGCTCATGGCGCGGTTCATCAGTCTATCAATCAGCCCTATTTGACTGTCTTTTGGTAATGCCGTCACTAACATCTCAAACGGCTGGCTATCGTTTTGCGCACCGCCAACAATATAATCGCCTTGGGACTTAATGATTAAATCACCTTCGCCTGTCAGTAGGCTTTGCGAGACTGTTGCAGTAGGACTTAACAAAATACCGTCACTGATAATCTCAGAACCCGCTTCAACCAAAATAATGTCACCCACTTGCAAGCTATGAGCCGTCACCATCTGCTTTGATGCTATATTTTCCTCTACCTGTGATAACGCATTTTGTTGATTACGTGACTGCTGCCAATCTTGAGCAATACCCGATGTGAGCTGATGAACATTGGCATCAACACCCTTCATAAAGTTAGGCATCATTTCTGTCGTCGCATCTGATGCCTTTTTTGCCTCATTTTCGATGGCGTCACCTTGTTGAGAGTCACTTTCTTTCAGCAGTTGTAAAATACGCTCTGCTGCTGATTTGTCTTCAGCCACTTTTTGTACCAATACTGGCTCTACTACGACCAGATCATTGGCCATGGTCGCAGCTTTTAGACGGGCATTATGTTCGATATAGCGTCCTGCCAGCAAAAAGAAAATAAACATACTGACGGAGTCATAGTATGTCTCCCCTTGCCCAGTAATGGTGGCATATAAACTGGCAAAGAAGGTGATAATCAAAGCAAGGCTAACAGGCACATCCATATTGACCTGGCGCGCACGAATCGCTGACCATGCGGAGGTAAAGAAAGGAATACCGGCATAAAAGAAAACAGGCGTACTAACAAATAAAGACACCCAACGCAAAAAGTCACGCTGAAATATCAACATGTCGCTATATTCACCAAAATAAAGCGCAACGGCATACATCATTGCCTGCATTGAACCGAGTGCCGCGATACCAAGACGCAATAGCATTTGGTTGTTATGACGCGCCAGCATGGCTTCATGGGTATCTTGCCGATAAGGCTTGGCATCATAGCCAATCTCATTGATGACCGCTAAAATGCGGCTAATCGGTAACTTGTCTTCATTCCAAATGACCCGCATACGCTGGTTGGTCAAATTCACCTGACACTTACTAATGCCTTCTAGCTCATCGAGACGCGACTCAATCAACCATGTACAGGCCGCACAGCGCAAATTATTAACAGACAGCTCCGCCACCGACAGCCCATCTTGCGCATATACGAACTGCGACTTTATCTCGTCATGATCATATATCTCAAGACGCGTCAGCTGGGTCGGTAAGCTTGCTGTACGGTTAATCTCCGAACGGTCAAGATAATATTGCTCAAGACCAGCCTCTACGATGCTCTGAGCTGCTAACTGACAGCCCATACAACACATCTCACGCGACTTGCCTAGAATCTCAGTATGAAACGGCGGCTTGGGCACTGGATCACCGCAATGGAAGCAGTGATCAGCAAGGGGTAGCACCAAGCCATCAGTGATGGAGTTGTCTTTATAAGGATGATTGGTAGCAGATGATACTGATGATGGGATACTAGACATAGTCGCGCTTACTTCCTTTGACAGGCTTGCTCAAAATGCATTCATTTAAGGCAAACTTGCTCTGATTGACTGTACTGTACGTCGTGCAACAGAGCCACTTTTCATCACATGAATATCACTATTGTTAGTAGCACAATATTAATAACAAATGACTAATAGCAAATAACTAGCAACGGCGGATTCATACAAAATACATCATGGTACTTATCATAGATTGTTATCTTACATGGCGTTTATTAGCCCAATTGAAAGATGCTGATACTTGATTACAAGTATCAGTATTTTAGTAGAGATTATACTACAAGCAATCACCCTAGGCAGTACCAATGCTTATGGTCTAATACTAATGAATGTCTGTGTTGACGATGATAGATTGAAAAATTTGTCAATTTGCGTCATTATGAGGCAGTTTTTTATCCAAAAATGGTGCGACATCCGTGCAAAAATCCAATTTTAAGTTACCAAATACCAAGCTATCACCATCATCTAAGCCTGCTATGAATACCTTACCTTCACAGCAGCGCGGCTTGGTATTTAGTAGTCTTCTCTTAATTACTATCATCGCTGGCATGGTGCTATTTGCACTGTATTTGGTCAAGCTTGATCGCACCATTACCCATAAGTTTGAAGGCAAGCGCTGGGACATTCCAGCTAAAGTGTACTCACAGCCACTTGAGCTATATCAGGGTGCCAATATCGATAGAGATACGATGAAAACGTGGCTAGAGTTGCTTAATTATCAAAGCAACAAGTCTTATGATCGTACTGGCACTTATCATAGATCGGGTAATACTTATTTTATCCATACGCGCGGCTTTACCTATAGCTCAAGCGATATAGATGCTGAGCAAGTCATCAAAATGACCCTTGCTGGCAATAAAGTTGACTCTATTCAAAGCACCTTACCTGCCAAAAGTGGCATCATTCGTCTAGAGCCAGTGAGTATCGGTGGTATCTATCCAGACAGTAACGAAGATCGAATGGTTGTCTCTTTAGATGACGTGCCTCAGCCACTGATTGATGCATTGATTGCCACCGAGGATCGCGCGTTTTATGAGCATAAAGGCGTCTCGATACGCGGTATCGCCCGTGCCGTAATCAATAACTTTACTGGTGGTGCTAGGCAAGGTGGCTCGACCATCACCCAGCAGCTGATCAAAAACTTTTACCTCAACTCTGATCGCACCCTAAAACGCAAAGCCAATGAGGCGTTGATGGCGGTACTGCTTGAGCTGCATTATAGTAAAGATGAAATTTTACAGACTTATTTGAACGAAATTTATCTGGGTCAAAACGGCAATCGCTCTATCAATGGTTTTGGTTTGGCCTCACAGTTCTATTTTGATAAACCACTTAACGAGCTGCGTATAGATCAGCAAGCCATGCTAGTTGGTATGGCAAAAGGCCCAAGTATTTACAACCCACGTCGTAATCCAAATGATTCAAAAGCTCGTCGTGACGTGGTGCTTGGTAACATGTTCGCAATGGGCACGCTAAGTCAAGAGGACTATGACAAAGCCTTAAAACAGCCGCTCGGTATCGTGGACAAGCCTGCTGAGGGCAAGAGCCAGTTCCCTGATTTCTTGGACATCGTCAAACGTGAGCTCAATGATGTCTATTACTCTGATGATCTCAAAAATGAAGGTCTAATCATCATTAGTACCCTAGACCCTATTGCTCAGTTGGCAGCAGATAAGGCAGTTGATAGAAAACTGGGCGAGCTGCGCCGTAGAGGTAGCAAGACTAAAGACTTACAAGGCGCGCTCGTCAGTGCCAATCCTGAGACTGGCGAATTGGTCTCTGTCGTTGGTAGTGGCAGTGAGTTCACGGGCTTTAACCGCGCCGTCGATGCCAAGCGTCAAGTCGGCTCTTTATTGAAGCCAATCATTTATATGACCGCGCTTGAGAGTGGTCGTTATAACTTAGCAAGCTCGGTGGATGACTCACCTATCACAGTCAATCTGAATGATGGTACCGATTGGAGTCCTAAGAATTATGACAACCGTGATCATGGCTATGTACCACTGACCACAGGACTTTCGCAATCTTATAACCAAGCGGCGGTACGCTTAGGTATGGAATTTGGGGTTGATACTTTTGCCAAACAGCTAAAACGCATGGGGGTTAAAGAAGAAATACCAGCATACCCATCGGCGCTATTAGGGTCTGTCAATCTGAGCCCGATGGACATGTTAGGTATTTACCAAGTCTTTGCGACTGGCGGTTTCCGCACACCTATTCATAGTATTCGCACGGTTATTGATGATCGCGGTCGTATTTTGCAGCGTACCGGACTCAATACTCAGCGCAGTATTCCACCTGAGACCAACTTTTTGACCAACTATGCGCTACAACAAGTGGTGTCAAACGGTAGCGCCAGACGGGCTCAATCACTTGGCAGCAATCTGAATCTCGCCGGCAAAACGGGCACGACAAACGACTACCGTGATGCTTGGTTTGCAGGCTACAGTGGCAACTACGTCAGTGTTGTTTGGATTGGTCGTGATGACAACAAGCCCATTGGCTTGAGCGGTGGTACTGGTGCTCTACCGGTTTGGGTCGATTATATGAAACGCCTCAAACTCACTCCAGTGGCGCTACCAGAGCCAGAAGGTATCGAATGGTTGTGGCTCGAGAACAACTCAGGCAAGCTGTCTAACGAACGTTGTGCCAATGCTCGCTACTTACCTGTCATGTCAGCACATTTACCAGAGGAAGCCAGTAGCTGCGCGCTTAGCTTGTATCAACAAGACCGTGCTCGCGAGCAATCTCAATTCCAAAATCAGCAGAGCGCGATCAATGAGCAACGTCGTCGCGAAGGTTTAGATATCCCAAACGGTGAAGCGGTTGATGCTGGTGATTCAGAGGACAGTAATGGACAAAATAATGAAGGTCAAGACCGCGCTGACACATGGTATGACCGTGCTATTGAATGGTTTTAACATTATTTTTAAAATGTAGCGTCTGATATTTAAAAAAGGTCTCAATATGGTCTCATTTCTACAGCAGTCTGCCTCTGTGACACAAACAATGTCTTGGTGGCAGAAAAAATTTGCGTCAGTGAATACTCTAGTTGTAGGTGGCATTGTTTGTAGCATGCTAAGCCTCAGCGCATGCCAGACTGCGCCAGATAGCTCAGCTGCGATGAAAACAACACCTATTCAAACAACCCCATCATCACAGCCGCCAGTGACATCGACCACCACTGTGACTCAGGCACCCATCGTTGAAGCAGATGATGAGAACGAATACCCTATTGAGCCTTATACTCCACCCGAAAAGCTCGAGTCGCCGAACCCATTGACCCAAGAAACGCCTGTATTTGAGCCGCCTACTCCAGTGGTGACAGAGCCTAATCTGGGTATTGCCATACCATCGCGCAATGACTATATCATCTCTGAGCCCTCAGCACCGTCACACAATGATCTACTAGAGCAGGCAAGAAAAAACTCACAGCAACGCTCTCAACAATCAGCAAGTAATAACAGTAACTTGCCTGCATTTCGTAACTTGATGCAGGTAGGCGTTAATCAACTGAAATCAGGACAATTAACGAATGCTGAAAACAGCTTTACCCGTGCACAGCGCTTGGCCCCCAAGTCGTCTGCCGTATATTTTTATCTGGCGCAAGTGGCATTGAAAAAGAACCAACCTCGTAAGGCAGAAGCGATGGCACGTCGTGGCCTTAGTGTTTCTAAAAATGCCAGTCGCAGACGAGCGCTGTGGCAAATCATTTTACAATCAGGGCAAGCTCAAGGTAACTCACGCGTCGTTAGTGAAGCAAGACGAGCTTTACGCTAATAACCGCTCACTACAGTTATCATTTATCCAAAACATACATTTATTTTTTTTAGCTTAGGGTTATCGTTATGGCATGGCAACAACTGCATTTACAATGTGAAAAATCAAACGTCGATTTGGCTGAAGCGCTTTTATTAGAAGCTGGCGCACTAGCTATTGCCTTAGATGATGCAGGTGATCAGCCTTTGTTTGAACCACTTCCCGGTGAGTCACCGCTATGGGATGAAGTCATACTGACAGGGCTATTTGATGCCACCACTGATGATGGTAGCCGTCAAGCAGTTGAGCAGCTGAGTCATGAAATTGCCGCACAAGTACAGGCTACTCGTATCTGGCTAACGGCTGTTGATGACAAGGATTGGGAGCGCGAATGGATGAGTAACTACCATCCTATCGAATGCGCTAATGACTTGTGGATTGTGCCAGACTGGCTCACACCGCCCAACCCAGAGGCGACCAATATCATTATGGATCCAGGCTTAGCTTTCGGTACTGGCTATCATGCCACGACTCGTCTTTGTCTTGACTGGTTAACAGAGCAAGACCTGACAGATAAAGTGGTCATCGACTATGGCTGCGGCTCAGGCATCTTGGGTATCGCCGCTCTATTATTAGGTGCACGCCAAGTGTATGCAGTCGATATCGATCCACAAGCTGTACTCGCAACCAATCAAAATGCAGTGCGTAATCATGTCGGTGACCGTCTGCAAGCGTTCTTGCCCGAAGAGTTCACAGATTACTGCTCACAACATGATGTTTTGCCTGTAGAAGTGATTGTCGCCAATATTTTGGCCAAACCCTTAATTGGCTTAGCACCTTACTTTTCGACATTGATTGCATCGAAAGGTCGCATCGTATTGGCAGGTTTAATCGAGTCACAGACTGAACAAGTCATGGAAGCTTATCAACCCTATTTTGCACTCGATCCAAAGCATGCCTTTACCGCGCAAGAGGACCAGCATTGGCAGCGTTTATCTGGTACATTTACTAGCTAGCAACATTTAATTACATCTGTTACGATAGAGGGCAGTCAAACGTCACAGGTTTGGCGCCACTCTGTCGTTGCTCATGATTTATAGAATTTCAAAAAGCATGGTAGCTGTTGGTGAGTGGCTAAGCGGTATAGATAACCATACTTTTTTGGATTCGACCCTATGACCACCCCAATGAAAACCCAGTGCCCTCATTGCCAAGCTTGCTTTAAAGTGCAACAGAATCAACTAAATAAAGCCAATGCTACTATTAACTGTACTCAGTGCCAAAAAAGTTTTTCGGTCAATCAACACCTTATTGTAACCCCTGATACCTCCAACAGCTTCTCCTCTCAACATAATACTGCTACAGCACATCACGAGACTCAATCCAAGCTGAGTAATAGACCTGAAAGCTCCACCAATAGTCGTAATCAAGCATCTAATATATCAAATACTGCAAAGTCCTCACTCCATAAAAAACGTTCAGCTGATATATTGATTCATGATGACTTAATCTATGATGATATGGATATCGATGAGCCAGAAGACAGCATTGTAGAATACGACTCACTAGACAGCATGGATGCTTGGTTGACGCAAGTGAGCGATACCAATGCTGCGACGACAACTGACAACGCGACAAACACACTTTCTAAAACCAATACCGATCGTATTGCAACAGAACATTCCTCAATGACTCAAGAAGTACTGAGCTCAACTGCTGCCAATGATATTCATGCGAGTATCAACGACACAGCTGATGACTCATGGCTAGAAACACTTCTTGAGGAACAAAATAAACGCGAAGCCAAATCAGTAGATAGCACAGATTTATCACAACTACTGATAGATATGGGTGTACCTCTTAGGGAAGAAGAAAATTCTGTTACAGAACGTGCAAACAAGGCGCAAGCACAGTTTGCGCCAACAGCCACAACCCATTCAATTGCATCTATCCTCTGGATACTGGGATGCTTAGTATTAGCACTATTACTTGCCGCGCAGTATGTTATGTTTAACCTAGAGACGTTAGTCAAAAACCCTGCCAATGCGCAGCGCCTCCAAACGGTATGCTCTATTGCGGCATGTAGCTTACCAAGCGCTGATCTGACAGCTTTGACTATTACCAATCCAAGTCATCGATCAAGTCAAATTAAAACCACAGGTACATTTAGCGATATCAGCGCGATATTGAACAACCAAAGCACAAAAGCACAGCTCTATCCAAATATAAAAGTCAGCGTTTATGGGACAGACAATCTCATTGGAGAGTTTATAGCAGCGCCTAACGACTATTTATTGGGTAAGCCAAGCCAGCTAGCTGCTAGTAATAACAGACAACTACTATTTACCATACCCGTTGACAATGCACAAATTCGCGAAATTACGATGACACCACTTTATTGAATGTTATTTTTAGTAATAGAATGAGCCTGACATATCGCTGACTTTAAGATAGCCGTCAATCTGTCAGCGCTAGACGATATTAATTTGATATACTATTATTCTGACATCTTATGGTTTGACTCTTTTTTCATTTCAAGGATATTATCTTATGGCACCTCATGCACAGCATCATGCCCATCATTTTGCTAAGAGCTCTGAGCATCCTGCCGACTATAATAAAGAAGATCATCACCTTGTCGCTCACGATATTGAGTTCCCGTTAGAAAGTGCTGCGAGTAGCGCACAGCAGCCTTTGCGTGTACATGTTGAGCGCGTCGTTCGCCAGTATTTCGCTATGCTAGGTGATGAGATGCCTACCGACTTGTACGAGCTTATCTTAAAGCAAGTCGAAGAGCCTCTATTGTCAGTGGTTCTAGAGAAAACTCGCGGCAATCAAACCAAGTGTGCACAAATCTTAGGCCTCAATCGTGGCACTTTACGCAAAAAACTCAAAACTTACGACTTAATGTAGCACTGCTATATGTGCTCACCCATTATTGCTAATCATCATGCATGGCAATTCAATGTGCATGGCTTTATCTATCGCGATATAGTCTACCGTTGTTGCCATCATCACCTTGCCAGACGTTTACGTCAGGCTTTTTTTATGGAAGATTTTTTATGAGTACAACCCCACTTGCCCTACTCTCGGTCTCTGATAAATCCAATATCGTTGAGTTTGCTCAAGGCCTTATTAAAGCAGGTTTTGGCTTACTCTCTACTGGCGGTACCTATCGATTACTTACAGAAAATAATGTCGCTGTGACGGAAGTGTCTGACTATACGGGCTTTCCTGAGATGATGGATGGCCGTGTTAAGACCCTGCATCCTAAAATTCATGGTGGTATCTTGGGACGTCGTGGTACAGACGATGCTGTCATGAATGAGCACGCAATCGAACGTATTGACTTGGTTGTTGTGAATTTATATCCATTTGCTGAAACGATTGCACGTGCTGACGTGACGATGAACGATGCTATCGAAAATATCGATATTGGTGGCCCTACCATGGTACGATCAGCAGCAAAAAATCATGCCCATGTAGGCATCGTGACCGATCCTGCTGATTATGATCGCGTACTGACTGCTTTAAATGGTGGCACTGAATTGACAACGGCTCTACGTTATGATTTAGCGGTTAAAGCCTTTGAGCATACTGCGCAGTACGATGGTATGATTGCCAACTTCTTAGGCAGCCGTGTCAATGAGACGCAGGAACCAGAAAACTTCCCACGCACATTTAATGTACAACTAGAAAAAGCGCAAGATCTGCGCTATGGCGAAAACCCACATCAAAACGCTGCTTTCTACACTGAAAATCATCCTTTAAAAAGCCAGCAAGCTTCTATTGCAACGGCTAAGCAACTGCAAGGTAAGGCGCTATCATACAATAATATCGCTGATACTGACGCAGCCCTTGAGTGTGTTAAAGCCTTTAGTGCACCAGCTTGCGTTATCGTTAAGCACGCCAATCCTTGCGGTGTCGCGGTAGATAATGACCAAGTAGCTGCTTATCGCACTGCTTTTAGCACCGATCCTGAGTCATCTTTTGGCGGCATTATCGCCTTCAACCGTCCACTGACGCTTGCTGCTGCAAAAGCCATTATCGATAATCAATTTGTAGAAGTCATCATTGCACCCAGCATTGAAGACGGTGTACTTGAAGCGACTGCTACTAAGAAAAACGTACGCGTATTAGTATGTGGTGAACTACCAGCACCAGATCAGCGTGATAGTCAGCTTGATTACAAACGCGTCAATGGCGGCCTACTCGTACAAGAGCAAGACCTTGGTTTGATTACGGCAAACGATCTAAAAATCGTCACTGACGTACAACCAACTGAAGCGCAAGTGGCAGATCTGTTGTTCAGCTGGAACGTGGCAAAATATGTCAAATCGAATGCCATTGTTTATGCGAAAGGTCAACGTACTATCGGTGTTGGTGCAGGTCAAATGAGCCGCGTTAACTCAGCACGTATCGCTGCTATCAAAGCCGAGCATGCTGGACTGGCCACTGAAGGTGCCGTTATGGCCTCAGATGCCTTCTTCCCATTCCGTGATGGCATCGATAATGCTGCTGAAGTAGGTATCTCAGCCATCATTCAGCCAGGTGGCTCTATGCGTGATGATGAGACCATTGCAGCCGCTAATGAGCACGGTATTGCGATGGTATTCACTGGCATGCGTCATTTCCGCCACTAAACAATCATCTATTAGTTTAAGACTGGAATTAGGGCGTGTTGAACATTCGACCATGGCACTGACAGCGACTATTTTTTAGGCGATTCGATGTTAAAAATAATAAGTTTAGTCATTCTAAGCGCTTATTTTTAACGATGAAGCGGCAAAAAAGAGTCCTGTCCCCTGCTTTTATCGTTGGGGCTGATGCTAAAATTGCCCCATACTGCGTTACAAATCTCGCTAAGGCATCTGCATTATCGTCGCTTTGTGCCTTGTCTGGAACCATTTTAGCGATCAGCAGTGCCTATTTGCGAATGTTCAACACGCCCTAGTCGCAGCAATTGTATTTGTTACTGCTCCTAATTTCCAGTCTCTTATAATATTCGTGGTCACTACAGTTAAAGTATTACCAAATAAAAAAAGCCACTGCATCGCTACAGTGGCTTTTTTGCGTTTAATAATTAAGAGTAACCATACAGCGAACGCTTAGCGCCCTTGTGCATTTGCCATGTTGGCTTCGTTAATCTCAACTTGATAGACCATACGTAGATAATCTAAGTAGTCTTGCAGCTGATCTTGACCTAAATTGTCACGAATGATGCTGGCCGTTTGCGCTCTTTGCATATCAGATAGTGGTGACTGCTGCTCAGTCTTGATGCGATCACCAACCAATAGCGTTGCACCTGCTTCAGTCTCACTAGCGAGCGCGACTACGCCATCATTGGCAGCTTGCTTGCTAAAGGCCAATCCACGCTCTTTATCAGTTAGCAACGTTGTTTGACGATTAATCTCACCCAAAGATTGCAAACTTACTGACTGCTTAGCAATATCAGCTGGCGTTTTGATACCAGCAGCGACAGCTTTCGCTTCTTTTAGCGCCAAGGCTGTGGCTTTTTGCTGACGCAATATCTGAGTGATTCTTGGCGTTGCTCTAGATAAGCTCAGTGTGGTCGTAGGACGATAGTTGCTTGGTTGTACCCATACCGTACCGTTACCAACTTCTATACCTGCCGTCACGGCCTGATCTTGAATCGTAAATTCGTCAAAGGCCTGTTTGATCACTGCTGGTTGCGATAATACTGATTTGTTATTTTCTTTACGATAATCTTTGATACGTTTTAGCGTGACATTCTCTTGCTGCGCAATATCTTCGATACTAAAGCCATCTGCTGCCAAATCATTAATCGAGGTTACTTTATCCGCGTAGACTTCTTGACGCTTGTACTCTTTTGCCTTAGCAGTCAGCTCTGCACGCATACTCTCGAGACTTGGAATCTTTTTGCCATTATCTTCGGTGACTGTGAATATCTGATAGCCAAAGCTGGTCTTGATAGGGGCTGTCACATCTCCAACGCTCAAGCCTTCTAGTGCTTTTTCAACAGCATCGGCGTCACCACCAAATACTGACGGATTAAAGCGACCAATGTCACCGCCTGCTTCTCCTGAAGGATCATCCGATTCTGCTTTGGCCACAGCAGCAAAAGACTCGCCTTTAGCCAAGCGAGCTTTAACTTTATCTGCTCTTGCCTTAGCATCATCACCTGTTAACAGTATTTGACTCACTCTACGCTCATCATCAGCAGCCAGACTTTGCTTATACGCTTCGTACTGCTGCTGCAACTCTTCTGTTGTCACATCATCGACTTTGATGGTCTGCGGGCTAAGCTGAATATAAGCCAAGTTGACCATTGCCGCGCTTTTTAGCGTGTCTTTATTGGCATCATAATATGCTTGAATATCATTTTTGCTTAGTTTGACCTGATCAGCATAGTCCTGCCAATCAAAACGATGTACCCAGACGTTACGTGATTCTAGTTGCAAGTCGATCAATTGGCTAACTGCCTGCATTGGATAGACGGCTGTACCAACGATGCTCGCATTCAACTGATCCAAGCTTAACTGATTGCGAAACTCTGCAAACAACTGATTTTTGGTCATGCCACGCTGACGCAAAAAGTTTGCAAACTGATCGTTAGAAAAGTTTCCATCGGCATCTTTGAATATTTCTTCTTCACGCAGCAAACGATTGATCGTGTCATCAGAGACTGTCATACCAAGCTTACCTGCTTGCTGCTCTAGTAATGTACGATCAATCAGACCTTTTAGTACCTGCTCGTGCAGTACGTCTTCATTCAATAAACTGGCATCATCAACTTGCTCTAGTATTTCGCTACGACGGTTATTGACGGCATTCTGATACTCGGACAACCCTACGCTTGCCTCACCCACCTGAGCGATTTGGTTGGGATCAACCCCGCCGCCAAAATAGCTTTCGACACCCAATAGAGCCAGTGGCGATAGGCATAAAATCAATAAAATGCGACCTGGCCAGCTTTTTAAGAAATCGCGCAATTTATCCATAGTTATCTCTGCTTTATTAACCTATATTGATGAAAAACCATTGTAATACTGTTAGGAGCTGTCGAGTGCGACCTGCTAATATCAATGCTATTTAAGCCGGCAATGGTAAGAGGAAGAACGTGTACATTTTATTAGGGAAAACAAGGTTCAGTGACAATACCTTATTTAAACAACGCATCTATCGCGCGCCCTATGATACGTGATTTTTCGTATATACTCAAAATATTCACGTTGTATGAGATAAACTATAGCGACAAAAAAAGCACCTAATATTTAGGTGCTTTTTCGGTGCTTAGCTTATGACATCAGCCAAAGCGACCATCTACCATAGAGCGGTTAGTTCAAACGCTCTTTTAGGTTTTTACCAGCTTTGAAGCTTGGTACTTTGCTTGCAGGGATGCTTAGCTCTTCACCAGTCTTAGGGTTACGGCCAGTACGTGCTTTGCGGTCTTTTACGCTAAAAGTACCGAAACCAACCAAAGAGATGCTATCGCCAGCTTCTAAAGCTTCGCCAACACTTTCCATAACAGCATTCAAAGCATCACCAGCTTGAGTCTTATTTAGACCACTTTTGTCTGCGATGCTATCAATTAATTCTGACTTATTCATAAAATTTCCTTCAAGTTTAAGGGGGTAATAAACGCTCACGCCAAGCATTGTAACGCTCTCGTGGTACTTACGCAATAAAAACTACCTGACTGGCGTATTAACAGGTTTCGCTTTGTTATCGTCTTTATATCAAGGCAGCATAAGGAGTGCAAGCGATTTTACATCTTTTTGTGCCATCAACTACTTATTTGACACCCAATGTTACGCAAAACATCTGCAACCTATATACAGGCAAACTGTCCTCATTCAAACAATGAATCAGCTTATTTGTTTACTCTTTAAAACAGTTGTGAGTTGGTGTCTGTGCATTACCAGTCATAAATTTTAATGTCTTTATCAACTGCTAGATTGTACTGTAATAATTTTACCACTGACAGAAACTAGCGTTACTTTTTATTATAAAGGCGTTACTATAAACAAAATACCACTGCAAATTTCGGGTAAAAATAAACTTAAGTTTATTACATAACTTTGATTTGCTAAATAAAAAAAATGGATTATTTACATGAAGCGTTCTACGTTGTCTCACTCTCTTCTTAATATTATTCTGGTGTTCATCGAGTCGGCGCTGACACTATTGTTACGTTTGGATCCTGAACTACGTAAAGCCGCTTATCCACTTGCCAAGCAAGGTACGGTCGTAGCGTTGCGCTTATATTTGCCTCATGTTGAGGTTTTTGCCACCTTTAGTACCAAAGGTGTACTCTTGGATGCCGAGTTGCCTGTTGGTCGTAGCGAACCTGATGTCGTTATCAATGCTTATAGCATTCAAGTGATTAATGCCATCACCACTCACGATAGAGAGACGACCGAAAAATTACAGATGCGCGGTGAATCTGTTCAAGTACAGCTGGTCAAACAATTTATCATGCAGCTTGGTCTTGGTAGCCTGATTCAGGGTCTGATCAGAAAAATCAAAGGTGGTAAAGGTAAAACCAAGCCATCTGATGCTGAAATGGCGGAAAAGAAAGACCATTATAAAGAGCGTATCAAAGAACAGCAGGCCCAAATCAACACATTAACCATCAAGAACCGCGAACTTGAAACCACAGTTAAAGAGCTACAGAGTAAGCAAAAGACCTTTATGATTGTGACCGTAGTGGCATTGGTCGTCGCGGTAGTCTCGATCATAGCCCTCTTAATGAATTAATTGGTGCTAGATTTGGTTTTATTTAACGGTGCTACCAGTCATAGATAAGTGTGTGACATTTACCATAGGTGTTGCACGCTTAGTGACTATTCATATGGATCACAGTATATGAGTCACACCATATAACTATAATTTGTATTCAGCGCCCCTACATCTGTCGTTTATATATCACATCCCACCTGTTTTCCCATTTATCCCCCCTTTTTAACCACCATTGTTTTTATCAATCATAGCGATAAGCTCGATTAACCATTTAATCACACTTTAATCTTGACCAAATTACTCAGGATTAAGTATAATTGACTTAATCGTTGCACACATCGGGTTAACCATCTGTTGTTTAATAACGATAAGACACAACTTGAACGGATATGATTGACAGCTTTTATATTGATCTATTATTGACTGTATCTATCCCTTTCCAAGATCGTTATTAAATAAAAATGACCTAAAAGTTTGGAGATAACACATGCGTTTAACTACTCGAGGCAGATATGCCGTTACTGCTTTACTAGACTTGGCATTACAGACCAGTCAACAAGAGAGCGCAGTATCTCTATCTGATATCGCTAAACGGCAGTCAATTTCTATCTCCTACCTTGAACAGTTATTCTCCAAGCTACGCAAACGTGGCCTTGTGACCAGTATTCGCGGTGCAGCTGGTGGTTATAACCTAGCCAAGCCATTGAACGAGATAGATGTGATGAGCATCATATCTGCTGTCGATGAATCCGTTAATGCGATGCAGTGTGAAGGACGCGGCGACTGTCAAGGTGGTACAATGTGCCTGACCCATGACCTGTGGTGTGCACTATCAAATCATATTGAACAGTACTTGAAAAATATAACATTAGCGCAATTATTAGATATGGAAAATGTGCAGTCAGTATCAGAACGTCAGCACACCTCTACAAAAGATATTTCCATAAAAGACATCAATACTATTACTCTATCGAACAGCGAGGCAAACCCAGCATGAGCCAACATAACAACCTTATATACTTAGATTATGCCGCCACCACACCAGTTGCAAAATCAGTAGCGGCTAAGATGAGCGAATATCTGACAGTAGATGGCATCTTTGGTAATCCAGCCTCGCGCTCTCACGGCTATGGCTGGCAAGCAGAAGAAGCCGTAGAAACTGCTCGCGGACAAGTGGCTGAAGTCATCAACGCTGATCCACGCGAAATCGTCTTTACTTCTGGTGCAACTGAATCTGACAACCTAGCCATTAAAGGCGCAGCTCACTTTTATCAGTCTCGTGGTAAACACATCATCACCAGCAAAATTGAGCACAAAGCCGTGCTAGATACGTGCCGTGAGCTTGAGCAAGAAGGTTTTGAAATTACGTATCTTGAGCCGCAACCAAGCACAGGGCTTATCTTGCCAGAGCAAGTGAAAGAAGCGCTACGTGAGGATACAATTTTGGTATCACTGATGATGGTAAATAATGAGCTTGGTACGATTACTGATGTTACAGCGATTGGTGAAATCACTCGTGAAGCCGGTGTGGTTTTCCATGTTGATGGCGCACAGTCTGTTGGTAAAGTAAAAATCAATCTTGAAGAGATGAAGATCGATTTGATGAGCTTTTCAGGCCATAAAGCCTATGGTCCTAAAGGTATCGGTGCCTTATTTGTTCGCCGTAAGCCACGTATTCGCCTAAAAGCTGAGCAACACGGCGGTGGTCATGAGCGCGGTATGCGTTCAGGTACATTACCTACGCATCAGATCGTTGGTCTTGGCGCAGCATTTGCTCTAGCCAATGAGAGCTTTGAAGCAGATCATGCCCATGTTGCAAAATTGCGTCAAAAACTCTGGGATGGCCTACAAGATATCGAAGAGATCTATCTGAACGGCGATCTTGAGAACAGCGTACCAAACATTGTGAACATCAGCTTTAACTTTGTTGAAGGCGAGTCATTGATGATGTCGCTAAAAGACTTAGCGGTATCATCAGGGTCAGCCTGTACATCAGCGACGCTTGAGCCATCATATGTACTACGTGCTATCGGTCGCCCAGACGAATTGGCGCATAGCTCAATCCGCTTCAGCTTTGGTCGTTATACGACTGAAGAAGACATCGACACTGTTATCAAGCAACTGCATGAAGCTGTTGATAAACTACGTGCCCTATCGCCACTTTGGGATATGTACCAAGAAGGTGTTGATTTGAATTCAGTCGAATGGGCTGAGCATTAATATTAAGCGCCGTTAGCTAGTAATACATTTTATATATTTATTAAACGATTGATCAGACAATTAAAAATCCAGTTTTTATTAACTAAATGTTTGACCCCAATTATCGATGAGTAGTTAGATATTTAAAGTTAATATGCGACTACTCATCATCTAACTAGGAGAAAACCCCATGGCCTATAGTGACCAAGTTATTGATCATTACGAAAACCCACGCAACGTTGGTAATCTTGACAAAAACGCCAAAAACGTTGGTACCGGTATGGTCGGTGCCCCAGCCTGTGGCGATGTAATGCGTCTACAAATCCAAGTCGATGATAACGGTATTATCGAAGATGCACGCTTTAAAACTTATGGCTGCGGTTCAGCAATTGCTTCAAGCTCGCTCGTTACTGAGTGGCTAAAAGGCAAAAGCTTGGATCAAGCTGGCGAAATCAAAAACAACGATATCGCTAAAGAACTAGCGTTACCACCAGTAAAAGTGCATTGCTCTGTACTTGCAGAAGATGCCATTAAAGCCGCTATTAGCGACTATAAAGGTAAGCATGGCGTAGCAGCAGCGGCAGAAGAAGCCACTATCTAAGCCAAACCTACTAGCGTCTGCGCTGTGTTTTGTTAGCAATGCTAAAGTAGTAATACATCAGATGGTTACTAACGCTAAAAAGGTGACAATGACACTTATGTAATTGTCACCTTTTATTTTCTAAAAACTATTAGCATATTATTTTGGCAAACTCGTAACTTCGCTTGCCAGTTTACATAGTTTATTTATTGATATTTACGATTAATAGTCAATGGGAGTTGGCATGATTGAAATGACAGAACGCGCCGCTCAGCATGTTCAAGACTTTTTGGACAATCGCGGCAAAGGTGAAGGTATTCGAGTGGGTATCCGTACAGCGGGTTGCTCAGGCCTTGCTTATGTTTTAGAGTTTGTAGATATACCTGATGAAAATGACACGCGCTATGAAAGCCGCGGCGTTAGCATTTTTATTGATCCTAAAAGCTTGGTCTATTTAGATGGCCTGTTGATGGATTATGAAAAAGAAGGTCTAAACGAAGGTTTCAAGTTCACTAACCCTAACCAAAAAGGTGAATGTGGCTGCGGTGAGTCTTTTACTGTTTAATGGTTCAATCAACTGATTATTCAGTGATTGATGCACCCGTTGTGATGAATCAATACAAAAGATATAAATGCACTAATATATTTGGTAGAAGCACCAGATTAAGACTTTAAAAACAAATAAAAAAGCAAGGCGTAAGATATGACAGATACGATTCCAGAAACACAATTTGATAACTTCTTTGCCCTATTTGAGCAACCTGTACAATTTGAAGTCAATCAAGACAGTCTCGATCAGCATCTACGTCTGCTACAAAAACGCTATCATCCTGATAATGTTGCAAAGAATCTAGCAGATACTAAGCAAGCCAAGCAGCAATCAGAGCAGTATTCTGCCGTCATCAATCAAGCCTACCAAACATTGAGTGCACCTGATAGCCGTGCTGGTTACCTACTAGGTATGGCTGATCAAGCGCAAAATCTAGAACACTCCATCGCAGACTTGGATTTTTTAGAAGATGCGATGGAAATGCGTATGGATTTAGATGACGCTATTGTAGGCAAAGACCTTTTAGCCTTGCAGCAGCTACATCCTCAGATTACATCGCGCTTGGCAAACCAGTCTCAGCGTTTTGAGACTGCTTACCAAGAGCAAGATTGGCCAACGGCGATTGATGCGACACAGAAATTGAAGTTTTTGGTCAAATTGAATGCTGATGTTACAACGGGGCTTGATGACGTCGCCACTGCTGCACATTCAGATGACGATGACCTATACGTCTAGATAGCTGTGCATGATGTATCTTACTTGAAAGCTAGATTCTAAATATTTGGTTAAATTAGTATCAACTATACCGTATAATCTCTGATTTTGAGCATGCTTAACTGCCAAATTCCTCTATTTTGAGAATAAATAGATAGCGGTTAAGCAGTCATACTGAACATGCCATATTTGCCTCATTACACTTATTCATTTTATCTCTGAGTTATTCTTATGTCTTTAATGCAAATTGCCGAACCCAATCAAAGCGCTCAACCTCATCAACATCGTTTTGGCCTAGGTATTGACCTTGGTACGACACGCTCACTGGTCGCTGTAGTACGTTCAGGCAAGGCGCAAGTCTTAGAAGCAGGCGCAGCATCAGATACCTTGCTGCCTTCTGTGGTTTATTATCCAGCGACAGGTAATCCATCGGTCGGCTATGATGCCCTAGCGCATTTAGCAGACGATCCCAAAAATACGATCGTCTCGGCTAAGCGTTTTATGGGTCGCAGTCAAGCAGATATCAAATTCTCGCATCCTTATGAGTTGTCTGGTAGTACAGATGATATGCCAGCATTTGTCACGGCTCAAGGTGAAGTGTCACCTGTCGAAGTATCAGCGCGTATATTAGCCGCGCTTGAGCAACGTGCAGCGAGCGCACTGCCTGCAGACAGCATTGAGGGTGCCGTCATTACTGTGCCAGCTTATTTTGATGAGGCACAGCGCCAAGCCACTAAAGATGCTGCGCAAGCGGCTGGTATCAACGTACTTCGTCTATTGAATGAACCAACGGCGGCGGCGGTCGCTTATGGTCTTGACCAATCATCAGAAGACAACAATAAAGAAAATTACTATCTTATTTATGATTTGGGCGGCGGTACTTTTGATGTATCTATTCTGAAGTTGAATGATGGTGTCTTTGAAGTATTGGCAACTGGCGGTAATAGCGCACTGGGCGGCGATGATATTGATCGTCTGATTACCAACTGGATTATTAAACAGTTAAATATAGATCCAAAAGACGTAAGCCTGCATAACAAATCAGTACTCGCACAAGAAGCTAAAGCTTACAAGCAAGCGCTGACTGATGCTGAGCAATTGGATATCAATGTCACTGTCAACGGACAAACCTATCAAGGTGTATTGCGCCGTGAAGACATCCTTAATATCGTAGAGCCTGTTAGTCGTCGCACGTTAAGCGTATGTGAACAAGTCCTGCGTGATGCCAAGCTGACTGCCACAGATTTAGACGAAGTGATCTTAGTAGGCGGCTCAACGCGTATGCCTGCCATACAACAAGTCGTGACTGAATTTTTTGCCAAGCAGCCTCTTTGCCGTCTGAATCCAGATGAGGTTGTTGCCTTAGGCGCTGCTCAAACTGCTCACCAACTGGTGAATGGTGATAGTAACAACAATTTGTTGTTATTGGACGTAACGCCATTATCATTAGGTCTTGAGACCATGGGTGGTTTGGTTGAAGTACTCATCCCACGCAACACGCCTATCCCTGTCAAAAAACGTCAAGTGTTTACCACCTATCAAGATGGTCAAACAGGCATGGTGATACACGTCGTGCAAGGTGAGCGCGAAACAGTAGAAAACTGTCGCTCGCTTGGCCGCTTTGAGCTGTACGGTATTCCGCCAATGAAAGCTGGGTTTGCTCGTATCGAGGTCACCTTTAGCATCGATGCCAATGGTCAGCTGACTGTTAGTGCACAAGAAACCACGACCAAAACAGAAAGCAAGATCGAGATCGTGCCTTCTTATGGTTTGTCTGATGAGCAAAAAGAGCAGTTGCTTGTTGCCGGATTTAAACATGCAGAGGAAGATAAAAACGCACGCTCTTTAATCGAAACAAAAGTAGAAGCCGAGCGTGAAGTGTTGGCTCTAGAATCTGCACTCAATGAGTTTGCAGCACTGCTTTCTTCTGATGAGCAGCACACTTTAGCGGAGCATATACAAGCCCTGCGTTCTGCTCTTAGCACTAATGACTTGGCACTTATCGAAGCACAGCAAGCACAGCTTAAGCCGCATAGTGATGCCTTTGCTGCTCGCATTATGAACCAAAGCGTTCAAACCAGCATGGCAGGTACCAGCGCACAAGATTGGTAAAATCCATACTCAAAATGATAGCTTAGTTATGATACTAAGCTACTTTCTCTTATTTTTTAGATTGATTAGCATTGGACAAATAATTTATGCCAAAAGTTACCGTACTACCCCATCACGAAATCTGCCCAGAGGGCGCAGAAGTTGAGCTACAAGCTGGTCAGAATTTGTGCAAAGCGTTATTAGAAAAAGGCATCAAAATCGAGCATGCCTGTGAGATGTCAAAAGCTTGTACTACTTGTCACGTTGTCGTACGCAAAGGGTTCAATAGTCTAGATGAGATGGATGATGTAGAAGCTGATCTACTTGATCGTGCTTGGGGCTTAGAGCCTGACTCACGTCTGTCTTGTCAGGTCATGCTTGATGATGAAGATCTAACCATCGAGGTTCCAAAATACACATTGAATCATGCAAAAGAAAATCATTAATATGATCAGTACAAACTACTTATAAGTTACAAAAAAGCCAGCTATTAAAATATAATAGCTGGCTTTTTTTATACTCAATATTTCACGATATGACTTCCCAAATCATGACTTTTTGTTAGCACTATGACGTTTGCTTTCTTCAGCGATGCTCTGTGCCAATTTTTCTTCTTCTTGTTCGATACGCTCAAGCGCAAAGTTTAGACGACTCCTGATATCTTGATAGTCATTGTCTTTCATGTCTTTAAAATTTAGATGCAAGTTAAACCCTGGCAAGGTGTGATCTACCCATTTAGACAAATGACCTTTATTAGCATCAGGGTCAAGTACTTGCCATGCATTTACCTTGTCATCAAAGCCTTTTAGCTGAAGCGCTCCAACATGTTGACACTCATAGTTATGGCAAACATAATCATAAGTGCTTTCACTGACCAATATCTCATCTTTGCCAGCATTCGATTCGAGTCTTGACGCCAGATTAGCCTCTTTACCAATCAGTGTGTAACTAAGACGATTGTTGCTACCAAAATTGCCCACGTGGCAATAACCAGTTGTGATACCAATACGTATATATAACCCCTCAAACCCCATCAGCCGCCATTTTTGACGCAATGTACGCATCTCGCGGCGCATATCTATCGCCATTGCCACACAATCCAGAGCATCTTGACGTGAGCCACGGCTATTAGGCTCACCGAAGAAGCACACCATGCCATCACCAATAAATTTATCAAGTACGGCACCATGTCTGTCAGCAATTAACGTCATGCAATGCATATAAGTGTTCAAAATATCAGCCACGTTGTCAGCACTCAGACTATCAGACAGATCGGTAAAGCCCACAATATCTGAAAACATAATAGTCAGCTTGACACGTTTATTCGACACACTAACAGGGCTATCAGATCTAACAATTGGCTCCCAGATTTGCGGCGGTACAAAGCGAGTCAACTTATTGATGACCGACACCATGGTACTCAAACGTCCTCCGGCTTTAGAGGCACTTTCTTTATAACCAATATACTCTTGATACGTACTGCGAAACTGATACAAAATAACCATTATGCTTGCTAGCAATACGGTGGGAGGCACCCAACCTTCATTACAGTTCAATCCTTCGTTGTCTAGTATTGTACTGACATAATAAAATACAATAGATGTCACCAATGCTACAGTAAATAATCTTAGACCGTTATCGACACCACTGACGATCATACGTACGCCGATTAAGGCTACCAAACTGAGCGATATCACCGTACAAAACTGTATTGACCCAATAACGACCGCAAATAAAATAACGACCATATTAGACGTCCAAAGACTGGTTTGGCGTCGATAGTTATAAATCAGAATCATCAGGCTAGGTAGTAGAACGACAACCAATAATGCCATTGAGGTAGGACGAAAATTGTAATGCGGGGCGAGTAATATGACAGTAAGAATTAAAACAAAAACTTCTGGATAGTCGAATTGATAGATTCCACTACCTTTTGACAATAGTTTTGGCTTTAACATCCCTATAAAAGGCATATTGAATTTCACTTAAATGAGATAAGCTATCAGAGAGATAAAGATATATAAGAACAACACACGCAAATTACCTATCTTAATGATAAATAATTACAAAAATATATTATACTTTCTAAATTAAATGAAACCTAGGTCAGTGGTAGCTAAAAAAATACCATCTATCATTTATCAAGATAACAAATCTTCTGGATAAACAACTGATAATGTTTGATTATTACAAAAAAAGCCAGATATGACGAATATCTGGCTTTTTTCTGTCGCAATAGTTTATGAGAGAGGCTTCATAAATAATGCTTTATAGATGAGGTAAAGCAATCCAAAGTTAAAAACGGATTACATCTGCCAATCAAAAGGCATTTGATGATGACCACGTAGCGCCATCATTAACGTCTGCTGCATTTGTGCCAAGACTTCTTTGGTATAAGGAACCGCAGGAACTCCCCATACTGGATTTGGCCATTGCATATCATTTTGATAACGAACAATATGATGAAAATGAAGCTGCGGGACTTGATTACCAAGCGCGGCCACATTCATTTTATCTGCTTGAAAGGTTTTGGCTAGCTGACTCGATAACCAGCTTGACTCACGCAAGAACTGCGTTTGGTCTGCCTCAGACAACTCGTAAAGCTCTTTGATACCCGATACGCGCGGTACTAATATCAGCCAAGGGAATTGACAGTCATTGATCAAACGACAAGTAGATAATGGAAAATCACCCACTAAGAAACTATCAGCAGCAAGTTTATGATGAAGTTGGAACATAATGACGGTTCTCTTGTTGTTTAATGCAAATAAAAGTACGTAAAAAATATCGAAGAAGAAGCAATCCGGTTATTTTATCAGTTATCCCTGCGATAAAATAGCACCATACACTATTGCATTTGTGTTGATTGTCTTAGAAACCCCGATGATGGCTCTCACTGATCGACTCTAGGCCGCTTCTGTCACCATATGCTCACTAAAATAACGTAGAAGATCTTGGATAACAGAGACTCGCTGTTGCGGTGTCGCCAACTTCTCGCTATGTTGATAACGAATACCAGATGCTCCATTCATGCGGTAGTGCTGTCCATCTGACTGGATCAGTTTGATAATAGCCAAAGCATCAACAGGGGTATCAGGTGCAAACTCCAGCGTCATACTATTACTATTGGCATCAATTTTGTTAATCTTCAGCGGTTCTGCTTGCAAGCGCAGTCCATGAATGGCAAATAGCTGCTTGGTCTGGTCTGGCAATGCACCGAAACGGTCTATCATTTCGGTACGAATATCCGTCAACGCTTCTTTATCATCTGTATTGCTTATACGTTTGTAAAACAATAGGCGCTGATGTACGTCATGTAGATAGTCTTCTGGAATAAGAGCAGAGCTATGCAAGTTAATCTCACTGGTCAGCGATAGTGGCGTATTCAAGTCAGGCTCTTTACCAGCCTTGATCGCCTTAGTTGCACGCTCCAGCATATCCATATATAAGCTAAAGCCAATCGCCTGCATATTACCGCTTTGCTGCTTACCCAGTATCTCACCTGCCCCGCGAATCTCTAGATCTTCACTCGCCAGCATAAAACCTGCGCCGAGTGTATTGGCGCGTTCAATTGCATGTAGACGACGCTTGGCATCGCCTTTGAGACCTTTGAGAGAAGGCACCAATAGGTAACAATATGCCTGATGATGACTGCGACCTACGCGGCCTCGTAGCTGATGCAGTTGCGCCAGACCAAACTTATCCGCACGCTCAATGATAATAGTATTGGCATTTGGTACGTCGATACCTGTCTCAATAATAGTAGAGCACACCAACACGTTGAATTTTTTATGATAAAACTGCTGCATGATTTGCTCAAGCTGGCGTTCTTGCATCTGCCCATGGGCGACCCCTACTCGCGCTTCAGGTACCAGATCACGAATAGTTTCTGCCATACGCTCAATACTAGCCACATCATTGTGGAGCAGATAAACCTGCCCACCACGTAACAGCTCGCGCAAGATAGCTTCTTTCATCAAGGCATCTGTCTTTTGCATGACAAAGGTTTTAATAGCCAACCGGCGTGCAGGCGGTGTGGCAATGATTGACATATCACGCATGCCTGAGAGCGCCATATTAAGCGTTCTAGGGATGGGCGTCGCGGTCATAGACATACTGTCTACATCTGTCTGAATCGCCTTGATACGCTCTTTATGACGCACCCCAAAACGGTGCTCCTCATCGACAATCATTAGCCCAAGATTGGCAAACTTCACGTCAGGCTGCAATAGTTTATGAGTACCGATCACAATATCGACTTTGCCATCAGCCAAGTCCGTCAAGACCATGTCTTGATGTTTTTTGCCGCCAAAGCGTGACAGGCTCTCAATACGCACTGGCCAATCAGCAAATCGATCGCGGAAATTGTCTTCGTGCTGTCCTGCGAGCAATGTGGTGGGCACTAATACAGCAACTTGATAGCCAGCACTGACGGCAATAAAGGCCGCTCGCATCGCTACTTCTGTTTTACCAAAGCCAACATCACCGCAGATGAGGCGATCCATTGGCTGGTTTTGTCTCATGTCTTCCATAACCGCATGAATGGCATTGGCTTGGTCAGCGGTCTCTTCAAACGCAAACTGACTGGCAAACAGCTCGTATTGCGACGGATCTATTTTAAAATGAATACCAACTTTGGCCTCACGACGCGCTTGCATATTGAGCAGCTCTGCGGCGACATCGTGAATTTGCTCCAAGGCCTTTTGCTTGGCTCTATCCCATTTGCCACTGCCGATCTTATGTAATGGCGCTAACGCTGGATCGCCGCCACTATAGCGACTGATCATTTGTAGATTGGCGACTGGCACATAGATACTGGCATCATCGTCATATTTTAAATGAATGAACTCTTGCTCACCATCGCCCACATCTAGCGTGATTAGGCCGTTATAACGACCAATACCATGCTCGATATGAACGACTGGGCTGCCATCTGTTATCTCAGTGACGCTCTTAACCAAGAACTCCTCTGATACACCGCTTTGGCGACGACGACGCGTCTGTAAGACTTGACGACCAAACAGCTGCGTTTCACTAATCAACACCAAACGTTCAGGCACGTATACGCCGCGCTCAATCGGTGCCACAGTCAGACCGACATGTGGTAGTCGAGCATTATTCATAGCGCTCGTCTTATCTGCTGCTAAAAATGCTTCAAAGCTATCATATGCTTTGATATCGATTTTTCCCTTAAACAGCTCAATAAGAATCTCACGGCGACCAGCAGTCTCTGCCACAACTAATACTGGCGTTGCTGTTTGTTGTTGAACGTGTAAAAAGTCGAGCAATTCAGTTAATGGCTCAGATTTCTGATGATTGACTGCCAGCTCTGGCGGTTCTTCGGCGCTTAATGTCACCAAGCCTTGCTGCTTAGTAGGCGTTAATGGCAGTTGCGGCTGAGATGGGTCGTTACCTTCTAGCGCTGCTACGTCATTTGTCGTAGCCAGCTCATCGCGTGCGCTTAATATCACTCGTGGATATTGATTGAGCTGCTCGTTAAGAGCGTTGGATAATAAGTATAAGAGCGCAGGTTCGACGATAGGCTTGTCAATATCATGGCGACGCTCTTCATAGCGGCGCTGGATTTGTGACCAATAGTCCGCCTGCTTTTCGTGGATCAGCTCATCCGTGATAAACAACGCATCGCTTGGCAAATAAGAAAACAATGTACTTTCTTCTTGCCAATCTTTTAAGTCAAAAAATAGTGGCTGATAATACTCCAGTCCGCTACTCGCGATACCTGCCATTACATCTTTATGCAACTCAGACTTGCGGCTACTGGCATTAGGGAACATCGCCGCAAAATTCGTGCGAAATGTCTCTCGCCCTTCATCCAGCGGAAACTCCTTTGCTGGTAATATTTGGAACTGTTCGATAGGTTTAGAGATATCTGGCAATTTGTGCAGCAGCGACAGTGACTCTTTGCCCATGCTGGTATCATTGCCTGTCAACATCGCTTTGAGGTCATCAGCGGTCAACGTGCGCTGGGTTTGCGGATGAAAAAAACGAATTGTCTCAATTTCATCGTCAAATAAGTCTAAACGCAGCGGAAAAGGCTGACCCATAGCAAAGATATCGATAATGCTGCCACGTACAGCGAACTCACCAGGCTCAAAGACATTATCAACCGCTCTATAACCCGCCTTTGCCAAAAGCCCACGTTGCGTATTGATATCAAAACGATCACCAACGCTCAAATCAAAATGCTGTCCGATCAACCAACTGGGCGGTGCGACGCGTTGCATCAATGTCTGTATTGAGATGAGTAGCACGCCTGATCTCGGCATATCCGTCAATAGGTTGATGCGTTCACTAACGATGTCTTGGTGCGGAGACAGCTCATCATATGTCAGTGTCTCCCAGTCAGGGAATACGTAAGCATCGACGCCGCAAAATGCCAGCTCAGTTTCTATCTGATTGAGCTGATTTTGGTCGCGTGCCACCACGACCTTTAGGCGCTTGGCAACATTCCACATAGGCGTTTGAAACAAGCTTGCCAGCCATAAGCTACTGACCGCACCATGGACAGGCGCAAGCCAACGCCGCTCGGCATTTTGTATAGGGAACAACTGCTGGTTAATGGGATCAAACGCGTCAGTCAAAGCAGTGATAGGCATAAAGAATAGGATCACAGTTAAGGAGTCAGAAAGCTATTATACGAATATTTGAGCAATTACCAAAACTTATGCCGTAACGGTTTGTCACGTAAAAGCTCACTCATTCATGATCGAGAATTGATAACGGTTATTAAGCTTTAACTATCATTACATAAAAAACCCCAACTGATAGGCTGAGGTTCTCATTCACACTGGTTAAACCAAGTTCAAATTAACGGTTTATCACTAGCGATAATGCCATTGTTGTCAGCATAGACAAACATTCCCGAGTTCAATGTCAAATCACCAAAGCGGATTTCGATATCCGTTTGACCTTCATCACGGCGAGTTGATTTGCGCGGGATGCAACCAAGTGCCATCACACCAAGATCCATCGCTGCCATGTCATCAACATCTCGGACACAGCCATATACGATAACACCCGCCCAGCCATTGTCGATGGCCGACTGTGCAATCATATCGCCGAGCAAAGCACAGCGCATAGAGCCGCCACCATCGACGACCAACACCTTACCATCGCCAGCTTTGTCTTTGCCATCACTATTCAATAGTGATTTGACGCGGCTATTGTCTTCAAAGCACTTCACCGTCACGATTTCACCGCAGAATTTATCTTTTGCACCAAAACGACGAAATGCCTTACCTTCAATATTTGGTAGACATACTTGCGACTCAGGATTGGCGTCCAGTAAATCACATGTGACAAAGTTCTTTTTATTCATCTCCATCGTTTTTACTCCTTATTATGAGTGATTAAGCTGCTTGATCTTGTAATACATGGTCATACTTGGCTGTAGTCTTGACTCAAAAATAATACTTTATTTTTTCACGCGAGTCATTGCAAGCATCTTCTTATTTTCAATGATCTCTGTATGTTCAATCTGGGGTTCTGTACGGTATTTACGACGATGATAAATGTCATGAGCACTCATCGCCATTGCACTAGCGACGCGCTTAGCCGAGATAGGATGTAATGAGAGTGACTCTGAGACTAAAGGCGAGATAAGCTTAAAAGCTTTTTGACCAATGCTCTCGAGTGGACGCCCTTTATGCTTGCCTAGTAATAACGACGGTCGAAATATCACCAGTTGTCCAAACCCTAATGCCGTAATAGATTGCTCCGTCTCTGCCTTGACTCGATTGTACAAAAAGCGGCTGTCAATATCGGCATTCATGGATGAAAGTAGAAAAAAGTTTTCTACCCCTTTGTCACGGCATAGCTTAGCAAAGTTAACATTGTAATCATGGTCTATCTTTCGAAAAGCCTCATCACTGCCCGCTTGTTTTTTAGTGGTGCCAAGACAACTAAAGGCATCTGTCGTTCGATCCGCACCAACGCTCGCAAACACTTCAGAGAGATTATCAAAGTCATTAACCTGATAAAAACGCATGCTGGCATTAATATAGCGTGGCGGGCGCCGAGCGATCACAATCAATGTATCATAGAGCTCACTCAGCTGTTTTACCAAATGCTGCCCTACCAATCCTGTTGCGCCAATCACAATTGCTTTTCGCTGCATACCCTATCCACTTATATAACGTTAGAGGTTCTATATTGATGAAAAGTAACCTATATCAAGGCCTACCATTAGGATATCATACCTAAGTTCATGAATAACTGACGCTATTATGTATGATATATTGTAAGAGATTTTATCAATCAGTTGCGCCTATTGATGTCTGCTATTGATTTAGATACCTTAATAAACCAAAATTCATGAGTTTACAGTACTTCTTTACGCATTAATCATCAAATATATTGTCCTTAGCGCAATAATTTGCTAAGATAACCGGCTTTACACGTCAACGCTGTTTAATTATTCCAAACAGTTCTGGCGCTTGCGATGATCTATTTGTATTAGATACTTTAATATTAGACATCGACATCATGTTTGACGAGACGGCTGCTCGTCACCGATGATTGTTAAACCCATTATTGCAATCAACATTCATATTTTTATCTGTCTTTATCAAGGAGATACGCGTGGCTAATACTGCACAAGCTCGTAAACGCGCCCGTCAAAACACCAAACGTCGTCAGAACTCTGCGTCACAACGCTCTATGGTTCGTACTTACTTAAAACGTGTTGATGCGGCTATCGAAGCTAAAGATTATGACGCGGCTACCGAAGCTTACAACAGAGCGGTACCAGTTATTGATCGTATGGCTGACAAAGGTATTATTCATAAGAATAAAGCTGCTCGTCGTAAGAGCCGCCTAAACAAAACAATCAAAGGCCTACAAGCTTAAGATTTGTCTTGTCTAGACCACATGACGCTTTTATAGCGTCATGACTAAAACCTTGCTACTGGTTCTCATACTGGGGCAAGGTTTTTTTATGCCTACTCGATATATATCTAGTGGAGCGTCATTACCATTTTTTGATGAAATCTTATGTCCATTGCACCCCTGGTGGTAATAGCAGTTTACTTGGGTGATACCCTGCTGCACGATATCCATTCAACAATGAACTAATCGGACGTGTATATACTTGACCACGCCAGATAAAATGCGCATTTGCCTGATCAAAAGGTTTATCATCAAACCACAAAAACACCCCTTCCATCATTTTTGGCCAATCATTCCAATCGATCTCTTCCACATCGAACATCACGGCTAAGAATGCAGACAACAAAGTATCATGACTGACAGCCAGCATCAGATGCCCATGCTGCGGCTGGTTTTGATAAAAGAGCGAGAGAATATCAAGGCCACCTTGATAAGCATTTTTGGTGCCTTCAAGATTGCCTTGCAAAAAGCGATTGATAAAATTGAGTACACCAATCTCTTTAAATATTGGGTTCGCTATTTCAGGTTCAGTAACGAGGCTACCAGGCTCAACCAGCAGTGACTGATGCGTAATATCACGCTTTAGACCTGCTCCTTCCTGCATGAGCTGCGCCGTATCAATACAGCGTTTAATGGGGCTTGAGATGCTATCAACATCGAGTGAGTATGAGAGGTGACCTGCTAACCAACGACCCCAAGACTTAGCTAGTACGCGGCCTTTAGGCGTCAGCGGCAACTGATAGCTGGCAAAACCATTGCCGTCAGAACGCTCACGCAAAGAGTGTCTGGTAAATAAAATCAGCCGCTCATTTTCAGGTAATAGTCTGACCGAAGAAATCATACTATCTGGCAGATGTGAAGGCGCAGGCGCACTTGGTGTGTGACTCGCAAGCTTGTCAGCAGAGACTTTTGATAAGGTGCTATTAAGATATTTACTCATAGTAGCAAGCGTAGCAGATTTTTTGATAGGAATGAACAACTGACAAGTCTAGTTGCACTATATCTTGTAAATATCTTGTAAATATCTTGTCATACAAGGAGTGAGCTTGTTTTTAAGAGAACTAAGCGAAGATAAGTAACATGGCTTATCTACATAGATCCTCAACTAACCGATATCAATAACTTTATCCCACGCAAATGCTAACGCCGTACTGCTAATCTCATTAGGATAAGCCCTAGGATTGACAATCACTCGCGTATTACCTATTCGATAATCGAATGCTTCATGGGTATGACCATGCACCCACAAAGACGGTGCCCAGTCCTCATGCATCCACCCAGATAAATCACTAACAAAGGCAGCATTGCTTGGTAAATTAGCATATTTTTCAGACACCGATAATGCACTGATACTATGATGACTCATGACGACCGTTTTTTTGCCCAGTGCTTTGGCAGTGATTAGTGCTTGCTGCAACCACTGACGATGCTCTGAGTGAATTTGCATGGAAACTTCAGGTGAGAACATCTCCTTGCCTGCATATATCTGCTTATAATCACGCATAAAATGCCTAGCAGCAGCCATAGTATCTTCATTGGCATGATACTGATAATCCGTCCACAGTGTGCAACCTAAGATTCGTATATCACCAATATCAATATGCTGGCACTGTAAGACACAAACCCCTTTGTTAGAGGCAGCATCATAATTGTCCCAAGTCGCCAACTTTTGGTCAAAACTTAGCACATCTTCGTCAAAATATTCGTGATTACCTGAGATCGTGATCAGAGGAACTTGTAAGCGTGCTGCCTGCTCTTGTAACCACGGCATCCCTCTATCGCTGTTGGCAGTGTCTCCCGCTACTAACACGATATCTGCGTCAGTTTTAGGAATATGCCCAATAGGGCGTGACTGGCGTGCATAACTATCAATATGTAAGTCACTTAGTATTTGTAATTTCATATAATTCAATATCGTCCAATAGTATCATTATCAGCCAATCGGTAACGTTAGCGTATTTTAATAGGCCAGCACTCCTTTTAATAGGCTGCATAATTGGTTGCAGATCAGCCTACTTATAAAACCTCTCAGGTAGTGTAACAGCTTTTTTCTGTCTGAAAAAAGTAAAAAAAGACAGCGATTTAGGCTGTCTTTTTTATTGTATTGCTATTAAAACTTAAATGCTTTGTAATATTCTATTTAGCTTCTCGGCAGGGTTTTTGGCTTGAGTGATTGAGCGTCCAATCACCAAATAATCAGAACCATCTAACAATGCTTGACTTGGCGTACAGATACGCTTTTGATCATCAGCATTGTCGTCTGCTAGTCGAATGCCTGGTGTGACCAATTTAAAATCTTGACCGCATAACGCTTTAAGCGTTTTCGCTTCTTGAGCAGAGCATACTACCCCATCTAACCCAGCTTGCTTGGTCAATTGTGCCAATCGGCTCACCTGTACGTCTAAGCTATCAGTGATACCCGTTTGCATCAATGCGTCACTGTCCATAGAGGTCAATACAGTCACCGCGATGAGTAATGTATCAAGGTTATTATCTATTAAACGCTGTTTTGCCAAAGACATAGCCTCTAGACCTGCACTAGCATGAACATTGACCATCCATACACCAAGCTCGGCAGCAACTAGTACCGCTTGAGCAGTAGTGTTAGGAATATCGTGAAACTTCAGGTCTAAGAATACCTCAAAGTTACGCTGATGCAGTGCCTTTACAATATCGGGACCACAGCGTGTAAATAGCTCTTTACCTACTTTGAGCCGGCATAACGCTGGATCCAATTGATCAGCTAATGCCAACGATGCTTGCAGAGTCATATTGTCTAAAGCAACAATGACGGGAGAGTTAATCATATTATTCATGGTTTTGCCGCATATCAGAATTATTCGAGCACTGTATTTTCAAAATCAACAACCATTTCTATGGCCGAGCAATTTAATCTCGCTTGCGCTTAGACAACGTACCACCTTCATTTAGATGTGTGTCTGTATTGTCTTGTATATCAATCGATCTGGCACCATAGACAGCCTCATCTACGGTTGGCGCATTGGCCTGACGGTCAATCACCACATTGGCTTGATTCAATTGCTCTTGTAGATTTGCATTTGCCTTTTGCAAACGTGAGATTTCCCACTTATTCTGTAGTACGCGGAATATAAGCAATGATAATAGAATACCAATAATGATGCCGAGTATTAAACATAGAATGAGCAGTAGTCCCAAATTCATTGTAGGCGCTTGCGAAAACAGTAAATTGACCCCGACCTCGGTATTATTTGCCAATACCAGACCAAGCGAGTAAGCAAAGCTCAAAAACAGCAATACGAATAATAAAAAGCGCATGAGACAGTTACCTCAGGTTGGAATGATAGTTTTTGGTCAGTCAATCATTAATGAATATTAGCTGTGTGCTACTTTATCATTGACTGCTTCACGTAATGCTTTACCTGGCTTAAAGTGTGGAATCGCTTTAGCAGGAACTGGTACGCTCTCCCCCGTTTTAGGATTGCGTCCGACACGAGCGCGGCGATGATGTAGACAAAAACTGCCAAACCCACGAACCTCGACTCGGCCATCATTGGCTAAAGTATGGGTCATCAAATTTAATATTTCGCGAACGGCATCATCAACGATGGTATCTGCCATGTTGTCACAATTCGCACTCAAATTACTGATAAATTCGGATTTGTTAATCGCTTGCTGCATTATTACGCTTGCCTTGTTGATTGATGGATAAACTGATAATAAGTCAAAACAGTATTATCAACAGAAACACTAATAGCTCATATCAGAATAGTCTATTTGCACGAGTCATATCGCAACTCTAAATACACTGTCGCTCACATCTCGTTACTCAATGTTGCAAATGATAGCGGATATTGAGGAAAATAGGAATAAGAGTTTCCTTATTTAGCTAAAAACCTTACCTATTAATACAAATATCAAAACTTAATCATAAAAAAAGCGACCGAAGTCGCTTTTTTTATATTACTTTTATATCAATAACTTACAACTTACTGCATTTGCTCTTTGATCAAATCACCAATCGTTTTTGGCTGTGCATCAGAACCTGCAGCGGCAGTTGTGTTCGTGCTACCAAGATCTTTAATCGCTTGACGCTCTTCAGCTTCGTCTTTCGCTTTGATAGACAAGTTGATGTTGCGTGTTTTACGATCAACGCTGATGATTTTTGCTTCAACGTCATCACCAACAGACAGATGCTTAGTTGCATCTTCAACGCGGTCACGTTGAATTTCAGAAGCGCGTAGATAAGCTTCAACTTCGTCAGCAAGCTCAATAGTAGCGCCTTTAGCGTCTACTTCTTTCACTTTACCATTAACGATAGCACCGCGGTCATTAGCGACTAGGTATTCGTTAAATGGATCAGAGCTCAACTGCTTAATGCCTAGGCTGATACGGTTAGCTTCTGCATCTACAGACAATACCATTGCTTCAACGGTGTCGCCTTTGTTGTAATTACGGATAGCATCTTCGCCAGTTTCGTTCCAAGAGATATCAGATAAATGAACCAGACCATCGATACCACCGTCTAGACCAATAAAGATACCAAAATCAGTGATTGATTTGATCGTACCAGTGATTTTATCACCGCGCTCATGTTTCTTATCAAACTCATCCCATGGGTTAGCTAGAGTCTGTTTGATACCTAGGCTAATACGACGACGTTCTTCATCGATATCAAGGATCATTACTTCAACTTCATCGCCCACTTGAACTACTTTAGATGGGTGGATGTTTTTGTTGGTGTGATCCATTTCTGATACGTGTACTAGACCTTCGATACCTTCAGAAATCTCAGCGAAACAACCATAATCAGTCAAGTTGGTTACGCGAGCTTTAACAACACTACCCACTGGGTAAGTACCGCTAACGTTGTCCCAAGGATCAGTACCAAGTTGTTTTAGACCTAGGCTTACGCGATTGCGTTCACGGTCAAACTTCAATACTTTAACTTTTAGGTCTTGACCAACTTCAACAACTTCAGATGGATGCTTGATACGGCGCCATGCCATGTCAGTGATGTGCAATAGACCATCGATACCACCTAGATCAACGAACGCGCCGTAATCAGTAAGGTTCTTAACGATACCTTCGATCTCGATGCCTTCTTCAAGCTTGTTCAATAGCTCTTCGCGCTCAGCTGAGTTTTCAGCTTCCATAACTGCACGGCGACTAACGACAACGTTATTACGCTTTTGATCAAGTTTGATGACTTTGAATTCTAGCTCTTTGCCTTCAAGATGCGTTGTATCACGGATAGGACGTACATCTACCAATGAACCTGGTAAGAACGCGCGTACTGAACCGATATCTACAGTGAAACCGCCTTTAACTTTGCTTGAGATGATACCTTTTACGATCTCATCATTGTCAGCGATTTTTTCAAGGAAGTTCCAAGTTTCAACACGCTTAGCTTTTTCACGTGACAGCAAGGTTTGACCCATGCCGTTATCAACCGCTTCAACTACGACATCAACACTATCGCCAACTTCAACTTCAAGTTCGCCTTCTTCGCTTAAAAACTCTTCACGAGCGACGATACCTTCAGATTTTAGACCAGTATCTACTGTGATCCAATCGCTATCGATGGCCACAACAGTACCATTAATCACCGAGCCACGCTCGATATCTAGGCCTGTTTCTTCGATGCTCGCTTCAAATAGTTCAGCAAATGATTCCATTATGTCTACCTTTGTATAGCCGTATCCTGTCCAGCACAGTACGGATCAAATTTATGATTGCATAAAACGAGAATACTGGTTTTATATCTTATGCAATCATATATAAAAACGTTTGTTGTTAATAAGCGCATATTTAAACTTACTAACAACAACTGTCTTACTTTATTCTACCAAACAAAATTTTATCAACCTAGCCTAATAAATAATTAATCGTTAAAAAACACTAACTTCCAACTGTACAATTCTACATTAAAAACAGGGACTATAGGAAATTTTTTAGTACTTAATATGTTGTTTTTATTAACTATTAAAAAACAGCCCTTTATCTTGACAATGTCTTTTTACTTGCTCGTAAACCGCATCAGCATCGAGCATTGAGCTATCAAGTAACAAAGCATCTGCTGCAGGTTTCGATGGTGCGGTGCTACGGTTCTCATCACGATCATCACGTTCTTTAATCGTCGCCAAAATCGAGTCAAAATCTGCTGCTTGCCCAGCGTTAACTAGCTGGGTCACGCGGCGCTCAGCACGCGCTTCCGCGCTCGCCGTCAAATATACTTTCACATCGGCATCTGGGAATACAACGGTTCCCATGTCACGACCATCAGCGACAAGCCCTGAGCGTGTCGCCATATCTTGTTGCAACGTAAGCAGCGCTTGACGGACTGTTGGAAACACCGCGATTTGTGAAGCATAGCCACCTACGGTCTCGTTACGTACCTGATCACCTACCGCTTGTCCATTCACAATGATGTCTACACGTCCAGAATCATTATTTGGTAAAAACGCTATCTCCAAACTTTTCGTGAGCGCTAGCACTGCCGACTCATCGATTAGATGGCTGGCATCTGCTGTGATCAATCCAGCTTCGAATGCTTTGAGTCCTACGATTCTATATAGCGCCCCAGAGTCTAATAGCTGATAGCCCAACACTTGAGCTAAACGCCATGTGACCGTACCTTTACCAGCGCCACTAGGCCCATCGATACAGATAACCGGATAGCGTGCTGAATGGTTTACACTATCGTTTTTATTGAGTAGATCGTTATCAGATACGGAGACGGTCATAATACTTACTCAATAATAGTTGTTACCCTATAGCTGTCATGCAATAGCAATGAAGCAATATTTACTGGTATATCAAATGTTTGATAGCAGGCTAAAAAATTCGCTAACAAATAGGGCGATATTATAGCAAAAAATCATCGCTACCACTAGCGCCCAAACTGATATCTTATTTATTAATCATTTTGGATTAAACGCTGTTTTTATTCTGTTTCGCTAATCGCCTACGCTCACGAAAAAACGTCTTTAGCAATTGACTACTATGCTCACTGCACAATCCTCTATGAACTTGGATATTATGATTATAAAAAGGCTGCATTGATAAGTCCATCTGGCTGCCTACCATGCCAGCACGTGGCTCACTCGCCGCATATACTAGCCTATCAACACGTGCATGAATGAGCGCGCCAATACACATCGTACAAGGCTCTAGTGTCACGTACAAAGTTGTCTGTAGTGGCAGACGATAATTTTGTAGACGCTGACAGGCCTCTCTTAACGCAACTATCTCAGCATGTGCCGTCGCATCATGGCAGCCAATCGGTTGATTGAACCCTTGACCAATGATCTGCTGATCGTGCACCAATATAGCGCCTACCGGCACTTCACCCAGTTTAGCGCCTTGGCTTGCTAGTCTAAGAGCCTTTTGCATCCATTTACCATCTTGCAGTGTCCAAAACATAAGGGATGCAAATGATATACCCTCAAGTTCGCTCAGCGCTAAAAAATAAGATGCTAAACCTGTATTCATAGTATTTAGCATTTATTGCGGTAGCTGCCAGTCAATGGGCGTTTGACCATACTGCACCAAGTAGTCATTGGTTTTAGAAAATGGCTTTGTCCCAAAAAATCCACCGCGGTTCGCAGCCAACGGCGAAGGATGCACGGCGGTCAAAATAAGATGTTTGTCGGTATCGATATACTTACCTTTTTTTTGTGCTTTACTGCCCCACAAAATAAATACGGTATGTTCTGTCTGCTCGTTGACCGCGTCAATGACTGCATCGGTAAACTGCTCCCAGCCTTTATTTTGATGACTGTTTGGCTCGCCTTCTCGCACAGTTAGTGAGCTGTTTAGTAGCAAAACACCTTGCTGCGCCCAGTAAGTTAGGTCACCATGTTTTGAAGGTGCGATACCGATGTCATCTGCCATCTCCTTAAGCAAGTTGTTTAATGATGGCGGCTTAGGAATCGCTTTAGGAACAGAGAATGACAATCCCATGGCCTGCCCTGGCCCATGATAAGGGTCCTGACCTAAAATCACCACTTTAACTTGCGATAAAGGCGTGAGATTAAGCGCATTAAACATCAACGGCGCGGGCGGATAAATGCTATCCCCTGACTGATAGGCTTCTTTTAAAAATGCACGCAGGTTGTCCATATTTTCGGATGTTAACTCATCTGCTAATGCCGCCTTCCAGTCCTCTGGCAGACGGACATTGTCTAAAATGGCTTGTTTTTGCTCTGGTGTTTTGGTTGTCTGCTCGTCAAACAGCTCCATGGTATATCCTTTTATATTTATTATGAAATGAATGCTTAGTGATTGGCTTATTTTAAAGACTAATAGTAACAAAAAACCTTATGAGCTTTGTTGATGAATTATAGCAACAAAAAAACGGCTACCGTAATGTTACGATAGCCGTTACTCTTATATTCAAACTAAATGCTTCAGCTAGCCACTGACTCAGAGTCTGAACGTGGCTCATGAGTTTCGACCACAGTCAAAACAATCCGACTATCCGGTGAACCTTTTTGCGAAGATTTATCTAACTTCACTGTATCATCGTCTTGCGTATTGTCGGCTTTAGGGGCTAAAGTCAAATGAACAACGCCCCCATTTACCAAGTCACCGAATAAAATCATACTTGCCAGTGGCTTTTTGATCTCATCCTGAATCAGGCGCTGCATTGGACGTGCACCCATAAGGCGATCGTATCCTTTATCAGCCAGATAATCACGCACATCATCATCAATCTCTAACGTCACTTGCTTATCATCAAGCTGTACTTGTAGCTCAACCAAGAACTTGTCAACAACTGACACAACCACTGACGTATCTAGCGGATTGAACTGAATAATCGCGTCTAGACGATTTCGGAATTCTGGCGTAAAGACGCGCTTGAGCGCCTCAGTGTTGTCGCGGCTATGATCTTGCTGAGTAAAGCCCATAGAAGAGCGACTGATACTATCAGCACCAACGTTGGTTGTCATAATAATGATGACTTGCTTAAAGATAGCAACACGGCCATTGTTATCAGTCAATGTACCATGATCCATCACCTGCAATAGCAAGTTGAAGACATCAGGATGCGCTTTTTCAATCTCATCAAGTAGCAGTACGCAATGCGGATGTTGATTGATCTTTTCAGTCAACAATCCACCTTGATCGTAACCAACGTAGCCCGGAGGCGCACCGATCAGACGTGATGCGGTATGGGCTTCCATGTACTCTGACATATCAAAACGTACCAGCTCTACGCCTAATAGATTAGCCAGCTGACGAGAGACCTCCGTTTTACCCACCCCTGTCGGCCCTGCAAACATAAACGAGCCAATCGGTTTATCTGGTGCTTTTAGTCCTGCACGAGACAGCTTAATTGCATCAGCAAGCGTGGCAATCGCTTCATCTTGACCAAACACTAAGTGCTTAAGATCACGATCCAAGTGCTCAAGAATGCTCTTGTCATCACTCGATACCGACTTGGGCGGAATGCGTGCCAGTTTAGCGATAATGGCTTCGATATCAGCGACATCGATTTTCATCGGTGGCTTTTGCGCTTTAGCAGATTTTAGGCCATCGGCAGACTGAGCACGGTCGTTTGCCTTTGCCGTCTCTGCTTCGTCTTGCATCTCATTATCGCTGTCTGCATCGCTATCGATACCTTCGACATCAGCATCAATCTGTGCATCAAAGTCTTGCTCTAAATCTGCAATAAAGCTCTCTTCAGCTTCAATATCCTCTACATCAGGTACCACACCCAGACGTTTGTACGCACCTGCCTCATCGATCACATCAATGGCTTTATCGGGTAAAAAACGCTCATGAATGTGCTTGGCTGATAACTGTACAGCGGTCACTAATGCCTCATCCGTGTATTCCACATTATGAAACTCTTCGTAGCGAGGCTTGAGGCCACGCAAGATATCGACGGCATCATCTACACTTGGTTCTTTCACATCGATTTTTTGGAAGCGACGTGATAGTGCATGGTCTTTTTCAAACACTTGACGGTACTCAGTAAAGGTCGTTGAACCAATGCAGCGCAGCTCACCATTAGCCAAGGCAGGTTTGATAAGGTTAGATACGTCCATATTGCTGCTCATTGACGAGCCTGCACCAATGATCATATGAATCTCATCAATAAATAAAATAGCATTGGGCTTTTTCTTCAGCGCATCAAGAAGCGATTTCATACGCTTTTCAAAATCACCACGATATTTCGTCCCAGCAATAAGCGAGCCGATATCAAGGCTATAAATCACGCAACCATTAAGTGGCTTGGGTGCTTTGTCGTTGATAATCAACCATGCCAAACCTTCGGCGATAGAGGTTTTACCAACGCCTGGTTCACCGACCAATAACGGATTATTTTTGCGGCGGCGGCATAAAACTTGAGCGGCACGTTCAATTTCAGAAGCGCGGCCAATCAATGGGTCTGTTTCGCCTTCAGCAGCACGCTGATTTAAATTGGTTGCAAACTCAACCAGTGGATCTTTGCTGGTTTTTTCAGACGCACTGCGGCGCTCACCAGTCATAGAAGCACGTTGCTCAGATGGCTCTTCTTTGTCTTGACCATGTGATAAATATTGGGTCAGCTCAAGACGGCTAATACCTTGTTTTTTGAGCAGATAAACGGCATAAGTATCATGCTCTGAGAACATAGAAACCAAAATATCAGAGCCTTCTACCAATCGACCACCGCCTATAGACTGCACATGAAAAATAGCGCGTTGCAAGATGCGATCAAAGCTTTGCGTTGGCTGCGGTGACTGATCTGTATCTGCATCAACAGTTGGCGTGTGCTTATTAATATAAGCTTCAAGCTCAGTACGCAATGCCGATATATTGGCATTACAGGCAGTCAGGGTATTGGCAGCGTGAGTATTTTCTAATAGTGCCAATAATAAATGTTCAACAGTAAGATACTCATGCGATTTTTGGCGCGCAAGCGTCATTGCTAAACGTAGAGAAACTTCAAGATGACGACTTAACATAACAACTTCCTACGGTTATATCTATCTTTATAATTGATAGTTTTATGAATGAGTTAGTAAGTAAATCAGGGCGATAGATCGATTGTTCAAGGGTAAGATTCGTATAATTAAAAAATCATGGATATATCATTTGGACCATAGACTGTGTGACGAATGCTGTAATCTATCTATCAGTTAGCAGTGATTGTGATAATTCATAGTCGCTTTTCTTTATATCAACACGATACTTCGACAGAGTCAATCTATTAACGCAGACTAAAGTGTATCAAAGCATACTACGAGTACATAACGAAGAATGTGAGAGCGACGAGAAGCTTAAAGAGCTAATGTGGATAAAAAATAAGTAGATGAACGAGGATATTAATAACGAGTGATCGAAAGGTTGTAAAAATTATTAAGAAGCCTAGTTAGTATATAAGGATATATTACAATAAAATCAAGACTATAAGAGCGATATAATCACTGACATGCTTAATCAAATATGGGTATCTAAAGCGAGGCTGTAAAAATAGATGGCTTAGCTCACTTTAAAAGTGAGCTGCTATAACAACTGGATGAGAACAAAAAACGATTAGTTATGGCAATGAGAGCTGATGTAAGAATAAGATATAGTGTCTTGCTATCCTTTTACTCGCCTTGATGTGGCTCAATTTGGGTTAATAGTGGATAGCCCTCACGATGTGCCAGACTATTTACTTTTTTGGCCTTCGTCTCAGCGATGTCTTTAGGATAGATGCCCGCAATACCTTTGCTACTATTGTGAATCGTTAGCATAATTTCAACCGCAGAGTCCATACTATGGCGGAACTCTGACTGCAAAATATAGACGACAAACTCCATTGGCGTGTAATTGTCATTATACATAACCACCGCATACATAGGCGGTTTAGCAATTTCTGGCTCAGCAACCAGCACATCTGCTTGCGGTGACGTTTCACCTTCTGTGTCACCGTCCTGTGCGCGATGGGCAGGCATATTTGGAAAATGCCAATCAGCAACCGTTGGCGTAGCTTGTAATATCATTTTTTTCATCATAATCAAAGTATAATTATAAGGTAAGTTTGGAATAAGAGAGGTTAGCTAGGCAGGCGATGAAACATCAAGCACTATGACTATATATAGACATGGTGCTTTGTTTTCAACTATATCATCGCTGTTTGGTATTTATTAAGACTTGTATCTAGGGAACAATCGGGCTTTCATCAACTTCTGGCAAGTCTAAAAGTGATGGTAGCATGTTATCAACCTTATCACCGAGCTTCCAATCGTACAATTGCTCTACTGTTTGGCCACCTGCTTGCAAGCTTAGTTTTGCTTGTAAAGGTTTAAAACCTGAGGGCATCATAAAACGACCGCGTATACGAACAATACCTTCGATCGCATAGCTTGCAGGATCTAAGGGCACTTCTACAAGGTCATCATTATTGAGTAACGTCAAGGTTGGCTGGAGTCGTTTGGCTTGACCGTCGCTACTGAGCATACCAATATCAAAACCATACTCAAAAGCATTTTCGGGCAACGGCTCAATCTTAGCGCCCAATATTTGTAGCGGCATGCCACCTTTCTCAGCAATCACATCAGCATATATCTCATTAAGCTGTGAGACCTGCCTGTTTTCTACCGTCAGAGCTTGTTGATTTTCACGCAACTCTTTTAGATTTGCGAGACTTATGGCCAGCTCTTGCTTGGCTGTCGCGGCTTGATTGGTCGCGATTTTATTACTAAGACGCAAATCTTCTAGCGCTTTTGTCGCTTCTGTACCATCGATAATCGCTTGCTGAGCTTGCGTTTCCATCGAATGAAAACCACGCTGATAGCCCAGCTTATGTCCGAATAGCAATCCAGCCACGGCAGTCACTAATATCACTACTACAAATAAAGCCAATACTAATGTAGACGCGCCTCGTTGAGTGCTACCGATATCACTCATAAAGCCATTACTATTTTTATCGGAATGCGTCTTGCACGCCAAGCCATATAGAACAGAATCTTGACACGATAGACGTGATGACTTTAAAAAAAAGCGTCGTTCAAGTTTAACACGCATTTAGATGGTATCTCTTAAGAGTAAAGGCAAGTTATTATAGCGGAATTTATAATCAATACCTAGTACCATAAATATGAATGACTTAGCGACAAAAAAGCCAGCATTAAGGTACGATAGGTGCAAAATTGAGTCCCATCGACTCATCAAAGCCGAACATCACATTCATATTCTGGACAGCTTGCCCTGCGGCACCTTTTACCAAATTGTCTTGCACCACAATGACCGTCAGCTCAGCACGCTCGTTGTCTTGATGTACTGCGATACGTAGACGATTACTAGCACGCACACTGCGCGTGTCTGGATAAACACCTTTTGGCATGACATCAACAAAACCTTCTGATGCATAGCTGTCCTCAAACACTTGCTGCCAATCGATAGCCGCACCTGCGTCAGTCAGCTCCATGTGAATTGAGCTCAGCATACCGCGTATCATAGGCACTAAGTGCGGTAAAAAGCGAATGCGATGTGTAAACTGACTGTCTAGTAACTGCGCCACACCCTGCTCAATCTCTGGCAAGTGGCGATGACCTTCAACGCTATAGGCTTTAAAATTATCCGTTGTTTCCGCATAATTAAGTGCCAGTGACGCTTGACGACCAGCACCTGATACACCAGATTTGGCATCGATGACAATGCGAGATTCAACCAGTCTTTCTGCTTGCTCATTTTGTGCTTCGATAACAGGTTTTAAACCCAAAATCGCAGTAGTCGGATAGCAGCCAGGGTTACCGACCAATAAAGCGCTGGCAAGCTTATCACGATTGATTTCAGGCAAACCGTAAACTGCTGTCTTCAACAGCTCAGGGCAAGCATGAGATTGTTTGTACCAGTGCTCAAACTCCGTCAATGATTGCAGGCGAAAATCAGCTGCCAAATCGATGACTTTTACGCCAGCTTGGGTCAGCGCTTCTGCTTGCTTCATCGCAACACCATGCGGCGTCGCAAAAAATACAACATCACATTTTTGCAATGCCCCAAGCGTATTGTCACCTAAGTCACTGAAAACAATATCTGAGATACCGCGTAAGCTTGGGAAGATTTCATCAGCGCGAGTGCCAGCTTCGCTACGCGAGGTTAGCAAATCAATAGACACTTCAGGGTGAGCAGATAGTAAGCGAATAAGCTCAATACCTGTGTAACCTGTACCACCGACAATCGCTGCTGAAATCATAAATTATCCTTATTCTTAGTAAGCACTCATTATATCTAATAAATTCTATATTTTTATCTAGCTTACAAAGCCATATAGACATAAAACCAGTCTGTCAATCCTAACGTCTCTGAATATTATGGCTTTGAATACCATAGCTTTGAATACCGTGGCTTTTAGATCTTGTAGTCATGTACCGCATCAACAAACACTTTGGCATTGTCAGGATTCACCCACTGGGTAATACCATGACCTAAGTTTGCAATGTAGCCAGTTTTTTCGCCATTAGCATAGGCGCGATCAAGCATCGCATTCACTTCAGAGCGGATAGTGGCGGGTGATCCGTATAACGTTGCCGGATCTAAATTGCCTTGAATGGCTTTACTGCTTTGTAGCTTCTTATGCTTTTTGGTTAACTCGCGCTGACTCTCAGTCAGTACTTGACGCGCGCGGTCAAGCGGCATCGTCCAGTCTAGACCTAAAGCGTCAGCTTCGCTATCAGCCTGAATATCAAGCCATAATCCGCCACCTTTGGTAAATAATACCACTGGTACTTGTGGATGGCGTTGCTTTAGTTCAGCCACGATACGCTTGTTGTAATTGTGCGAAAACTCGATAAATTGACGATGACCAAGCGCCCCGCCCCAACTGTCAAATATTTGTACGATCTGAGCTCCGGCCACAATTTGTGCATCGAGATAGTCAATGACCGAAGTCACAAGCTTATCTAATAACTGATGTAAAAAGCTGGGATCGCTATACAAAAAGCCTTTGGTATAACGATAATCCTTTGAACTACCCCCTTCTATCATATACGTCGCGAGCGTCCATGGACTACCAGAAAACCCAAATAAAGGCACTTGACCATTTAGCGCTTTGCGAATGCTGGTCACGGCGCGCATTACATAGTCAAGAGAATCATTAGGCTCAAGTAATGGCAATCTATCAAGATCAGCCTGCTTGCGAATTGGATGCTTAAACTTAGGACCTTCGCCAGTCTCAAAATACAAACCCAATCCCATGGCATCAGGAATGGTCAAAATGTCACTAAATAAGATCGCGGCATCTAAGTCATAACGACGTAACGGTTGGAGCGTCACTTCAGTAGCACGTTCTGTATCTTTGCACAGGCTCATAAAGTCGCCGGCTTCAGCACGAGTGGCTTTGTACTCTGGTAAGTAACGACCAGCTTGGCGCATCATCCAAACTGGCGTGGTATCGATGGGCTCAAAGCGTAATGCACGTAGCAGCCTGTCATTTTTTAGTGGTGCAAATTGCTGCTGAATCGAGTCACTCTTGTCTGAAGCACTCATGTACAAATCTCCAAAACAACATAGTATCCATATTTATAAATAGATACTGTGCTGAATAAAATAGGTTGAATAAAATAACAATAAATATTTATAAGCTATAAAAAACAGCCGTGCTATATCATGAATACGTTATACAGTTATCGCAAGATTGTCACGATGCACCATCACCACACGGTCTTCGTTACCACCAAAGATTTTGTCAAACTTCTCTGTACGCTCACGGGCAACACGGTGCGCCTCATGCGATGAGAAGTTTACCTGACCAACGGCTATGCGCTCACCAGTGTCTTGATGAACAATTTCTACCACATCACCTTCATCAAAGCCGCCACGAACTTCTACAACGCCTACTGGCAGTAAGCTTCTGTTATGTTCAGTCAATGCTTTTGCGGCACCTGCATCAACGACCAAGCTACCTGACATACGCAAATGCGCAGCAAGCCATTGTTTCCGAGCGATGATTTTATCTTCTTCGTTGGTGGTCAATAATGTACCGACTGCCTCACCTGAGACAACACGAGTGATCACATCATCGATAGCACCGCTCACAATAACGGTTGGGCAACCACCCATTGCTGCAAGACGACCAGCACGAATTTTAGTTAACATACCACCGCGCCCAAGCTTGCCTCCGTCACCTGCAATATCAAATAAATAATCAGCCATGGCACGTTCTTGACGAATCATCTTGGCATCAGGATTGTCACGTGGGTTATCAGTGAACACGCCTTCTTGATCGGTTAAGATGATGTACAAATCTGCATTAACCATCGCGGCTGCCATCGCACCCAACGTGTCATTATCGCCAAATTTAATCTCATCAATAGTAATGGTGTCATTTTCGTTAATGACCGGTAGCACGCGCCATTCTAATAGTTGCGTGAGCGCGCCTGTAGTATTGAGATAACGGCTACGATTGGACAAGTCATCATGAGTCAATAAGAGCTGTGAGCTTTGAATTCCATGCTGAATCAGTGCTGACCACCATGTTTCAATCAGTCCCATTTGGCCAATAGAAGCGCAGGCTTGTAATGCTGCCAGTTTTTTAGGGCGTTCCTCAAGGTCCATACGTACCACACCTTCAGCAACGGCACCTGACGATACCAGCAGCACTTCAACACCTTTTTTGTGCAGCTTAGCAATCTGCTTTGCCCACTCATATATGGCAGTACGATCCAACCCTCGACCATTATTTGTCAATAATGATGAGCCAATCTTGACAATAACGCGCTGAATATCAAAGTTGCGAGATTGTTTAACAAATCTTGCTTCTTCGGTCGTGTTTGCTATGTCATCTGCCATATAAACTCCTTTTTTTCATATCAATTGATTGTAGGGATTAAATTCACAATTCAAGTATAACCGCTTAAGGAACGTACATTACCTCAACACCATCGTCGTCATCATCCAAATCGGACAAATCTAAGCCTTCACGCGCGGCTTTACGAGCTGCACGATATGCTTCACGCTGTGCTTCAGTGTTTAGACGCACTTCGGCTTCTAAACGCTCAAAACGTTCTTTTTGTGCTTCAGCGAATATAGGATCTTCTATTTCACGCTCGCGCTCAAGTTCAATATCATTCATTAAATGATATTTTACTGCATCAACACCTTCACCAGTCAGCGTTGCTGTACGGAAAACCATACCTGTCCAACCAAGCTCTGCCACGATGTGTGTACAAAGCGCGTTCAAGTCTTCATCATTGACCTGATCGATTTTGTTCAATACCAAAATTTGCGGTAAGTTGGCCAATTCAGGTGAAAAACGCTCAAGCTCATTTAGGATAACGCGGGCGTTCTCGACCGGGTCGCTACCATCAACAGGCTTGACATCAACTAAGTGTAACAGACGACGGGTACGAGCCACGTGCTTTAAAAAGCGAATACCAAGTCCTGCGCCTTCTGATGCGCCTTCAATAAGACCAGGGATATCTGCCATCACGAACGAACGATGACGACCAATATCGACCACACCCAAGTTTGGTACTAGCGTGGTAAAGGGATAATCCGCCACTTTTGGTCTAGCAGCAGAGACTTGACGGATAAAGGTCGATTTACCAGCATTAGGCAAACCAATCAAGCCAACATCAGCCACAACTTTTAGCTCAAACTTAAGAACTTTTAACTCACCCTCAAAACCAGACGTGGCTTTACGCGGTGCTTGGTTGGTCGAGCTTTTGAAATGGGTATTGCCCAGACCACCATCGCCGCCCTTAGCGACCAATAGCGTCTGGCCAATCTCAATCAAATCACCGAGTACTTCATCAGTCTCGGTATCCACGACCGTCGTACCGACCGGCACAGGCAGATAAATATCCTCTGAGCCTTTACCTGAACAGTTTTTACTTTGTCCATTTTCACCGCGTTTTGCATCATAGCGGCGCGTATAGCGATAGTCCACTAGGGTGTTGGTGTTGTCCTCTGCAATGACATAGACGTCACCGCCCTTACCGCCATCGCCACCATCCGGTCCACCACGTGGCACATATTTTTCTCGGCGAAAACTGGCGATTCCGTTACCACCGTCACCTGCTTTTACCGTTACGACGGCTTCATCAATAAATCGCATCTTACGTTCCTTAATTCACAATCCAGTCGATAAACTGGTGACAACCAGCGGTTGTATTTTGAGGTTTTGCTATATCGTTCTGACAAAATGAGCAATCTATAGAAGCTATGTTACGTCATGCCCATTATGACAATAACACCCGATAATCAATCGGACTATCGGGTGTTTAAGTATGACAGTTAAAGTGATACCAAGCTATGCAAAGTAGAGTCTATTGCAGCATAATCTTTAAAGTGACCATGCTTTGAGAGGCTTAGTATAACGTTATTGCGCTACTGTATTTAGTAATCTATGCTGGAATCTGAGCGTAGCTGATTCCTGCCATCTGCGTCGCCAAACGCAATACCTGAGTACTATAACCGACTTCATTATCATACCAAACATAAACAATAGCTTGGTTGTCAGTCAAAATAGTCGCTTGGGCATCAACGATACCAACATGGGTGGTACCTACAAAGTCAGTAGATACCGCTTCTGTAGAATCGGTATAAGCAATTTGCGACTGCCACGTGCTGCTGTTAGCAATCTTACGCAAGAACTCATTCAGCGCATCAGCGCTTGCTGGTGCGGTCTTTAGATTCAAGTTCAAGATTGCTAGGCTGACATTTGGTGTCGGTACACGGATAGCATTACCCGTTAGCTTACCGTTCAATTCTGGTAATGCTTTGCCCACTGCTTTTGCCGCACCAGTACTGGTGATAACCATGTTCATCACCGCACTACGACCACGGCGGTCTGCTTTGTGATAGTTATCAACCAAGTTCTGATCATTGGTAAATGAGTGAATAGTCTCTACATGACCGTTTATGATACCGTATTCGTCGTTTAGTACGTTTAAGGTCGGGGTAATGGCATTGGTCGTACAGCTCGCAGCACTCACGATTGTGTCATCACCAACGGTGTCGTTATTCACACCATAAACGACGTTTTTGATATCGCCACTAGCAGGTGCTGTTAGGAGTACTTTTTTCACGCCAGTAGACTGTAGGTGCTTACCAAGGCCCGCTTCGTCTTTCCAAATACCGGTATTATCGATAACTAGCGCATTGTCAATACCATAAGCAGTATAATCGATTTCGCTTGGGTCTTTGGCATAGATGACTTGTACGAAACGACCATTAACGATCATGCCGTTATTGTCTTCATCGATACTGATGCCACCTAAGAATCTACCATGGATTGAGTCGCGCTCAAGCAATGAGATACGCTTAGCCAAGTCACCAGCAGCGGCTGGACGTACCACGATTGCCTTTAGCTGCAAACCTTTTGCGCTTGATGCTTGTGACAATAACAGACGAGTCAAAATACGACCGATACGACCAAAACCATACAGTACAACGTCCGTTGCGCCATTCACGGCACCAGCGTTGTTGATAGACTGTAGAGCGACTTGTACATCAGTACCATTAGCAATCAATTGGCCAACGTCGATACGAGTCGCTTGAATCTCTTTGTTTTCGGCGATGACTTTTACCATTGCCAACGTGTCAGCGATATCAATGGCTTTAGCACCGTTATCACGTAATGCTGCTTTTTGATGTAGCGCAATTATTTGACCAACTGAAGTAGCGTCTAGCGTTTCGCCAAACAAAGTCACTTGTACGTCTTGCTCATTATAGAGCTTGCTCAATAGCCCCATCAGCTCAATGGCTTGTTGCTCTTGATTGTTGTAGTTTTTTAAGTGGTCTTGATGTAATTGGCGTAAGGTATCAGCGTTGCTCACGAGAAACATCCTTATGGTCAGTAATGTATGATCGATAAAATATGAAGAGATATAAATAAGATAGGTCGCGTATGCTCTAGGTGGTGACTGTAATAGGATAATCGACCACTATCAATATCAGTTCTTGACGTCAGAGTATTCAAATCGCCTAGATTTTAGCCTAAAATGCCTCATTTTGCCAGTAATAACCGATTAGCTAGTGTGCATAATAGGTTTTATCGTCATATACAGACTCATATATAAATAAGGATAAAAATAAAGGCAGCCATATATGCTGCCTTATTAGGACGTCATTTACATGATAATTGCCATAGCACTTAATTAATTGAACCAATAATTTTCATTATATCTATTATGGTGCTAGATTCACTGTTTGATTGCTCTGCGACGTCAATGTAAACTCTTTCAAATCATATCCTTGCTGCTGAGCAACCTGACGATATTTAGTATACGTTTCTTGACTGATATTCGGCGACCGTGCTAGGAGCCATAAGTATTTTTTATCAGGTGTCCCTACTAGCGCAGTTTTATAATCTGCATCACGTGCTAGTACCCAATAATCAGCACGGCCGACTGGGATCCAGCGAATCCACTTCGGTAAAAACGTCACTTTTAGTTTGCTACCATTTTCATCGACTGGCTTAGCCAAACCTTCGGCCGTAATACCTGAACCATCCTCGCTCACGCATTTGTTAGTGACGATGATGCCTGACCCATCGGTCTTTTGCGTATAGTTTGCCGTGACATCGCCTGCACATTTACGCTGGAAATACATCGGTAGACGTCCAATCTCATACCATGTCCCAGCGTATTCATTGAGATCGACACTATCCACTGTCGTTGGTATGCTTGCAGGCTTATAGATAATATCGCTTGGCTTAACTGATAGCATATCGGTCGTAATCTTCTCGCTCATCACATTATCTTGCATATTACTGGTAGTAGCCATATTAATGGGCGGCGTTGCAGCATAGGCTGAAAATGCCGCTAGCGGTATGATGATCGCTAACGCAATGCCTGTATGCTTGATAAGTCCATTCATAAATATACGCTCCGGTATGTCTTTGTATGACGAGTTGATAGCGGTTGATGAAGTATCAAGGATTTGCTTGGTGCTGTCTTGCAAATTACTTGCTTGGTCATCTGCAAGCTCAGAGATTAGCGGCTCGTCTTTATTCAATGTTGCTGATCGCTTATATCCATTAGCAATGTTGAATTGTTCTTTATCACTATTTTTCAGATGTTGACTGTTACTCATAGCGGACTCTTTGACCTTAGTAAGGCTTTTGTCGGCGCTTTTGTATCCAAAATAGCTGTCTTGTGAAGGCATAGCTTCTGCCAGATGGTGCGAATATTCGCTGTTCAGGTTTTCATTGCTCAGTTTTTTATGGCTATAGTTTGCATCATTACTGGCATTTATTGTTTGTTGCGCATGACGACTATTGTTATAGCTGTTTGACTGTATAGTCTCCTGAGATTGAGAACCAGCTGCCTGTGAGTCAGTCCATGCTGACTCAGATAACTTATTGGTTTTCATAGGGATACCGTTATTAATAGTGACTGTTAAAATACTTTATCTGCATCATTTATTTGAGTTGATTTTATAATGATCCTGAGTTTCAGAGTTAATTATCGACCCAAACTCTACTGCTACAAACGCTCTTTTTTATTATAAATTTTGGTAAATGCGTTAATAGTTAGTTCACTGATAAAAATTAGAATTAATGCGTTGTAGATATGGAATATATATTAAGGGCAGCTGGACTATTAAAACAGTAGTGCAATGTATGAAAACGCAACGGTTTGTAAGTAACGATGGGTTTATGCGTTAGTACACACACATCATAATCACATAGTTACCGACTAGATAAATAACTTAAAAATCAGTTATTTATACTTACCTATCTTAATAAGCAAACATAGTCAAGTGAATGATATTACTGCTTAATGAGCACTCATTTTCTAGTTTTTTATTCGTGGAACTGACGAATGCCTGCGACACTGACACCGCCGTGCGCCAATGCTTGATCTATCATACTAGGTACCAAGCCGCCCAGACCAATGACTGGCATGTCAGCTAACTGTGCCAAAGCCGACCACGCCTCCCAGCCAAGTGGCACCGTCTCAGGATGCGTCTGAGTTGTAAGTACAGGAGACAAAAAAGCGCCAATCACTGGCGACAACTGCTGCTGTATGCGCATACTCGCAAGTTTATTAGCGGCACGAATGCTGGCAATATCATGACAGCTGACTATTAGTGGATGCTCACTCGAGATGTCGGCCAATTGCTCAGACTCTGTAATATCTTGAGTACCATTGAACCATGCCATTAATACCGAATGCGTCAGGTGTCTAGCGACAATCGAACCAGTCGTTTTTGCCTCTATCATTGCCTCTGTAATTGTCGTCTTGGAGCGCTGACAGTCATTGTCGTATGGCAAAATCGCTAGAATATCTAGACGCACATCCAGTAGCTGCTCAGCAATGTATGCCGCCTCCGTCTCTTTTAAGCGGATGTACACCCAAGCGGCTGGTGGCAGATTGTCTTGATGATAGTGCACCCATGCTGCTGCTGAATTTGGCTGGGCAGAAAAATGCGCAAGTGGATACGTAATCGCTATTTTTGTAGGAAGCTTTAGCCATTCTAAAATAGTGCTATTGGCAGCGGGCAAATGATACGCTCCTGCTAGTAGCTTAGATTTTTCAACCCACGTCATTGCTTGGCCTTCTAATCCATACTCACAATGCTTGTGCTGTTCATACTGCTGTGCGGTCAGTTCAACCTGATAAACCTGCAAGCTCACCTGCTTGTCACCATAGTCGTGATGCAAACGCCCAAGCTTCACCATCATATTTTGATGAATATCGATCCCTGTTTCTTCAGCAACCTCCCGAATCAATGCCTGCTCTGCTGACTCATCAGCCTCTATTTTGCCGCCTACAAATTCATAGCGATTGCCTTGATGCTGAGCTGCATCTCGGAATCCAAGCAAAAACTTGGTTTTATAATAAATAACGGCAACTGCAACATTGACGATGGTGATGTTTTTCGTTTTTGATTGGCCACTCATCTCATTTGGCATAACTCTACCTTTCACTTCTCTCTTCATTATGACTTTTTAATCGCCTGATTCTGCGTATATAACTTGGCAGCTGTAACAACGTGGCGACTGTCTTTATGGTCCCTATCGTTTTTATACATCTTATAAATTCTGTGTTTCTACAAGGAGAAAGCCCCCTATTCTCACTTTGGGACAGTAGCCTTAGATAAATTTACACAATAACTGCATTTTATTTTATCAATTACCTTGCAAATTCATTCAATCTAAATGATAATGATTATCGTTAAGGTTCATTAGAACATAGCTAATTTATTAAGCCACTTCTTATCAAAAGGAATTTACCATGAGTATGGTTATCTCTCGTTATCTAAACTGCCGTGAAAACCGTCTGCCAACGCTACAGTCGCAGCATCTATTTGCCCTGACCAAAGAAGTACGTATCGAGCATCAAGGCGAAGAGTATCGACTACGTTTGACTCGTAACAATCGGTTGATTCTGACCAAATAACTGTATGAGTAGACTACATTTTTTACAAAAAAAACGCCTTCATTACGAGGCGTTTTTTTTGTAAAGCAATAATTATAAGAATCCGTCTCAATCCATACCACTGATCAGATACCCACTCGGTCAAGTAAGAGCGTTAGAATTGCCAACTATAGACCACGTCTACCGCATTTTCAGCAGCCGAGCTGGCTTCTACGTAAATACGACGAGTCAATTGATAGCGAACAGACAGACTGTTTTGCGCATTGAAAACACCTACGCCGTAGCGGATATACAAGTCAGGGGTCACGTAACCGGTGACATTGACATTGGTATCTTCACTACTACCTGAGGCATCCACCGTCAAGCTCTGTAAACCAAAGGCCTGTCCGATTTGATTGGTCAGACTGCGCGTACCACTCAGACCAAAGCTTAATCCAGCAGCGGCTAGGTTATTGGTCACTTGTGATTTAAACCCTTGCTCACTGATTTGAGTGGCGCTCTTATTATTGATTCGTCCTGTCACCAGCGCATTCATCGCTTGCTGCTGGGTCAATCCTGCATTATTAAAGACGATGATATTTGGACTTTCAGTCGTACCTTTCACACGCAGACCCACTGTTTTACCATCAATGGTTTTTGCCGCTTCAATACTCAAGTTGGGCTTCATGACATCGCCATTAAAGCGTACTTGACCATAATTTAGCTCTAGGCTTTGACCAAAAGCATTGATATTGGTACGACGTGATACTTGAACCACGCCTTTGGCACGCATGATGCCCGTGCCATTTTGGTTGATGTTAATCGCACCAGCCAATGGAATAACGGCACCAAAACCACGGAAATTGATGTCATCACCCAAATCAACACCGATATCAGCATTGATAGACCAAGGTTTTGATATTGCCAATACCTCATCGATGTTGCCGATCAAACGCCGATCCAGCACTACCACATCTTCTGATTGAGTCACAATGTCTTCGCTGGCCTCTGGTGGACGAATGGTAGCGGTTGGCACGCTGATAGCGCCTTTAATATCCACATAGCGATCCGTTGGGCGTACGATGATGTCGATATCAGGATTGATCTCGGCCACGAGCAGTGGCGGCTGCGTAATCACGAGCCTTTCACCAACAATACTCAATTTGGCTTGTAGCTTTTGCTGCCAATTGACCGTGCCTGTCAGTGTGCCTGTTCCTGTACCGCTTTTGAACGTACCATCAATGGTCGCCTGCGTACCGCGAATTTTGGCCTGTGTGTTGACATTGGTCAGGTTCACTGGCAAGTCTAACATGGCGATGCGACCATCAGAGAGTTTCACATCACCATAGAACTGCGGCTTATCTAGCGTACCGCCCAGTCCTCCTGCCATTGTAACGTTGCCTTTTAGTACTCTCATACCTGGGAAGAAAGGCTTAAATATCGCCAAATCAAGCTCATTTAACACGAGTGCACCAGAGATGGGTTTCGGTGTTTTGTAAGGATCAACAACGACTTCAGCATAACCGCGAGCACCGCGACCCGTATTGATGTCGGTACGCAGCTTGATACCTTCTGGCACCGACAAGGCGATTAGTGAAACACGCTTATAAGGCAGTGTCACAGGCGTGCTATCCCCGTCTTGAATCAAGCCGATTTTGCCATTGTCTGAATAGAGTGTCGTGTTAATAGTTGGCGGACGACCACGTTGCCAACCGACAATGGCTTTACCATTAATCTTGCCGTGCCAATCAATATCCTTTGGTAAAAATACTGAAAATAATGACGTATCTAAATTCTGCAATGCCACATCGACTTCACCACTGGCTGGAGAAGCCACTAAGTTCTTGCGTAAGCATAGCTTGCCCGTTTGGTCCGTGGCTTGCCAACAATGTGCAGCCAACTGTACTTTGAGATCTGTATTATTGCCATTTTGATTATTGGGCAAATTCACAATCAGCTGTGCTGGCTGTAATTGATTTAAGGTAGCGTATCTGGATTTAACGCGGCCTTTACCGATGACTCCTGACCAACGAAGCTTGTCGCGATCAAACCCACCTTTAAGCCTAGCGCCAACATCAAGCTGCTGATTGGCTACATTTAGATCAACGATATGAGATTGCTCAGTCCCATTAAAGGAGGCTTTTACACTATCGAAGCTTTGTCCCGCAGCATCCAGACCTTCAGCGCTGACGATAAGCTGGCTTGGACTATTGGCTAGATTAACCAGCTTGCCACGTATACGACCTTGACGCAAAATAAAGCCCGGTAGTGCAATCCGTTCACCGACCAAGTCGATATAGATCGTCGGTAAAGCCTGACCAGTGGGTTGAGACAAAGTCGCTCCACCAGTGACTTTGCCAGCAAGCTTATCTGACAGTTGATCTAGGCTTGTGATATTGATTTTGGTCTGTAGCTGTTTGGCATTGCCATTAGCAGTCACATAGTTGTCACCCCAGCGTAGTATCAAGTTGTCAGCATTCAAACTGTCTACCAAGGCATTCACTTGCTTATACTGTGCTTGGGCATCTTGTGTTTGTAGACGCTTAAAATAGCTGGCTAAGTCTTTTGGCAAGCGCAGTTTTGCAGCCAAGCTGCCTTTGGCACTGAGCGGCTGGCCTTTTAGCATACCACTCAGATTGATTTGTCTGATATTGACGGTCTGCTGCGTATCGCCCCAACGTCCATCCGTATCGATGTTACCCGTGATACGGCTTGGTGTATCCTTTAAGAAATATCCGATATTGAAGCGATCCATCACGGCACTAATGTCCCATGCAATGCCTTGACGCACATCAACCTCTCCTTTGGCATCAATACTACCTGCCGCGCCCACATGCCGCAGACGGTTGATACGGATCAGCTGACTATCGCCGCTCGCGTTAATATTCAGCTTACCTGCTGGTAACTGCTCGGCATCCAAAACCCCATCGAAATTCACAGCAAAACGCTGTAATTTACCTGCGGTATTTGGGCTGTTTTTAGGCGCAGCCTGCCACTCGCCACTGGTTTTTAAGTCACCTGTGATGATTGCTGAATTATTTGGCAAAAAATACCCTAAATTAAACTGATCGAAACGTCCATCGACCGTCCAGCCAATATTACGACGCAAGTCAATGACACCTTTGGCATTCACCGCACCAGCTTCACCATCATAATTCAATTTACGGATACTAATTAATTTTGGCGTACCCGCTGCGTCGATTGATAGACGACCTTTTGGTACATCCGCTGTATCGATCTGACCATCAAAACGTGCATCAAATACGGACAACTCACCACCCACGATATCGACACTGGCATCACCGCTACCTGTTATACCGATTGCGCGACCGTTTTGCGTGGCATCAAGCTGTGCCTGTAAGTCGGTATTATTGACAGTAATCACATGGCGCTGACCACTAACGCCGTTTTTGGTGATATTTAACAGGCGACCACGAGCACTCACACGCCCTCTTAGACGCTCAAGTGGTAAGTCACTACGGTACTCTTTAGGCAATAAACCTTTGGTCACTGCATCGATTTTCCACGTCAGTGGGCGGTTTTTATTTGCTAGCCGAATCTGCCCAGTTCCTGATAGGTCGCCTACGATGCCATCATAATTGAGTCGATTGATATCAATAACGTCACCTGCTTTACGCAAGCGCACGTCATAGTTGCCTTTAGGTGCAGCATTGAGTTCATTGATAATGGCATTGGCATCGACGGATAGGTTTGAACCACGAACGATGACATCTGCTTGACCGCGAGGACTATCAATATTGCCTATGTTAGGCACATCACGGCGGGTCAAGTTTTGCCATCTTGCATCAATATACCAAGGCGCTGTGTGTTGAGATTTAGCAGACGTCTTGCCGCGCACTAGGTTGGCATTGACATATTCGCCGTCACGCTGACGTAGGTCTACATCAATCTCTGTATTACCTGTACTGTTTTGCTGCTGATAGCGTAACGATAATCTACCATTGAGCGTTTGCGGAGCATACGCTTTAAAATCAGCATACTCATCAGGAATCGCACGTCGAATGTCAAAGTTACTACCAGCTGCACGCACTGTCGCATTAAAGCTCTCTTTCCAGCCTAAGATGCCCTGAAGCAGCAAACGTCCAGAGGGAACGTCGGCTTCTAAGCGATCAATACGCAATTGACTGTCTGCAATGACGCCGCGCCCTTGATAATGACCGGATGGAATGTCTTTGGCAGTCAATTCTGTGTTGATGCGCAGTTGTATCTCAGAGATAACCCCTGATGCAGTCGCCATACCGCTTTTTAGATGAATATTTTGGTCATCTGCATAAGGCACCAAAATATCATCCCACTTCAGTTTTGCCTGAAACGGTGCGCCTGCATCTAGGCCTTGAACCACAAAATCGCCGCTAACGTCGCTGTCGTTATAGCGACTACGCACCTGCCCAACCGTACGTTTTAGCGTACCAGTTGCCGTAATATTCAATGGATCGATATAAGCTTTTTCAAGTGCACTCACCTCTACAATCGCGCTCAGATCCAGTGGGTAGTCGCCTTGTAAATCTGCCTCACCTTGTAAGGCACTGACTTTTACAATATCAGCATATTGCAAGCTGCCGCGACCGACCGTCACAGTGCTGCCAACCCATGTCAGATCGCGAGCCGTAGTATTGTTGATAACAATAGGCTCTTTGGTCACTTGCTTATAAATAATTTTATTGATTTTTGCGTGATCAAAACGTAGATTGACTGGTAGCTTTAGCGTCTTATAATCAAACGGTTCACCAGTCGGTGGTTTTTTATTGAGGATCTCGATGGTTTGAATGTCAGCATCGCTTAGATGTACTTCTTTTGCAAATACCGCACGCCAACCTATTTTGACATAGGCTTTGTCCACCAAAATCTCAAGATCTTCAGTGGCTTCAATATCGATATCTGTCACCCAAATACCATCACGCAAATTACCGCGCCCATATTTGAAACCGATACCCGTCTCAGCACTGATTTTTTCTAAAATAAACTTGGTGCCAGAGTCCGTGCCTGCAGCATAAAAAAATATCGCAAACATAATCGCTAGTACGATAATGACCAGCACCAGCAGCTTGAGTAAAAATGATAGCGGATACCAGCGCCTAACGGCACGAGCATCGCGCTGTGCTGGGTCTTCATCTGGTGCATTGTTAGGCGGGGTATTTTTTGTCTGCATGACACTCAACTACGTTAAAAAGTGATGACCAGCAATCGGTACGATAAGTAATGAATAAAACGGTTCAAGCGATCTGTGTTCATATGTAGGAAGTAAGCTTTTACAATGGCGAGCCAATAAAGAAATGTAATCGCACAGGAATATTGTCTTCTGTCACCCCTGCGGCGACATCGACACGCACCATCCCAACAGGAGAGGCCCAGCGCACACCGACGCCGACGCCAACTTTGGTTTCAGCATCAAAGTCTTTGTCGTACGCATTACCAACATCGGTAAAGAATGCGCCACGAAAGCCCGGTTTGAACTCATAGTTATACTCTGCACTACCAACCGCTAGTACTTGCCCGCCTGTCAGATAGCCTTTATCGTTTAGTGGCGATAAGCTCTCGTAGTCATAGCCACGGATGCTTTGGTCACCACCTGCGAAAAAGCGCAATTTATAAGGCACATCATAAAAATCATCTGCCCAAATATAACCACCATTCAAACTACCAAGCACTTGATGTTTTTTGTCATCGCCAAAGCTATAAATACCGCTAACACCAGCACGCACGATGGCCAAATCAGTATCACTCAGCGCTTTGTCAGCACCTGCTTCAATCGAATAATACTGACGCATACCACGCGTTGGATTGGTCGCACTATCCGTGTCGGTTTTATTCATACCATAGCCAAACAGCAATGCTTGCTGCTTGGGGTTTGACGAGGTAAAGCGGATAGGTAAATCATCCCGCGCAGCGCCGTCAACGCCAGTCTCTAGCTCATCTAAACGATAACGCATAGAGTAGCTACGATTCCAACCACTATCACGGCGAATATTACGTGCCAAAGCCGCTTTTAAAGTGGTGGTAGATAAATCAAAGTTACCTTTGCCTTGGTCAATGACTTCTTCTTCATAAGTAAGACGCCCATCTAATTTATCATTGAGTGGATGATTCCAAGGGCGGCTCGCATAGACAGCGACGTTTTTGCTGATTCTGGACACTTCGGTTTCTGCGCCTGCTTGATAGCCCTGACGGTTAAGCAAATTATAATCGATCTTGGCGGTTGCTCGCACGCCTGTGTCAGTACCGTAACCCAAACCAACCTGAGCATCACGCGGCTTATCAGCGTATACAAAGACATACAACGGTACTTTTTTGCTTGTGGCAACGTCTTGCGGTGTTTTACGTCCTGCGAGCGTTGGCGGTACGAAATCCTCATCAACGGTGAAGTCTGCATCATCAGGGAATATTTTTTGGGCCACATTACTGATAGAGTCACTGATTTTGCCTAATAAGTTATCCGCTTCTTGGTCTTTTTCATCCAGCACGCGGTCATCCGGCAGGCGGCTTAGACGCTCTGCTTTTTGCTTAACCGCTTGTAGCTTATCAAGCGTTTCTTCATCAACCTCAAACTCGATAGCAGCAATATCAGCTTCATTGACCGTCTCGCCACTACCATTGCTAAGCGCACTTTCACGCTCTACGCCAGTACTACTACCCGTATCTTCTGTACTAGCCAAACGATTATTGGATGCTGCTAGAGTAGCATTATCTCCAGTCATATCTGAGATGCCATCCTTATCAACATCCTCATCCAATATAGCATTGCTATTGGTAGGTGCATTATCAAATGCCAATGTACTGGCCTCACTCCGGTCATCTGGCGGTAATATCGATTCAACGTTGACAGCGTTGAAATAGCGAGTCGCTGATAAGTCATTACTAAACTTTGTCACTGATGGACGATAGAATGGGTCACCCGGCGCAAACTCATACAACTGCTGCAATAACGACAATTCTACTGGGAGTTTGTCAGGGTCTTGTGTCAGCGTGTTGGTTTCTTTGTCATAGGTAAAGAAAACAACATCATCAAACTCGTAGCGGTCGCCTGTGTTGTAGACCAAAGACATGTCCGCTTTGTTGTCTGGTAAGATAATATCGACAGATTTGTTTAACCAATACTGATCAAAATACCCATAGGTATTACTCAAAGACTCAAGCGCCGCTTTACTACTCTTGTAGACACGGTGGTTAAAAATATCCCCTTCTTGCGGCGGTAATTCTTTTTCAAGCGCGACAAACTCTGCTTGCTCACCGCCCTCACCGCGGATATCAACGATACGGCTGTCTACAATAACAGGCTCGCCCAGCTCTTCGATCACCACATTGATCGTATCACGCGTAGGCTGACGCAGGCTGAGAGTCACATCATAGTAACCCACTGCTTTGGCAGCATCCAATGCCGTTTGACGCAAACGTGGTAGCGCTGCGGTAAAATCAATGACCGACTGTACTGTCGTATCATCAAGGGCCGCTTTAATATTCTTCATTGGCTGAATATCGTCGTCAGCTTTGATGAGTTTTGGTTGACCATTTGCCGTATCTTCGGCGCCAGCTTGTTGTATATAAACTGTGGTCTCCACACTTGGTAACGCCATCACACCACCATTGAAAAAGCGATTATAGAGACGCTTGACAATGTTGCTTTTATTACGTGCAAGTGGTTTTGACTGGTCAGCTTGCTCGATGCTTTGATTGACGGCCTGAGTATCATTCTGATAATCCGGTAGGTAGTCTTCAGGATCAATCACATCTGAGGGCATGTTACCGCCATCAGTTATATCGCTATTACCTGCTATTATCTCATCATTAATGCCATTTGCCGCATTGACATTGCCACTGCTGACAGAGTCACTCACGTTAATGGGACGTGACATAATTTCAGCTGTGGCTGCCTGTTCTGCTGCGGCCTCACTTCTACCCAGTGTGTCAAGATTGCTAGGCATAGGCAAGTTGGTCGCATCTAAGTCAACATCTAAGCCGATGGGCGGCGCTGTGTCGTTCAATGTGGCAATTGGCGCATCAAAGGCACTGTCGTTGTTAATGCTGTCGATATCTTGGGTGTTTTGTAAATCGAGCGCCGCCAGCTCACGATCAATCTGCTCAGGCGTCATCATCTGATAGCCTTGCTGCTGTATCGCTGTTGCTTGCTGCAACAAATCATCATTAGATAGATCTGCCTGCATGCCTTCTACGTACATATCCTCGTCGAAACGATTTGAATCTTGCAGGCCACTATTGTGATTATTATTTCGGGCACTGTCATTCTGAGAAGATGACGAGTTAGCGCCTGATTTTTTGATACCTAGTGTTTGTTCGCTATAGTCGTCCAAGACCGACTGATCAATAATGCCTTGCTCCACTGCTTTTTTTAGACGTAGTGCATCTAGGGCAGCATCGAGCTGGGTATCATCGTCTGATAGTGCGCCTGATGTATTATTGGCTGTTTGATTGTTAGCTGATTGAGTCTTAGCGACTTGATTACTGGTCGATGCATTGGTGATATTTGTGTTGATTGTCTCAGCCAATGCCGCAGGTGCGACACTAACTAGACTAGTAGCTAGCGCGGTACAGAGCGCTGAGCGCTTAAAATGAATACGGGGAGTACCGACATGAGTGCTTTGGATGCTGATATCGTTCTGAATACTCACGCTGTCACGCTGCCTCATTAATATGTTGCGTGCTCGAGTTGAAGGCGGCTGGGTCATGTTTACGTCCTATCCCTTCACGCGGCATACTATTATTAACGATTGATTATCGCCAAGTCTGACCGGTGAATAAACTTATAGCAGTGGGCTGAAATTAATGGTTTACTACGTTGCTTGTCATGATGGAAGTCTCTGGTGCATATTATTCAGCACTCGATGGGTGACACCATACAAACAGTCTTGATTGATAGCAAGCCTTCACCTTTACCGTCGCTCGCACCTTTTAATGCAACCATATAAAATTTACAAATCATAACTTAGTTAATTATGAAATCATAGCGCAGGTTTCATGTATTTTTACCTAAGCCTTGCTATTATACGGCTTAATATTGATAAAACCTATGCTGTATTTCGATAAGTTTTTGATAATATTGATAATTGCTATCGCATTATAAGCTGCGTTCAGCGCCTCTTCTTACTTTATCAGCCGCTTCTCATCTGTAGGAACATTCATGTCCAATCAGTTTCAGCTATTTAAGCGCCGCCGTTTTAGCGCCATGTTTTTCACTCAGTTTTTGGGTGCGTTTAATGACAATATCTTTAAACAAGCACTTATACTGGTTCTGACTTATACCGCTGCCAGTCAATTGGGTGTGGAAGTCAGTATTTTAAATAATTTGGCCGCGATGTTATTCATACTGCCCTACTTTTTGTTTTCGGCATTGGCAGGACAAATCGCTGATAAGTATGAAAAATCCAAGCTCACGCAGTTTATCAAAGTACTTGAGCTAGTCATCATGGCAATCGCTGCGGTTGGTTTTGTTTTTGAATGGTACACCCTTTTATTTGTCGCGTTGTTTTTGATGGGCACGCATTCGACCTTTTTTGGACCGATTAAGTACGCTTATCTACCACAGGCGATGAAAGAAGATGAGCTGGTCGGTGCCAACGGTCTGTTTCAAATGGGCACTTCTCTAGCCATTCTTGTTGGTATGATTGTCGCTGGTATCTTAACTCAGCTGTCACACTCCTTATATTGGATTAGCGCTACCGTATTGGTCGTTGCTGTGCTGGGTTATCTGGCAGCGCGCTATATCCCTAACATGCCAGCCATGCAGCCTGATCTTAAGATTAACTGGAATATTATCACCATCAGCTTGTCTACGGTACGCTATCTCTACTCTCTGCCATTCTTGTTTTTTGTCATTCTTGGCAACAGCTGGTTTTGGTTTTATGGGGCGACGTTTTTGACTCAAGTGCCAGAGTTCAGCAAAGTCATTTTGCACGGTGATGAGTCGGTGGTGATTTTTCTATTGACGCTATTTTCAGTAGGGGTATCGATAGGTTCGCTCCTATGCAAATCATTGACCAAAAACCAAGTCAGCCTGCGCCTATTGCCTTTTGGTATTGCTGGATTGAGTATCTTTGCTATTGATTTGTACTTTTCACTTTCAAGCCTAAACATAAATGTGAATAATGACACATTGCTTGGTATCAGTGATTTATTTGGTACGAGCGGTAGCTGGCGCGTTTTTGCTGATTTGTTCTTATTGGGATTCAGTGGCGGTTTATATATTGTGCCTTTATATGCCTCAATGCAGGCCTATGCGCCAAAGAGCCATCGCGCGCGTATCGTGGGTGCCAACAATATATTCAATGCGATATTTATGGTCACATCAGCGATTTTTGCGATTGTCATCTTAAATGCATTAGGGCTAAGTCTACCGCAGCTATTTTTGGTAACAGGTGTGCTCAATATTGTTTTTGGTATCTTCTTATACCTTAAGCTAAATAGGCATATCAAACAGGCGGTTATCCAAACCAATGATGATGTGGTTATATAAATAAGCCATATTGAGCTTAAATAACGATAGCAATCGATAGGTTATCAAGGCAATAATATTGATGCCGATAATTTGGATTGTTTGCTATAGTAATGTATATAAGAGCTGTGCACAGGATTATTGCCCTAGAGCAGTCACTAGTCTTATTTTATTGATAGAATTTAACGCCATCAGGAGTGAACCATGGCCCTGCGTCCTTTATCCAAAATCGATCAGCTATTGCTTGGGGTCGACAAAGCATTACAAGCTGTCGTGCCAAACTCAAACCCCAGTACGCGCCCATTGCCAGTGAGTAGTGACGAGATTCCTGAACTGACCATCACAGAGGCACGCCATGTCGCAGGGCTGATGCGTATCAATCATACCGGTGAAGTGTGCGCGCAAGGTCTCTACCATGGACAAGCATTTGCTGCCAAAGACAGTGGCGTCAAGCAAGCTATGCAGAACTCTGCTGAAGAAGAAGTCGATCATCTGGTCTGGTGCGAGACGCGCTTAAATGAGCTGGGTAGCCATGCGAGTGTGTTTACCCCGCTTTGGTATGGGATGTCTTTTGGCCTAGGTGCAGTCGCAGGCGCCATCTCAAATGAGTTTAGTTTGGGGTTTGTCGCGGAGACAGAAGCACAAGTTAGCGAGCACCTGCAAGATCATATCAATCAACTACCCGAACATGATCAACGCTCAAGAGAAATACTGGCACAAATGGATATCGAAGAGCAACATCATCGCGAGCTAGCACTGGCAAGTGGCGGCGCTGCGTTGTCACCACCTGTACGTCAGACAATGCGCTGGATGGCCAACCGTATGAAGGCGACCGCTTATCATTTATAAAGGCAAATAGCAATTTGATGTCTGAGATGACGAGCAATACTCGATTTGCTCAGCCCAAGCGAGTAACAATCCTACCACAGATAGCGCAAAGCTTAATTTGCTAGGGTATTAAAAATTTGTACGATTTTGCAGCAAACATATATCCTGATTATCAACCGATAAATGAATAACGACTAAATAAATTAAATAAGGTAATGATTTTTATGAAAGCAACTCTCTCTAATAGCGCGTCTTCCAAGTCGCCAAAGCTTGCAACCTTGACTGCGCTCGCGGCCGCCTGTGCAATGATGCTTTCTGCGCCTGTGAATGCTGCAGAAGCTGACACTGCTGCTACATCAGCACCTGCTGTACCGAGCGCTGTAGATTCCAGTAAACGCGTGATTCGTCTAGCAAGGCCAGGTGCAACGACCAGCACAGCTCAAAGCACAACAGATGCTACGCCTGCTAATAGCGCTCAGTCAGTTAATACTCAGCCAATGATGCCGTCAAGCAACACTCAGTCTAACCGTACCCCTTTGAGCACGGCACAGGCAGCACAGATGATGCAATCAAGCAATGCTCAACCAAATCGTGTACCTATCAGCCCCGCTCAGCCACCAGCATCGCAAATGATGAATCCAGCTAACGCCCCTGTGATGAGCGGTACTACTCGCATCTATGAGCCAGGTCCGATGACCGCGACTGGTATTGATCTGCGCAGTGGTCAGCTCTCAAATATTCCAACGCCACAAGTACAGCTCTCAGATGTGAGCTTTATCAAAACCGTCTTGATTCCACAACAAAAAGGCCTAGGTACTGATAAGCTTGACGTCAGCTTGCTTGATGATTTTATCGCAGACGTCTCACCGAATGCTCGTCACTATCCACCAAACTTCCCTAACCGCACTCAGCGCCATTACACTCGCGAAAAAATCAAAGTATTGGCGGACTGGATTGAGCCTTATGCCAAATCACCAAATGCGTCTTACGATGTATTGATTCGCGCAGCCAAGCTCAATGGTATGGGTCGTAATCTGGACTTGGGATCAGACTATACAGTACGCGGCGGGCAGTATGTTGATCGTGCGCTCAAAATTCAGCCAGATAGCGGTGAAGCCAACTTTTTGTATGGCATGATGCTATCAGAGGGCGGTGGGTTTAAAGAAGGTCAAAAATATCTAGATCGAGCGGTCTCTCTTGGCTACACCGAAGCAGAACAAAGCTTGGCACAGGCAGATCTACTCAGTGATCGCCGTGCCAGCGCCCTAGAGCGCCTACGTCGTCTTGAAGAAAAATACCCTAACAACACCGTGATTCCTCAACAAATCAAACTGGTGGAAGATGGCAAATTCTACATTTGGGACATCCCTGCACCAGATATCAATGTCAAACCAGGTGCCTAAATTGGCACTGTTTGTCTATGCTAAAGATAAACAAATAATTTTGTAGCCTTAGAATACCTAGCGCCTTTGTTTTTATGAATATAAAGCAAAGGCGCTTTTTTGTGTCTGGCTTTTTTGTGCCTAATAGAAACCTGCCTGCCCAGAGCCTCATCTTTTTCTACTTTACCTCTTTTTCTTTGTCTAAATAAATGCCCTTTTTAACCAAAAGTTTAAGTGTATCTCAAAACAATATAGTCAATCCTAAATAAAACAGATACATTATATATCAAGGTGGAACTGGTCTAAATTTTCCTTGCGTGCTGTGCCTACGCAGACAGAGACTGCGAAAAATTTATCCCAGTCCCACTGTATCGTTTTTATACTGAATTCACTATAACCATCACTTGAAGAAGTCATTCGATATATAGCGCTTGGTTATAACCTTTCAAATAAAATAGTCTAATATCAAAAGTTACGCTAAACTCTACTATAACCAAAAGTACTTCCATTGCTGATTTTCTCATAACTACTTTTTTTACCGGACTGACTTATGACTTCTGCTAGCCCTAGCAAAAACATGGTAACGCAAGCCAATAAAAAAATGCGGCCTCTCGCCTCAGTCGCATTATTGACAGCGGCAATGCTGTTACCAGCCTGTAGTGTCGTCTCAGTGGAAAAACAAGCATCGGCCAAGACCATCTCAGCGCAGCGCGGTAATATCGTCACTGATAATCAACTAAGCAGCGATACGGCATCTGCCTTGCTATCAGCAGGTCTTGATGAGCAAGCTTGTATGCAGCAATTCGACTTGTGCTTGACTCAGCTCACGGACAGTATTTTAAATAAACACTATCGACCTGCACTGGCAATTTTTGCAGAACTGCACTACGCAAAAGCGCGCCAGCTTGCTGACTCACAAAACTGCCGCAATGCACTTGCCCGTCCACCACTTGACCCATACTATGCCAATGCGCCTTTGAGCGACGACGATGCCAAAACGCAGCAAGAAGAGACCGACCTTTGCTTAAACAATTATCAGGACAGACTGTTTGATGCGATTAAATATAGCTATACCTATTTGTTTTATGACAGTCTGACTCATGATTTTGAGGGTGCTGATGAAAGCTATCGTAGTGCTCACACGCAAACCCGCATCCCAACTGACAACGATATTCAGACCCAAGATATCTATAACGCTGCCAGCAATGATGTCATCACGCAGCTTTATCGATCGACCGAAAACTCAGATAAATTGATGAATGGCAAAAAAGTAGAATACTTAACCATCCCTTCTGCTAGGCGCGATAGTAGCGATCAAGCAGCGATTGCCAACCGAGCCCCGCTAAAAGGTAAAGCGATCGACCAAGTCAAAGTCATGAAAGTACAAGTAGATGATTATGACCTCGGCATCTATTTGCCCAATGAAAACAACTATTTGCAAAATGCTCATAAGCAAGACTCTGCGCTTGCTGACTTAGTTTCTACTTACGAGCTACGTCTCTCTGGGCTGAATTCTGTTAGCAAACGTCCCGGTTTAGGTATCAGCTTAGTCGCTTCTCTCGATGATCGTTACACCATCACGATTCGCCAATTATTATCATCATCACTATCGGGTCGATTAACCAATGAGAGTGACAATACAAAAGATAGCGAGCCAAGCTCACGCATTTATCCTACTGGTCATCTCCTGCTAACTGGTTTGATCAAACCAAGTGGTGATAGCGTGCTGGATGTGCTGAGCAGTCGCCAGCTCGATATCCATCTATACAATCCATATCAAACTGAAACCGTCAATATTCTTAACGATAACTATCCATTAGCAGCCAATTTCTCAGCAGGTTATGGAATGTGGCTGGCAGAAAACCAGTTGGATAGTGTGGGTTATTTGAACCTCATCACACGCCAGCCAGATGCTCGTCTGCCCAAACTGTTTATGCTCGAACCTTATGACCCTGACAAGCGTGTCATCATTATGCTACATGGTTTGGCCTCTAGCCCAGCCACGTGGGTCAATCTCACCAACGATATTCTCAATGATGACAAACTGCGCGACAATTACCAGGTTTGGCAAATATTTTATCCAACCAATTTGCCTATTTTAGAAAACCGCTATCAGATTCAGCAATTAATCAACACGACTTACGAGCAGACGGACCCAACAGGACAAAATCGCGCCAGTAAAAACAGCGTGATCATTAGCCACAGCATGGGTGCCCTTATCGCGCGCATGATGCTGTCCGATGATAATTTGGTCGATGATTTGGACAGACTTGATGATCAAGACATTCTCTCTAGTAGTGAAAAACGGCAAATCCGCGATGCACTAAAAGAATCGTTTGGTGAAAAGGAATTAAAAAAACGGTTTGAGCTACAATCCTTGCCACAAGTAGACACCGCTGTCTTTTTATCTGCACCTTTTCGCGGCACTGACTATGCAGACCGCTGGTTTACGCGGGCGCTGCGCCGCATTGTCTATCTGCCAGTCGGTTTGGTAAAAACAGTGACTGACAACTTGGCAACGATTGCCACGCAAGGCGATCTGGCACAAAACCCGTTGGGCGCTTTGTATTTGCAAAACGGTGCCAGCCAGCTAAGCGATGACTCTTCTTTTATTGAGCTGACCAAAGATCTGACGATCAATAGTCGTGTCACTTATCATTCGATTATTGCCAATAATGATGCTGATATCACCAAAGGACTGGCCCAAGCACAGCCTGACGGTGCCAAAATTGATTTATCGCAAGCGCTAGAAGAAGACGCTAAAGACGAACGCGCAAGTGCCCGCGTGTCAGATGACACATCAGAGCTGCCTCCTGAGCCACTGGTCGCTGCCGTCACTGTTGATAAAAATATCAGTCAAGCCCTAACCCAACGTTTATCAGACGGTATTGTGCCTTATACCAGTGCGCACTTAGATGGCGCGGCGTCTGAGACCATTATCAATGGCGGTCATAGTATTCAAACCAATCCACAAACGATTTTGACACTGCGACGGATTTTGCATAAACAGTTACAAGAATGATGTATGTTTTTGTTATTGGGGAACATTTTAATGCATGGGAAAGCAAGTAATAAACAAAACAGATGTTTTATAAAAAAATACTCGCTATTCCCAAGTCATTGTTATTCATAAAATTAATTTTATTTTCAAGGGTGTTTTATGTTTGTTTTTCTGACTCCTAGGTATGCAGCTGTCTAACCGCACGGGTTGCGTCACTATCTAGGGAAGCGCATAATATATGCATAGCACATACCTGTAGTATATGAGTTTATAGGGACATAAATTATTCAATTCAGCTAAACAGTGAATCGTAACCTTAGCCACAATTTATGCCTGATGTCGTTAAAGTTTTACGCCACTAAGAGCCATTGCCCGTAATCATTGTCACCTTGATTTATGTACCGTTACGGACAGTTACTTGAGCGTTGTACGGAAGACAGCGCTATGAAGCTAACAGATAAGAGTAACCATTTATGTTTGCTACGTTTATGATTGACCAGCTCGATGCGCTGACACTCGCGCGTATCCAGTTTGCTTTTGTTGTCTCCTTTCATATTGTCTTTCCCGCTTTTTCTATTGGACTTGCCAGCTGGCTGACCGTACTTGAGTTTCGCTGGTTAAGAACAGGCAATCCTGTTTTTGCGGAAGTCTACAAACACTGGGTAAAAATATTTGCCGTGGTGTTTGGTATGGGTGTGGTTTCAGGGGTAGTAATGTCTTACCAGTTTGGGACCAACTGGGCAGTCTTTTCAGATAAGGCGGGTAACGTCTTAGGCCCACTCCTCGCTTATGAAGTACTGACTGCATTTTTCTTAGAAGCCTCCTTTTTGGGTATCATGCTCTTCGGTTGGGGCCGCGTTAGTAAGCGCATGCACTTTGTCGCCACTGCAACCGTCGCTATCGGTACGTTGATCTCAGGGTTTTGGATCTTGGCCGCCAACAGCTTTATGCAGACGCCGCAAGGATTCATGGTCGGTGCTGATGGTCTGCTTTATCCAACCAACTGGCTTGAGATTATTTTTAATCCCTCATTTCCCTACCGCTACGCACACATGATGACCGCTGCTTTCTTGACGACTGCTTTTGTGGTTGGTGGTATTGGTGCTTATTATCTACAATCCAAAAAGCACATCGAACACCGAAAACATGGCCGCGTGATGTTGGGCATGGCGATGATTATGGCGATTTTTGTGGCACCTGCGCAGGTATTAATCGGTGATGAGCACGGGCTAAATACGCTTGAGCATCAGCCTGCCAAAGTCGCAGCCATGGAAGGTATCTGGGAAGATGAGCGCGGGGCAGCATTACGTCTCTTTGCGATTCCTGATCAAGAAAATCAAACCAATAAATACGAAGTAAAAATCCCTTATGTCACAGGTTTGATTCTCACTCACTCTTTAGATGGTGAAGTGAAGGGTCTTAAAAACTGGGCAACAGAAGACCAACCACACGTTATTATTGTATTTTGGGCCTTCCGTATTATGGTTGCCATTGGTATGTTAATGGTGCTTGTGGGTCTATTTAGTGTCTATAAATACTTCAAAAAACAGCAGTTCAGTCCTGACAGCAAGCTGTTCCACCGTGCATGGATGATGATGACGCCGCTTGGCTTTATCGCGCTACTTGCCGGTTGGTTTGTCACCGAAACAGGGCGTCAGCCATGGACAGTCTATGGTGTAATCCGTACAGCTGAAAGTATGTCACCCTTAGCAGCCCAACAGGTTGCCACTACATTGATCGGCTTTATTATCGTCTATACCTTTGTTTTTGGTGCAGGTAGCTTTTATATCTTGCGCTTGATTGGTCAAGGGCCAAAACCTTATACCGATCCTGCCGAAGACAATTTCTACGAGCATTCAGTAACCGAAGGTCAAGGTCGTACGCTGAGCGGAGATAATGATCCTGCTGGTCACACGACCAAGCAAGATATCGACACACCAGCAGATGACATCGATGATGGAGGGTTACGCTAATGTTTAATTTCGGTGATGTATTAGACTTACCCTTAATTTGGGGTGGATTGATTGCGCTTGCAGTCTTCATTTATGTCCTGCTTGATGGCTTTGATTTAGGCTGTGGTATTTTATTTCCGTTTGCAGGCTCAGACAAAAACCGTAGTCGCATGATGAACTCTATCGCCCCATTCTGGGATGGTAACGAGACGTGGCTGGTATTGGGTGGCGGCGGTCTATTCGCAGCTTTCCCAGTCGCTTATGGCATTATCATGACAGGCTTGTATCTGCCGGTCATCTTTATGCTGTTTGGCCTGATCTTGCGTGGCGTGGCGTTTGAGTTTCGCTTTAAATCGAGCACCCATCGCTACATTTGGGACGGCTTCTTTTTCTTTGGCTCATTGCTGGCCGCTTTCTTCCAAGGCGTGATGCTCGGCTCTTTAGTACATGGTCTTGAGGCGAGCAATCGCTTGTATACTGGCGGCCCATTTGATTGGTTGACCCCATTTTCTATGGTCAGCGGGGTGGCTTTGATTATCGGCTACTCACTGCTTGGCTCAACGTGGCTCATTTTAAAGACCGAGCACGATTTGCAAGTGTGGGCGCGTAAGGTTTCAGGCTGGCTGTTGATGGCGTTGGTTGCTGCGATGATTGTTGTGACCATCTTTATGTATTTTTCAGACATCGATGCGCTAGAAGATTGGTTTACACTCGGACGCTTGCCTTATCTGGCGCCGATGCCAATTATTGCGCTGATTGTGTTCTTTATTATGCGTAAAGACTTGACCACTGAGCGTGAATATCGTCCTTTCTTATTGACGGTATTGCTCTTTTTATTGGGTTATATTGGGGTGTGTGTGGCGATTTTCCCTTATATTGTGCCCTATCAGATGACGCTACATGAAGCGGCGGCTGCCGATACATCGCTATCATTTATGCTGGTGGGTGCGGTAATCATGTTACCTATCATCTTAAGTTATACTGCTTATGCGTACTATGTGTTCAAGGGCAAAACTGATCACGAACATATGTACTAGTCATTGTAAATGACAAGCAGCTAGTAGTGAGATAAGCAGGTGCTACACATTTTTGTGGCACCTGTGCTCAATTTGTCAGATAAGAGGTCTTTATGAAAAATCTCAGTAAAAAACATTTGAGTAAAAAGCAAAGACTGAGTAAAAAGCAAAGACAATGGGCTTGGTTTTTGGGCTTATATGCCGCAGGATTTTTGACGATCTTTACGATTGCCCAATTGATTAAGCTGGCAATGGGCGTTTAACACGGTTATCAGACAATACGGTTATCAGACAGTGTCGTTACCTATGTGCTACGCGCTCAATTTACCAGCCCTTGTATTCACTCTTCATTTCTATTGGTAAAGATTGAACAAGATATAGAAATCATCTGTGTAAAAAAGCAGCGTTGAACGATCAACGCTGCTTTTTTGTGTTTACCAGTGTATTTTTGCTTATCTTATGAATTTATTCGACCTTGATGATTATCGATATCGTTTTTTTCAATAAATTCATTCACTTGTGCCAAGCGCTCGGCTGTACCGACGTCGATCCAGTTATCAGTAATCACTTCAGCAGTAATCTGGAATTTGATCATTGCTTGCTTAAGTAGTGGCGCCAATGCGGCAGGCTGTCCTGATACCAATCCCTCTACCAACGTAGGAGACATCACGCTAATACCAGCGAAAGTAAACTTGTCCGCATCGCCAACTGGCTGCTCGCTGGCAAGACCATTATTAATAGCGAAATCACCACCATCATTGTGCTCTGGATTGTCAATCAACAACAGGTGCGCGCGCTGATCCGCGCCTAATGTATAGTCTCGCAACTGAGCAAAATCATAGGTCGTCCAAACATCAGAGTTGACGAGAATAAATGGCTCGTCTCGCAGCTTGCCTGACTGTAATGCCTGAAAAATACCACCTGCCGTCTCTAACGGCTCATCACCTTCTACTGACCAATGTAGTTTGACTCCATATTGCGCACCGTCGCCCAAGGTATCCATCAGCTTATCTGCCAGCCATGACGCATTGATCGTGATATCGGTAATACCTGCGGCTTGTAGTGCTTTAATATGCCAGACAATAAGTGGCTGACCGCCCACTTCGACCAAAGGCTTGGGCGTATCTAGTGTCAATGGTCGCAGACGTGTGCCCTTGCCAGCAGCCAAAATCATGGCTTGTGTAATCGTCGAGCTAGACATGCTTACTCCTATTTTTATTATTTAGTTTATCAATTTGATTAAGCATCATCTAGGCTGAAGCAAACTTACCTTTGTATGCAGGTAGAACAGCATCTTTTAGCCATTGATTAAAAGGTAGGACGGCATGCTTGATCGCATCATTACCTTGTTCAGCCAGCCAGTTTAATTCAATAATTAAATCACGCATGACTTTGGGAATATCACCCAAATAGCGATCTTTGCCATCGCGTTCAGATAATCGAATAAAAATCCCTAGTACTTTTAAATGACGCTGCACGCCCATTACATTAACGTCGTTTTCAAGCTGAACCACATTATCGGCTGTGGTTAGCAATTGTTGCTTTTGTAGCTGCCAAAAGTCGTTAATCCATGCAGATACTTGGTGCTCTGGCCATTCAACATAAGCATCGCGTACCAATGATACTAAATCATAAGCATAAGAGCCGATGACGGCATCCTGAAAATCAATCACACCTAAGCGCGATGTGTCCGCTTGGTCTTGCATGAGGTTACGACTATGATAGTCGCGATGCACAATGACTTGTGGCTGTAGCAGGATTTCATTGATGAGTGCCGATTTTAAGTTTTCCCACACCTCCTCATTCAGCTCTACGCCGATATAAGGGATAAACCACTCACTAAACAGATTCATTTCGCGATCTAATAACGCCGTATCGTAATCTGGGAGCTGATACTGAGATTTTGCAGTCTCGACTGGTACCGTTTGCAGCGCTACTAACGTCTGCATGGCGAGCTGATAATAGTCATTGATTTGCTCTGGTGTTGCATCATTCAGCAAATGAGCAAACTCTACTGCACCAAAGTCTTGTAGCACCAAAAAACCTTTTTCTAAATTTTTTGCGATGAGCGTCGGCACATTGATTGCAGGCGACATGAGCTTGGCAACATTGATGAACTGCCGCATGGCATCTTGCTCATCAGCAGAATCCATGACGATATAACGCGTATCTCCTGATCCGCCAGCCTCTAGCAGTTGAATGCGATGATAGCGGCGCGCACTCGCGTCACCCGGTAAACTATCTAGATCAAAGGGCTTATCTACAAATACTTGCTGCAACCAATGCTCGAGTTGTTGTTGGCGATTGTCGTTATTGTTATCGGTCATGTCAGGCTCTATAGTGGTTTTATCAGTCATAATGGGCATCACAGGTTAAATATAAATCATAAATAATTAAAGTAGTGATAAGTCAGGCAAATACTTGCTAAAATGGTCATATCTTAAGCCGCAACAACTGCGTTAGTAGACATATCAAGATATCATTCAGTAATTTAACGATAAGCTGAAATTTTTAGCTCATTTAAAAGCAGCTTGGCTATATTATAAATTTTGGTAAATAGTGTAGCTGATTTGGTTTTTTTTGACTATGATTAGTCGTCATTATATGTAAAACAGCCAAGTTCTTGAGATGACGCTATCGATGAGTGATTTTTTAGCCGTTCATTAACAACTTGGTCTTGTTGAATAATACGACTATGCAATTCAGTATCGCAATCCAATAGGCTCTGCAATCATAGGTGTGCCCTTGTTATATTCTCCGCTTTACCAAAGCATTCGTTTGATCTTATTTGGTGCCTTAGGCTTATCTAGCCTAACGGTTAATGCTGCCATCAACGATGCTGACACACAGACAACTGAGCCATCAAGTGCTGGTAGTACGAGCAGCTACCTTCCTGATACCAATAACAGTAATGTCACTCAAAGCAGTGATTACAACGATATCCGTTATAAAGACGCGCGCTCACAGCTCGATAATTCTCAAAGAGCGACTCCTGCCTCTGATTTTGATGACACCCGTTTCGCAAGCGATGCTAAGTTAGAAGACAGCGCCTCCGATGATGTTTTGAATATCACAGAGATTAATGAGTCTTCTGATATCGCCTCGACACAACCATCAAATATGCCAGATAGCGATCAGGTAAGCCGCGACACACGCGCTAATGCTATAGCTACACCTGAAACCGTAGCGGATAACCGTCAGCTAGATATCAGTGATGAGAGCATTCAAGACAGTCTAGTGCGTTTGGCAGAATTCTACGAGCTCACCCCAGAAACACAGCCCACTACCGCCAATGATATCGATACAGTAGCAAATATTGAATCTGATGATACACAGAGCACCTTAGCGCCTACAGCGCAGACCATTCCAAAAGTCGGTAAAAACTTACGATTATTGCCAAACGCTATAGATAGTGCACAACGCTGTGAAGGTCAATGGGTCTATCCAAAGAGCAACCCTAATTATCAGCGTGCTGTGAATGAGGCTGGCGGTGCAAATGGACAACCTGTACCTGATGTCGACAGTATTCCCAACAATCAAGCACCTTTATTCACAGAGTCAGACTACGGTTATTACAATAATATCAACTATGCTGAGCTATCAGGTAATGTGAAAGTCGATCAGGGCACCCAGCATATCGAAGCAGAGAAAGTTGTGATTGATCTAAGCAATGGCGTGGCTGCTGCACAAGGTAGAGTCATGTTTACCGATCAGGCGACAGGACAATCACTGCAACGTAGCAATGCACCAAGCAACGCTCAAGCCAGCTTTAATGAAAGAGCAAAAAAAGGTGGTTTGATTGGGGTTGCAGACAGCTTAAATTATAATACTGAAACTGGACAATCAACAGCCAACGATGTGGCCTTTGCTAGTGTTGGGCTACAAGCACACGGCTACGCTAAACGCTTGAATAAGCCCAATGATAGTGAGTACGAGTTGGACGAGGTGATGTTTAGCACCTGTCCACCCACCAACCGTAAATGGCAATTTGATGCCAAAAGTATCGATTTGAATACTGATACAGGGCGCGGTGAAGCCTACAATACGACTTTTCGCATTGCTGACGTACCGGTGTTTTATCTCCCCTACTTTAACTTCCCAATAGACAGTCGTCGTAGCAGCGGATTTTTGTTACCAAGTGCGAGCGTGAGTAGCAAGAGCGGTGTTGAGATTGATGTTCCTTATTACTTCAACCTAGCGCCCAACTACGATGCCACGCTCAATACGCATGTATATACTGATCGTAATCCTATGCTCTCAGGTGAGTTCCGTTATTTGACCGAAAACTATGGAGAAGGCATTTTTAACGGTTCATACTTGCCTAATGACAAAGAATATAATGACGAAGATCGTAAAAGCTTTTTTTATGATCATTATTGGTCATCGAAAAGTATTCCGCGGTTAAGTGGTGATGCCAAATATAGCTATGTATCAGATGCAGATTATCTTGATGATTTTGATACCTTAGGTTTATCAGATAACACCATCAACCTACCAAGGCGTGCTCGAGTTAATTATTATAATGATTACGTCGATGGTGAGTTAAAAGTAGAAACCTTTCAAACGTTAGATGCGTTTACTGATAATGGTGAGGCTCTAGAGGATAAAGACAAACCCTATTCACGCCTACCACAACTAAAGCTCAACTATCGACTGCCGTGGGCGAAGAATTTTGACATCACTGGTGTACATGATTCTGCCTATTTTAAGAAGTCTATTGATGATGGCTCTGAGGATGAAAAGAGCGGCGCACGTATTTATAACAAAATCAGTGCCGTCTATCCGATAGAGAAGTCTTGGGGCTATATTAGACCGAAGCTAAGCCTACAGCACCTTTATACTTCCTATGATGAAGACAGCTTGGCAGACAATAACATCAGTGAAGAAGATGGTAGCCAATCCGTATTTGTGCCGCAAGCCAGTATTGATGCAGGTCTGAATTTCTACCAAGCAGGCTCACCCTTTGGCGCTTTTGATGACACCATGGGTGGCTATCGTCTGCTTAGCCCGCGGGTGAAATACACGTATTCACCGTACAAAAACCAAAATGATATTCCTAACTTCAATACTCGTATTGCGTCTATTAACTATGAGCAGCTATTTTCAGACAGTTGGTTTTTAGGCCATGACCGCTTGCAAGATCTGCACTCTATCACGCCTGGTGTCAATTATCGTTACATCGATGCAACGGGTGTGACACGTTTTGATGGTAGCATTGCAGAACAGTTCTATATAGACGATGGACGTGTCACGCTTGATGATGAGCAACGAGTTTTCAACTCTTCTTCCTCAGGCATGGTATGGGATACCAGCACCCAACCTTATAACAATTTTTGGGTTGATGTGAGCGGTGCGCTGACTAACGACTATGATTTGAACTATATCACGACTGAGCTACGTTATCAGCCATCAGACAATAGCTTGTTCAATGTGGGCTATGTCAAGCGCCAGCGTGATGAAAATACGGATCAGTTGCCATTGTCCGCATTTACCGCCTCTGCTGTTTTCCCTATCAATAATAGCTGGCGGATATTGGCTCAAGGTCAATATGACTATAATAGTAATAAGATGCTCGATTCACTTATCGGCGTTGATTATGAAGATTGCTGCTTTGGTTTTGCAGTTTATGGTCGTCGTTACTATAATGACTTAAATGTCAAAGACGAGCCAACACAAGCGGTTATGGCAGAGATACGGTTGAATGGGCTTGGTAGTGGCAGTAGCCGCTTAACACGATTGCTCTCTGATAAGATATTAGGCTTTGAACCTGTCCAAACTGCATGGAAAGACTAACGAGATTTTTTGAAGTAAAATATTATTTATATAAAAATGTATAAAGCACTATCTACAATCCAATTATGGACAACACTGTCGGGTATTTAATGATTAAAAGTATTGGATCGTGTTGACCAACTACCATCCGATGCGATGACATTGATGAGGAGCATCATGAGATTTTTTTCTTTACGTCAAACCAGCCGAGCTGTACTACTGTCTATAGGGGCCAGCCTTACGCTCACTTTGAGCGCTCAAGCAGCCACGGTGGCACCTGCAGTAGCACAAACGTCGAATCCGGCTGGACAAAACACCGTCGATCGTTTGACACCTGCCAATAGTACTGATGGCATCGTGGCTTTGGTCAATGAAAACGCTATCTTGAAGAGCGAATTGGTTGATGCCATTACACAAACCCAAGCCCGCGCACGAGCAGCAGGCGAGCCAATTGCAAACTCAGCACAACTACAGTCTGAGGTACTAAACGCGCTTATCTTGCGTGAATTGCAACTATCAATGGTAAAACGTGTCGGCCTATCTCCTGATGAGACCGAGATCAATCAACGCCTTGCTCAAATTGCTCAATCTCAAGGGCTTAATAGCATCTCAGCATTGCAGCAACGCTTAGATGCCGCGCGTCCTGGTAGTTATGCCGCATTACGTGCTCAACTGATCGAAGATGCTGCTATTCAAGAGCTGCAGCAGCGTCAAATCAGTCGCCGAGTACGCATTAGCGAGCAAGATATTGATGCATTTTTGGCGTCGCCTGAAGCAAAACGTTTGAACCAAAGTGAATACCAAACTGTGCATGTACGCGTTCCTTATATAGATGACTACAGCCGTCTATCAGCAGCTCAACGTGAGGAAGCGCTAAAAGTTGCACAGGATTTGCGTACTCGTTTACTTGAACCAAATGTCAATGTCTCTGAAGCTGTTGCTGCAAGCCAAGGTAGCTATCCTATCCCTATTCAAGGTGGCGATATGGGCTTTCACAAAGCGGCCTCCCTACCGACAGAGCTATCAAGCAAAATTACCAACCTCGATATTGGTGCAGTTAGTGAGCCGTTACTAACGCCTGAAGGTATCGATATCGTTAAGCTGGCTGATAAAAAAGCCAGTGATACCATGCTGATTCCGCAGTGGCACACTCGTCATATCTTAGTAAAATTCGATGAGTTACAGACAGATGCACTGGCTGAACAGAAAATTAATGATTTGTATGAGCAACTGCGTAATGGCGCTGATTTTGCTGCCTTAGCATCAACCTATTCAGACGATCCAGGATCGGCTGGACGCGGTGGTGATCTTGATTGGGTCAGTGAAGAAGATATGGTGGCTCCATTTGAAGCCACAATGAAAAACACAGCCGTTGGTGACTATTCTGCTCCATTCAAAACTCAATTCGGCTGGCATATTTTAAAGGTTGACGGTAAGCGTCAGCAGGATGTGAGCGAGCAATATCGTCGCAATATGGCACGCCAAGCTTTGTATCAACGCCTAGCGCCTCAAGCACAAGAAGACTGGTTGCAAGAATTGCGTGCAGGTGCTTACATCCAAGTACTCGGTTAAAGACTTACGTTCAACTGCTTGGTCATAAGTTAATACACTGAACGCTAATAATACTAATTAGCTTGCACAGAAAAAGGGTATATGCATTGGCATATACCCTTTTTTTTATTTAGAAATTGACTGCCAGTTAATTAGAATAATGGATAGCAAACCGCCTAAGTACAATTAACTTAACAGACGGTTAAACCAATCTATTTAGCTGTTTATAGCAAGAATATTACAAACCGATAAAGGATGCACAAAGAAAAGCCCCGAACCTAGGGCGATTGGTTCGGGGCTTCAGTGCTTCATGTTATTGTTATTATCTCTCTTCCATGTTGACTCATCCTAAGTCATAAACAGTAACGTATAAGACAGCGGGCTGACCTGTTCTTTTATTGATACCGTCTCAACACTGCATCCTTGCGTATCCTTGTGTTGATGAATGTATTATAGGACAATCAATTTGGTACGAATAGAAGCTAAAGACCTTATTTGACGTAAGCATATGCTTACGTTATAAGAGTAAACTTTAACCTATACGTCGCACTTCTTATCAACTAAAACTGCCTTGCGCTTGTTTGCGTTCATCTGACATTTTCTTGCCTTCTTTTTTACCTTCTTCAATCTTGCTATCTGCTTCTGCTACATCTTCTGCTTCTGCAGTAGGCGCGTTACCTTCTTGCTTACTCGTTTCTTCTGGCTCATATTGTAAAGTCGTCATGACAGGAAAATGATCAGATCCTATAGACGGCATACGTTTGATATCAACTACTGTAAAGCAAGCACTATGGAAAATGTGATCCAATGCCCAACGCAGAAACGGATATTTGACATGAAAGGTGTTGATAAAGTGTCGACCAATACGAGGATCTAGCAGCCCAGAAATACGCTGAAAGCGGCGCGTGGTTTTTGACCATGCCACATCGTTGAGATCACCAGCCAATATCGCGGTTTGCTTATTTTCTTTGATGTGTTTGCCAACCATCAACAGCTCAGCATCACGCGTGGTAGATTTATCAGCCTCAGTTGGACTTGGAGGCATAGGATGCAAGCAGTATAGCCAAATCACTCGACCACCTTGCAAGCGTAACTGCGTATGAATAGAAGGTATGTCATCAATCATTAGGTACTTCACTTCAGGATCTATGAGCTCAAGCTTAGAGTACAGGTGCATACCGTATAGATTATCCAGCGGAACCTTCACTGTATATGGATAATCAGACTCAATTTGCTGTAAGGCTTTCTCCCATTTTTTATCAGTTTCAAGCGTAATTAAAATGTCGGGCTGTCTATGCTTGACCAAATCAACCAATTTTTGTGTTTCATTATTGGGTGTTAATACATTTGACACCATGATTTTTAATTGATGTGCTTCCCCTTCTGGCTTATTTTTCGCTTTTTGAACTTCTTTTTTCCACAACCTTGTATAGGGCAATACCATTCTGAGTTGAAACGCTAGTGTGATGCTAAGCACTATAAATAACAACCATTGTCCCAGTTGCCACTCTGAGAAAAACATGATCATGCCAATCCAAGCAATAATGCCCAGTACCATTATCTGAATGCGTGGGAATTCGACGCCACGTACCCACCAATTATCCAGTGGCACCCAACCCCAGATCGTTACAAATGCGATGAATCCTGCGAGCCATTGTAAGCTGTAATATAATAGTGAGAGATCCATAGTATGTGATAACCGTGTATGTGATAACCGTTTATTGAGATGATAATGGGGCCAATAATGACATATGCTGTGCCATTCACTCCATGACAACGCACATCATTATCTTAACTGAACTGAGTTTTAAATGAACTGAGTTCTAACTGAACTGACGTCAAGTATGAATGCTAGAAGCTTACTTTAGCATTTCATAAGATTTTCGCCTATATATGAGTCGTGATTCTGCAACAACTGCCATAAAAATTTACAATACCTACCCAATCAAAATAATAAGTATTTTATCGAAAGCCTTATTCTTTATAGGCAACCAAATATATTTTGCCAATACCTAAGCGCGACTCTAATAATAACGTAAAGTTATAGTACACATAGTTAATAGTGTATGGAAAACGAGTAAATAATAGCCAAAACGCCTTGCTTTTTTGTACCATTCACGGCATTGTTATCGGTTGGTGATGCAACAAATAATTGTAAATAGGACTGAATTTCATGAGTAATTTAACAGTAGGCTTGGTAGGCTGGCGCGGCATGGTAGGATCAGTATTGATTCAACGTATGCAAGAAGAAAATGACTTTAACGGTATTACGCCTGTCTTTTTTTCAACCAGTAATGCTGGTGGTGATGCGCCAAAATTCGACGGTATTAAAACTGGCCAACTAAAAGACGCTCATGATATTGAAGCACTCGCTGCCTGTGATGTGATTATTACTTGCCAAGGTGGTGATTATACGTCAAAAGTTCACCAACCACTACGTGATAGCGGCTGGACTGGCTATTGGGTTGATGCGGCAAGTACGCTACGCATGCGAGACGATAGCATCATCATTCTTGATCCAGTCAATCGCAGCGTCATTGATGACGCCTTAGCCAGTGGCAAAAAAGACTTTATCGGTGGTAACTGTACCGTATCTTTGATGCTGATGGCTATCGGCGAGCTGTTCAATAAGGGCTGGGTCGAATGGGTCAGCGCGATGACCTATCAGGCGGCTAGTGGCTCTGGTGCCAATAACATGCGTGAGCTTATCTCAGGTATGGGTGTTTTGCATGACGCTGTACAAGATGAGCTGGCCAACCCTGCTAGCGCCATTCTTGATATTGATAAGAAAATCGCTCAGACACAGCGTTCAGCAGACTTCCCTACACAGTACTTTGGTGTGCCGCTTGCCGGTAGCTTGATTCCTTATATCGATGTACAGTTAGAAAATAAGCAGTCAAAAGAGGAATGGAAAGGCGGCGTTGAGACTAACAAAATTCTTGGTAATGACGAAGCTAGCACGATTCCTATCGATGGTATGTGTGTACGTGTCGGGGCAATGCGTTGCCATGCGCAAGGTCTAACCATCAAGCTCAAAAAAGATATCCCTCTAGAAGAGATTGAAGCCGCCCTAAAAAATAGCGGCAACGAGTGGTTAGACTTGGTTGAAGACGACAAAGAAGCCACTATGAATCGCTTAACGCCAGTCGCAGTGACTGGTACATTAACAGTTGCATTAGGCCGCTTACGTAAGCTTAAAATGGGCCCTGAGTATTTAGGTGCCTTTACCGTTGGTGATCAGCTACTGTGGGGCGCAGCAGAACCATTGCGCCGTATGCTGAATATCATTCGTGAGCAAAACAACTAAATCGAATAACCAAAATATCAGATAAAAAAGACAGCAAGTGCTGTCTTTTTTGTGCGGTCAAGAACCTAAATGGCTAAGAACAATGACTATATGCCCTAGTATCCTTGTATTACTTTTGCTCATACGCAATCATTACCTCGTTACGACGTAAAAATGGCAATGCCCATGGCTCATCGTAACGTGCCAATTCTGGCTAACCTGTAGGCGTTAAATGTTTGCTTTGCATCCAATTTCGCAGTTCTTATGTCCTTTTATCTACTTTATCACTTCCAGTAAATCCTGAGAATTTGATAATGTCATAATTTTGAGCTCGTACTTCGACGATTTCGACTTCTGGGTTATTTGGTTCTGGTGACGTCTCCATCGTATATTTACTGAGCATCGCGAATTGTACGCGCCACTTTCCGTCATCTTGCTGCATACTGACTGACTATATTGACAGAATGAATATCAATATCCAAAAAATCCCTAACAATGCTATAATTAGCGCCATTTTCATAGCTCATATATCGGTTAACATATGCAATTTGTCTTACATAAAACAGCCAGCGGTGCAACGCGTGCACGCCGCGGCACCGTTCATCTCAATCATGGCGATGTACAAACGCCTGCCTTTATGCCTGTTGGGACTTACGGTACGGTCAAAGGTATGCTGCCACGTGATATCGAAGCCATTGGTGCTGATATCATTTTAGGCAACACTTTTCACCTCTGGTTACGCCCAGGTACGGAAGTGATTGATAAATTTGGCGGCTTGCATAAGTTCATGCATTGGGACAAGCCTATTTTGACGGATTCAGGCGGCTTCCAAGTCTTTAGCTTGGGTGCAATGCGCAAAATCACTGAAGAAGGTGTTAACTTCAAATCGCCTATTGATGGTGCCAAAGTATTTCTTTCTCCTGAAAAATCGATGCAGATTCAATACAGCTTGAACTCAGACATCGTCATGCAGTTCGATGAATGCACCCCTTATCCAGCGACTCATGATGAAGCAAAGAAATCTCTAGAGCTATCACTACGCTGGGGACAACGCTGCGTTGATGAGCACAATAGACTGGGTAGCACCAACGCATTATTCGGTATCGTACAAGGCAGTATGTATCCCGATTTGCGCCAGCAATCACTCGAAGGTTTGCTTGATATCGGCTTTGATGGTTATGCTATCGGCGGTCTTTCAGTTGGTGAGCCAAAAGAAGAGATGATAGACGTCCTAGACTACCTGCCTGATGATATGCCAGCAGATAAGCCGCGCTATCTGATGGGCGTTGGTAAGCCTGAGGATTTAGTTGAAGGCGTACGCCGCGGTGTGGACATGTTCGATTGTGTGATGCCAACGCGTAACGCGCGTAATGGCCATTACTTTGTGACGGGCGATGCAGACAATGCTGGTGTGGTACGTATCCGCAATAGCCAGTATCGTAACGACGAAGGCCCATTAGATCCTGAATGTGACTGCTACACTTGCCAAAACTTTAGCCGTGCTTATTTGTATCATCTTAATAAATGTAAAGAGATGCTGGGTGCTCAGCTAGCCACCATTCACAACTTACGCTATTACCAACGTTTGATGCAAGGTATCAGAGACGCCATTGAGCAAGATCAGTTTGATGAATTCGTTAGCGAATTTTATAATAAGCGTGGACAAACCATTCCTGAGTTAAACTTGCGTTAATCCATTTTAGTATTTATTGATATTATTAGACATAAAAAGGGCTTAAGATAATTCTTAAGCCCTTTTTATGTGTGCTGCTTTTATTACTCAATGATTTACTTGTCTAAATCATTGTAAATAATACCAAACCCAACAATTAAAGTTGCGCCCAAGCACGAGCAGTTAACGACCGAATTCTTTGTGGCTGTTTAAGCAAATTATTCCAAGCCAAGCAAGCGGCATCGACAATAGCCTCATAACTGTCATAACAACGATTAGATAGCTCATTTTGCTTAAGGTACTGCCATACTCTCTCAGAAGGATTCAGCTCAGGTGAATAAGGCGGTAGTTTAAGCATAGTGACATTACACTGATTCAAGCTTGGTTGATGCCATAATGCGCCGTCCATCACCACCACCGCATGACGTCCTTTTGGTACGGCTTTACTAATCTCTTGCATATGCAATAACATGGTGTGTTTATTAACGAAAGGCAGTACTAAGCCGACAGCCTTCTTTGTCGCTGGACAAAAGGCACCAAACAGATAAGCGGAATGAAACTGTTGCTGTTTGATCAGTCGAGGTCGCCCACCGCGGTAATGCCAAACTCTGGTCAATGAGCCTTGTTGTCCTATTCGAGTTTCATCTTGAAACCAGATGTCCACTTGATCTAAGCTCACATCAGTAGGCAGTGACGCCTTAACCTGTGCTATAAAGTTTTTTTAAAAGCGTCTTGAGCTTGTATGTCGGCTTTTGGATGCTGACTACGAGCACTTATCCAACTCATATCAATACGCTTGAGTAGCTCGTAGATACCGTTAACGGTGTAGTGAGCGTTGTAGTGTTCTTTAGCCAATTGCTGAATGTCTTTGCCGGTTAGACGACCGCCAGCGCGCTTTTCTTGTTCAGAGACTATCATGGCTTTAAAAGCGGCTGTGTCTGCTTCTGCCAATTTGCTGTGACGACCTCGACGATGACGATCGTAGAGACTCTCAAGTCCTCGTTCATAATATCGCTTCAATGTCCGTCTGGCAGTTTCAGGATGTATGCAGAGGTCTTTAGCAATATCGTTAGTGGCTTTGCCTATACTATATTGGTATAAGATGAGCAGGCGTAGGCGGGCTCTGGGGTTACTCTCAGTCTTTGAGTGTTTGCCAAAGTCATGGTCTTCTAGGTTATGTATTGGTATAGTCATAAGTGGATTATACTATATATTTTGGGTTTGGTATAACTATTAGCCCATCAGTGAGGTAACAAATACCACGATCACAGCGATTGGCGCGATGAATTTTGCAACAATTTGCCAAAGCTGCCATGTCGCATTAGATAAACCAAGCTCTTGCTGAATACTACGCTGATCCATTTTCCAACCAACAAATACGATAGCCGCAAGACCTGTTAGAGGTAACAGGAACTTACTGGTAATCTTATCTAGGGCATCAAAGATACCGTTACCCATAATAGTAAATTCAGACCATAGGTTAAACGATAGCAATGCGGCAATGCCTAATAGCCAAATCACAGTACTGGCAACGATAGTCGATACAGTACGGCTCATCGACGTACGCTCTTCTAGCAGCTCAACCGTTGGCTCTAGTAATGAGATAGATGAGGTGACAGCTGCAAAGGTAATAAGCAAAAAGAACAATGCACCAATGATAATACCCGCACTCATGCTACCAAAAGCAATCGGTAAGCTGACGAAGATCAGACCAGGACCTGACGCAGGATCTAGACCGTTACTAAAGATAATTGGGAAAATGGCTAAACCAGCCGCCAACGCGATAACCGTATCCAAAATAACAACGGTACGTGCAGTTTTTAGCAAGTTCACTTCGCGGCCCAAATACGAACCATAAGCAACCATGATGCCCATACCAATCGATAGCGTGAAGAAGGCATGACCTAATGCTGCAAGCATAACGTCAGCCGTCAGCTTGCTCATGTCTGGCGTGAACAAATAAGCAACTGCCTCACCAAAACCGCCATTCATTATGTTATAACCAACGATAACGAAAAGGATCACACCCAATAGTGGCATCAAAATCTTGGCTGCTTTTTCGATACCACTCGTTACACCAATACCAACGATAACGGCCGTTAAAATCATGAATACAGTGTGCCAAATCGTCAATGTACCGGCTGATGCTAGCATCGCATCAAAGGTCGCAGCCACAGAATCACTATCTTGACCTGTAAAGCTCCCTGACGCCACTTTGGTGATATAGTTAAGTGCCCAACCACCGATCACACTATAGAAGGATAGAATTAAAAAGCCACCCAAAATACCAGTAGCACCAACGATGGTCCAGCTACGAGATTTACCTTCGCTAGCAGCCACATCCGCAAACGTGTTGACTGGGTTTTTTTGTCCACGGCGACCAATGAGCCATTCAGCAACTAATATTGGAAAACCGACTAGCGCGATACAGAATAAATAAGCGATAACGAAAGCTGAACCACCGCTCTCACCCACCATATATGGAAACTTCCATATATTTCCCAAACCTACTGCTGAACCTACTGCCGCTAACACGAAGCCAAAACTTGAGCTCCATTGCGCATGTTCTTGTTTATTGATAGCCATTTTTTGCGTCCTCGTACTTCAAATAACGCTACTGACAATCCTCCTTGATCATCATAAATAGTCACTACTACTATCAAACTATTTAGTAAACACTTCAATATGGAGTGCCCCGTAACATTAAGAAAGAATTGTTTACAATATCATAAACGCTCAGTTTCTGCTAAGCGACCAAAAAAGTCAAGCATTCATAAATATAAAAAGCCATAACAATTGGTTATGGCTTTTAGCAATATTATCTTTTATTAATAAAATTTAGGCAGATTAAAACTGTAAAAAACGACTATCTAGCCTAGCTTCTATCGTAGCTCAATATGCGTTTAACGCACCACCCCGCGACGACTTTTTTGTAGTGAATCAATCAACAATTGAACTTTTGGCTCTTGAGATAGTAGCTCACCTTGCAGAACCTCTAAAGCTTGCACTGTCGTCAGACCCGATCTAAAAATAGTACGATACGCTTGGCGTAGGACATCAATGGTTTCTTTCGACCAATCTTTTCGGCGCATGCCTTCGATATTTAGACCATGAGCTTTTGCTGGATTACCAGACACCATCGTAAACGCTGCGACGTCTTTTAAAATCAAGCTGGCGCCGCCAACCAGACTATAGTCATCTACTGTACAAAACTGATGAATGCCTGAGTTACCACCGATGATTGTATGGCTGCCGATAGTCACGTGACCTGCAACACCAACATTATTTGCCAGCACATTATGATCGCCAATCACGCAATCATGCGCCACATGAGTATTGACCATCAACAAGTTATGACTACCTATCTTGGTTAGCTCACTATCTTGTGCAGTACCGCGATGTAGGCTACAAGCTTCGCGAATCGTATTGTGATCGCCAATCTCAAGCCAAGTACGCTCACCTGCATACTTTAGATCCTGAGGATCCTCTCCAACACTCGCAAACTGATAGAATTGATTGTGTGCACCGATACGCGTTAACTTTGTGACAACGACATGCCTATGCAACACAGTATGTGGTCCAATTGACACTTCATCACCAATGATACAGTAGGGACCAATGATGGCAGTCTCATCAATCTGTGCAGATGGTGAGATGAGTGCTGTAGGGTGAATCTGACTCATGATGTGGGCCCTTGTATCATTTAATGCAAATAAATAGTCAGCCAAATACAGCCAGTTTGGCTTCATGAATGAGGCCAATATCCGCTGCTTTGTTAAATATCAATATAATAGCTCATTATAATTGTGAAGATCGATTCGATATAGCGCTTTATGAATGCTAACTTATTACAAACTTAGGCACTTTTACTGTCTTTGATTTTTTGCTGCTCTTGACGCGCAATCATGATTTGAGCACTCGCAGCAAGTTCGTCTTCGACATGCACCGTACAATCAAACTTATAAATACCATGGCGCTGCATCACTGTCTTGGCACGAATGGTGAGTTGATCACCAGGAATGACTCGGCGCTTAAAACGCACTTTATCCACACCAGCAAACAAATACAGATAGCCATCTTCTGAAGTCAGACCTGCGGTAATGAACCCAAGTATGCCTGAAACCTGTGCCATTGCCTCTACCATCAATACCCCTGGCATGATTGGCTCGTCAGGAAAATGCCCATTAAAAAACTCTTCATTAATGGTCACATTTTTGATACCCGTAATGCACTCTCCTGGTGTACAAGCGACCACTCTATCGACCAACATAAAAGGATAACGATGTGGTAAATAATGCTTAATCGTATGATACGTTAGTGGCAGGGTAAGACCTTGCTCAGCCAAGCTTTTGATGTCTTCATCAGTTGGGATATCTATATGGTCATTGCTCATAATGAGGCTTCCTTGCTATGTTTTGGATGTTTATTGTTTGTATGTGTTCGCATTAATCACGACCAAGCTGACGAAAGCGTACCGCTGCACGGCGCCAATTAGCAGTTGGCATAGCAGCAGTTCCAGAAGAGTAAGAACCAGCAGTTTTTATAGATTTGGTAACCATGGTCATACCTGATAAAACCACATCATCTGTAATTTCGATATGCCCTGTGATACCAACAGCACCGCCAATAATGCAGCGTTTACCTATCGTCGTACTACCGGCAATACCCGTTTGGGAGGCAATGGCAGTACCGTCACCAATACGTACGTTATGAGCAACTTGAACCAAATTATCAATGATAACATGATTGCCAATAACCGTATCATCAATGGCGCCGCGATCGACACAGGTGTGACTACCAATGCGTACATGATCACCAATAATCACACGGCCTAGCTGAGCGATCCGCTCCCAGCCTGAAACACTAGGGTTGTTGGTAGGAGCAAAGCCAAACCCTTCGGCACCAATGCTCGCACCCACATGCAATCTTGCATAATTGCCAATGACACAATCATGGCCAATAACCACTTGCGACTTGATAACACTGTCAGTACCGATCTCAGAATGCGCCTCAATCACTACATGGGCATCAAGTGAGCTACGCGCTCCTATCTGCACATAGTCGCCAATGACACAAAAAGGACCAATATTAACCTCATCACCAATCACAGCGCTATCAGAGATCACAGCACTAGGATGGATTCCAGCAGATAGTGACTGACGGGCAAATAGTTGGCTGGCGCTGGCATAAGCTAGGTATGGGTCAGAGACAACCAACGCTAAGGCCGACTCAGGTACTTGGTCACGATACGCTTGGGTGACCAATACTGCACCTGCTTGGCTACCGGACAAACTAGAGATATAGTGAGGGTCTGCCAAAAAGCTTAGCTGCTTTTGGTCAGCAGTAGTTAAACTTCCAACACTGTTGAATGGGTGACGTAACTGCTCAGCACTAATATCAGCCTTATTGATAATGGGCTGACGCTGCTCAATCCGAGTGATAAGTTGCTCAATCGTTATCATAATGACTATTAATAGACTATTGTTATATATAAAACGGTCGTCAAAATAACAATGTGTTTTGACGACCTACTGGAAACTAATGACATTCTAACTTACTTAGACAAATATTTGAGAACGATTAGATATATTTAGATAATATTAGCGATCTAGAATGTATTACCAATCTGGAACTGGACCTTTTCAGTTTCGTCGCCTTCTTTATCACCAAAAGGTACGGCATAACTGAGTGAAATTGGACCAATTGGTGTATACCATGTCACACCTGCACCTGCACTAAAGCGGAATTCGTTGTCTTGGGTCAATAGTGGTACACCTGTATCCTCACCAGTGCCAGGATTAACGAAGGTACGGTCTTCTTTGTCACTTGTATCGAATACCTGACCACCTTCAGCAAATAGTACTGGACGTACTTGGTCTGCCCAATCGCCTTTAAACGGCATCGGTAAAATCAATTCGGTACCAAAAGTAACTAACGCATTACCACCTACTTTTTCGTCCTTATAACGAACACTATCATTGATGGCATCATTATAGCTTTGCGACTTAGGACCCAATCTTGATGATTTATAACCACGAACCGAACCATAACCACCAGCATAGAAGTTTTCATAGAATGGCAAATCATTACCATAGCCAAGCTTGGTATAACCACGCGCCACCCAATCTTTATAAATCGGATAGTAGATATTGCCGCGATAAACCAGTTTCTGATAACTGGCATCACCAAGACCAATGGTCGCATCGACCGTATGGCTCATGCCTTTATTTGGAAATACAGGGCGATCTAAGGTGCTATAATCCCAGCCCAGTAATAAGTTGTAGGTCTGATAATCATTTTTAAAGCCAGTACGACCTTCGAAATCTCCAGTGAAGTCTTCAACAGTACCGCCATCATCGATGATTTCTTGTGCGTTTGATATGCCGAGGAAACGACCACCACGTACTGTCGTGTTGTCGACATTTAGACCAGCACTGACACGCTTGGTTTCATCAACAGGATAGCTGTAGTTCAGCGTGGCACCATAAGCGTCGGTGACATATTTACTAACGTTTCTGTCGTCGTATTTGGTTTCGCGATAATAAGCACTCACCCCTTGTGAGACGCCATTTTCTGTAAAGTATGGATCGGTATATCCTAAGCTATACGAATCACGTGTCTCTGAACGTGATAGTGCGGCTTTAACGCGGTTACCAGTGCCCATAAAGTTATTTTGGGTCAAATCCAACTGAAAAGTAACACCGCCGCTCTGCGAGTAACCTGCTGCAATCGTTGAACTACCAGAAGGTTGCTCTTCTACTGTATAGTTGACATCTACTTGATCTGGCTGATTGGGTACTGGTTTTACATCAACGTTAACAGCTTTAAAGAAACCGGTACGCATAAGACGTGTACGTGAAAGCTGGATTTTTTCGCTAGAGGCAAGAGAGCCTTCTAACTGACGCATCTCACGGCGCAATACTTCATCTTGAGTTTTGAGATTGCCTGTGAAGTTGATACGGCGAACATAAATAGGACGTGCAGGATCGATATAATAATCCACGTCAACCATTTTGGTGTCGTCATTAATGCGTGGTACGGGTCTAACTTGAGCTAGATAATACCCTTCGTTACCATAGCGTCTTTTGAGCGCAGCTGTGGTGTCATCCAGTTTGGCCTGTGAATATTTTTCATTAGGCGCAAAAGTCACCAACTCTTTTAGTTCGTCGTTATCAAAAGTAGGCTTACCTAAGAAATTGACGTCACCAAACTGATACTGCTCACCTTCACTCAAACTGACTTCGATGAACACACTACGTTTATCTTCACTAATATTGAGTACCGCGTTATCTACTGCGAAACGCACATAACCATCGTTTTGATACAATGCTTTTAAATTATCTAAACTGGCGGCCAGTTTTTCTTGTGCATATCGATCAGATTTTGATAGCAAGCGTGTCCATGAAGACTCTTTTACCGCAAAGACATCTTTGATCTCTTCATCGCTAAAGTGCTTATTACCAATGACATTAATATCAACAACTTTGGCAGGCTTACCTTCGATGAAGCGCACATCAAGTTTGACGCGGTTACCATCAAGTACCGTCTGATCTACTTCAATATTACTGTTGTAGTAACCTTGGCTGATATACTGCTGTTGCAGCTCATTAGCAACGCCTTGCAGGGTCGATTGCTTCAGTACATTACCGACAGACAGTCCAGCATTCCCAAGTCCTTGCTCTAGACCTTCTTTGGGAATGAGCTTATTACCTTCAAAATTCACTTCGGCAATGGTTGGACGTTCAATAACATCAAATCTGAGGTTACCACCTTCGACACGGCTTTGAATATCAGCAAAGTTTTCAGTGGCGTATAGTGCCTTGATACTGGCCGCCAAGCTACTGTCATTGACCGTGTCTCCTACCGTGATGGGTAGAACCGGATAGAGGCTATCAGGGGTTAGGCGTTGCAAGCCATTGAAACCAATATCAGTGACTACAAATTCTGCAGCCTGTACCGGCATACTCATCATCGCTACAACTAACGGCAACCCAGCCGCGCTCATAAATAAAGGCGTACGCATAAACACTATCCGTCAATAAAAAACTTGCTAAAGTTAAGGTAAAAAGCATATGTTGTCCAGCCCATTTGCACAAAGTCGCAACTCCATGCATGGCTAACTCAGAACACTTTATATAAAAAGCATCACAAAATAAACTAAAAATTACGATTAGTACAGAGGCTATGACACAAAGTATCTTGCGTATAATAGCAACAATTAAAGCGTAAGAGCCATTAAACCATTAGTATATCGTGCTTTATTGATTATATTACTCATTAACCGATCAAAACAGCCTACTGATGTCATTACCAATTGCTAACACCATGAAACCTGCCAGTAAGAGTAAACCGATATTTAACCCCACCATTTGCACCCCTTCAGAGAGCGGCTTACCGCGAATCAGTTCGATGAAATGATAAACGATATGACCACCATCCAATACTGGAATCGGTAAAAGATTCAACACAGCAAGACTCAGGCTAATCAATGCAGCCGTCGATAATACCATCTGCCAACTGATATCAAAGCTTTGCTTGGCGACTTTGGCAATGGTAATCGGACCTGACAAGTTATCCAGACCAATCATACCTGAGAGCATTTTTCCCATCGAGCTTACCGTCATCACGGCGAGTTGCTCAGTCTTCTCGAACGACTTGACCAATGACTCGCCAGGGCCATAAACCACGGTGGTTTTGTAAGCATCAGGAATAACAATCTCAGTCTGATCAACCATGGCGCCAATTTGACCGTAATTATTACCCAAGTTGTCTTTTTTACCTTGCGGCATAATTTGCAATTGCACCGTTTTGTCATCACGCAATACGGTAAAATCAAGTAACACCTCGGGATTATCACGAATAATACGCGTGGCGCTAATCCAATCGTCAATGTTTTGATTATTGATGGCAGTAATACGATCGCCCACCTGTAGACCTTGACGGCTAGCCGCACCATCAGGCGCCAATTCACCGACAATCGGGGCAATCTGTGGCTGCCACGGTAACATACCAAAGCTGGTCAATGCATCTTTACCTTGTGCATCACCCTGCATAAATTGTGTGACTGGTGCTTGATAGGTTTTGATCGACTGATTGGTTTGAGCATCTGACTGTAGTGTAATACTCACATTGTCTGTCTCACCCATCCGTCCTGCAAGGCGATAATTGATACCTTCCCACGTCTGTACATCGTGCCCATCAATCGCAACAATCTTATCACCGACAGGTAACTGCGCCATCGCAGCTGGAGTATCTGGCAGTACTTGCCCAATTTTGGTAGCCAATTGCTCAGACGGCGTCATAAACAACACCCAAAAGAGCGCAATAGCAATGATGAAATTCATGATAGGCCCAGCGGCGACAATCGCAATCTTCTTGAGCGGATGCTGATAATTAAACGCAAGATGCTGTTCATCTTTTGCGACATTGCCTTCACGCTCATCAAGCATTTTGACATAGCCGCCCAGTGGCAATGCTGAGATACGATAATCGATGCCACTTTTTTTGCTGGTCCAACCAAATAATTTAGGACCGAAGCCAATAGAGTATGTTAATACTTTGACGCCGCACATTCGTGCCACGATATAGTGCCCCCACTCATGTAAGGCAATGAGTGGACCTAAGACAAATATTGCCGCAAGAAGCGTTAATAAAAACGTCATGATCTTTTCTCAGTATTGTTGCTTAGCATCTTTTATCAACATCTTCACTGATATCGTTTATTAGTACCATTTTTTAACCAAGAGGCTGTTTATTGCTAATGATGGCTACGATTATGCCAATTTTGCCACAAGCTTATCCGTAAGGTGACGCGCTATCTTATCAATGGCTAATATATCTTCTATGTCAGCCGTTTCAGTTAATGGCGGCAGCTGTATATCGTTTAAGGCACGCTCATTGATATCAGCAATGTCAGTTAAACGAATTTGTCCATCCAAAAACGCCGCCACTGCAATTTCGTTGGCTGCATTTAGTACAATAGTCGCCTGCGTACCTGCTTGCATTGCTTGACGAGCAAGGCGTAGACAGGCAAATTTTTGCAGATCAGGCTCAATGAACTCCAAACCACTAAGTGCATATAAATCTAATGGCTGCGAACCGCTATCAATCCGATCAGGGTAGCTCAGCGCATGGGCAATTGGGGTTTTCATATCTGGACTGCCAAGCTGTGCCAAAAAGCTGCCATCGCTATATTCTACCATTGAGTGAATGATACTTTGTGGATGAATGACCACATTTATCTTATTTTCAGGCAAATCAAACAAATGACAAGCCTCGATCAACTCAAGCCCTTTATTCATCATTGTGGCTGAGTCGACAGATATCTTCTGGCCCATTGACCAGTTAGGGTGCTTGACTGCCTCTGCGACAGTTGCTTGCTGCATCTGCTCAAAAGACTGCTGCAAAAATGGGCCACCTGAAGCCGTCAACCACAGTTTGCGTATACCATGATTTGGCTGATGAATTTGGGTGTTGTCTTGCTGAATAGCGAGTGGTAAGCACTGGAAAATAGCATTGTGCTCAGAGTCGAGGGGTAACAACGTGGCGTTATGTGTTTTGACCGCATTGATCATGACCTGCCCTGCCATCACCAGCGCTTCTTTATTGGCGAGCAAAATACGCTTACCTGCGCGTGCTGCTGCTAAGGTAGAAGGCAGTCCTGCCGCGCCTACGATGGCAGCAACGATAGTATCAGTTTGTGAGTCAGTGGCTATATCTACTAGACCTTCCTCGCCCCCTACTACCTCACTATCAATTCCTGCTGCTTTAAGCTTTTTGGCAAAATCATCCACAGCGGCTGTTGGCACGCTGACGCGCTTAGGCAAAAACTGCTGACAAAGCGCAAACAGCTTATCTAAACGGTGGTAGCCTGACAATGCGTAAACTTCATAATATTGCGGTTGCGCCGCTAATATTGCTAACGTGCTATCGCCAATCGAGCCTGTCGCGCCTAGTACGGCGATGCGTTGCGTCATAACCATTAATGCCTATGATATTTAATATTTAAAAAATGAGAAAAGAGTAAATGAGGTTTAAAAAATATAAAGGATAATGAGGCTATATAGCAATAAATAAGACCGTTGTAAAAGACTAGCCAAAACGGTCACTTCGCTTACCTATCACACCATAAAGTCAGCTAAGTGACTTTGTCTTATACCACAATCAAAGTCTTATACCACAATCAAAGTCTTATACCACAATCAAACCTAGCTGCTGTATCGCCCAAAAGCCAAGCGCGAATATTGGAGTTGCAGATAGCAATGAATCAATACGATCAAGTACACCACCATGCCCTGGTAAGATGGTACCAGAGTCTTTGACATCAGCACGGCGCTTGAGCATTGATTCAAAAAGATCACCAAGCACAGAAGCCAGAATCGTTAGTGCCGATAGTGCCACAAAGGCGACTAGCGATGCGCCCGTCAGTTGTAGCTTAAACACACTGATCGCAACGACTACCAGTAGACCTGTAATCAAACCACCGGCCAATCCTTCCATACTCTTATTGGGTGAGACATTGGGTGCCATTTTTCGGCGGCCAAGCTTGCGACCAACAAAATAAGCACCGCTATCAGCACACCAGACCAATAAAAACACATAAAGTAGCCACCATGCTGATAGCTGCCAGAGGTAAAAAATCGCAGTAATAGAGGCTGTCAAAATAACCACACCCAACAACGCTAGATGTTTTCCGTACCATTTTGTCTGTGTTGGGAATGCACGTACCCAAGACAGTGCCATCATCCATATGACAAGCGAGGCCGTCCACCAGAATAACCAAGTCACCTTCAACATAAGCGATACGACAGTTATCACTAAAACTAATAGCACAAAGACAATAGGTTGACGCCACTTCGGCATCAACTTCGCCCACTCATGAGCTGCGATAATGACGCCAACGGCTAAAAGCGGTGCGAATAAAATAGGGGTTTGGCTCGCAAACATTGCAATACCAACGATAATAACGAGAACTATTGCCGTTCTAATTCGTTGCCACATACTTATCGAGCCTTATAATAATGAAGAAGGTACAGTCAAAAAAATGCATTATAACAGTTGATAGACCTGTGCCCATTAATAGCATTGACCCTCATTAAAACGGTTTATCATCTCGTAAGCAAGCGGTATTAGCGACCTAGAGAATACTGTCTGAATTTTTATGGCTACTATTGCATCAGCGACTATGCTGCTCTATCCCTACCTGCTCGCTGGTTTTACCAAAACGGCGTTGACGCTGTGCAAACTCAGCCATCATCGAAGCCAGCTCTTCTGGAACAAAATCTGGCCATAAAGTTGGCGTGAAAAACAACTCTGCATAGGCCGCTTGCCATAATAAAAAATTCGATATTCGATAATCACCACCAGTACGAACCAGCATGTCTACTGCTGGAGCGTCTGCCAGTTGTACTTGCTCACCGAGCATTTCTGCACTAATATCTTCAGCCCTCAACTCACCTACCTGCACTTGTTGTGCCAGCTGTTTTGCTGCATGAGCAATATCCCACTGTCCACCATAGCTAATCGCAATGACTAATGTCATGGCATCAAAGCTTGCAGTTTCTGCTTCGGCATCCGCCATTAACGCTTGTAATTCTTCACTAAGCTGACTGCGATCACCGATAAAACGTAAGCGAATACAGTATTTTTTCATACGCGGCATTTGCTCATCAATGGTCGATGCCAACAACTGCATTAATAGTGCAACTTCACTAGGTGGTCGCTGCCAATTTTCGCTAGAGAAAGCAAAAACAGTCAGTACTTCAATACCGGTCTCGACACAATATTCTACGATAGGGTCTAAAGCAGTTTTACCAGCTATGTGACCTTGACCTTTACCCAGGTTATTGGCTTTGCCATATCTGTTATTACCATCCATGATAATAGCGATATGACGAGGAAGAATGTTAGGAGCCGTAACGGCTGAAGTGGACATAGGCAAACTTGCTTGTTGTTAAGGTAAAATAATAATAACGTGTGCAGTGGCGATTAAAAGCGCCATGTAAATAATTCACAAATTTATCATAATTTAGCGATCAAAATTTTTATAGCTTACAATATATTTGAGAAATATCAGTAAACTGCACTCACATTAATGAATCATATTATCCATATCATAATAAACAGCCAATAACTACAAGGTATTGGCTGCTAAATTACAGATAATCTACCGAATTGATTCTTGCTATAAATACCAAATGGATCAGTATTAAACTTCCATCAAATCGCTTTCTTTTTTGCTGAGGCGGCTATCGATAGTTTCAATGTACTTGTCAGTGATTTTTTGGATGTCATCGTTAGCACGGCGCTCATCATCTTCTGAAATTTCTTTCTCTTTTGCTAGATCTTTGATGTCATTCATCATATCACGGCGAATATTACGGATAGACACACGGCTGCTCTCCGCTTCTCCGCGTGCAAGTTTTTGCATATCGCGGCGGGTGTCTTCGGTCAACGCTGGCATGGGCACACGAATCACATCCGCTGTCATTGGGTTTAGGCCCAAATCTGCTTCGCGAATGGCTTTGTCTACTGCTTGTACCATCGTACGGTCAAACGGTTGAACCAATAACGTACGTGAGTCTTCAACGTTGACGCTGGCGACTTGGTTTAGGGGGGTTGGTGCACCGTAGTAGCTGACCATCACGCCTGACAACATACCTGGGTGTGCACGTCCAGTGCGAACTTTACTGAAAGTGCTTTCAAGCGCTTCCAACGTTTTTTGCATGCGTGCTTCGCCGTCTTGCTTAATCTCTTTAATCATTGTGTGTCCTTATTTATCGCTATCGACAAATTTTTTATTTGCTATTGGGATATTTGTTATTAGCTACTTTTTGTTATTAGCCACTCTCTGAAGTGACCGATCAACGCTACATCAATTCAGGGAATTAATTAATGAAAAACGCGTGTGCCTTCGTTTTCACCCATGATGACATTTAGCAATGCATTAGGTTTGGTCATATCAAATACTTGTAAAGGCACGTTATGCTCGCGGCATAGCGCGATAGCCGTCAAATCCATCACGCCAAGTTTCTGCTCTAACACTTCATCAAAGGTGAGCCCGTCGTATTTTTTGGCATCAGAATGTAAGCTTGGGTCTTTGTCATAAACGCCATCAACCTTAGTCGCTTTCAAAATCAAGCCGGCTTCAATCTCGATACCACGCAAACAAGCAGCCGTATCAGTGGTGAAGAATGGGTTGCCTGTTCCAGCAACAAAAATACACACTTCACCATTTTTGAGATAGCGAATCGCATTACGACTGCTATAGCTTTCGGTGACCTCACCAATTGGCAATGCAGACATCAAACGCGTTTTTATGTTGCGACGCTCAAGCGCATCACGCATCGCCAGACCATTCATGACAGTGGCTAGCATACCCATCTGATCACCCGTCACACGGCCAACCAAACCTTCTTTTTGTAATTGTGCGCCGCGATATAAGTTACCACCGCCAACCACGATACCAACCTGAACACCTAGTCCACGCAAATGAGCGATAGACAGGCTCATTTTATCGAGCACTTCGGTATCAATACCCATGTCTTTGCTACCAGCCAAGGCTTCACCAGAGAGTTTTAGCAAGATACGGGCGTAACGCGGGTTTTTGTCAGACATGAGGTCACCTTATTATCATGAAATTATAAAGAAAATTATGGGTAAAACACAAATCAAGTTTGCCCGTAACGCTGCACTTAAAGACAAGCGTATTAAACAGGCTAAATTGCGCTAATTGTAGCAAAAACTGCCCGCTATTGGGCAATTTTCACTCGTATATCTTGTCGAACACTTAACCTTGATAACTGGCAAACAGGTCGTATTCACTGGCATCATCAATCGTCACGGTCAAGAACTGCCCAACTTTGACTTGAGCGGTAATCTCATCAACATAGACATGCCCGTCAATCTCAGGCGCATCAGCATAACTACGGCAAATAGCGATATTCTCATCACTATCAATCTCATCAACCAGTACGGTTAAGGTTTTGCCGACTTTTTCTTGTAGTTTTTGCGCTGAGATCTCTTGTTGCAGCGCCATCAAACGCTCGTAGCGAGATTGCTTGACGTCTTCAGGCACATGGTTTGGCAAATCATTGGCGACAGCACCTTCTACTTCTGAATACGTAAATGCACCCACGCGGTCAAGTCGCGCCTCGACCAGCCAATCAAGCAAGCACTGAAAATCTTCTTCAGTCTCGCCTGGGAAGCCAACTACGAAAGTCGAGCGAATCACAATATCAGGGCAGATATCACGCCATGCTTTGATACGAGCCAAGGTGTTTTCGCTGTGCGCAGGGCGTTTCATTGCTTTTAGAATACGATGACTGGCATGCTGAAACGGAATATCGAGATAAGGCAGCAGTTTCTTTTCGCCCATTAGCTCAACGACTTTGTCTACATGTGGGTATGGATAAACATAATGCAGACGCACCCAAATACCTAGATCATTCAAGGCTTGGCATAAATCATAAAACTTAGACTTGAGCGGCATGCCATTCCAAAAGCTGGTCTTATATTTGAGGTCCAGCCCATACGCTGAGGTGTCTTGCGAGATGATAAGCAACTCTTTCACGCCCGCTTTTTTGAGCGCCATGGCTTCGTTCATGACATTATCAATCGGACGTGACACGAGATCACCGCGCAAACTTGGGATAATACAGAACGTACAGCGGTGGTTACAGCCTTCTGAGATTTTTAGATACGCATAATGACTGGGCGTCAGTTTGACCCCCGCTTCATTGATCAAGTCTATTTTTGGGTCGTAATTGGCATCCAAGCTGCGATTTGGCTTTGGCACGTGCTGTGCAACGGCTGTAATCACCTCATCATAGGCATGCGCGCCCGTCACTGCGAGTACAGCGGGATGCATCTCACGGATTTTTTCCGCTTCTTTGCCTAGGCAACCGGTGACAATCACTTTACCGTTTTTGCTAATGGCCTCGCCAATCGCATCAAGCGACTCTTGCACCGCTGACTCAATAAAACCGCAGGTGTTGACCACGACCAAATCTGCACCGTCATAGTCGCTTGCAACTTGATAGCCATCACGGCTCAGCTCAGTGATAATACGCTCACTATCCACCAAGGCCTTGGGGCAACCTAGTGACACAAACCCAATTTTTGGCGCTGCACTCACTACTGGCATCGTGGCAGTTGCATTAGCCGTCGAGGCTGAAGTAGCGTGACTGCTTTGAGTAATGCTGCGGTTTTGATTGTGGTTGGCTTTATGATGATAAGGCTGGTCAGTATGTGTTTGACTGACATCTGTCTGACTCTGCTCTTGCGGTATTGATGGCTTTGCAGGATTAAAGATAGTGGCAGTGTCTTTTACGGCTGACGTAGGGGCTGTCGTTGTCGTGTTCACTGACTCGGTAGAAGTTTTGGACATGGCTGACCTTGCTAGAGATAAATTGGCTGAGCGCATTGTACGTTTTTTTTGCAAAAATCACCAGTTTTGCCTCTCTATAGTCTTGATTTATGGTTAAATATTGATTCAAACATCCTATTTTTCTGGGCACTATCCATGACTGCTGATTTTATCACCACCAAAACCACCCCTGATTTAGCATTCGTATCACAGCATCTATTCACCGCTATTTTGTGGGTCAATGATCAGTTATCGATAACCCGTTTAAATGCTCAAGCGGAGCAATTACTGGCTATTAGTAGTGGGAGGTTAATCAACCAGTCTATCTTGACGCTATTGGCACCCGATGAATTAAAACTAAAAGAAAATGCTTCTATCGACAATGTCAGTGATGATAGTGAAAACAAACCTCTGGATGAACCCCTCTATTCTTTGACAGAGCGGTTCAATCAAGCACAAAACTACCAACAGCCTTTCATTGACCATGATCACGTCATCCAGACGCCTTTGAATGGCAATCTACTACTTTCGGTCGATTATAGCGTGACGCCTGTTATCTACGAGCAGCAGTCGTATTTTATTATCGAGATGTGGGGCAAAGACCGCCAAAGTCGCATATCAGAGGAGCAGCGCCAGCAGCAGCAATATGCGGTTGCTCGTCACATGCTACGGTCGGTCGCGCATGAAATCAAAAACCCACTTGCGGGCATTCGGGGTGCAGCGCAGTTATTGCAGCGACAGTTTATTAAATTCAGTGATGCGAATACGACGACGGCTAACAGTCACTCTAACGCGTTCAGTATCTCACAGGACACTAGCGCTGGCACAAACGATGATTTGCAAAAAATGAATCAAAAGCTGCGTAACTATACCGATATTATCATCTCAGAAACTGACCGTTTGACACATCTGATTGCTCAACTGCTTGGCTCAAATCAGCTGCCAAACTGGCAAACGCTGAATGTCCATGAACCACTAGAGCATGTTTTGACCTTGGTAGTCAGTCAATACCCACAAGTGACGATACAGAGGGATTATGATTTGTCATTGCCTGAGTTGTGTGCTGACAAAGACCAATTGATTCAGGTATTTTTGAATATTATGAATAATGCGTGTGAGTCTATGACTGAGTTTGAGCAAACGCTACAGCAGAACAAGCTCTCTGCGTCTAAGGAGTTACCATTAACCGATGTGCAGACCGATAGAGAGACTGCTTATCAGCCAACCTTGCACATTCAAACGCGCGTTGCCTTTCAGCATACGATTGTCGGGCAGCAGCACAAGCAAGTGCTGCAAATCACTATCACTGACAATGGTTCGGGCATTGATCCGGCACTTATCGGACAAATATTTTTTCCGATGGTGACCAGCCGTGCAGCAGGTACTGGCCTTGGCTTATCTATCGTACAAGATATTATCAGCCATCATCATGGTATGATTGATGTGAGCTCTACAGAGGAGGCGAACGGCAAGCAAACACGCTTTACACTATATCTGCCTTTTACCCAGCCCGTCACTGAATCATAGAACACATGGCGGCATAAAACTGCTAAATTGTAAGACATCCAATCCCAAACCGACAATAACAATTGCTCATTAGGCCCGATACATGACCCAATACAGTGACAACCAAAACCCTAAAAGCGATGCACACTCTCCAATAGTCACCGTCAATAATGCCCCCAGCGATCAGCCTGCAACGCTCTGGTTAATCGACGATGATGCAGCGCTGCGTATGGTATTGGCAGATACGTTTGAAGATGCTGGATTGACCGTTATCAGTTTTACCCAAGCGCAGGCAGCATGGACTCGGCTCAATGATGCGCTAAAACAGCAAGAATCAGCCGCGCAGTTACCCGATGTAATATTGACTGATATTCGTATGCCAATGATGGATGGATTGTCATTTAGTGACTGGGTACACCAGCACTTTCCGGACATGCCGATTGTCATTATGACAGCGCACTCAGACCTCACCTCTGCGATTAATAGCTATCAGACTGGTGCGTTTGAATACTTGCCAAAGCCCTTTGACCTAGATGATGCTGTTGCCACTATCTATAAAGCGATCAACTACCAGCCAAATATGGCGATAGCTCATTATTCGAACGAATCTGATACCCATATCGCGACTGACGCGCGCGCCGACAGTGATATAACACCTGAAGCACCTGCCAGTACACACTCTAAACGCAGCAAAAATAAAGCTGAGGTGACAACTGCCTCTAAAGCTAATAGCAATCCGAGCGGTATCATCGGTCAGTCACAAGCCATGCAAACCGTGTTTCGTGCCATTGGTAGATTGGCGCAGTCCCCCATCTCAGTCTTAATCACCGGAGAGTCAGGAACAGGTAAAGAGTTGGTTGCCAGTGCCTTGCACCAGCACTCACCGCGCAAACAGCAACCATTTATCGCCCTTAATATGGCAGCCATACCACATGATTTGATTGAGTCTGAATTATTTGGTCACGAAAAAGGCGCGTTCACTGGTGCAACGACAACTCGTCAAGGACGTTTTGAGCAGGCTAATGGCGGTACGTTATTTTTGGACGAAATTGGCGACATGCCCTTTAGTACCCAAACACGTCTGTTACGCGTACTGGCCAATGGCGAGTTTTATCGCGTTGGTGGACAGCAGCCGATCCAAGTAGATGTCCGTATCATCGCCGCCACTCATCAAAACTTAGAAGAATTGGTCAAACAAAATCGTTTCCGTGAAGATTTGTTTTATCGTCTCAATGTCATTCGTCTACCGCTGCCACCACTGCGTAAACGCCCCGAAGACATTCCTGCATTAGCGACCTACTTTATGCAGTCGGCAGCTGAGCAAATGAACACAACACCGAAACATTTGCATCCTGCGGCCTTACAGATGATGCAGACCTTTGACTGGCGCGGCAATGTGCGTCAACTTGAGAATGTCTGCCTATGGCTGACAGTGATGGCCACGGGCGACACCGTGATGGCGACAGACTTGCCACCAGAGCTATTAGAAAACACGCCTCTAGACTCAGAGCTAGACCAAGAACACGACTCGTCACCACAAGCAAATACAGAAAACCCTCAACTGCAAAATAAAGATGACTTAAATAATTACAGCCAAAATAATCAAGTCACTCAAGCTCCTGCCAGCCTTAGTTGGCAAAAAGCGCTCGCTATCTGGGCTGAACAATCTCTCAATACTGGCGAAACTGATATTCTACAAACGGCCACGCCTGAGTTTGAGCGGGTCTTGCTAACAGCAGCACTCAACCATAGTGGTGGCAAAAAGATAGAGGCAGCAAGTTTACTTGGTTGGGGTCGCAATACCCTGACCCGTAAATTACAGCAGTTAGACATCTCTGCACCCAGAGTGCCATCCAAAGAGTAAATAAAGGCTTAAAACGCAATATTAAAAAGCCATTAATATCAATTATTTATAAAAATACGTGAAAATAAATGCAAAATAACTAAAAATAATCGCAAATAGGGGTTGACCAAAAATTCAAACTCTATATAATAGCCAACCACTGAGACGCACTACCGAATCAGTTAACTGTCTAGATAGCGTTTGAACTTAATCGCTTTTGATGATAGAGTAACGAAAATGGGGCTGTGGCGGAATTGGTAGACGCACCAGATTTAGGTTCTGGCGCCGCAAGGTGTGAGAGTTCGAGTCTCTCCAGCCCCACCATTTTCGGATAGTGA
>NZ_FNAL01000002.1 GCF_900101915.1 Psychrobacter pacificensis | reverse complement strand
GCCTGTGTCGCTACGGACGGTTTTTTTAGTGTGTCCATTGCGCTTATTAGGCTTGTCTGCTTTCTCATGCTTGGGGTAGCCGAGATGGTCTTCCATCTCAGCTTCAAGGGCAGTATCGATAAACGACTGCATGAGCTGCTTTTGAAAGTCTTTGATGTCATCGAAGCTGTTCATGCTACCAGCCATTTGCTCGGCCAGTTTTTTAATGTCAGATTGAGTAGTCATTGCTTATTCTCCGGTTAATGGATTATAAGCAGTTACACAGAGTTTGGGAAAGGCTCGTAGAGTCTCAATAGCATCTGATATATAAGCTACATCCCCCAATGACAGACTTTGACTCTTTACCATTCCAACAATCAAACCGTTAGTATTTCGATCTTCAATCAGTTGATAAATTGGCTTACCTGTCTTTGACATCATCATATTTGTTTCAGAGTCATCTATCTCGCCTACTTGAATTAACTTGAATGCATTCACACACTTAAATAGTCTTTTAACATCTGTTACATCTATACCGATAATAGTGCTTGAAGAATTTACATTAAGCAGTTCAACGACATCACTTACTTCATCTAGCTGAAACTTAATAACCGCCTCTATAATATCTAAGCTTTCATGGTCGTGGTCATCTGTTTGTAAACCTAATAAAACATCAACCTCTGCTTTCTCTTTCAGCTCAAGTAGCGCCTGCTCATCCCAGTCATCACTGATGATAAAACAGGCAATAATAAATGCAAAGAACATTAATATCACTTAATTGACGTTTTACCACTATTTTATCAATGCTACTTGGTGATGATTTACTCTCTCTAGTGAAGAACAACGCCAATACACTGGTTACTATCTTATTTCGTGCTTTGTGTGTATCAATTACTGTTTGTTAGTCTTGGTCTGCCCATGACAGAAGCTATCATATCAGAGCGTCTTGTGATAGCTCAGAGGTAACAAATTTGAATAAGTTAGCTGTGGTCATTCTGACTCCTTGATTACATTAGAAAAATATATCTGTTTTTTAGTACTTTTGGCAAAATGCTTGATCAACTATTTTGTATATAATTCCATCCCGCTTTCTAAACGCTTAAGAATAGCTTTTTTTAGCTCTAGCGGTTCAACCACTACTGCCAACTGCGACATACTTACTAGCCAATCTTGCAGACGCTGAGTATTCGCAACCGTTGCGTGCACTTCATTCCAAGTGTCATTGATAACCGTAATCGTTTGAGTAGATGATAACGGCCGCTCATATAAATGCTGGCAGGCATATTTTTGCACCTTTAGAACCAGTCCGATTTCTAAACAATTATTCAATTCCAACTTTCCTAGCTTACGTAGATTCTCAAGAGTTAAAGCATTGCGCTCTACCCAGTCCGGTACCGACTGCTCTGTTACTTCAGCTGCTTCAATACGATTAACCGCAAAATTACGGTGCGCCTTTAATAAGACATTATCATCGATATGATCGTCCGTTGGATCAAACCCAGTGAGGTACATCATATTGTCAATAAAAACGAGCCCTTTAGGATAGATTACTCTGACGGCAGGATTGTTACGCCATTTATTTTGATAGCTAATTTGAAGCTGCTTGTTTTGCAACAACGCGTGATGAATGCTAGCCAGCACGTCACTATCAAGCTTTGGTGCTTGTACGATACTAGGCAGAATAATGAGATGGTCTTTCCACTGCCCCAGACTACTTTGATTGAAGCTGTACTTGTCTTGGCGATCTAACTGGTTCAACTTATCGCTAATACTTTGCTTAAAGGGTGCTGGTAAGTAGTTGGCGGTATAGTTAGCAAGCATTTGCCAAAAGAATACCGTTTGCTCATTGATGATATCGATACTAAAACTTGGCTCAATATAAAACCGTGCGGTCTTGCCGCTGATATTCTGACTCCAAGCTGGCAACCTGATTAAAGCATCGCTATGGAAAATATCGGTAAATATTTGATTGAGACTTGTTAGGTCGTTCTCTAAGTTTTTGCGCTCGTTTGTGTAATGATCAGGGTTATCACCATAAACGTTCATTAGCTCTGTGAGCGATATTGCCTTGTCTTTACTACGTGGCAAACGCTGATAGAGCGCAAACAGACGGGTTGATTTGTTGTAGGTTGCTATTGGGTATGTAGACATATGAGCTACTCTATAGGTTATTGAATCTATCAAATTTTCATCTTAGAAATGAACTGTCATAAGACAATTATTCAAACCGTACCACAATGGCTGTACCGTTATCATAAGCATTGCCATCAGAGTCATAAACTTGCTGTCTAAGCGTCTGTAGCCACTCTTGTAAATCCGTTTGATTATCGATAAGCGCCCATTCATTACTTGGCACTAAGTCATGAATACCGTCAGTACAGACAACGAGACTATCGCCCGATTGCACGTGAAGGTCTGTTTTGTACTGTTAGGTGGCTCGCTGCTTGGGTCATCGCTATTCACTGCCAATGCAAAGCACTCAGTAATACTATACAAGCTTCCAGCCATACCTGTGCGATTGTACTCCGTAAACTCTACTTGGCGATCTTCATCTTTCGCTTGCTCATCTACCAGCTCATTCAATAGATTATGATCACGAGTTAAGCACTGCCATTCATTCTCATATTTACCTAGCTTATATACGCGGCTATCACCAACATGCCTGATGTTTATATTGATTGAATTGTCATCCTTTAATGTGCCGACAATCATGGCGAGGGTTGCTGCAGCGCCATAGCGTTTTTTTGCATGCTTTGTTTGACTCAGTTGTTGATACATACGATCTGAGGTCATGTTTTGGACGTTTGCTTGTTTGTCATCCCATAGCGCTTTAATTGCTTTGACCACTGCCTTTGAGCAGTGCTGTGACTGGTTAGAGCTGGCAACGCCGTCTGATACAGCAAGACAAAATGGCGCTTGTACTGATGTCACTGCCATCACCCCTAAATCCTCTTGATACCAATGGTCTAAAAAGAAAAATGCGTCTTGTTGGAGGTTGTTTCTAGCATTGCCTTTAAAGGTGATAGCGCAGGCGTGAGCTATCGCTCTAGTGTAAGGAGCGTATTCATCAATTAAAGCCGCTGTCATATTCATTCGCTTACTATTTATTATCATTAAGACAAGTATAGTAGACTGCCTAGTGATTTATTTTCTAGGTTATGTACTATTCTAAATTCAATTGTTTGTCTCAATATAATGGTGATTAATTGTTAAGCGGGTTATTTTGTAAGGACTATGAATGTATTTTATATAAAATATACTGACTTCTATCAGTACATACAGATTAGGCGAACTCTACTGCTTAGGTGTTAATATCATCATTTTTTGGGGTGTGCTATTATTAGCTTTAGTAGAACAAAGAACGGTGTGTTTAGCATAACCGAGCACAAAAAAGCGCTGCTAAGTCATTTCTGATTTGACTTAGCAGCGCTTTTAAGGTTTTACGAAATACTCAGGTGGTATGTGTGCTATTGGGGTTTGAACGCTTCCCGGCATTCCCAAATGACGATGAGGCACCAGCTTCATCTCAGTCAACATAGCAAGCATACGAGAGACTGCGAAGATGCTAGCAAGGAGGCCGCCAGCGGTAGCTACCATTGCGATTGCAACTGTGAACCATAGACCATAGTCGCCAAGTGCTGGGCGTGCGGCGGCAGCCAAGGAGTAATCTTTAGTTTCGATGATTTCGGCAAGAGATAGATTACTAGACACCGCGAAACCGACTAGAGTGTAAATAACTACGCATATTGCGATTGATATTACAATGGCACGGCCGACGTTGCGATGAGGATTTTTTACTTCCGAGCCACTGTTGGTAATCGTGGTAAAGCCTTTAAATGCCAGTATGCCTAGCGCCGTTGCGCCAAGAAAGTCACCAACAGTATTAGTGTCACCTAATGTAGAAGAATCAACTGCAAAGCTATCAGCTAGCCAGATACCAACCAACCCGAATATAAGAATACCGACAATTTTTATAATACCGATAACCGATGCAACCCCCTGAATCCAACGATTACCAAGTAAATTGATAAAGAACGCAGCAAGAATAAGCGCGGCGCCAAGGATGGATACCATGCGACCGCTGTCATCGCCACCGAATAACTGCATAGTGTATGACCCGAACGTCCGGGCCAAAAAGCTCTGCGCTATAACCATGGAGAAATACATCAGCAGGGCATTAAATCCAGTCGGTAAACGATCTCCGTATGCCTGATGCAGGTACATTGCAACACCGCCAGCCGACGGGTAAGCGTTAGAGATTTTGATATAAGAATAGGCACTAAAAGAAACAACGATTGCGGCGGCTAGAAAAGCAAGTGGGAAAAGCGAACCCGTCATCTGAGCCATCTGACCGGTCAGAGCGAAAATACCAGCACCGATCATGACACCGGTACCTAGCATAACTGTTCCTGATAATGTCAAACTATCCTTCTGATAGCGAGTCGTTCTATCTTGCTTCATACTTATTCGACCTTAATCTATTTCTTCGTAGAACTTCAGTTTTACAGGTTATTTTTGAAGTAAGGAGTAGGTATAGTTAGAATTAAAAGACGCGATATAGTAAATAGTTTTTAAAGAAGAGCTTACTTATTGGTATCATAATATATTATTCCAACTCTTCAATAAGCGCTTGCATCTCAGCGATTTCACGCTTTTGTGCTTCGATAATGTCATCAGCAAGCTGACGTACACGTGGATCTTCGATATCAGCACGCGAACTGGTCAAAATAGCAATCGAGTGATGCGGTATCATCGCCTGCATCCAATCCACTTGATCGACCGTTTGCTGAGAGCGTACGCCCCAAAGACCAAAGGCAAATAAAACTACGCTAACCCCATAAACCATCAAGTTTATCTTGGTTTTTTTATACATATTAGTCATAAAGGCGAGCATGATAATTGCCATTACCGCGCCCATATACAGCGCCATATAAGCTCGGGTTTCACTAAAGTAAATATGATCCCACTGATAGGTGTTAAAATACATCATGATAAACATCACCACTGTCGATGTTAAAATCATGATTGTGAACTTTACATAAGGGTTCATTTGCTTCTGTTTATTATCCATATGGTTATTCATATTCTTGTCCTTAATTTAGTAAAAAGGCACCTAAATAAAGAGGTGCCTTTTTTTAGAGCTAGTGTTATAAACTGTTGTTACTTACATGGTTAACACTAGAACCAAAACATCACACCAGCAGTCAGACTATTAGAATCAACGTCTTCGTCCTCTTGACGACGTAAGTCTCGCGCATCACCCAAGGCGCTCTTGTAGCTGAAACCAACATAAGGCGCGAGCTGACGACTGAATGTCTCATAAGCCAGCCTAACTTCAGCTTCAAACTCATTAAATCCTTTAGTAATACCGTTATCGGTATCATCTTTACTAAAGGCAGTCAGCTCCAGCTCTGGTCTGACCACCCAACGCTGATCTAAGCGCCACTCGTACGCTGTCCCAAGATCAAGCTGGACTTGACCATCAGTATATAGATAAGCTCTTGCGTCAGTCTCAACGAAGTACGGCGCCGTACCAACAATGCCTGCCATGATTGCGGACTTATCGTTTTCAGTATTATAAGCAATACCCGCTTCTCCATTCCAGAAGATACCGAGCGGCTTCCAATAAGCGAGTGAGGTTAAGCTATCAATTTCTTTATCATCGTTAGTTTGAGCACTACCTTCACTGCGTAGAGTGACACGATTACTATCAGTACCGTACCACGTATCAAACTCAAAATCGATTTGGTCATTCTCAAACTGATAGCCCAAAGTTTCTACTGACACACCCCATAACGGTAAGCTATCCATCATCACAGGCTTACCAAAGCGACCATAGGGAACACCGTTCGAGTAGTCAGGACTGCGAGCATCAGCTGGAGCTTTACCACCTTGCATACCTCCTGACATATCCATACTGCCATGGTCCATACCTGACATGTCCATACTACTGTGATCCATACCTGACATATCGCCCGACATATCCATGCCACTATGATCCATATCTGACATGTCACCTGACATATCCATACCACTGTGATCCATATCCGACATATCGCCTGACATATCCATACCACTATGATCCATATCCGACATATCGCCTGACATATCCATGCCACTATGGTCCATATCTGACATATTGCCCGACATATCCATGCTGCTGTGATCCATATCTGACATATCCATACCAGACATGTCCATACTGCCATGATCCATGTTCGACATCTCAGCAGCGTTTGCTAAAGGTGACATTAGTAGCATCAAAGATGACATGCCAATAAACGGTAGACCTACTTTATATATTTTCATAATAAGGCTCATATTCGAAGGTTTATTAAACAACGGCAACTTCTCTAAACATCCCGGCTTCCATATGATAGAGCAGATGACAATGCCATGCCCAGCGACCAGCTTCTCCTGTGACATCAAAGCTAATTTTTTGCGCTGGTTGCACCATTATCGTATGTTTGCGAACTTGAAAATCGCCATCAGGCGTGCGCAAATCGCTCCACATACCATGCAGATGCATAGGGTGGTTCATCATAGTGTCATTGACTAAGGTAATACGCACACGCTCGCCCGGTTTGATATTGACAGGCGGCGCATCCTTAAACATGATGCCGTCGAGTGCCCAGATATAGCGCTCCATATTACCGGTTAGATGTATTTCAATCTCTCGAGTGGGCTTGCGCTGCTCGGCCATTATTTCATTGCCAACAGAATGCAGTTGGTTATAGGTTAAAACCTTACGATTAATATCACGCAAATTAATACCCGGATCATCGAGATTCATCCGTGGACTATCGACGCGCATATCTGTCTTAAAGTCATATTCGGTCTTAGCATGACGGGCATCATAGCCATTAGCACCCATAGCCCCCATCATATCGGACATAGTTAGCCACTCAACATCATCCATAGCAGGTATGGCAGCGCGAGCGCCTCTTTTAGTGGCAAGCGTGGTTGCGACAAAGCCGGTGCGATCGATGTTTTGGGCAAATATGGTATGCGCGTCACGGGTTGGGGTGACGATGACGTCATAAGTCTCGGCCACCCCGATACGGAAGTCATCGACATCAACGGGCGCGACATCATTACCATCGGTGCCGACCACTTTCATTTTGAGCCCTGGAATGCGCACATCAAATATGGTCTGCGCGGAGCCATTGATAAAGCGTAGTTTGACCGGCTGACCGGCTTTGACCAATTGCGACCAGTTAGCCGCTGTCGTTTTACCATTCATAAGATAAGTAAACGTGGTCTCACCAGATAAATCAGTAAAATCAGTCGGCATCATGCGCATCTGGTTCCACATTTTACGTTTATCATAAGCCGCCTCAAGATCCGTAGCGGCAATATCGGACAATAGCTTTTTAAAGTCTGGCAGATGATAATTATCAAAGTCAGCACGCTGCTTAAGTAGTTTTAGCAGATTATGCGGATCGCGATGCGTCCAATCACTAAGCAGGATAACGTGATCTTCCTCAATAGGATAGCGTTCGCGCCCTTTAGGTTCAATCACAATAGCCCCGCGCATACCGGTTTGTTCTTGGAATCCAGTGTGCGAGTGATACCAATAAGTGCCTGACTGTGTCAGTTTAAATTTGTACGTGAAGGTGCTACCCGCAGGAATACCATCAAAGCTGATACCCGGTACGCCATCCATCTCAAACGGCACTAAGAGGCCATGCCAGTGAATAGAGGTCGACTCATTCAGCTGATTATGGACTCGAATGGTGACCGTATCGCCTTCTTGCATCTTAAGCGTTGGCGCAGGCAGTGAGTCATTTATCAGCGTTGCCATGCTTGACTTGCCGTTGACCGTTATCATCTTCTCACTGACATAAAGATCAAATTCATTACCCGTTAGTATAGGTACAATGTGATCGGCTCTATCACTATTGACTACGACATTTTGGCTTTTAGTTAAAGCACTATTAGCCATCGTCGGTAGTGTGGATAGCATCGACGCGCCGAGCAAGGTGGATGACCCTGTCAAAAAACGCCTGCGGTTAAATCTGTTTTTATTCATAATATTGACCTAAGTTAATCCATGAAATGAGAGTTGAACTTATATATCTGATAACTTATTAATAGAACTACATCTGCTGCGCTGGCGACTCAATAGCCGCATACACTTGAGTGCTGCCATCCTTGTTCAATTGCATGACTTTATAGGGCATAAATTTATCTTGATATTCCATGCCCGGACTACCAACTGGCATACTCGGTACCGCAAGACCGATGGAATCAGTTGGCGGACTGGCTAGAAACTGTGCCATGTATTTGGCAGGAACGTGCCCTTCAAAAACATAACCATTAGTAGTGACGGTGGTATGACAAGAGCGCATTTGCTGCGGGACACCGTAACGCTCTTTAAATAAAGATAAATCTGTAACGTCTTGCGCAGTTGCGCTTAGACCATGACCTTCGGCATAGCCTACCCATTCTTTGCAGCAGCCACAATTAGCATCTTTGTAAACTGTAGCCGAGACGTTTTGTAGAATTGTCGACCCAGTACCTGAATTAGCACTGACAGACATCATTTGCGGTTGTGGTTGCTCTATTTGAGCACTTTTGGTGGCAAGCGTTGGCTCAGTTTGAGTAGAATTTGAAACACTAGTATCGGGCTGACTACAAGCCATTACTGTTGACGTTGCTACTAGTAAAAGAGCAGAAGCTGATACCTTTTTATGTCCATTGCCCATTATATTTATATAGCGTCTCATAACTTACTCCTAAGCGTCTGCTTATCTGTTGAACCTTCTAAAGATTTATACCCTATAACTAAGTGTAGTATAGGCAAAGTTTAAATCCCAAAAGGCAGCACTATTTAGCACTGCGCTTTTATAAAGGAATATGGAAGAATTAATGCTGCATTCCAGATCCATCATCCGACATATTCATATCACCGTCAAATGACATGTCCATCATATCGCCATCTATCCTAGTGGTTAGCATCGTGTATTGGCTTTCATCTAATTCAGGTAACGATCTAATGAAGGCTACCATTGCCCACATTCTAGCGTCATCATGGGACGCGCCCCACGCAGGCATTCCAGATGCCATAATACCGTGCTTAATTGCCCAAAAGCCTTGCTTTGCACCGTCTTCTGTTTGATAACGTTTGACAATATCAGCCTTGGTAAAGTTGGGCGGCTTTGGATACAAGCCCTCACTAAAGTCAGTTTGTGCCACTCCCGGAGACAAGTGACAGCCTGCACACATATCCTTATAGTCCGCGCCACCAGAACTGATTAGCTCAGCCTTCTCTAAATCTGGTACCACAATATCTTTACTGGCATTTTCTATGGAACGATTGCGAGCAGTTTCTAAAAAGCTAAACATCATTGGGCTATGCTCTTGGTCAGCTCCCACATTGACAACGCCACTAGTAACAACCGCAAACACGCTAACGATTGCCACAAATACGGTAAAGAGCGCACCCAATAAAAATTTCATATGTTTTCCTAACAATTTATTTCCGTTAAGTGTTGACTGCTATTTAACAGAGCTAAAATTTTTAAGATTTACTGTCGTTAGTAACGCAGTGTTTTTGGTACATTTGCTTCATTTTACCCATGTTAGCCATCATCGCTTTCATGGCAGGATCGCTCATGTCCATCTTGCTATGATCCATTTTTCCCATCATATCCATATGCTTTTGCATTTTTTCACAGTTCATTTGATCTTTTTCAGCATGCATTTTAGGATCATGTGCTAGAGCTGAGGTTGAAACGACTAGAGCGACGGCAGTGGCTACGATTGCTTTAGGTAAAGACTTTGATTTAAAGAGTGACATGGTTAATCCTTAATTGATTTAGTTGAGGGTACATAAAGCTTTAGGATATTAATTCAGTCTAAAGCATAACTTATTGATTCTGACAGAGAGATGACAGCAAGATGACAATATTGTCATCTTGCTACTTTTATATTTTAATGCTGCACGTATTCATTTAGTATGGCATCAGCATTTCTATCACGATCGCTACCATATTTTTTTATAAAATACTTTTCAGACTGCAGATGTTGATCTTGATGCTGAACTTGGCAAGCGACTCGTGCATCAACATAGCTTTTCATTTGAGCATCAGACATCTGTGCGTTATTGTGATCTAGATTTCTGGCAAACGTAGTTAAGTTATCGCAATTATCGATAATTGAAGTGCTTAGATTGGTAGTATGCGCATTAGCTGCTGATATACCGATAAGCATCGAAGCGGATAGCAGCACCACTTTTTTGAATGAACGATAGCTTTTCATATAACATCCTTAATAAATTATTAAATATTGAAACTAATTACCTGTAGTAATAATTCATAGTAGCTACTCGTATCAAGAATGAGCCGCTATGTACTATAGGTATAGATTAACAAACGAAGACTGACCATTTGATGACGAGCGCATGACATCTTTGTCAGATACCAGTCCGTTTTGTCATTTATATTGATTTGGGTATTATAAAATCATAATTATATTGAAGGATTACTATGAAAGTACTACTAGTAGAAGATGAATTAAAACTCGGCGAATATGTAAAAAAAGGCTTAAGTGAAGCAGGCTTCATTGTTGATCATCAGCTGACAGGTTTAGATGGCTACCATGCTATGATGACTGAAGAGTTTAGCGTGATACTCATGGATGTTATGCTGCCTGATGTTAGCGGTTTTGAGCTAGTACGTAATTACCGAGCGGCTGGCAAGCATACGCCAGTGTTATTTCTAACCGCAAAAGATGATTTAGATGACAAAATCAAGGGGATTGAGATTGGCGGTGATGATTATCTGACCAAACCTTTTGCCTTTGCAGAGTTAATAGTCAGGATAAAAAGCTTATTACGACGCGCCAATCAAGCCGACTATAAAAGTACGCTCATGCAAATAGCGGATCTCAAAATGGACATTGCCAAGCGCACTGTACATAGAGGAGACACGCCCATTAAACTAACCGCAAAAGAGTTCTCCCTATTACAGTTTCTATTAGAGCGCCGCGGTGAAGTATTACCACGCTCAATCATTGCTTCACAAGTATGGGATATGAACTTTGATAACGATACTAATGTGATTGATGTGGCAATAAGACGTCTGCGTATAAAAATAGACGATGAGTTTGATACCAAGCTAATTCATACTGTGCGTGGCATGGGCTACCGATTAGATGCTGTCGACGTTTCAGCTAGTAATAAAGCTGCCAGCGAAACGGAAGATAGCCAATATGATAAATAGATTGGACAATCGACGCTTACCCTTACTATGGCGAACTGTGTTTTTATTGACGATATTTGTCGTTTTATCGCAGTTGATAATCTATATCTGGGTACAGCACTCTGTTAAAGGCCATTTTGAACAAATGGATGCTGAAATCATTACCCACGCAGCCTTTAATCTACGTAAGCGCGTAACAGAGGCGGATAACCAAATAGCCTCTCAGACACTACCTAAGCCTCAAAGTCCATCAAACACTCAACAACCGCTAAGCTCGAAAGCTTCTTCAAATCTACTTCCTACAATAGCCACAGAAAATGATGATCACCTGCATTCATCAGCGCTAGATTACGATCTAAAAACTATCATTGCTGATAAAGAGGGACGATTGCTATCTAGTACTCCCAAAAACTTTGCTAATGAATTAAGTGCCGACTTTAACCTATTATCATTACAGCAAAATCATGATGACAGACAGTTTGTAATAAATATTAAAGACAGACGTTATCGAGCTATGGTTATTGGAGACGATGACATGCTTGCCCTTATCGCCTTACCCATTGACGTGCATCATCAGTATTTATTACAGTTTAACCGTCAACTTAGTCTGATCCTATTTGCCATCACACTACTGTTGGTTTTAATAGCAGCCTTAAGCGTGTATTGGGGTTTTGCCCCTTTATCCACTATCGTGCAAAGGATGAAAGGTATTCATCCTGAAAGATTGAGCGAAAGAGTAATAGTTAGTGATATGCCATTAGAGCTAAGACCTTTAGCAGAATCCTATAACTCGATGATGGCTAAGCTTGAAAGCAATTTTGAGTCGTTGTCGCGATTTTCAGACAATATCGCGCATGAGCTACGCACGCCAATAGCGACGCTGATTACGCAAACGCAAGTCATGTTAAATAAGCCTAGAGAGGAAGAGGAATATGTCGAACAATTACATCAGCAACATGACACCTTAGAGCAATTATCGGCGATGATTAACAACATGCTACTGCTAGCAAAAACCCAAAAAGGACTGAGTGATTCGCAAGTGACTACTGTAGATACTGAGGTCCTAATCAATAAGCTGTTAGATTACTTTGAAATGATTGCCGAGGATCGTGAAATAACTTTTGTAAAATTAGGAGATTTTAAGGCAGTATTAGGCGATGAAGGTTTATTGCAAAGGCTATTTGCTAATCTGCTATCAAACGCGATCTACTACGCCGCTAGTAATAGTGTCATCACAATATCAGCCACTGTCAACACTCCAAATACTTCCGTTAATACTTATAAGATGCTTGAAGACGATCAAAGTAACACTCAAACCGCGAAGCAATCTTGGCTAGAGATAACTTTTACTAATCTTCTAGAAAAACCGTTAAACCAAAGCGAAGCAGATCGATTGTTTGAGCGCTTTTATCGTCATGATAAAACTAGCCAGCACCACTCAGGCTCAGGTTTGGGTTTATCTATCGTTCAGGCTATTGCTAATGCTCATAAAGGGACGGTCAATATCACTATCAAAGATGAGTATTGTTTTGAAGTTACTGTAGGATTATTGATTGCTAAGTAGCATACACCTCAATATCCTAGTGTTCAAAATATTAATAATATGTAGACCTACTATAGGTCTATTTTATTTTGATAAGTCGAAAAGGCTCTGAATGCTATTATTCATATAGTGTATAAGGCTAGATTACGAAGTCTAGTTTTCTTAGGTGATGTTGTTGATATGGGGGTTTGATAAAGGCGTACTTTACTAACTGCCACTTCGGGCATAGCCCTACGCCTTGCGTCACTAAAACAGTCTCCCAGACTGTTTCTTAACGTTCCTCATTCGCGAAGTACGCCGTCGCATTTTTTAGTATTTCACGCTCCTCTTCAGCCACTTTGAGCTGACGCTTGAGCTGCTTTATTTCTTGAAGAGCACTCATAAGGTCAGGATCATATTGCTCTGTGCCGACAAGCTTGCCTTGATTGGATTTGTTATTCCAGTTTGAGAGCGTTTGCATGGCAATACCAAGCTGCTTTGCAGTCGCTGAAATATTGCCATTATTATCTGCTATTTTCTTGACAGCTTCGGCTTTAAATTCGTCACTATAAGTTCTGATTTTCTTGGTCATGGTAAACTCCTGTTATTGTGCTTAGTTTACCAAGTTTAGCTCTACGTTTTATTCAGCATAGCTCAGGCAGCTTAATTCCATTTATAAGGTGTCTTAGGTTTGGGAGGGTTACCCATATTTATTTAATGTGTAAATATTAGCTAAATATTTACAAATAACTTCCCAGTCATAATAACTGTTTACTCTTAACTCATTAATATACATTTATTCATCCAGACAAAAGACTTCTTTTTTAGATTATATCAACTAATGATATTATTCATAGTAAACACTAAGCAGCTCAAACCTGATAAATGTAAATTAGCAGCCTAATATAACAAAAGATAACAATATTTTTTATGAATAATATATCTTCAGGATCAGCTATCTAACTCATAAGATTGTTGGTATAAATGTTGGTATAATAAAATTAATATTTATAAATATCTTTTAATATCAAAAACTTAATCAATAAGTATGGTTGATACTGGCCACCACATTCAAACCCTTACAAGTCAATGACTTGTAAGGGTTTTTTATTGTCTAAAATTTATGTGACTGCATGGATGTAATTAATTTTTGGGGCTGTAGTAGATAAGCACTATGCTAGACTACTTTTATGAAGAAAACCCTCCCTAAATTAGATACGCATAATATTCTACTGCTTTTCACAATATCACCATCTACAGTTTAACCTATCAAACGCTGTGCTAAAAAATTCACCAACACGCCAATTTTTACCACATTACGGCTAGTGGGCGGATACACCAAATAAATCCCGTCATCTGTCGCCAAAGACGGGGTCACTTGCCAATCAGACAACACCTGTACCAACGCCCCAGACTGCAACGCTTTCTCAATCAGCCAATTAGGTAAATGGCTAATCCCTTGTCCATCAAGCGTGGCTTGTTTCAGCATTTCTATATTATTACCCATCAAATTCCCTGTCACCCGCAAACTTTGCGTTTTACCCGTTTGATGGAAATACCACTTTGACGCATAGCCTTGATACATAAACGGCAAACAATTATGCTCGGCTAATTGTGACGGTATTTGTGGTGTTCCATGCAATCGTAGATAATCGGGACTGGCACATAACAGCCGTTGCTGAGAGGCAATAAATTTTGCTACCAAGCGGTCATCCTCCACACGCCCTAACCGCACCCCTACATCATATTTCTCATTAAATAAATCTACAAATTCATCACTGGCAAATAGCTCCAATTCAATTTTTGGGTATAAATGGGCAAATTCGGCAAGCAATGGGGCGATTTTTTCAATCCCATAGGAACTGGGAAAAGTAAGGCACAATCGCCCTTGTGGTTCAATTTGCTCCTCTTTAATCGCTTCATTTACCTGTTGTAATTCAGCTAATATCGGCTCGGTCTGTTGTAAATAACGCATCCCTGCATGGGTCAAATCCAAATGTCTGGTTGAGCGATTCAATAGCTTAACTTGCAAGGATTGTTCTAAGTTATCAATTTGCCGAGTGACAGACGACACCGCCAGCCCAAGCTGACTTGCCGTGGCAGTAAAGCTATTAGTATTCGCCACATGGTGAAAAATAGTGAGGGCATAGAAGTAATTGATGGTCATGGGTTTGTTAGCAGTTAAGTGTATTTTTGAATAAACATATTTTTGCAAAAAAAGCAAAACTGTTTCCAATTTTACCCCAATTATCATTAAAAACAAAAGCATTATACTAGGACTATATTTTTTAATGCTTCATTTAACGGAGTGACTCCCATGACCACAAGCTCACAAACTGCTGTACCAAACCTCTCTGTTCTTGGACAAGACAATAGCCAATTACTTCACACCGCTCAGACGAATGAAAATATAACCCCGCAACAAAAACAACTACCCCCTCATCTTGCCAATCACCCTGCATTTAGTGAGGTGTTTCAAGCGGATAAACTCACCTTGGGATTGATTGCCCCGTTTAAAGGCTATCCCAATAGTCCGATTCCGAGCTTAGAAGACTTTGGGGAAACCGCTGTCTTAGCAGAACAGCTTGGATTTTCTGCACTATGGTTGCGAGATGTGCCATTTTATGACCCAAGTTTTGGCGATGTTGGACAAGCATTTGACCCCATGGTTGCCATGGGCTATTTGACTGCGAAAACCCAACGAATTGCGATAGGTTCAGCAGGCATCGTTGCACCTTTGCGGAGTCCCATTCATATCGCCAAAGCCTCAGCAAGTACGGCAGTATTAAGCAATAATCGCTTTATTTTGGGAATGTCGAGTGGCGATAGACCTGTGGAATACCCTGTGTTTCAGCAAAACTTTGACAATCGTGCCGAGCGTTTTCGAGAAAGCTGGGACATGATTCGTGCCTTAACCACCCAAAAATTTCCGCAGTTTAAAGGGCAACATTATGGGGATTTAACAGGCAATATTGGCTTTATCCCTACCCTTGAACAACGCTTACCGATGGTTGCTATTGGTCGTGCCAGACAGGAACTAGATTGGCTTGCTAATACTGCCGATGCGTGGATTTGGCATGGGGTAAACCCAAAAGATACCAAAAACATTGTGCAAACCTTGGCGGATTTAAATCAAGATGACGCTTGGCATCCTTTTGGTTATGCCAATTTTGTCGAACTTAGTGAGAATCCGAATGAGCCTGCTCAATTATCTCGCAATATTTATCTACGAGGCGGGTCACATAGTTTGCTGGAATTTTGGCAAGAGCAGAAAGAACAAGGCTTATCTCATGTCGCCATTAATTTAAAGCCTACCAAACGCCCTGTCAAAGAAACGTTGCAAGACTTAGCAGAAAATGTGTTGGCCAAATTAAACCAATAAAAATGGGGGTGGTGTATCAAAAAGTATGCTGGGGTAATAAAGGAAGGGTGACAGCCGAAGCAAGATGATATATTTGAGGTTATGAAGACACAAATACAGATCAATTGCCCCGACTGTCTTAGTCACAGTCTTAGTCTAAAGAAAAATGGTATAAAAAGCTATGGCAAGCAGAACTACCAATGTAAGGACTGCAAACGACAATTCATTGATGACCATGCCTTAAACTACCAAGGCTGTTACTCTCAAATAGAAGACATCTTACGTCTGATGACTGCTCGAGGCTGCGGTGTTAGAGACATAGCCATCATTACCTCGGTGAGTATTGGTAAAGTGCTCAGCACCATAAGCTCATCCGTTTATAAGATCCTGCCTAATAAGCGCTACTATGAACGCTTAGAAGTTGATGATTTTTGGACTTACGTATATCGCAAGAAGCGTAAAGTCTGGCTTATTTATGCTTATGACCGGGCTACTAATGAGATTGTCGCTTATGTTTGGGGCAAACGCGACTTAAAAACAGCTCAGAAACTAAGAGCGCGTCTTAAGCAACTTAAAGTGAGCTATGACTCTATTAGCATGGACAATTGGGACAGTTTCATAACGTCCTTTAAACCAGATAACAAACAAGTTGGCAAACAGCATACGATAGGTATTGAAGGCAATAATTGCCGTCTTAGACACCGACTAAAACGAGCCGTTAGAAGAACCTGTTGTTTCTCTAAGAAGCTCGATAATCACTTAAAAGTGTTTGATTTGGTATTCTTTTATATCAATGATGGCTATGTCTGATGTCAGCATACTTTTTAGAACACCACCGATACTTTAAAGGTATTAATTCTAAATTGTAGATTTAACTAGGGTGTGTTGACAATTACCGTCAATGGATAATCGTCGCTGCTAAATAGATATTAGCAGCAAACGACTCATCCGTTTTTTCAGCACGCATGGCAATTTTCTTGCATCTCTGCGAGTATAAGCCTTATCTGTTTGCTCAAACAAAAAATCCTAATACCACGATGAAAAGTGGTATTAGGATTTTTTTATATCTTTTTTAGGGGCTGTCCTAGATAACTAGTTTAAACCCTGTTTAACCCATTGTTTTAATTGTAGTAATTGCGACTTTGGGTCACTGTGATTAAAACGCCACTCACATTCCTTTAAATAGAGGTGAAAATGCTCTTTTGGGACTCCGTTAAACTTGCGTAGATGCCGTTTAGCTTGGTTCCAGAAGTTCTCTATACCGTTAATGTGATTCTTGTCATTAACAAAGGTTTTGGAGTGGTTGATACGATAATGAGTAAACTCACTGACATCTAATGCGTTATAGCTTTTAAATGAGTCAGTATAAACAATGCTATCAGGCTTCACTTTTTCTCTTATGATGGGGATCAAAGTCTCTGCTTTAGCATTGGGTATAATACAAGCGTAGACCTTGCCATTACGCTTTAACTGGCTGTGGTTTTATTAACACCGATTAGGCTTGCTGCTGTTCTCGCGGTAGAACCGGCAACAAATAACTCGATGAGTCTGTTTTGTTTATACCAACTTAGTTTACTCTTTCTCATAGTGCTATCCTAAATAATTTTACTTATCTAGGACAGCCCCAAAAACAATTAGTCTAAAAAAAAGACTTAGCAAACGTCTCCTTTAAACTCTTTGGCTCACGGCGCTTGACGTCGTTGAGTTTATGGCGAGTCTCGGAGGCGACTTGATAGGCCTTGAGACGCGACTGTTGTAAGTTTCCGATAGGACGGTTCTCTTCAAGACAGCGAAATGGGGTAAAGGATAGATTCTCCATAATCTCAAAATTACCGTCATCTGGTACGTCTTGGCAAGGAAGGGTTAAACGCGCTACGGTGACAAAGGGCGTATCCGACTCTTGCCACTGCGTCGTAATCTCTTCAATCGGCTGCTTTTTGAGATTACGGCATAGCTGAATCTGGATATCAAACTGATAATCATGTTCGCGTATCTCCTCGACGATAAGCGGTCGCAGCGCCTCTTCGCGGGCGTCGACATCGACATCACGGCGCGTGACTTTTTTGACAGAAGCGGCTGTTGGCGTTGCCCGTATCTTTGCCATATAATCACCATGACGCACCACACCTTGCGAATGAAAGTCGTATAACAAGGTATTTTTTGGTTCAATCCTCGTAAAGCCGCCGATAGCTTTAAAGGTTTTAATCGACTCTTTGGTTGGTAATCTTGAGCCGTAATTGGTCAGCCAGTTAAACGCCAACTGCGCTTTACCGATCGCGCCCTTCTCCGTGTATTTAGGTAATTCCAAAAACAGTCTTGAGAGATAGGTATACTCCTCAATTCTATTGCAAAAGAACACCGGATGATTGATAAAGTTATAATCAAAGGTCGTACTGTCCTCCTCCCCGGGAGCGAGCTTCTTACCCGGTACGTCAAAGACTTTAATCGCGAGACCTTGAGCAAAGCCCAACTTACGATCAGCGAATACTCGAGATGAACCGTTGGACAAACGAATCACCGCATCATGAATGCCCGCTTTAGCATACAAACCTTGCGCGTACTCTTTGGGAATATCATCTAATATCTCAAACTTAGCTTTTAGTGCGCAGTACCCCTTGGCATGCGCATCACGCGTGTGATAATCGATATTGCTAGCTTTATCACTACGCGCAATATAGCTTTTGATATCGTCGGTAATAGTACGAATGTTTTTTTCGTCCTCAGCATTTAATTCGATATATTTTGGATCGTAGGGGACGTATTTGGGTTTAAATAATTTTTTTAGCATTATATTTCCTAATTTTATTCATGATTATTATTGTTAAGTGGTGACTATTATAAATGGTACTGAGAGTTAAGACAGCTCGCTAATCCATTTTAGCGCCGATAAACTCGGAATAAAAAAGTACTCGCCGCCGTGCAAGGTATTAAAGGTTTCAATACCATGGTAGCGTTTGCGAATTGGATCAGCCGGAACAGTAAAGGTATCTGCATCGCTGTCTTTATCACTTCCTCCTTTATCACCAGAGTGCAAACCAACCATAGGATCTTTTTCTTCGCCTAAGCTCATAAAGTTGCCATCGTTGATCCACTGTGATTGCAAGAACTCAACCGTCTCCATGGCATGAGCATTAATACCAATAAAAAACAGACCGCGATCTTTGCCATCGTCCTCTATTACATCGGATGGCACAACTTCACCAAAGCCCACGCTACGTCTAACGATACGGTGAATACGCACATCAGATAAAATAAAATCTTCGCTATCGCGTGGGTTCATACGCCTGATATGCGCGCCAAACGGACACTTTTTACCGTAAGGATCGTCTTTATAACCAAAGTCGTTATTGCGGCTAGGATCATCGCCAAGCGCTTTATCATCATGATCGGGAGACAAAACGAGCGGCGCGCCTGAACGCCAGCGTCCCCACATTTTTGCACCCAGCAGCTCCGCCTCTTCTTCGCTGTCGGTATTATCTTTGCGGTATTTATTAAAAGTAGCAACATGGCTATGATAAGCACGTAACACCATAAACGAGCCGTTCTTGCCTAAGACTTCAGGCTGCGGCATAGGTGCAACTAGTCCTGCCTCCCCTTCGTAACCGAGCACAAACTCCCCTGCGGCAATAGGATCGCCGTCATGGTTCGAAGGCGTCTGAATACCACTGCCTTGAATCTCAGGATTACTGATACCATCACGATAACCAAAGACGTTTTTGACGTTGTCATTTGAACCAAAGTCCTGCTCGATTAGGATTTCTACATCACCATTAGCAGGATTGTCCACATCGATATGATCGGTAAGATGATCTCGAAGCTCATCAAGTTTGGCCTGCCATTTATCTTTGGTATCAGCGATAATAGCCGCGCCCACATGGATATCACCCTTATCCCCAAAAGGTGCCATCCAATTCTCAGGGGCATTAACATCAAAATCGCGTAACTGCTCAGCACGCGCTGCCATACCTGCTTTAAAAGACTCAGGAAAGCTATCAAGTGATGACTGCGGTACACCTAATGCTTGTAGACCCTCGTAAGTCATGACGATAGACAGCGTGGCTTGCATGTCTTTGTGCCAGTCTTCACTACCGGTTACATCAGGCAACACCTGTGCTAGCATTTGTTTGCCAACGTCAGCATTATTGATTTTTAGTGCTACTACCGTGCCAAAATATGGGGTGGGACGCTCACGTAGGACGATGGATTGAATATCTTTTAGCTGCATGGTGACGAGATTGGGGTTAAAGACCCCGCGCGCCCTACGAGCCATCATCTCAATACCGTCACCGACTTCCTCTTTCACACCTTTAAGCCACGTCTCAAAATCACTGTTTTCGATGCGATTGCCAAACTCATCTTTTAAGTCTTGCAACTTATCGGTCAATCCCGTTAAAGGTTTGTTATCATCATTACTCATACATCGCCCTATTCATTTTTTATCGTTATTAAAATATGATCGTATCAAAGCCCTGAAATTTATGCGCTTAAAAATACAATGTCTAAAAAATTAGTTTGTTTGCGCTTCATCTAAAGCTTTATTGATGCCTTTAACAATACGCTCATGACGGCGAATATCTTGTACCGTCAGATGCGGGACGCCTACGTACCAGCCTGCAGCGGTAATCTGATGATCAAGAATAAACTGCTTAACACTTGGGTCTTTGATACCCGGCCAGCCTTCGACATTGCCGAATAAAATATCCATGAGTTCAGGAATTTTGGTGGCGAAATCATCAATATAAGGATCCCAGTCACCGTCATAAGCGGTGCAAAAAAGCACTCTTGTATCATTATCTAAAAAGACGAAGCGCAAATCGTGCAAAGTGCCTACCCTTGTCGCGCCTTTTAGATTGCCCCCTGCTATTTTTAGAATCTCTTTGAGACGGGCAGCGCCGCCGTCTTTTAGCGGTGCGATAACGGTAAGCTCGGATACTTTGCCTGACTTTAGACCTTTCTCGCCGGCGCTAGAGATTGAGTGATCATAACCATCATTGCCGCCCTCTTTTAAATTCGCCACTAACAGATCTGCCCGCAGTTTAAAGGCATCCATAGACTCAGTGATTTTATCTTTCAGATCTTCTGAATTATCGATAATCCGCTCTTTATTATTGTTTTTACTCATAAGTCTTTCCTATATGATTGCTGTTGAGCTATTACCATAGCAAAAACGGTAAAAGGCTCAAGTAATAGCGGACTAATCACACAAAACAAAACATAGATTTAACAATAACGTTTTAAATTGCAGCAGTGTTACAAAAATAGACGGCGCACTTACCGGTGCAATAAATCTTGGTCGTACTTATTAAGTCTTTAAAAGCATGACTGTTTTTGTACTCGTTATTAAATACTAAAAAAGCTTGGCTACTCTAGGTAACCAAGCTTTGAAATCATACTTCGAGTTTTTATAATTATTTATATAGTCAGTTCAAAATAAAATTGTTATGGTTAGGACAAACATCATAAAACAATTTGGATAAGTCGTTTTCCATCCAGCCTTGGCGTAGAAACTTTACTTGTGCCCATTTCTTTTCAATGGAATTCAGATCAGGGCTGTATGGTGGCAGCCATAGAATACGATGACCATGCCTATTCAGTAGCTTTTGAATACGCTTACTCTTATGAAATCTGGCATTATCCATCACAATCAAGCATTTGGTTTTAAGACTTGGGATTAGCTTGTGTTTGCACCAGTGATAGAAGACGATGCTGTTGATGTTTGTCTCAAAGTAATCTAGGGCAAACAGCATCTTTTCATACAGAGCACCGATAACGTTGGTTCGCTTTTTACCTTACCAGTTGTAGCTATCGATACAAGGCTTACCAATCGGTGCATAACCATGAGAGCGAATGGTCTGACTCTCAAAGCCGCGCGCGTATATATAAACGATGGGGTAGCCTTGCTGCCTAAAGCTATAAAGCTTACTGTGGTATATCGCTCTTTTGATCGGACAGGCTTTTGGATGTTCTAAAGTCTTTTTTTTGACTGATACCAAGCCGCTTTAGGGCATGATGAATGCCTGTTTTACTACAGTTCAAACGGAAATACCCCCCAAATTTAAAACACCAAATAAGTAGAACTAAGCTGCCATTATACTATCGATATCCTTCCAATTTTCTTGCATCTCTGCGAGTATAAGCCTTATCTGTTTGCTCAAACAAAAAATCCTAATACCACTTTTCATCGTGGTATTAGGATTTTTTTATATCTTTTCTATATTAAAAAGAAGTACGGCGATAGTGACGGTATTCAGGTAACCAAAAGTTTGCCTCTATTCTGCGTTGTAAGTTTTCCGCGGTATCAGGTAGTGCCAGCTTATCTTCAACCGCTTGCACTGCTACGGCATAGGCTATTTTTTCACTAATCTCTCTGATCACTTTGATTGGCGGTAGTATAGCACCCGGTGCTTTTTGGTACTCCATAGAGATATCTGCAAGGGCTTGGCTTGCCGCCATTAGCATATTATCACTGATACTTGTCGCCTGAGCCGCCAAAACGCCAAGACCGATGCCTGGGAATATATAGCTGTTATTACACTGAGACACCTCAAAGGTCTGGCCATTGAAGGTCGTGGGAGGAAAAGGACTGCCTGTTGCAATGATGGCTTTGCCACGACTCCAGTTCATCACTTCTTGCGGTGTTGCCTCAACACGAGTTGTTGGGTTTGACAGCGGTAATACAATTGGATGTTCCGTATTGGCGCATAACGCTTCGATGACCTCTTGGGTAAACAGACCTTTTTGGCCACTGACACCGAACAATACCGTCACACCGCCTTGCTGAACGACTTGTGCCAAACCGAGCTTGTTGCTCTTGTCCCAATGCGCAATGTCTGATTCTTTTTGTACCAATGGTACTTGGAATTTTTGTAGCTCGGTCATGCTGTCGGTCAACAGACCATAACGATCCACCATAAATACTTGGCTACGTGCTTGCGCTTCAGTCAACCCTTCACGCTGCATTTGGCGAACAATATGTTCGGCGATACCACAACCTGCCGAGCCTGCGCCCAAAAACGCGATTTTTTGCTCGCTTAATTTTTGACCTTTATTCAAGCAAGCAGCAATCAAGGTACCGACCGATACCGCAGCTGTCCCTTGGATATCATCATTGAAACAGCATAGCTGGTCACGATATTTATTCAATAATGGGGTGGCATTTTCCTGTGCAAAATCTTCAAACTGCAATAACGCTTCTGGCCAACGGCGTTTAACGGCTTGAATGAATAAATCCACAAACTCATTATACTCATCGCCAGAGATACGTGGGTTTCTCCAGCCCATATACATAGGATCGTCAAGGAGCTGTTGATTATTGGTGCCGACATCTAACAAGATTGGTAAGCAATACGCTGGGCTAATACCACCGCATGCCGTGTATAAAGACAACTTACCGATTGGAATGCCCATACCGCCAATCCCTTGGTCTCCAAGGCCCAATATACGTTCGCCGTCAGTGACAACGATCACTTTGACGTTTTGTTTGGTGGCATTTTGCAATATATCATCGATTTGATGGCGCTCAGCATATGAGACAAATAGCCCCCGTTTACGGCGATAGATTTGCGAGAATTTTTCACACGCTTGACCAACTGTCGGGGTATATATGAGCGGCATGATTTCTTCAATGTGCTGCTCAACCAAACGATAAAACAAGGTTTCATTGGTGTCTTGAATATTACGCAAATAGATATGCTTGTCCATATCACTCGTGAATGAGCGCAGCTGATGATAAGCACGCAATGATTGCTCTTCAATCGTCTCAATATTATGCGGTAATAACCCAGTTAAATTAAAGCTATTGCGCTCTTCTGCTGAGAAGGCACTGCCTTTATTGAGTAAAGGGGTCTCTAAAAGAGCGGGGCCAGCAACGGGAATATATAAGGGACGCTTATTTGACATGATAAAATATTCTTCTTAAGGGCATATGAACGAAAACTGTATTAGGGCTGCATTATACATAGCATCGACTGCTATTTAACAATATGTAACAAAATCATTTTAACCATGTATTTTTTTAGAGATGTTCATCATTATGCATTCCATCCTGATTCGCATCCAATCGCTGACAATATATAATTGTCTTGATAAACAATTGCCCAATTGATATAGCAGATATATACTCTTATAAAAGCATATATTTGTAAGGGAGGCTAAATTGTTTATTAATCATAAAAGATGTCCGAAATGTGATACTAGCCTCAAACGTTCTGATTGGAGCTGTAGCCATTGTGGTAATCAAAATTTGACGAATTGGATGCTCACTTTGCCTATGTGGGGCATTGGCATTTTTATCTTCATCATGGTTATCCTATTGATGATTAACAATTTTTGTAGTACTGAGATGTTCCGGTCATTTAGCAAGAGTTATGGTGTTATGTGCTGATCATAGGCATGAAAAAGCCCAGCTATATCAATAGCTAGGCTTTTATTTATCAAGTAGCTCATATCTATCGAGTGACTAAAGATGACTAAATAAAATCCATGTACCGATGGCAATTAGCATCACACCACCAAATACTTCAGCTCTGTGACCGATTATGGAGCCCAACACCTTTCCTAACATCACCCCTAGCGTGACCATTATCGTAGTCGCTAGACCAATCATACCTGCCGCCAGCAAAATATTGACCTTGACAAATGCTAGGCTCACACCGACAGCCATGGCATCGATGCTGGTACCAAATGCAGTCAAAGCAAGTTTAAAAACAGAATGTCTCGATAGCACTACTGCCGTTTCATCACTTGGCTTCAGTCCCTCATACAGCATGTGCAGACCGAGCGTAAAAAGTATGACAAACGCGACCCAATGATCCCATGCTTCAATAAAAGACGCATCTATAAAGGATGTGGCAGAGTGACCAATTAACCAACCAATAATCGGCGTGATCGCTTCAATGGTGCCAAAAATAACACCCATTCTGAAGGCTTCGGTAAAACGAGGGTTTTTAAGAATTGCTCCTTTACTGATTGCCACAGAAAATGCATCCGTAGACATAGAAAAAGCAAGTAGTAGAAGTGCGATAGGATTCATATGATTTTCTCTGGTCGAGTATAGAGTCCACGACATAGCCACACCCCCGACCTGCAGTGTAGATATATCGATGGTCTCGCCAACCGAGAGGTGTTCGCACCATGGCATGTGGCCAAGTGTGTTGATACGAACGCTTTCGCATTACGAAAGCAGGCTACTCCCCAAAGAGTGCTTAGATTAGCATTGATACGCTATAAGTCAATCATAAAATACTAAAGAAGAATTTTACACCTGATAAAGCGTGAAGTTGGAAACACTAGCAAATACTCTTGGAGCAGATGAATGATTTAGAGAGTTATGAACATTAAAAAACCCTTCACGCTAATTTTTCATAGCATGAAGGGTTTTTTAATGCGTGACGCTTTTTAGTAATCCACGGTATAGCTCAAACCATACGTCGTGCCTGTCGCAGGCAAACGGTTTAAATCGCCAAAGGTCGTTTGATGATACACGGTCTGATAGTCTTTGTTTAAGATGTTATACACGCCGTAGCCCATACGTCCGACAGGTAATTTGACTTGCCCAAGTACATCAAAGGTCGCATAGCCTGTTAATGGCTGCGCACTCGCGTCTGGGTCGTTCTGTTGGTCCTTATAAGCCTTGTCGCTACCGCCGACTGCCAGCGCTTGCAAGCGAATGTTACTGCCTTCGCTAAAGTTATACTGCGCGTATGCCGTGCCTTTGAGTGGCGTCAGGCGTACTGCATCCAGCTCTAGCCAGTCGCCGTCTTTTTTGTATTGCCCGCGGGTATAGGCAAGGCTGCCGCCAAACTGCCAGTCTTTGTTCAAATCATGCGTGAGCGAGGCTTCAGCGCCGTAAATACGTTCGTCCGTATCGACGACTTCGACGGTATAGTCGTTGGTAAAGCGCACGGTTTTGTCTGAGTCGTTATAAAAACCGCTAACCTTTGCGCTGGTATCACCGCGCTTACCTGTCCAGCCCAGCTCATAGTTATTAATAGAAATGGGCTGAATATTGTCTGAGTTGACCACAAATCCAGCACGCACGTCACGTAAGGCGCGCTGCACGTCAGCCGTGGTAAAGCCTTGCGAGAAGTTAGCAAAGACTTGGTCGTCATCGGTCAACTGATAGCTGGTACCAAGGTTAAACAGCACTTTGTCGTGCTTACTGCTACCCGCCTCAACCGCGCCTGCTTCGTAATCAATACCGTAAGCGTCAGCAATATCACTGATGCCATTGGTCGCAAAATAATCCGCCAATAGTTGCTCATAAATGGGCACAAAACGGTCGGTATCCGATTTGATGTTTTGATAGCGCACGCCAGCGCTGGTGTGCCATTTGTCGGTCATATCCACATCGGCATTGACGAACGCGCCCCATTTATCGATAGTGGTTTTTGGTCCGCCGTTATAGCTCAGACCATTACTTGTTGAAGTCAAGCCATTACTTGCAAGGAAGGTAATCAGGTCTTGGCCATAATAGGTCTGCTCACTCTCTTCACGTTCAAAATCCGCGCCATAGCTGAACAAAGTGTTTTTACCCATGACATCGGTTTCAGTCTGCATAGCGGCGCGCAGTCCCATCACCTCAATATCCGCTTCAGACTGCGTAACTACGACCGATGCACCCAATAGCTTTCCTAAGGTGTCTGCATCGGTTAAACCATTATTTACCCAAACGTCTTTGGCTTGACTAGTAAATGATTTTCCTGACGGATAAAAGCGTGCTTTTTCGTCACGATAATAGCCTGTCAGACTTAGGTTAGAACCCAAAAAGTCACTGTCATTATAGTTTAGGTTGACCGAGCTTTTGGTATTGTAGGGCTGGTTTTCGATATCGGCGCCATCAATAGCACGTAGTGACGGTGTGGTTCCTTTTAGCAGTACAGACAAGTTATCACCATAGTCGACACCGTAGTCGGTATCTTGCTCGCTGTCATAATAGGTCGCCGCAAGATTCATGGTTTTGGTATCGCTAATATCAAAGCCAAGGTTGGCGTTGACGCTGACAGTATCGGTGTCTTGGTTGTCGGTTTGGTTGGCGTCAGGGCTGATGCGGTCGCCATGACTGTCGAACTTGCCACCTGTGGCTTCATAATCTATATCGACATTACCATACACGCGCTCGCCACCATAACCAAAGCTATGCCCTACGTGATAGCCAAGCGAGTCCGATTTAAACTCGCGGCTGCTGTTGATACCAAGGCGTGTCTGCCCTGTAAAGCCATAGCCTGCCGTTGATTTGGTCACGATATTAATCAGACCGCCTGCTGCCCCCGCGCCATAGATGCTGGTCGCTCCTGAGAGCACTTCGACGCGCTCAATTTGCTCAGGGTCGATGCTGTTTAGCTCGCGTGACAGACTGCGCGAGCCTGTTAATGGCACGCCATTTAGCAAATACTGTACAGGACGCCCGTGCATGGTCGTACCGTAGTTACTGACCGAGCCGCTGCTCACGCCAAGGCTGGGCACGAGCTGGGCTAAGATGTCCCCAACCGTGCGATTACCTGTCGCCTGCGCCTGAATGTCCGCCTCACGAATCACTTGCGTGACAGCAGGCATTTCGCTGATTTTCTGTGCCAGCGCTGTGCCTGTTTTGGCATTGGCACTAACTGTAATAGCATCTAAAGTCACACTAGGTACATCGCTTGATGATGCATTCGAGGTCGCCGCAGCGGTGGCCTGCACACCTGATGCGCTTTGTACTGAATTGGCATTGGTTTGGGCGTATAACTGCTGGCTGATACAAAGGGTAAGAAGAGATAGAGCAACGTGATGGCGGCTTTTCATAATTACTTCACTTAGGTGGTTTCACTTAATTGGATAGGTAGGCAGTGGTATGCGTTATATTTAGCAAATAATACTGTATGTACTAACTTTGTGAATGATATTCTAAATGATAATGATTTTTATTTCTATAAGTATTTACAAATAGGTTTTTATAAGTGGCGAGTGACCATGTTGACTGACTTACTGCAATTACCGTCCGTTTCTTTGGTAAATTTGGCGAAATGGTTAGACAGTGACATAAGCAGCTTGTCTCAAAGTTTGTTCAAATAAATAGATAAAAGGGATAAGCCTTCAAGCAGATCGTCATTGACACTGGTAATCTACATACTGCCCAACTATGAAGTTGATCGTTATGGCGCGCGGGGTAATTTGCAGGCAGAAGGAAGTGTGAACAATAGCATCAACGCGATTATCACCAGTATTTCTTGGATAGCGCTTGCTATGCCAACATCACTACCTGCGGCTAGTAGCTGCGCGCTTCGACTATGGATATAAAGGGTTGTCAACGTGATAACGATGGTAGAGATGATACGGCGACTGATATTATTGAGTGCAGCTCCCTCAGTGACCGAGTCTTTAGGTAAGCTACTAAAACCCACTGTGGTGGTTGGCAGATACGCCAAACCCACGCCGACACCGCGCACACTCATCGTCAATATGAGTAGCCAAAGTGTGGGCTGGTACAAGCACCATGCGAGCATCAAAGTAGACAGCGCACTAATCGTGATACCCGCCATACCAATCCCTCGGGCACCGCGTTTGTCTACCCGCTTGCCAGCATAATGCGTGGTGATACTGGCGACGAGCGTCGCAACCATCAGAACGACGCCTGTCCATAAAGCGCTTTCACCCATCACCTCCTGAATCAATATCGGCAATAATAAAAGACACAGCATCAAGCCTACTGTTTGGGTGATACTAATGACATTACTGTGCAAATAAGTTTTATTGTCGAACAAACCCACATTTAGCAACGGATGGCTCTGACGACGCTCATACGCCCACCAAGCCACGGCTGACAGCAAAAATAAAATAGACAATGCGCCTAATGCCACTATTTTTAACAAATCATCGCGGCTTGAGATACCGTGAGTAAAATCTATTTTGAGGGTGCTCAGCCAAATCATCATCGTCAGTAGCCAGATGATCAAACTGACAAACCCTACCGTATCAAAAGGGCTTGCGGTGTCATGCGTGCCTCTATCAGGTTCAGGTATCAATCGCCACACCATCGCCATAACGATCACACTAAGGGGTAATGTAATGGCAAATAGTGTCCACCATGCAAACTGCTCAACCAAATAAGCCCCGACCAGAGGGCCAAACGCCAATGACATCATAATAACGATGCCCCATAGCGCCATTATCCTACCGTGTGGCTGTTTTGGGTAAATCTGATATAGCATGCCAATCGAGAGCGGAATAATCAGACCGCCACTCAGCCCTTGGACAGCTCTAGCCCCAATGACAAAGAGCATATTAGAGGACAACATGCCAATGACCGAGCCGAGCATAAAACCAAGTATTGCCGCCAAATAAACCGGCTTAAAACCAAACCTTTTATTTAAGTAACCACTCAGCATCAGCCCCACACTCATGGCCAATACATAAGCATTTAACACCCAGCCGCCCAGCACAATATCGACGTCAAACACTGACATAAAAACAGGGATCGCTGGGTTGAGCGCACTATTACTAAAGCTTATGACCGTACCACCGAGCAATAAGGTCACCAGTACCCGCCGTCCTTGCTTATTGCTTAGGCGATTACTATTGCTGTTTTTGTGAGCGTCATTCATAAGCGTTTGATTGTTGGTTCATCGTTTCATAAAAAAACAAACTAACCACTAGCAGCGGTTGGCACTTTGCGAATAAGCCATAAGAAATAGCCACCGCCAATGATAGCGGCAACGGTACCAGCAGGCAGCTCATAAGGAAACATCACATACCGCCCGATCCAGTCCGCTATTACCATAACCCCCGCGCCTAAGAGAGCAGCCAGCAGCAATTGGCGCTCAAGTTTGACAGCGCCAAGAGACGTCGCTAAATGCGGTACCATCAGCCCAATAAAACTCAACGGCCCCACCGCAAGCGTGCTCGCGGTACTAAGGGCAGCGACGAGCGCCAGTAGTGATAATGTCACGGGGGTCACTGCCACACCCAAATTACGTGCGACACCCGTCCCTAAACCAAGGACACGTAAGGGTTTGACAATCAATAAGCTAAGTACCAATAAGATAAGCGCAATGCCCATCAGATACCATACTGTACTAGGCTGCGCACTGTAGGTGGTGCCTGATAGCCAACTGAGCATCGCCTCAAGACGCGGGTCACCTGAGAGTTTGACCATATGCATGACCCCATCCATCATGGCAGCGATACCAATACCGACTAACAGCAAATAGCCTGAGCTGACTCTACGTGCCAGCCAAATGACCAACAGCAGCACCGCCATCGCACCTGACAGTCCTGAAATCAGTAACGTACCTGCTCCAGCAGAGAGTCCCAAACTGGGTAATAATAAAAATCCTAAAATGACCCCAAGCGCCGCGCCTGAGCTGACCCCTAAGACCTCAGGACTGGCTATAGGGTTACGCGTTAGCGTCTGTAATAATACGCCTGCGACCGCGAGCATCAACCCTGTTGCCGCCGCGCTCAAGCTACGAGGCAGACGATACTGCTGTGTCAGCGCCCAATCTGTGCTGATCCCCCAGCCATTGATATCCTGTACAAAAAGACAAGCCAACATTATCGTGATGATCACTCCAACGCTCCATCGCCAAAACACAACGGTCTTATTTTGACCGCTCATCATAGGGGTGATGGTTTCTATCCGATCGCGGCGCTGGCGCAAAATCAGCCAAATAATCAGTGGCGCTCCTAAGATTCCCGTCATGGCACCAGCGGGAATTTGCATCCCCAGCATAGGCTCAAGCAATAAGGCAACATTACTGGTCAATAGCAATAACAATGCACCCAGCCCAAATGCCGTGACCAAGCGCTTAGCAATGGACGAGATACTTAGCGCATTGACCAAGCTTGCGGCACCAAGCCCAATAAAACCAATCAAACCAACCTCACTAATGACTAGTGCGGTCACCACCGCCACAATCACTACCACTAAGGCGCGAATACCATTGATAGGCACGCCCAAACGTTTGGCTTGTGAGTCATCTAAGCTCATCAGTGTCAGCGGCTTCAATAAAGGCAGGCAGGCTATCGCCGCCAAGGTCGCTGTGATCATCAGCGCTCGACTGCTATCCCAGCTGCTTTGTGCCAAAAACCCAGCCGCCCATGACAACATACCGTTGCTTCTTTCAGCAAAAAATAACACCAATACATTGGCAACAGCGGCAAGCAAGATATTGACGACCAGACCTGCCAGTATCAGAATCAGCGGATTGAAGCGACTAGGCGCGGACAAAGCAAACACCAAGCCCATACTCATGATGGCACCGACAAAGGCCACGTAGAGGCCACCATAAATGGCTAAACTCGGTAAAAACAACGTGACAATGAGCATAGCCAACTGGGCACCAATTCCGACTCCCAAAGTGGTGTCTGATGCCAATGGATTTTTGACCAGCTGCTGTAACAAAATACTGACTACGCCCAATAATCCACCTGCCAATAGCGCCACCACACTGGTCGCAACCAAATGAAGCTGAGTCGCCATACTGGCAATATCAAGCTGCAAACTTGATAAAAACAGATCACTGAGCGGGCGTGTCCATTCTCGCTCTAATAGTGCCCAGCCACTGCAGACGGACAAAACCACCAATCCTATAAAAATCACCCACAATCGCCAAGACGCACTGCTCACGACAGACGACGGAGGCTGAGATGGATGTGGTGGCGGCTTGGGCGATGATGTCATCACAGTTGCCGTATGTGAGGAGGACGTGGAGCCTAGGCTATTAGCGCTATGGGTGTTGCTGGCACTGCTCGCATGATTGGTATGAATAGTCATTATATAGCGCCACCTGTTAACGAAACCGTGGATAAATTATCGGCCAGACTGACCAATGACGACATCCCGCCATATATCCAGACTGGCGGCAACTCCGCCATACAGCGGCGCTCACCATAGCCCAAACGCTGCCATACCAAGCTGTCATTAATCTCAGCTCTGGTGATGGGACTGAGTGGGTCGATGATCAGCAGGCAAGTCTCATCATCTAACTGCGCCAAATCACCCATTCGTATCGGTACAAACCCCCACTGATTGCCCTCCCCTAAGACCACAAGCTCTTTGCCCATCTGTTCTAATACCACCTTAAACAGGCTGTTATCAACATACATGCGCATGTTATTGGCATCCGCAAACTGGACGACCGCGAACTTTTTGATTATTGGATAGCGCTGCTGAAACTGCTGACTGGCAAGCTGTATGTCTTTTTGACTTTGTACAATATAGTCTTCAGCCATCTTGGGATTGTCAATCAATGCACCAAGCGCGCGCGTCGGCTCCGTATAGTCAGCCCACGTTGCCGCTTTTCCTTTTGCCGCAAACATCACCGACTGCGCAGGCACATCACCATATAAGCTGCGGGCATGCTCATAAAAAGCGTTATCCACAATCATATCAACGGGAAGCTGTGCAACCAGCTCAGCATTGGGCTGATAACGAATCCCAATATCGGTGGTTGCTGCTGGGAGATGGGGGCGCCCCACCCATCTGTCCCACACTCTGATATCACCAGTGGCAATCGGTGCATGACCCATCGCAGTCAGCGTTGCAGCATTGCCCCAATCAGGGGAGACGATATTGTTACGGTCACTATCAATACGGTCACTATGGCTGTTTGCTGTTTCGGTAATATCTTTGGGATGTGATGTGTCAAAGTGAGTAATATCTTTGTCGGATGACGAGTGACTACAAGCGGTCAACGTTAGACAGACTAATATTATAAAAGCTAAAAGCGTCTGCCACTTGCGTACTGTTATTGGCGTCACTGACGCTGGCATGAGTATCGAGCGCTTGAATGATTCGTATTGATAAAAAATAGAAAACATAGGAGCATATCTTTTTAGGCGAGTTTGGGTGAAAGAGAAGCGATCTGATGTCAAGCAACTGCAACAGGCTGCCCAGTAATGGGATGACTGAGCAGCTGCATATCCACATTAAAAATATCGTATAATACCTCAGATTGCATCGTGCTTTTGATAGTGCCATTGTGGCAAACTCGGCCGTTTTTTAACGCAATGATTCGATCCGCATACTGCGCTGCCAGATTGATATCATGAATAATAATCACCACACTCAAGCCCTGCTCATCTACCAAGCGGCGGATAAGCTGAATGACCTCAATCTGATAATGCATATCTAATGCAGCGAGCGGCTCATCAAGCAGTAGATACTTGGTATCTTGCGCCAAGCACATCGCAAGCCAAGCACGGGCACGCTCACCGCCTGATAGCGTCGATGTAATGCGATCAGCAAATGCTTCGGTTTGGGTTACCTTTAGCGCTTGATCAACTTTATCTCTATCCATTTGGGTTGGCTTTTGTAGCCACTTTTGATGCGGATAGCGTCCGAGCATCACAAGCTCACGCACGGTAAATCCAGCGGCGTCAGGTAGTTGCTGTGGCAGATAAGCCATATGACGTGCCAGCTCCTTACTGCCGTAATCATTGATGCGAGTATCATCTAAGGTAATACTACCGCTACTACTCGCCATTTCCCCTGCCAATGCCTTAATCAGAGTCGACTTTCCTGAACCATTGTGTCCAACTAGCGCCACCAACTGCTTGATATCAATCTCGCAGCTCACGTTATCTAGTAAAGTATTCCCTTGTCGACTGATGGTCAGTTGGTTTGCACGTAACATATAGGCACTCATTATTGATAAAAATCAAAATTGATAAAAAGTAAAAAATTGGCGTCGATGATGCTTATAGTTTTGAAACAAAAGCGACAATAAAAGAGGATTTTACTCGTAAACGATAATAAAAACAATTATCATTAACCAACTAGACGTTTTATCTCCTCACTTATCATCTGCTTATGAGTATCAATATGGCTAATATCTTCCTATCTTCTGCATATAATACCTATGATCAAGACAAACCATATACTTCCTTAAACACTCCTGAACTAAACGACATCATCACCTATATCAACGAAGAGCATCTAGATGAACTATTAGGGTTTTTAAACGCATTTACTCCTATATCCACGGCTGAATTGGATAATATAGAGGTGCAATTGACTCGCGTTTACGCTGAAGGCCTTGAGTTACAAGTACAGGCAAAAAATACAGAATCTTCATCTACTAATGCTCAAGATCACCCTGAACAGAGTCAGGCTTTTTTTATTGCCTTTCCTGCAGCCATTACGCATCCTGATGAGCTACAAATTCAATATATTGCACTCAAACAAAAAGCGGATAAAAAGCTGGGTAAAAAAACGATTAAACTGACCAAGCAAGTATTTGATGTGCAAGACAGTTATAGAGTCAGCAAAAATATGCTGCGCCTTGAACTGAACATGCCCACGTTGAATAATACTAACGGCACATCAAACCCGACCTCAGTACCCATCAACGAGGCAGGTTACGCGTATTTATTTGATTTAGAGCACAATGCATTGATTAAAGACACAACAGCTGACAATATTGATGACAGTAAAAATACCTCGCGCCTTGCTCGATCTCATTGTTATTACACCTTAAGAAAAGCATGGCAAACCCCTACTGGCATACAAGCGTGGGTCGATGTTTTCTTGCATGGCAATACACCGGGCGGTAATTGGGCCAACTCACTACAAGCAGGTGATACCTTAGTGACCAAAAGGGAGTTTCCTGAAAAAATTGAGCATTTGCGTGACGGTCAAGCGTTACTGATCGCTGATGAAACGTCTATGCCAACTGTCGCGAGATTACTCGAGCTATGGGAAAACCCAACACCGCCGTTAGTTGTTAGTGTCACACAAAACGCGGCGGATCAACGTTATTTTGATACCGTAAAAATACGTAGTGGTATTGATGGCAGCATAACTAATCGTATTGACAGCAATAGTGAGTGCACTACCAAGAATACCGTTAAAGACAACTTTACTGTCCTTCCCATCGTCACCGATCAGCAATGCTCAGGACAGCATTTAGCGTCCTTAATCGATAATACGATAGGCAATTATTTGATAGATCAACCTATAAAAATTGATAAAGTCTGGGGTGCATTAGAGGCAAGCACTGTCAAGGCACTACGGCCTATGCTTAGAGAGCGGCTTGATCTTAGCCGCGCAGAGGTGGTGATAAAGGTTTATTGGCGTCAGGATTAAATCCATAAGATATGGCTTGTTGACCGCAACAATCGAGCTGAAGAGGACAGTTTTTTAACATACTCATGCATAGCATGCACCACTGACCTGTTCATGACTAAGGTTTGTAGCAGCAGACAGTTGTACGCTATAGTCTTTATTCAAGACCTTATTATGGCAGTATTTCTCGCAAGAGACACCGCAGTTCAATGTAGGCGCGACGATTAACAGTGGTACCACAACGACGCTATCACAAGCGGTGATGGCGGCGTACGATGCACCCTTTCCTGATGAGTCGTACAAAGAAGGCGCGAGGCAATTTCCACTCCTTGTCCTCACCACACCAGATGACCCTGCTTCAGAAAAAAACCGCGCCGCTTGGGTAGTACTGAGCAAATGGAAAAAACCTTTTATTACGCTGTTTAGTGATTCTGATCCAGTGACGGGTGGTGGCGATCGTATTTTGCAAAAACTCATCCACGGCACCAATGGTCAGCAGCATACGACCATTATCAACGGTGGACATTTTCTGCAAGAAGATCAAGGTGAAACGCTGGCTGAGCTGCTACTTAAATTCATTCGAGATAACCCTACCGACTCTACCAATATACCGTAACGACTCTTATCAAATGGCCAATAAAAAAACCCTGACTGTTTAAGTAGACAGTCAGGGTGTTTTCGCTAAAAAGTATCAGTCTTTATACGATGTTTTTAAAAATATCATCGATGTACTTTTCTACCGCAGCGTCATCACTGGTAATCTGAGCATACGTCCTCAGACCTATGATCTGAATTTGAAGATAGCGTGCCAATTCAATCGGGTTTTTCTCTGCACTGACTTCACCACTATCAATAGCTTGTGCGAATAACGTGGCAAATGAGGCTTCTATCCCTTCCAAAATCTCTGTGGCATGTGCCAATAGCTCGGGGCTATCATTCTGAGTCAATTCAGCGATCGTTTTTACAATCATGCACATACCACTTGGTGTTGTCGCTTTATTGACTACGATGACGGTATGGATAAAATGTTTTAATCCAGCAAGCACGGTGTCTTGTTGCTCGATACAGTCAGCCAAACGCTTGGCATCATCTGCCGCATAACGGTTTAATGACTCTATAAAGAGCTTATCTTTACTACCAAAAGCGGCATAAATACTACCAGGATGCATATTGATGACGTCTTGCAGATTGCGCATCGAGGTTGCGTGATAGCCTTTTTCCCAATAGAGATTTTTTGCTTTTTCGCTCACATCCTCGCGATTGAACTTTATCGCAGCACTCATAGTGTTTACCTTAATCACTTTGCCTCAAAATCTATTTTAAGGCAAAGTTTGTAGAACCAATATTAGCTGCTGTTTTTAATCACTTTTTTATTATAAAGCTTTTTACGTCTCTTTGCTGTTATTAGGGCGTGCTGAACATTCAACCATGGCACTGACAGAGGCTATTTTTTAGGCGATTCGCAGGTAAAAATAGTGAGTATAGTCATTCTATACGTGTATTTTTAGCAATGAAGCGGCAAAAAAGAGCCCTGTCATTTCAGGCTGATGCTTTATCGATCCAGCCCCATGCGGAGATATCAGCGATTGAATACTCGTCTCTAACCAAATACTCACAGCCTTCCAGATGGGTGTCGAGCACTTCGTAATGACGCTCAGCCTCACGAAGATAGCGGTTCATCGCATAGGGGATTTTTTCTGGCGCCTTGTGTCTAAAATGCACAGACTGACCATAATAAGGGCCCAGACCAGTTGCTAAAAACATCAACCATGAGAGCATCTCGCTACGATCTTCTGGCTGTCCTTATCAGAATGCTTATATTGAACGGTTTAATCGCAGTTACCGCAATGAGGTTTTAGACTGTTATTTTTTTAATAATTTAAACGAGGTTAGTAAGCTGACTGAAGACTGGATCAAGGTTTATAACACTGAAAGATCCCATGATTCACTTAATGATATGACACCTGCCGAGTACAGGCAGGTGGCTTAATTATTCTACAATGATGTTGTGTTAAGAATGGGGTATTTACAAGGTCATGCCTTGGTACGCTTTTTTATGGCAAAAATAATACTTTTCACTAAAGGTGCTGTGTATTATTTGTTGTTAACACTCGTACACTAAGATTTATTTCTGCTAAAATCATGCAGTAATATTATCAATACCTCATCACTGGTATGAGAAAAAGGACTTACTATGCGATTGAAATCAATCGTTCAAAAACTACATGAACGCGCCCCAAAATTGGGTAAAGCCGCATCACTCACCACAGCCACGGGTGTGATTACCTTTAATAGCATCTTGGCAGGACCTCCTGTATGGATAATGGGCGCCGCCAAAGCCTTCACGGGTGCTGCTATCGCTGACAAAGCCGTTATCGATGTCACCAATTACTGGATCAATAGTAATAATGCCGTCATCGACAATGTCCTGCCTCGTAAAGACTGGCGTATCAGCTTGCCTGATGATGTACACACAGACGGTCAATACCTACTGATCAGCAACCACCAATCGTGGGTCGATACCAGCATCATGCAATATATCAGTGAAAAGCGCCTACCATTGACGCGCTTTTTTACCAAGTTTGAGCTCATCTATATTCCAGTGATTGGGCAGGCTTTCTACTTTCTCGATTTCCCTATGATGCGTCGATATTCTAAAGAAGCCATTGCCAAAAACCCTGCTTTAAAAGGTAAAGACATCGAAGAGGCCAAACGAGCCTGTGCGCTACTCAAAGACAAGCCTTTTACTTTGCTAAATTATTTGGAAGGAACGCGCTTCACCCCTAGCAAACGTGACAAACAAAACTCACCCTATAAGCACTTGCTCAAGCCCCGTGCTGGCGGATTATCACTTGCTTTGAGCGCCCTAGGCTCAGAGATCGATGGCATCTTAGACATGACGATTGTCTATCCTGACGGCATACCCACTTATAGCGACTTGTGGAAAGGAAACATCAAACGTCTAGGCGTCGATGTGCGTCATATCGAGATACCTGAAGACTTATTTACGGCAATCAAAAATGGTGGTTATGAAACAGATAACGCGGTAAAAGCGCAGATGTTTGACTGGGTTGAGCAGGTATGGCACAAAAAAGACCAGCTGATCACAGAGATGCTGGCTGACTTTGAGCATGAAGCTCCGATGAAAGAGGCTTAGTCTACAAACAGATAGTTCAACAGACTGAGTAAATTCTTTATACCAATAATGCTTAGTATTTGATAACCTCGAGGTGTTCTGCGCGTGTACTAATATATAGTAGAGCCTTTTCTGCCAATGGTGTAAAAACACGCTAATACCATGCCTCAAAACGAAATGCGTAATCGTCACCCTATTGAAAAAAAGTGGGCACAGGCTAAGTTTCTACGACAAGGGTGAATAAAGAATAAACTACCTAAACTGTTCAATGATATGAGCTGTGCTAATTTTATTATGGATTGACTATAAGACATGGATAGAAGAAATCGACTATTTTTAGAAGCGGACTTGTGATGTTGTATAAGAAAGGGCTGTATTGATATAGAGCCGTTTATCTGGCTTGAGACGAGGTGATACGTTATATAAATCAGCTAAATAGGTCACTTCATGCTGGCGCTAACCATTCAAATTGATGAGTCAAATTAATAAGCAATCAGGCTCAATCCGTGATTAGCAATCAGCGCAGTGTTATTGATCATAGGTCTTTAGGCATCGTCTGGCTTGTCTCCGATGACTTGGCTGAGATGCCCTGTTTTTAGATATATCGTCGCGCCCTCTCGTCCTGCTGTGATTTGCGCGTACTCACCTGCAGGCAGACGTAACCACCCCCAACGATGATAGACTCGGTCATCATCTACCAGCTCGCCTGCAATGACTAACAGCTCTGCGCCATTAAGGATTGGCTCATTGAATAACAACTCGCCTGCCTCTATACGTTGCAAGCTCACCTGCTCGACATCATCTGAGAACAGAGGACAAACGTCACGGTCACCTTGTCGCTGCCAATTGGCACCATCGTGAGTATCGATAGCCACATGCTGCGCTTCATCAGGTGACATCTGCCGTAGTTTAACGAAAATCACTGCGCCTTCATCACTATAAGGCCTATGACCGGATGCTGGTGGATTGCGCACGTACCAACCTGCCGGATAATGGGTATCGTCTGCAGAAAAAGTCCCTGACAGTACGAGTATCTCCTCGCCGCCGGGATGCAGGTGGTGCGGAAAATAAGAGTTCGGTGCATAACGTACTAGGCTCGTCGCACGAGCCTTCTCTTCACCGATGCGGTCAAGCATCACTCGCTCCACGCCATTCTGTGGTGATTTGACCCACTCGTGGTCTTCAGGTGCTAGCGAAGCACGACGTGAAAAATCTGCATTGATACGCATAAGGGGTTCCAAAGATAGAATGAGTGGCGTCAGCAAGTGAGCCGTTATGAGATATAGATTGGTTATCTCAAATATCGATAACCAATCCTCTTTATGAATATTGCGCTGCTGAGAGCGATACACTGCTCGCTCGTGTCTCGAACAAGGCACGGCCTTAATTTAGTGTCGCTTTATCGAAAAACAAGCGACTCATGACAATTTATTAATGCATCCATTAGCGTACCAAAATTACAGGGGATAAGGTACTTGCAATGATCTCTGTCGTTGTACTGCCAAGAAACAACTGCTGCCATTTAGAGTGTCCATAAGCACCGACCACCATGATGTCAATATCGTTGTCTACTTGAAACGTTAATAACCCATCGACCGCATCAGAAGCGGACAGGTGATGCGCCTCAACGATATAACCTGCATCTTCCAATTTTGCAGCAGCCGCGCTCATGCTTTGCTTGGCGGCTTCATTATGATTGCCGACCATCACGATGTGGCCTTTCAAACCTTTCAATAATGGGCTTTTTGCGACCATCCATGCCGCTTTTATAGCGGTTTTGCTACCATCAAAAGCAATCATATATGAGCTAGGCTCTTTAAAGGTTTCTGAACAAATCAGGATAGGGATATCCGATGCGCGAGCTACCGTTTCGATTTGGCTGCCGATATTGATGCGGCTATTTTTGTGGTCTTCGCCGCGGCGTCCCATGACGATCGCGCGATTTTCTTCTTTGAAATACTCGATGCTAGGAAGCAATTTACCATGACGTTGATAAATGCGCACATTGACATCCGCAAAGCTGTCTTTGATATGGCTTTTTGCATCTTGTACTAAGGCGTTGCTATAGCTATTGACGACTTTTGCCCTTTGCTCATCTAGCTGGGACAACTCATCTAATAAGAACTGACGGCTGTTGATCCCTATCGCACCTGACAGATCACGTCTCACTGAGGCAGGAATATCACTGACATGCAGCAATCCAACGGGCAAATTCAGTCTGCTGGCGTACCACGCGGCATAGTCACAAACCGATTCAGTCACTGCTGAGCCGTCAATACAGGCTAGAATGTGCTGTGATGTTGTCATAATCTGTCCTTAGATATGTTATTTAATCCCATACAGCTTGTTATATATGACCAAGCTATGCCCATTGTTTGAGAGATGTTTATAAAAACTGCTCTCTTAATTTGATGATACCCAATTTGGTCGGTTTCATCCAGCGATGTACACGCTTTTGTAAAATCACAAACGTGCTAGCACTATTATTTTATATAGTTTACAAGAGTATTGTTTTAACACCCCGATGAACTCTGGTCATTGTCTAACCACAAGCGTTAGTAAAGTTTGCTACAATACCTCTTTTAGTATTTATGATGCAGTATTTAAGACTTACGTATCGTTATTTAGGTGATTGAATTATGGCAAAGAACGCCCTACAGGCTCAACTATTAAAGGCTGGATTGGTCGATAGTAAAAAAGCCAAAAAAATCAGCAAGCAAACGCAGCATGCCAAGCGTATTGGCGACTCAGAGAGTTTAGAGACCAAAAAAGCATTGGCAGAGGCTCAAGCGCAAAAGCTTGAGAAAGACCAAAAGCTCAATCAGCAAAAACAGCAAGCTTTAGAAGAAAAGGCGCTGAGGGCTAACATCATTCAAATGATTAAGCAGCATCAGATAGCCGATACGGATGGTGACGTTAGCTATCAATTCGTCGATGCGTCTAAAGTGAAAAAAATATCCATCACGCAAAAGCTATACGATCAAATCGTCGCCGGTCACGTGGTGATTGCACGATTAGAAGACGGCTACGCGCTCCTGCCGCGCCCACTCGCAGATCGTATCGATACAAAAATGGAAGGGTTTATGGTCGTGTCCAATGATACTGCTGAAGACACGCCAGAAGAAGATGATCCTTACGCCGCTTATGTGATTCCAGACGATTTGATGTGGTAATCACTTGCCTAATCGCTTAGCGAATTGAATAAGCCTACAAGCAAAACCCCTTCATAGAGCGACCATTCTATGAAGGGGTTTTGCTATTTTCAGTTTAATAGACAGTTTGTTATGGAAATCATCAGCCAGTTAATGGCAGAAAATACTTAAGCATCGTGCCTCTCATTCTACTTTATTGAATGGATAGGGCTTTTAATTGAACAGTCACTCAACACTCAGTACAATATAATATTTACAATCACACAAAACCTTGTGCTTCAACCATATCATCACAACCTCGAAGCTCTCCTCCGCTCTCTGGTTTAGCCGGAAAAATCATGATTAAAAGAATATCTTTAATACTATTAAATATTGATACTAACGGCAAGTTTTTTTATTTTGATCTCAATCAATTATTGACGCTTGAGGGGTTAAGAGGATCGATGGTGCAGTTTGATGCGTATAAAGCCCAGTCGCCATTATTGATTATTGGTGGATTATTTTTACTTTATGTGGTCGTCACTGCTCTTTCCTTACCTAGCGCAACTATTTTGACGCTGGCCGCAGGCACGCTGTTTGGCTTAGCTCAAGGCTTAGCTCAAGGCTTACTCATTGCCTCTTTTGCTTCCAGTATCGGGGCAACGCTGGCTTTTTTGACCTCACGTTACCTGCTGCGCGACACTATCAAATCGTTGGGCCCTATCAATTCAATCATGTGGCCTCGCATCAAGGCTGGTACGCAGCGGTTAACGGCTTATTTGGAAATTTTAAAAATTCAAGGTCGATTACCGCGTGATTCCATGGACGACTTTCATTGATCCAGAAGTCGCTCGCGTGGGCTTGAATGAGCAAGAAGCAATCGATAAGGGCATTGATTTTGAAGTGACGCGCTATGACTTTAAAGAGCTAGATCGTGCGAGCGCCGCCAAAGGTTTTATTAAAGTCATCACCCCTAAAGGCAAAGATAAAATCCTAGGGGTGACGATAGTGGCTGAGCATGCTGGTGACTTGATGAGCGATTTTGTACTGGCGATGAAACATGGTTTGGGGCTCAATAAAATATTGGGTACAATTCGTACCTACCCAACATGGGCGGAAGGCAACAAATACGTCGCTGGTGAATGGAAACGCAATCACGCCCCCGACACGGTACTGAACTGGTTAGAAAAATACCACACATGGCGGCGCGGTTAGTTAGGCATTTACCGATAAGTAACCTGACTTGCAGAACAGGTTTGGACGCTAGCTATCAATAACGATATTAACAGCTAGGTACGAAGTTCTAAAACAGCTAATAAAACTACGAGCGACTCAATCAGTCAGCAATACATGTTTACTCTTTTGGTAAGCGGATAAACCATCGCCGCCCAGCTCACGCCCGATGCCGCTTTGCTTAAACCCGCCCCAGCCTGCTTCTGGTAGCACGATTTGTTGCTCATTGATCCAAATGTGTCCTGCTTGAATTTGCAGTGCCATCTCCAGTGCCTCAGCCTCATCAGCGCTCACAATGGTCGCTGCCAAGGCAAACTTGCTATCATTGGCCAAGCGAATGGCCTCTGCATTGTCGGTAAAAGTTGTACTGACCAACACAGGACCAAACACTTCTTCCATCCATAATTGGCTGGTCGTTGGCACCTCTGTATAAATGGTTGGCGATACAAAGTAACCTGCACCGTCAATTGCCTCGCCCCCCGTTAAGCATGTGAGCTGTTCGGTCGTGGCAATATCAAAGTAGTTTTTGACTTGGCTTAGTTGCTGTACGCTGACCAGTGGCCCCATTTGCGTATCAGCATCAAAGCCATCACCAATTTGTAGACTCTCCGTTTTTGCTTTTAACGTCTCAAATAGCTGCTCAGCAATACTTTGATGGACGATCAGTCGTGAAGTAGCCGAGCATATTTGACCAGCGTTGGTAAATATACCACCAATGATCAAATCACAGGCATGGTTGATATCGACATCTGCGCATACCACAATGGCTGACTTGCCGCCCAGCTCTAGGCTGATGTCTTTGACACTTGTCGCCGCTTGGCTCATGACTTTTTCGCCCACCACATTACTGCCGGTAAACGAGACTTTATCAATCTGCGGATGGCTGGTCATGGCTGCACCCACTTCGGCAGCACCCGGTAAGATATTCACCACGCCTTTGGGCAGTCCTATCTTGGATAGGATATTACCCAGCATCAGCTCTGGTAATAGCGTCATCTCAGACGGCTTTAATAATACAGTACAGCCCGCCGCTAGCGCCGGTGCTAGCTTCCAAGCAGTCGTCACCATAGGGAAATTCCAAGGCGTAATCAGCGCACAAATCCCGACAGGCGCGTAGGTCTTTAGCAGTCGTAGGCCTGACTCAAGCGTGGACACCTCAGACCAAGTGGCTTGATCAGTGATAAGATTAGTATAATAACGATAGCAAGCAATGGCGTCTCCCACGTCTATCTTTGCTTCCTCTATTGGTTTGCCATTATTTAACACCGATAGCCCAACCAACTTATCGAATTGCTGCTCCATAGACGCTGCAATGGTATTTAGATAATGGGCGCGTTCTCTAACGTCAGTCTGCGACCAGCTGTTATAAGCCTTAGAAGCGGCGCTAACCGCTGTCTCTACATGAACACTGGTACACAAGCGTGTCGTTGCAATTATCTTTCCTGAATTAGGGTCATACAAGGCATGGTTATTTGTATTATCAAAGCTTGCATTATCAGAGTCAGTCGCAGGCGCTTCAATCTCAATCCAGTCACCATTGATATAAGCGGCATTTAACACGACTTCATTTTGAGCCGTTTGTGTTGCGCCTTCTCTGGTTAAGCTTGTAGCGTTCATCAATTCCACCATGGTTAATTGCCTTGTATTTTTGGATAAAATTTTATTTATTTGCATAGCCCGCGCAACGTAATCGATGAAATAATCGGTTTATCTGACGACAGAAAAACCAATTATTTTTTACGTTATATGCTTTATTGATATCGAATGTGTGACTAATAAAGCAGATGCGCGACTGAGGTAATCACCACCAAACTGATAAGCGTACGAAGGATAAAAATCCCAAATAGCTCTAATATATTAAGTCTGATGTTTGATTTCAAAATCAGCGCACCGACTTCAGACATGTAGATAATCTGAGTAATTGAGGCAGCACCCACGATGAAGCGTGTCATTTCACTCTCAATACTTTTACCGACCAGCGCTGGCAAGTACATATCCGCAAAGCCCATAATCATGGCAGGTGCAGCCTTTGCTGCCTCTGGAATCTGCAACCATTCAAGCAATGGCACAAGTGGGGTCGCGAGCCAGTTAAAGACAGGCGTGTACTCTGCTAAGCCCAAGCCAATCGTACCGATAGCAAAGACAACTGGGATCAGTCCAAAGTAGATATCAAACAAATTGCCCACGCTGCGTTTGAACACATAACCCAAGCTTGGCATAGAAAGTGCGCGAGTGACGGCGCGATTAACCGCCCATTGGTAAGTGGTATACCCAGTAGGAATGCCTTCGTCTAGCATACTTTTGCCTGAGTGATAGGTATCAGGCTTCATTGATAGTGGCGGTATACGCGGCATGATGATCGCAGCGATAAATCCAGTCAGCGCAATGGTCAGATAAAAATAGACAAAGTTATTGTCCACACCAATGGTTTTGGCAACCACATAGGTAAAGGCAATGGAAGTCACTGAAAAGGTGGTGGCAATGATGGCTGCTTCACGCTGACTGTAAAAACTTTTATCATACTGCTGCATAGTGACCAGCAGGCCGATTGACGCGGCTCCAAACCAAGAAGACATGGCATCAACAGCAGAACGACCTGGCAGTTTAAACAGCTTGATAAATATCTTGCTCGCCAATGTACCCAAGAACTCCATGAGGCCAAAGTCTGTCAAAAATGGCAGCGATAAAATAGCAAAGAAAAACAACGGAATCAGAATAGGAATCAAGTCTTCGAAAATGACGCCGCCCGTATTGCGATTGATAATAAACTCAGGGCCGACTTGCAGATAAATCATCCAAACAAACACCATACCTAACAAACGCGTGGTGAGCCAAAGCCAATCAACATCAAGGAGGTTCTTTATCAGTGAGCCTTCAGGCAGACTGGGTTTTAACACCTTGACTGCTAGTGCCCCAAGACAGGAGATGGTCACGATTGCCATGGTGATATAGACCACAAATCCGCCCAATGCAGCTTGTAATGTATCTGTGAGCACCCCCAATAAAATGGTGACCTTACCATCCCACTGAAACGGTATGATAAATAGCGCAATACCCAATGCTGAAAACAACAGAAACTTCCACATTGACGCTCGCCACTGCCCTGCCTGCGGTGTGTTTGGATCGACATCGTTTCCTAAAATCGGTTGCTGCGATTTATCAATAGCATTCGTCATTTACCTTCTCCTTAATGGGTGATGATCGCCAAGTTTTCTATTTTTCTATCTGAGTAATAGCGAGGTTTGCTCTAATGGACATTTTTCCTTAAGCGACCTGCATTTATAATCCTTTAAGCATTGTTTATGAGTACCGTTAGCTAAAATAGGTAACCGTCTCACCCATCTCTTTGAGAAACTCATCTGCTTCATCAATCTCATAAATGATCGGTTGCTTGCCTATCGTGTCTGTTTTTAGCGCCGCCAGCAATTGCTGTTTGTCCGTAATTCTACGGTAGCCAGCGCCAAACCCTGCAGCCAATGGCTCAAAGTTTGGTGTTTTAATATTGACGCCGATCAGTGGCAAGCCGCCCTCTTCCATATAGCGTCGAATCTCGCCATAACCTTGGTTGTTCCATAGCAGCACAATCAATGGCAGCTCAAGCTCGGCGGCGCAAATAAGCTCTGCAATGGTAAATTGAATACCACCATCGCCGATTAAGCTAACAACAGGTAGGTTCGAGCCAATCATGGCACCAATAGCGGCGGGCAAGCCATAACCTAGCGTGCCAAAGCCTGTTGAGGAGTTAAACCATTTACGCGTTGCCAATGCTTCAAAGCCAAGGTTGCCGCTATAGACAGGCTGGGTTGAGTCGCCCACAAAGATCACACCTTCCACTTCGTCTCGAATCAGTTTTAATAAGGCGTTTTGACCCGCAAAATCTGGGGTTGTCTCTTGTAAAAGGGCTTGTTTTGCCTCGTTCACGCGTGACAATGCTTGATGATCGAATACTTGACCGTTTGATATCTGATTTTCTAAACGACTGCATAGTCCACTGATAGCCGTCTGTGCATCAGACAATACCGCGATATCCGCTCTAAACGGACGCTGCAACTGCTCGGCATCGCAGTCAATACGCATCAGTGTGCCATTGATTTTAAACCCGCCATTAAAGAACACATCGTAATCGGTTTCACCAAGCTCCGTACCAATGCCGAGCACCCAATCTGCCTCTGTAATCACGGCTCGTCCTGCATCTAACGACTGATTACTACCCAAACTTAATGGATGAGCAGGTGGCAGTAGCCCTTTGGCATTGATGGTCAAAAACGTAGGCGCATCGATCAGCTCTGCCAGTCTTTGCGCATCGTGATCGACATCGACACAGCCACCGCCGTAAAGCAGCACTGGGTTTTTTGCGGTTTTTAATAATTCAACAATCAAATCCAATTGCGCAGGGTTTGGGAGCGGTCTCATCACTTGGGGTGACGTTAAGCTATTAGCCATATCTTTTAAGCTAGGCGGCTTGGCAACATGTCTGGCATCAGCGGTGATGACATCAATCGGCAGCTGAATATGGACTGGCCCTGGACGTGCGCCATTAAATAAGGCAAAAGCTTCGGCGATAACTTTGGGCAATGACTCAGGCTGCCAGATAGTTTTACTCGTGAGCGCCACATTACTGACCATACCTTGTTGATCGTGCAACTCATGCAAGTGCCCCTCTCCACTTCCCGTATCTTTGACTTTATTGACACTAGAGATCACCAGCATTGGGATAGAGTCAGCCAATGCCTGCGCCATCGCTGTCATGATATTGGTCATGCCAGGACCTGTGATGATAAAACATACGCCGATCTTGCCAGAGGCACGATAATAGCCATCTGCCATGAACCCAGCGCCTTGCTCATGACGCGGGGTTACATGACGAATATTGGTATTGGGTAGACCGCGATATAGCTCTACGGTATGTACCCCCGGTATGCCAAAGACCGTCTCTACCCCATAGTATTCTAGCCACTGAACGAGCAGCTCGCCGCAGGTCAGAGGCTGAGTGTCAAATGATGAAAGAGATGTTTGTGTCAATTGGGTCATGGGATAATTATCCTAAAAGAGTCAGTAGGTATGGAAAATCGCTTATTGCTTATCGTTGTTATGTATAGCGTTGTTATTTATTTTGAGTAGCTATTTATGTTGAATAGCCATTTGTTTTAGATTCTAACTAAATGCTATCAATCACAAATCATGATGGCGTAACCAGTCATCGATCATCACATGCAGACGTTTGCCTGAAAAACTGGGGAAATGACCGCCATGAACGACACGTACAGGCAACGCATTGAGACGGCGCATGCTTTTGGCATAGTCAGTCATGTCGCTATGCCATGTATCTTCTATCAATGGACCGTCATAGATAAGATCGCCAGAAATAAGCGTTTCGCTGGCCGCTTCCCATAAAGCAATGCCTCCTGGAGAGTGGCCTGGCGTATGAATCACTTCAAATTGACGATTGCCCAAGTCAATCATGTCACCATCTTCTAATGACATAATTTTGGCGGGCGCCGCGATTTTGTAGCCGCAATGGGCATAAGGCTCGGGCGGTAGCGCGTCAAACATCTCGTCATTGACAAACATATCCGCCAACGTACGGGCATTGTCTGGTTCAGCGAGGATATGCGCTTCAGCAGAATGCACGTGACAGCAGTTAAACTCGCTCGCAGCGCCGATATGATCAAAATGCGTATGACTGGCAACGCCCACGATATCGCGATCAGCAAGTAGAGCAACGTGACGACGCAGCGGTACTGCCCCTAATCCGAAATCTACTAACAAATCACGATGTCTGCCGCGCACGTGCCACAGATTGCAGCGAAAAAACGGCTTAATCCATGGCTCATCGATGAGCGTGATACCATCGCTATGCGCGGTGGTGCGATACCAGCTCTCTGGCTTGATACGCGCTAGAGATTGTGCGCTCATAAGTCAGCTCCATTAGAGATATCCGAGCAGCTGAGATTTAAGTCTCTGGTATTTAAGTCACTAAGTTTTAAATCATTAAGATAGTTTTGATGCGTGCGGCTCTCATCAATACGGGCAAGATCAATATCGACGATCATCGTGCCAGCCGCTAAGCCGAGTCTGCCGAGCACTTCGCCGTCGGGACCAGCGACAATGCTATTGCCACAATACTGAAGATTATCTTCCTCACCCGAGCGATTGATACAAGCGACAAAGCATTGATTGTCCATGGCGCGAGCGCGTATTTGGAGGACCTGACGTTCTGCATTTGGCAGCATGTTTGCTGTCGGTGATAGGATGATTTGCGCGCCTGCCTGCGCAAGCTCTCTTGCCACTTCTGGAAACTCATTGTCATAACAAATCATCAATCCCAGCTTGCCAAATCGCGTATCGACGACGCAGGACTTTTTGCCTGCTGTAAAAAACTCGTGTTCGCGATCCCACAAGTAGTGCTTGTCATAAGTCGCAAGATGCTGTCCGTTGTCATCTATCAAGATAGCAACATTACTCAGCTTGCCACTAGGACGGCGCTCAGCGAGACCAAATAACACATGTAACTTGTACTGAGCAGCCAGTTTCGCTACTTGAGTCACAATTGGCCCATCGATCGCTTCCGCTAAATCATCAAGCCGCTCAAAGATGTTGTAGCCTGTGAATGCAAGCTCTGGTAGTGCAATCAGATTGACTTTTGCTTCTACAGCGAGGCGACAAAGCGACTCTAGAGCCTCTAGGTTGGCGACTGGTTCAGCCCATAAGGGATTGGTTTGAGCGATCATCAGTTTCATAATACCCCCTCCTCTTGAGCTGGAGTAACAACCTCACTCGGACGGGTAAACACCGTCGCACCTAACCAGTAGAGACCACCTGTGATGATAAAGACGGGTAATGACGCACCAAATGACGGCGGTGCAATCAGTGTCCAATAAGCTGCAAGCGCTGCGCCAATCAAGTAGGCTGCAATGGCAATCTTTGCTGTCGGACGTCCCAATTGATGCGTGGCGTCAAGCAGTTTTGCGGTATAGCCTTCTTTGCCCACAAGGAAATAATCGACAATCATGACTGAAAATGCAGGAATAAATAGCGCGCCCACGACCAGCAGGAAGTTTTGGAACTGATCCAAAATACCCGGAATTAGCGACCCAAAGATAGTGACCAAACCGATGACAAGAGCAGGTTTCCAAAAGCTCATATTCGGCGCGACATTCATACAAGATAACGTAGCACTATAGACTGCCATCACATTGGTTGTCATGACCGAGAAGAAAATAACCAGTGCAGCTGGTAGGCCAAAACCAAAGTCAGCAAGCAGACGCGTCGGGTCATACGTCTGCTCCAGCCCGTACATAATAGACAGACCTGAAATCGTAGCACCCAAACCCATCGCAACGATAGCCGCCATGAGGTAGCCAAAATACGTGCCCCATACAGCAATCTTTGACGTCTTGCAGTTACGGTTATAATCAGCGGCAGACGACATCCATGAAAACGCGGTAGCGATGACAATATCAAAGGCGATGCCTAAGGTAATACCGTTGCGTGATTCAACAGGCATCTCAAACAGTTTTGAGACATCATAATGCTGGTTAAGTTGATAGAGGACTATCACGGTAAGCGCCGCCATTGCCAATGCGGCCCAGCGTTCGACCAGCTCAATCCCAAGGTGACCACGTAGCACGATGAGCACTACCACTGTCTCGCATAAAATAACAAACAGTGGCAGGTTGCTATAACCTGTGGTGGCCTCAATCGCATAGTCCAGACTCATACCAGCCAGCAGCGCCTGAATACAGCTCCACGCAATAAGCACCCCCATATTGACCAAGGAGATGATCTGACTACCAACTGGGCCATAAGCACGGCGTGTCAGTGCCATCGAAGGCAGCCCAGTACGCTGACCCATCAAACCGACCAACAGCAGCGGAATTGCCCCGATCAATGAACCAATGAGCACGGTAGTAATCGCTGTGGTGAACTGCAAGTCAGGTACCAACAACATACCTGTCAAAATAGTCGTCACCACGATATTGGCACCGAACCATAGCGCAAACGTACCAACCGAGCCTAGACTGTGCCCAACCTCATTTGGAGACAGCGTGTCTTGACCAAAAAACGAAGAGGATTTACTCATTGGGGTCTTCCTTAACCGAATTATTTTCATACCAGCAACTCAACACACTGGTCACCATCTCATTAGGCTGCTATCCCTGATGTACCGCATTTGGTAACCGTCTTATGCGCCAACTCTAGCCAATCAGTGTCTGCTACTAGTAGACAGCTTTTACCTTGTCGTCGTAGCGTACGCCAGGTAGGATACATAGCATTTCAAACAGCAGGTTCGCCGCCAGTACAGAGGTGTTGCCAAATGGATCATATGGTGGTGATACTTCGACTAAGTCACCACCGACCACATCAAGACCACGCATCCCGCGTATGATTTCGATGCCTTGCGTGGAGGTCAGACCACCGATCTCAGCCGTGCCTGTACCGGGTGCAAATGCAGGGTCAATCCCATCGATATCGAAACTTAGATAAACAGGGCCATCGCCTAGCTTTTCGCGTACTTCTGCCATGAGCGGCGTCAGCGACTTATACCAGCACTCCTCTGCCGGTACCACACGAAACCCTTGCTGGGTTGACCAGTCAAACTCTTCAGCGCTATAACCTGTACCCCGCAGACCAATCTGCACTACGCGATTACCATCGATGAGGTTTTCTTCGACCGCGCGGCGGAACGGCGTGCCATGAGCGATTTTTTCGCCGAACATGTCGTCGTTGATATCCGCGTGAGCATCAATATGAACCATGCCAACTGGGCCATGTTTTTTGGCAAGTGCCCGCAGGATAGGCAGTGCGATGGTATGATCGCCGCCCAGTGTGAGGGGGATCGCACCGTGTTTGATGATTTTTTCTGTATAGAATTTTTCGATAATATCGACGCTTTTTAGCAGATTGAACGTATTGATAGGCACATCACCGATATCAGCCACTTGCAGTGACTCAAATGGCGCAGCACGCGTCGCCACATTGTAAGGTCGAATCATTCTTGACTCATCGCGAATCTGTCTAGGCCCCAATCTGGCACCGCTACGATTGGAGGCACCAATGTCTAAAGGCACACCAACGAATGCCACATCTAACCCTTCGGCATCAGCCTGAGTCGGCAAGCGCATCATAGAAGCGAAACCGCCAAATCTTGGCATATCGTTGCCACTTAATGGTTGATTGAATGTCATCAGTTACTTCCCTATTTTATTTGATTTATATACACAATTTGCTACATACAATTGACAATACATAAATATAAGGGAAGGAACCATGGTAAAATTTAGAAGTAAACTTCTGATTTTTCGTAGTAAAATGATTTTATCGGTTATTACCAGAAGTTTAAGAAGAATACTACTGCTTGATAAAGTAGGTTTAATGAATAAAGTAATTTGCTGCGGTAGCACGTTATTGCGAAAGTAAGGGGTCGGGTGTGATATTGGATGAGCTGATAAAAATAGACATTAAAACGCTACGTAGCTTTATGGCTATCGTGGAGTGTCAAGGCGTGACTGCCGCTCAGTCACGTTTGAATGTCACGACTTCAGTGATTAGCGGACATTTGACTCACTTAGAAGACCGCTTGGGCATGACACTTTGCCATCGCGGTCGAGCGGGTTTTAAGCTGACAGAGGATGGTGCGGCTGTCTATGAGGCATGTTTGGGCTTTACCGAATCGGTCGCGAGTTTTCAACACCAGCTGCACTATATTAAGCAACTAGACTCAGTACACGGTGGACATATTAGGCTTTGCTTAATTGATCAGATGCCCAAGTTTTTTTATGATGCGCTTAGACAGCGCCTCGCCAGTAGCTACCGAGAAAACCCACTGATACACTTTTCTATCGATGTGCAAAGCCCTGAGAGCATGCTAGAAAAGCTCTTAAGTAACGAGAGTGACATTGGTGTGGGGTATTTTGGTAGCTTTCCGCCGTTACTGACGTTTCAGCCAGCATTTGTCGAAAAACAAGTGGTCTGCTGCGGACGCGAGCATAAGCTATTTTATAACTCAGAAGGATTGACTTTTGAGGATTTAGAGCAGAATTATCCGTGGATAAAAAGGGGCTACGTGGTCGAGCATCATATCAATCATATCCGCCCAAAAACCCTAAGCGCTACTACTTATCACATGGAGGCAACTGCGCAGCTTATCCTTGCAGGTCATCATGTGGGGTACTTACCGCGTGATCTGGCGAGACGATATGAGGGCATGGGACTGATGAAAATACTCCTGCCTAATGAAGCAAGCTACGACGTCGAGCACCATTGGGCGTATCGCGAGAATCAGCAAAAACAAACCGCTGACTTTCTACATAAAATGATGAACTTGCTATAAAAAGAATACGAATATCACTGCACTGCTACGGACGGTCGTTGATGCTTGAGACCAATGCTTCTAAGCTTACCTTTTTCGCCTACTTCTTTGATGACCAGTGACCACTCATCGTTCACCACAACTGTATCACCTGAAACGGGTGCGGTACCTAAGTGTGAGGTCACATACTCAGCGACTGTCTGCTCCCACATATCTTTGGTACTGTCTGCTTCGGTCGTTTTCAGCGTTTTTACCAAAGGTTTGGCGGTCATAGCTTCTGAAAAAAATGGCAAATCTCCGAGTTTTACACTGGGTGATAGCAACCAATCACCATAAAAGTCATCAATAGCCTTACGATCTAACGTTGTGTCATTAAAAATCTTGGCAATTTTGCTCGCGTGATTGCCGCGCATGGCGTACCAAACACTATCACCAAATTTTATTTTCGTATTTTCATCAACGACGACGATTTGTTGTCCCCGTACCAGCGCAAATACGCTGATTTCATCAGGGCTAATGCCTTTTGAGATTCCCATAGGATGACGACCGATTGCAAAGGCGCCTGATTGCGCCTCAAACTCGTATAAGGTAATACTCGCCTTATCCGATACCCAAACCTCATGTTCTTCTTTGGGATCTTTATTGGTTGGAATACGTACCTTAAATAAATTCGCCATAGTAGGAATGGTCGTGCCTTGCAAAATCAGTGACAGCACCACAACCCCAAAGGCAATATCAAAGAGCATAAAGGCATTATCAATCCCTGCCATGACGGGCAAAATCGCAAGGGTAATGGGCACCGCACCGCGCAGACCAACCCAAGAGATAAACCCAATCTCTTGATCTTTAAATTTAAATGGTTTCACACTAGTATAGACCGCGATAGGACGGGCAACGAAGATCATGAACGCCGCTATCGCCACCGAATAATGCCAGACATTAAGAACGTTTGATGGCGTGACCAATAATCCCAACACCACAAACAATACCGCTTGCGATAGCCACGCAAAGCTGTCCATCACGCGCATAACATGCTCGGTTGAGCGCACTTTGTGATTACCGATGAGCACCCCTGTGAGATACACCGCCAAAAACCCACTACCGCCAATCAAGTTGGTCGCAGCAAATACGGCCAAGCCCGCTGAGAGTATCAAAATGGCATACATGCCCTCTGCCAGATGTATCTTGGGTAATAACCGAGAGAGCAGATAACCAAAGAGCAAGCCCATGCCCAATCCAAAACTGAGCTGTTGAAACAGTAAGACCAAAAAGCCAAATGCTGTCTGACCAGCAGGGTCGACGTTTAGAGCAATTAACCCCGTCACCAATAAAATGGCCAAGGGATCGTTGGCACCAGACTCTAACTCAAGCGTGGCTTGGACGCGGTCGTTGAGCTTGACCCCGCCATTACGTAGTAGAGAGAATACAGCGGCCGCATCGGTTGAGCCCACAATCGCAGCCATCAATAGCCCAAAGCGCCAATCAACATCGAGCAACCAAGTAACAAATGCCCCGAGCACCAAAACCGTGACCAGTACGCCCCAAGTCGCCAAGGTAATCGCAGGTTTTAGACCGACCCGAAACGACTTAAAAGACGTACGTAGACCACCATCTAATAGAATACAAGCAAGCGCCGCTTGTCCCACAAAATTGGCCAGCCCATATTGAGAAAACTCAATACCCAAGATACCCTGCTCGCCTGCCAACATACCGACGATCAAAAACAGCAATAGCAAGGGCACACCCAAACGCGCCGATAACGTGCTCGCCATGATACTGGCGAAAATAAGTACTGCCCCTACGAGGTATAGGATATTTAAGGTATCCATTTTTTAAAGCCCTGTTTTTTATCGTTATTGCATCAATATTGAATGAAGCATAATAGTACTTGATTGCGAAAATATTTCCGTTATCGCACTGTTATTAGATATCACGCCAGAGAGTTTGTCATCAGCAACGATTGTCAGAGCTATTAACATTGTCAGAGCCATTAACACAAGAAATTTACACTGATTCTATATCGGCATTAAGAGTAACATCTGCGACTAAATTTATAGACAGTATTTCGAAAAAAGTTATCGAATATACCAGCGCGTACCTATGAACTTATGACCTTTGTTTAGCCATTTTTTATTCTAACTTTTGACAGTATTTAGGCCTACACAATTAAATTTAAATAGTTACGCTTGACTATTTAGCCCTGAATATACTGCCATGTCAGCACCAAAATAGTGGCAGCTACTGTCCAAGCGACAACGCCTAACAATAATGCCTTATATAAGCTCATATAACTGATGCTAAAAAATACCACCAAGGTATAAATCAAATGCGGTATCACACCCAGCATACTAAATATCAGGGCAACCCTTAAATCAGTAGGACTGCGCTCAGTACCAACAATGAAGTGACTGATGAGCGTAAACGTGGGGAAAAGAGGTGCAAGCGCCGCCAGATAAAAAAATCGCGTTTGTGCAAATAATTGAATTGCCAATACCATCAAAGCGCCAATGAGCATTTTTAGCCAGATCATGATGGATCACTCTCCTATTGAGTATGACGGGCTGAACATAGCCCAATCAGCCATCATACTAGAGTCTACAAATTGACATAAGAGGCATCGCTGATTAATTGACCCGTGTGATAAAAAAAACGCAAAAAACCCCATTTAGCTACGCTGCTAAATGGGGCTAGTACTTTTATTAAGAAAGCTTTTAAGAATTATTTAATCCTTTTTTGGCTTTAGTGCCGCGCTGATGTCTGCTAGCAATGGGGGTATATCATGCTTATCTGCGATGACCTCAATCATTACTAGCTTATCGGTAGTCTCGGCAGCTTTGTTTAAAGCCGCTTTTAGCTCACCTGCTGTTTCTGCTTTGAGTAGTAAGCTATTCGCTTCGGTTGCGCCAAACGCTTTTGGCATGATCTGCCAATCGCATTTTGGGATATCGTTGTAGTATTGGTTTTCACCATGAATCGCACGCTCTACGGTATAGCCGTCGTTATTGATTAGGACGATGACTGGATTGATACGCTCTTGAATCATGACCGCCATTTCTTGAACCGTCAAGAGCGCCGAGCCATCACCAATCAGTACAACGCTGCGTTTATTCGGTGACGCGATAGCAGCACCTAAGCTTGCTGGTAATGTGTAGCCAATCGAGCCCCACATTGGCTGCCCATAGGAGGTCACCCCTTCTGGCAAACGCACATCACTGATGCCAAAATAGGCAGTTCCTTGCTCAGAGAACACCAAATTATTATGGTCTAGGCGATCAGCGATAATATGCCATAGGTCATCTTGGAGAATCGCCTCATCATCCCTACCCTTCTGCTCATGTGGTTTGACTGGCTCACAAAAAGGCTTTGGTACGATGTTGATACCAGAGGTCATGACTTCGTGCAGGGCCTGTAATGCATCTTGCAAGGCAATCGGTGCAAAGTTCTTACCACTAATAGAAGCACGCTCATAATGCAAGTCTACTACTATACTCTCGTCAATATCTTGGCTAAATCCCGCGGTGGTCGTGTCGGTATATTGCACCCCTACTTTGATCAGACATTCGCAGTTTTCTACCGCGTCTTTGACAATGGGACGCGAGGCAACGCCTGCATAAGTCCCGGCCCAGCGCTCGCTGTTTTCATCAAGCAGTGTCTTGCCCCACGATAGCGTGGTATAAGGAATGTCTGTATCAGCAATCAGTGCTTTGAGCTGTGACTGCAACCCCAAACGATGCACCATCAAATCTGCCATGAGCGTCGTGGTTTTGTTTGGCAAGAACTCTGTTAGCGCTTGCTTGAAATCTGCCAATGCCGCTTGACTGGTGATGTCTTCTTGGCTATCAATCAGCTTGGTTGTTGGCGGATAAATAGGCTGACGCGCAACATCAGGTGATAGCAGCAGATAACCTGGGCGATGCTTTTTGAGAATCAATCGAATCACTCGATCAATTTCTGAGGCGGCATTTTCAGGAGTAAGCTGCGCTCGTGCTACGGTCACGGGCTCAACCATCTTAATAAAATGATTAAATACGCCATCGCCAAGCGAATGATGAATACGGCGTTTTGCGTCTTGCAAAGCTGTGCTTGGTGCACCTACGATGTGCAATACTGGCGCGTACTCAGCAAAAGAGCCTGCGGTCGCGTTAATCGCTGATAGCTCGCCTACGCCAAAAGTCGTCACCATGGCGGCAAACCCACGCTCGCGTGCATAGCCGTCGGCCGCATAGCCAGCATTTAGCTCATTGGTGTTACCCACCCAGCGCAGCTTATCAGAAGCAAGGACATTGTCCAAAAAGGTTAAGTTAAAATCGCCTGGTACACCGAATATATCACTTGCACCCGCCTCTGCGATGCGATCAAACAAATAATCTGCGATGGTATATTGTTGACTCATTTCCTTATCCTTATGACCTGTCATTATAAGTATGTATGATTGGTAGGTATCTATGATGAAAACCATCATAAAAACAAACTATAAAATGTATCCCAGCTTATTTTTCAATGCAAAGCTTTTGGAATGCATATTATAAGAAACCGTTATAACATACATTTATGAGCAGATGACATACCTGTCTTGCTAACTTTTACTTTTTTTCGTCAAGGGTGTTGACACCTCAAAAAAACTGCGTATAATACGCCTTCATCATCTGATGATAGTTAATCAAACGATGAATCAGCGGGATTAGCTCAGTGGTAGAGCACAACCTTGCCAAGGTTGGGGTCGAGAGTTCGAATCTCTTATCCCGCTCCAAATTCTAAAAAAGCCTCACTTAATAGTGAGGCTTTTTTTTGTCTGTTTTTCGGGGTTTGTAGAGTATTTTTTCGAACATTTATTTTCTTATAGTTAAGTTTATCTACTCAGTCAAAAAGCTCGTTTTCGGTGCGGTGCCCATTTGGTGCCCAAACCGTGCCCTGCCCTAAAACTGCGAATATTGAATTGCCCCCAACCTAGCTATTTTTAGAGCAGATAGAAATGAAGCGTGGTTTAATATTATGATTAAAAGCTTTTAAATTAGCGAACCTCTACTATAATGAGTTTTCTGGTTAGTATTAACTAAGTTTTAGATAGCTCAATGACAATTAGGAAAAATATTATGGCAAAATTAGAATCAAACATCGAATTAGAAGCGGCGACATTTCGTCGCTTATTGGCTCATTTAGACGAGCGTAAAGATGTACAGAATATTGAGCTGATGAACCTTGCCGATTTTTGTCGTAACTGTTTATCCAAATGGTACAAAGCTGCTGGTGAAGAGCGTGGTATTGAAATCGACTACGAGGATGCGCGCGAGCTTGTTTATGGCATGCCCTACGCTGAGTGGAAAGCGAAGTACCAGCAAAAAGCAACACCAGAACAGTTAGCACGTTTTAACGAAATTGAAGCTACCAAGAACAAAACGAATTAAAACCAACAGTAGTGGCTCAAATAAAAGAGCCACCATGATATAATTATATCGAAGAAGACAATATTGCCGCTAGATTAGCGGCTTTCTATAGATTTGAGTATACTACTAAATCCTATGGTTCCTTGTTTCTGCATTTGACGATCAAGTAGGCGACCGATTAATGGCAACGGTACAATCAATCGACCCTCGGATATCCAAGTCACGTGTGTGGTGCCATCGCCCAAGTCTTTTAAATCAATGACGCCTTTATCATGTCGCATTTTGACAGGTTTAGCTTTTTCGATTTGGTATTGCATATGAGTAGGACGCTCAAACGCTGTAATCCGCTCCCAAAACTTAACAGGTCCCGCTTGAATGCTACGTAAAGCGCCAACACCATTGCGCTCCTCATTACCTTCAGCGACTAACTTAGCAACTCCCACCGCTTTAAATGAGCCATAACTGGCATGGTCGCTCAGTGCTTCAAATACCTCATCAATCGGTTTTTTGACAATGCGTTCTACTTTTATTTTGAACATAATATAATCTCGTTAGGATTAAAGTTATTTCGCTTAGTGCCATTTTAGAAACAAATAAAGCCGTTACACTTCAAAAACTTATGATCGTGAAGAAGCTCGTCCTTTTGAAAGACGCTTACCATCAATACTACTCGACATCATCCAATAGCTTATTTAGCTCATCAACCATTGCGTCATCTATGATGCTGGCTTCAATATAACTTACGATCTCATCTACAGTCGTTAGATCCATGGCCGCAATGCCCAAGCTGGCTAGCTGCTCATTGATTGATTCCAAGCTATCATTATCTTTGGAGTCGTCCAACAACTCTTCTTCAAACTTGCCTCTGACAAACCAATACATTTTTTCTAGCACGGTTTCTTTTTTGGTCAACGTAGAATAGCCATCGCCATAAATGAACAGATTAAAATGATAAGGTATTTCTACATCATTGATGAAGAAGGTACGTTGGCACTCTAGTGTATAGGCCTGAATCTCTTCGCTGTCAGTACTGTCATCATTTTGAGTATCCTCATCATATTCAATCGCTTCCTCTACCAATCCGCCTAGCAACTGATAGCCGCCCACTTTGATTTTGTGATTATAAATGATAGAGGAGTCTGCAATTGCCTCAAAAATAACGGCGCTGACATCTAAAGTATGATTATCAATATCATAAAATGCTTTTAGGGCAGGCAAAAACCCTGTCAGCTCCTCTTCAGGTACTTGAATGAGAAACTGCTGCTCATATATTTTAATCATGTCTTCAGGCGCGTAGGTATTCGCCGTGTCGGTTTCATTTCTGCCAGTGGGCTGTAGTGGTAGGAAATTATATGGATTATCTTTGGTCATTCGAGACTGCCTTTTTGCTTGAGTTAAATTTGTGAAATGTCTGTGTGGCTTAATCTTTAAGAGCCTTAGTACATGATACTTTCTTAATATCACGGCGCTCTAGATTTTATGCGCATATTGTCTCTTATCTAGGCAATTTTAGATAGACAGATATACAAGTTCAATCACTCTGATTTAGACAGACAGGCTAAATAACACAAACTAAAAAGGCATCTCCATACCAGTGACTAGCTAATTTGCTGCCATCCTGAGGTTGCCTGATATTCATCTTGATGCGCAAACAAAGGGTGAGCCTTGGCTTCCTGTAAATTCAGCACGGGGGTCACACAGACATCCGTTGCCGCAAATACGCCTTGCCAATGCTCAAGCGTTTGACTGGCGAATTTTTCCGCCATTGTTTTAGTCGCTATTTGACTCTCAGGCCTATTGGGCATGATGCCAAGCTGCCAATGTACGTCTTTAAGCGCTGGCAACTCCAATACCTCACATAGACCTTGCCAAAATTTCAACTCTAACGAACCAACCGCCATATGTCGCTGGTCAGCGGTTTGGTACAGTCGATAACATGGTAATGCACCGCCTAAAAAGTCATGCTGTGGCATGGGAGCTGTACTTGAAGTATTATTTGAAGCACTATTTGAATTGTCACCTGAAAAACGACTGATTAGCTTACCCGTCACCTTTGGCATAACCATATGATTGTACAAACTGTGCGTCATGCTAATCACAATATGTCGTCCTTTTCCGGTACGCTGCGCGGCAAATACAGCAGCCAACAGTGCTATCACTGCTGTATCACTACCACCTGCCAAGTCCGCAAACTGGACATTGGGCATAGCCTGCTCACCCTGAGCTGTTTTTAACTGATCAAGCACACCACTCATAGCCATAAAATTAATATCATGACCGGCCTTATCAGACCAATTATGATTTATTTGAGAGCTATTTTTTGGCTCAGCACTTTCTAAGTAGACACCTTCTTTTGCGTAACTGCCTGCGATACCATAGCCAGTAATAGATACCATTACCAGCTTTGGGTTGATGACATGCAGGGTTTTAGTATCTAATCCCATTTCTGCTAAGACACCTGGGCGAAAGCTGTCTAGCATCAGGTCAGCTTCTTTGAGATGTGCCTTAATAGCTTCAATCGCTTCGGGATCATGAAAATCATGCTTTTCAGTCGTCTTACCGTGGTTCAAAGCTGCGAATAACTCACCAAATACGCGAGCAGGATCACCTTGTTTGGGTTCGATTTTAAGAACGTCCGCACCCAAATCCGCAAGCAGGCGCGTGGCAAATGGCCCAGGTAGGTTACGAGTCAGATCGATCACTCGTAACCCTTGTAGACAATCTGCCATTTGATCATGATTTGATAAATGCGTATCAGTCATCGGAGAACGCCTCGCCTTTGGCTGCCATGTCTAACAATATCTGGGCAGGCTCAAACCGTTCACCATATTTCGCAGCCAGCTCACGACTCCGCTTAACAAATGCACTCACGCCCATTGCATTGATAAACTGTAGCGTGCCCCCGTGCTGCGGTGCAAACCCCCAGCCAAAGATAGACCCTATATTGGTGTCGGCAACTGAGCGCACGACGTTTTCCTCATAGCATTTGGCAGATTCATTGGCTTGAATAAACATCAAACGATCAACCAAATCTTGCTGCGACGGTTGCTCTGACTTTGGCGGATATAAGTTTATCAACTCAGGCCATAGATGCTTATCACCGTCTTCTGGATAATCATAAAACCCTTTGCCATTTTTCTTGCCCTCGCGCCCATGCTCATTGACCAGCGTCTTTAGTATCTCGTAAGAAGGGCGCACAGCAACGGACTTGCTTTCGGCTGCCATATCTACCTGCTGTTGCTCGCTGACATGCAACGCTAGGCTTAACGACACTTCATCTTGTAATGCTAAGGGCGGCATCGGCATACCTGTTTTTAGTCCGGCAACTTCGATGCTACGCGGATGCACACCCTCTCCTAGCATTGCGATACCCTCTGATACATAGGTGCCAAATACCCGCGAGGTATAAAAGCCGTGACTGTCATTGACGACGATAGGCGTTTTGCCTATTTGCACAACATAATCAAAAGCTTTGGCCAACGTTTCATCATCAGTTTGCGCGCCTACGATAATCTCAACGAGCGGCATCTTATCTACTGGCGAGAAAAAATGCAGACCGATAAACTGGTTTGGTCGTGTACTGGCTTTTGCTAGTCCAGTAATCGGTAATGTTGAGGTATTAGACGCATAAATAGCCGTGTTTGAAATCACTGCTTCACTCTGCTGGGTACATTTAGCTTTGATTTCTCGATTTTCGAACACCGCTTCGATGATGAGATCACAATCAGCTAAATCATCGTAAGAGACGGTTGGCGTGATACGTTTTAGGAGAGCTTGTTTTTTCTCTTCGGTAGCGCGCTGTCGGCTGATGGCTTTATCCAAAATATTAGCAGAGTACGCTTTGCCTTTTTCTGCATTGGCAATTTCCGTGTCCAATAACACGACATCTATACCTGCTTTGGCAGTGACATAGGCGATGCCAGCGCCCATCATGCCAGCCCCCAAGATACCGACTTTTTTGGTTTGGGTCTGCTCAAACCCTTGAGGTCGAGACTGACCTTTTTTGATGCTATTCAGCTGCGTCCATAAAGTGTTAATCATGTTTTTAGATTCAGTTGACAGTACGCAAGCGGCAAAATAACGCGACTCGATCTCAAGCCCTGTATCGATATCCACTAGGCATCCTTCAAACACACAAGACATAATATGAGTAATCGCTGGATAGTTGCCGTGAGATTTTTGATTGGCCATGGCTGGGGCGATAGAGAATATCGGTACAACGCTAGGATGCTTACTATCGCCGCCAGGAATTTTAAAACCCTTCTCATCCCATGGCTGCTGAGCGCTTGGATTGTTTTGAATCCAGTTTTTTGCTTGCTTCAGCATATCTGCTCGATCAGTGGCTATTGCATCAATAAGTCCAATATCTTTTGCCGCTGCTGGTCGCAATTCTTTGCCTTGCGTCATCAGCTCCAGTGCTACTTGAATACCGACCAACCTTGGTAAGCGCTGAGTACCGCCGCCGCCAGGTAACAAGCCCAGTTTCACCTCAGGCAAACCAAGCTTGGTCTTAGGCGTGTCAATGGCAATACGATAATGACAGGCAAGTGCCAACTCTAAACCACCGCCTAATGCGGTTCCTGTCATAGCAGCGACGACGGGTTTACCTGAGGTCTCAAGCGTACGCAAACTCCCTTTTAATTCCTCGGTCAATGTAAATGCTTGCTCCGCTGTCTCTATCTGGTTCAATTGATCAATATCTGCGCCAACCACAAAGGTGTCTTTGGCCGATGTGAGAATTAAGCCTGTGGCGGCGTCATCATTGATAAAACTATCAACTATCGTGGCGAATGCCTCCGTAAAGCCATCACCAATGACATTCATTTTGCGTTTGCTTTGGTCAATCGTAACGGTGACGACACCCTCGTCATCACGCTGGACCGAGAAGTTATCTAATGCGTTAATGGCTATTACGCTATCTACTGTTTGGTTATTTGTCATCATTTTTATCCCTTAAATGATTCTTTGTATATTGCGTTTTAGTCTAATTGGTTTTCAGTCTATTTTAGAGAAAGGTTAAACACGCTCGATAATAGTGGCAATTCCCATACCACCGCCCACACATAGCGTAATCATAGCAGTCTGTAAGTCGCGGCGTTCCAACTCATCAAGGACTGTCGTCATTAGCATCGCGCCCGTTGCCCCAAGCGGATGACCCATAGCGATTGCACCACCATTGACGTTGACAATATCAAGCGAGATTCCAAAATCATCAGCGGTATTCATCGGCACAGCAGCGAATGCTTCATTAATCTCCCAAAGGTCTATGTCAGAGGCTTGCATGCCCGCTTTATCGAGGGCTTTTTGGCAAGCTGGCGTTGGACCTGTCAGCATAATGGCAGGCTCTGAACCAATGACTGAGGCCATTGTGATTTTGGCGCGTGGTTTTAGTCCTGCTTTTTGCCCAGCCGCCGCGCTACCGACCAAACAAATCGCCGCCCCATCAACGATGCCAGAAGAATTACCCGCATGATGCACATGACTCACGGTTTCAATCATGGTGTATCGGTCTAATATCACACTATCAAAGCCCATTTTTCCCGGCATAATAAAAGAAGGTTTAAGACCCGCCAAGGTTTCGACATTGGTATTAGGACGGATGGTTTCGTCTTTATCCAATAGCATCATGCCATTGATATCGGTGACAGGGACAACAGATTTGTCGTAATAGCCGTTCTCCCAAGCCTTTGCTGCGCGGCGATGTGATTCGGTGGCAAAAGCATCGACATCGCTACGGCTAAAGCCTTTGAGCGTTGCAATGGTATCCGCGCCCACCCCTTGCGGCACGAAATGCGTCGCTTCATTCACGCGCGGATCCATGTACCAAGCACCGCCATCAGAGCCCATCGGCACACGGCTCATAGACTCCACACCGCCTGCCACTACCATGTCTTCCATACCTGACATGACTTTGGCAGCCGCAAGATTAATAGACTCCAGACCAGAGGCACAAAACCGAGACAAGGTAAGACCTGCCACACTTTGTGCCCAACCAGCATCAATGACGGCGATACGCGCAATATCAGAGCCTTGCTCGCCCACTGGGGTCACGCAGCCAAGCACCACATCATCGACCAAACTGGTATCCAAGTTGTGACGCTGCTCCATCTCCTTTAATAAGGTACGTGTCAGCCAGATTGGTGACGCCTGATACAAAGAGCCGTCCTTTTTTCCTTTGCCGCGTGGCGTGCGGATAGCATCATAAATGTAAGCAGTCTCAGTCATAAAAAATCCTTTTTTTATTTTTTAAATAAACAATAACTATCGTAGTTTTATAATATAAGCGTTTACATAAAGCGTGAAGCCAGCTCTTTCATAATCTCATTGGTGCCGCCATAGATTTTTTGCACGCGCGCATCAGCATATAAACGGGCGATAGGATACTCGGTCATATAGCCATAGCCACCAAACAGCTGCACGCATTCATCGATGACTTCGCACTGTTTTTCGGTGACCCAGTATTTGATCAATGAAGCATGCGGTACAGACAGTTTGCCATCTAACATCGCATCGACTGCCGCATCACACATGGTACTGGCAGCGAGATAATCGGCATAGCATTCAGCCATCTTGAAGCGGGTATTTTGAAATTTCCAAATAGGTTTGCCAAAGGCTTCACGGCCCTTTATATAATCTAGTGTTAGATTGATAGCCAGCTTCATTGAGCCGACCCCTGATAACGCAATGATGAGGCGCTCACGTGGCAACTCCTGCATCATCTGTATAAAGCCCATACCTTCTACCGTACCCAACAGGTTGGTTTGCGGTACACGGACATTGCTAAAGAAAAGCTCTGAGGTGTCTTGAGAGGTCAGGCCAATCTTATCGAGATTGCGCCCACGTTCAAACCCTTCTACGTTGTCCGTTTCTACGATGATAAGTGAGACACCTTGCGCGCCTTTTTCACGGTCTGTTTTGCATGCTAATAAGATAAGATTGGCGTGCTGACCATTGGTGATAAAAGTCTTAGAGCCATTGATAATGTAATCATCACCGTCTTTTACTGCATAGGTTTTGATGTTTTGTAGGTCGGAGCCAGTGCCAGGCTCAGTCATGGCGATAGCGCCGATATATTCGCCCGTTGCCATTTTTGGTAGCCACGCTTGTTTTTGTTCTTCAGTACCATGGGCTAAAATATAAGGCGCGACAATACCTGAATGCACCATGCCGCCAAATCCTGACTGATTGGCCTCAGTCTGTGCGTAGATAAGCGCGGCTTCGTGACCGAAATCGCCGCCGCCGCCGCCATACTCGCTTGGTATTGCCGCACACAAAAACCCCATCTCGCCTGCCTCTTCCCACGCATCGCGATCGATCATGCCGTTTTTGCGCCACTGCTCATCTTTAAGATCCCAAGATTGAAACATTTTTAAGGCACTGTCGTATATCATCTCATGCTCTTCAGTCATCCAGTTTGGGGTAAATTTTTCAATACTCATGATGTCTATCCTTGACAAGGTTGAATGAATAACAGCTATATCCAAGTCATTTTTTAAATTATGGTAATTTATATTACCGTTATAGATATGCGATAAATTCTTTGTATTTATTAATATACGAGTCTTATACTAGGCTATGAAAAACCACTTCGCAATCCATTAAATAAAAATGGTAATTCATATTACTCATTAATTTAATAATGAGAACTAATCAGCAATTTATTCAATCAGTAGGACATATCAAATAACCAATACTTTAAGAAGCGATAAATATGAAAACCTTTAATCAGTCAGATAGCCCCACGCAAACGCGATCGCTAGCACCCCTATCCGATATGCGACCCGCAACTTTGGATAAAATTGAGCAAGCCGTTCGTAAAGTCTTTGCAGGATTTGATGCTAATGAGGTGACGATGGCGCAGATTGCAAAGTCTGCAAATGTTTCCTTGCAAACGCTCTACAAGTACTTCGGGGACAAGCAAACGCTGTTTTATACCATTATGGATATTGTGCTCGGCAGATTAGCCGCTCGCATCATGGATCATCTGCAAGGGATTGATAGCGTACAAGATCGTCTACGTAAGACGCTGTGGGTCTGCTTTGATTTTGTAGACTCGCATCCAGATGCGGTGATGGTACTGTCTTCTGTGTCGGCCTCGCGTATACGTAATATCGCAATCTATGAAAACAAAGAGTTAATTGGCGCGTTTTTGGCGGTATTAGAAGATGGTCAAAATCGTGGGGTGCTCAATGACACTGTCCCACTGCACATACTCTTCGATGTATTTATGGGATTTATTAGTCGACTTGGCTTAATGCATACCATTCGCCAAACAGAGACGCCATTAAATGCAGAGTTTGATGCGCTATTTGTGATTTTATGGCGCGCCATCTCTAAACCTGAAGCATTAAACAAAAAAATTTAATGCAAAGAACCAAAAAGCCCCACGATAAAGTGAGGCTTTTTTATACTGAGTCTTCTAATTTATACTAAGGCTTCTTAGTCGATGAGCTTAGATTACTACACTCTTCATGTACTCACAGCATTTTAGATACTGCTGGATTTTGGTAAGCCATAATCTGCATGATCAACCACATGGTTGTTTTGTTCAATCGTCAGTCGATAACCTTTGATAACACCATCGTATGGCAAACTGCCCTCATACTGCTGATAATGCTCGCAGATGCTGTCTTGAATCACTGATTTACGTTGAGCATCGTCTAATTTGGCAAATCCATCTGGGAGACGTATGTGAGCCAAACGTGCAGCATTACCACGAGACACCCAATTATCGACACTCGTAAAGGTAAAATCCACTTCCGCTCGTAAGCTATATCTAGGTAGCGTATTAGAGTGGTTCGTCAAGTCATTTTTAATCTGAGCAATATCTTCTGCAAATGGCTGATACGGTATCTCAAGCACGACAAATAGCTTTGCCAAAAACTCATCAGCGGTAAAGTATTTGTCCATATAGCTGCTATCAAGTCCAAGATACCTATGCGACAGTACATGGCGCAGGCGGTCACAGGCAGGAATGGTATGCTTGATAGGATAACCCATGGCGCTGACAATATCTTGCGAACGTAGCTCAAGTGTGGCTATCTGATTGATCGCATATTGTGCTAAGAGATGGCGTGGGTGATAACGACGGGTATATTGAGATTGGTTGGCAATGTGGTTCATGATATTGAACACCTTAGACTCCTATAACTCCGACGAAAAAGGTTGATATACGCCCAAATAGGCAAAAAATCAGGCACAAATGAGGTTGTCGGAGTACAGGCTCATGCGCTTTACCAGGGTTATTTTATATCGTGCTGGAAGTTGCAAGGTTTATCACGCTGCCATGAAACGGTTGTCACGGACGGCAATAACAAAACTGTTAAACCCACGATAGATCGTTCAATGATGATAGCACAACAGATAGCAGAAAATAAATACCGATATGTTTACTTATTTTTCAATAGTAAATGGTTAGGTTTTTAGATTAAAAGCACCTCATATTGAATTTTATTTTCCTATATCTATTGCGTATTTTTTATTAACTCTCTTTTCCTAGGCCTTTCATGCTGAGCTTTAGGTTAACAATCCTTATCAAAAAACATCTTTTACAATCGACTTTGGCTTGCTATCTTGCCTCGCGACCCTTGTATTCCAAGAATACCTGCCCCACCTTGACTTGTCACCCGCTGTATTAGGGCGTGTCCCTATTTTAAAAATGGTGATAAAGATAATATAAATCGCAGACAAACAAGGAAAATAGCTGGTTAATATCGAGATATTGACTAGCTATTTGACGCCGTTTGTCAAAGATTTAGCTATTTTTAGCCCATTTAGTGATAAACGTTTGAATTAGGGACACGCCCTAGCACCTGCTTTGTATTGGATTTTATGACACATAACCTTGAGGCGAGCGCGAACGCTCGCCGAACTCAGTATTTTCAAGTATTTTTGATGGGCGTTAGTGCCTTTATTATGAACACCACAGAATTTGTCCCTGTGGCGCTATTGAGCGATATCGCCCAAGACTTCTCTATTACCACAGCAGAAACGGGCTGGATGTTGACGCTCTATGCTTGGATTGTGGCAGCGATGTCATTGCCGCTGATGCTATTGACCAGTCGATTTGAGCGTAAACGGTTACTCTTAGGGCTGTTTGCCGTCTTTATTGCCAGTCATATGCTATCTGTATTTGCATGGAGTTTTGATGTACTGCTCATTAGCCGAGTTGGGATTGCGCTGTCGCATGCGATATTTTGGTCCATCACAGCAGCAATCGCCATACGTGTGGCACCCGAAGGCAAGAAAGCCATGGCGCTGAGTGTGCTCGCGACTGGGACGTCGCTTGCGATGGTACTCGGTGTGCCGTTGGGACGGTTGGTGGGTCAATGGTTTGGTTGGCGCGCGACATTTGGCGGCATTGGTGTCATTGCGCTTGTCGTCTTTATTTTGCAAGCGAGACTATTACCTACCTTACCAAGTATGTTTGAGGGGTCTTTTAGAAAGATTCCAGAACTACTCAAGAACCCCTTACTGGTCTGTCTATATTTGCTTATCTTGCTCGTCTTTACCGCACACTATACGGCCTACTCTTACATAGAACCCTTTATGCGTCAGGTCGGTAATATCAGCGAAAACGCAGCTACTTTTGTGCTACTACTGTTTGGGGCAGCAGGCATTGTGGGCAGTGTGATATTCAGTCGTTGGGGTGATAGATATAACACTCAATTGATGCTGATATCTACGATATTAATACTTGTCTCTATGCTGACATTGCTGTTTGTCGTGACGTCTGTTTGGGCGCTTAGTGTTAGTGCACTGCTTTGGGGCGCGGCACTCATGCTACTGATTATCTCAATGCAGGCAAAAGTCATCATGGTCGATGTCAATGCACAAGACATGCTGATGGCGATGTTCTCAGGTATTATCAATTTAGGTATTGGTACAGGTGCGCTATTTGGTGGCTATGCAGTGACGCATATCTCGATATCAAGCGTGGGTTATGTCGGCGCGGCTATTGCGAGTATCGCTCTGCTCCTAATGTTATTTATGATAAAACGCTTCCCTGAGTTGAGTCGGCGACTTGGCTAAGTGTAATCTATCTATTGATACCGATGCTTTGTGAATGCTTAAAAGTAGTGATGTATGTAATAAAATGGTTAGGTAATAGTACAGCCTTGCAAGGCTGGCTAGATTTTTTTTAAGGATATGGTCGAACCACTATTAAAGTGTTACAGCGTTAGACTCGTTTAGCCTACTACTGTAGTACTTGCACTCGTCCGCCTTGTACCACTTTTAATATTGATTGACTATACAAAAGTTGTAAAAATAAGACAATATTATTTTGATGTTGTAATCAAAATGATTGCTAGCCTTCTAAAAAATAGTTACACTCCATTGACAATCTATTACATTAATGACAAGGATGTCGCTATGCCCCGTAATACCGCTCGCTCCATAGTTGGTCATACTACTCTCAAAAATTTTAACAAAAGCATGCTTGCCATCAGCCTATCTATCGCTGGTATTTATCACGCAAATGCTTATGACAGTGTCACTTTTTTTGGCGACAGTTTAACGGATGGCGGATATTTTAGCCCCCTCACTCAAGGTGCGTTTGGGCTTGAAGAGTCAGGTCAATTTACTACTAACCCTGATAATACATGGGCAACGTCATTCGCTGAACAACTAGGTACTACTGCTGTCGCCAATACTTATGATGGTAGTCAGACAGGTAATAATTATGCAATTGGTGGTGCAAGAGCAGGCGTAGATGTCACTGCTTTTGGTATTCCGGTGGCCTCTGCCAATAGCCAAGTTAATAATTATATTGATAATAATCAAGTAGATCCCAATGGACTTTATGTCGTGTGGGCAGGTGCAAATGACTTGCTTGCGGCGGCTGAAGATCCTGCTAATGCCCAAGCTACGATACTTGGCGCAGTAGCGAGCCAGGCCGAAACGATTAATACACTGAAAGACAATGGCGCAAACTACATTTTAGTACCTAATATTCCTGATATCGGTCTGACGCCTAGAGCTATTGATCAAGGGCCTGTGGCACAAGCGCAAAGTACTGGCGCTACTAGTCTATATAATCAATTTATGCTTAGTGGCGTAGCAGCTACTGGTGCGAACATCATACCGCTAGACACTTTTAGCTTATTACAACAAATCGCTAGTAATCCTACGGCTTATGGATTTACTAATATGACCACGCCAGCCTGTACTGAAGACTTGGTTACTGATAGCTCACTATTTTGCGGGTCAAGCAATCTAGAAACACCTGATGCCAACGAAACCTACTTTTTCGCTGATGGCATTCACCCGACCGGTCAGGCGCATCAAATGATTGCTGACTATGCAAATGCTGTTGTCACTGCCCCCAGCCTAATCGGTGTGCTGCCACATATTGCAACGACAACCGGACTTGCAACCAATGAGCGCTTACAGTCACACGTCAACCAAATCCAAAGCAGTGAGCAAAAACCTGCCCGTACACTATGGGCTGTCGGTGAAGTCGCCAATCAAGACATTGCAGGGTTTGATGGTGATAATAATACCCAAGTATTACTTGGTGTAGATTTTGCTCATCCTAATTCAGCCAATGCCGTGACAGGCTTATACGGTAACATCACCCAAAAAGACTTTGAAAACTCAGATGTCGGCACAGGTTTAAGTGATATTGATCTGGGAGAAGTTGGTTTTGGTGTCTATCATAGCAACAAGTTTGGCGGCTTACAGATAAATGGTGCTGCAGGATTTGGCAACATGGATGTCGATGTCACACGTGCTGTCACACTTGGTAGCAACCAACAACAGTTCAAGTCAAATGCTGATGGTAAACGTTATTATGCCAACCTGCAGGCAGGCTACCCATTGCAGGTAAGTAATATTGCCGTCACACCTTATATCGGTGCAACAGCGAGCCGCGTAAAAATTGACGGACTCAAAGAAAAAGAGATGTCTGGCGTTGCCATGCAGTTCGATGAGCAGAAGTACTCTACGACATACGGCAAGATTGGTCTCAAAGCCAATCATACCTTGATGGAGAACCTCAACTTATTTGGTGATATTCATTATCAAAAGCAGCTGAGTGACAATCGCGAAGCGGTAACGGCAAGTTTGAATACGCTATCTAATATTAGTTTTGAGACACCTATGGTCGAAACTGATGATGATAACGTTGCCATGACACTTGGAGTGTCTAGAAACTTTGGTCTATTAAACGCTAATGCTGGTGTCACACATTCACAAGGTGATGACGATGACTCAACCAGCCTATTTATTGGACTTAATGGCGCATTCTAAATAACTATTTAATCTAGCATAACGGTATAGGTGATAATTTCTCGCCTATACCACTATAAACTCAAAAACCGCCATAATCTACGATGACTTTTGCTGTATAGCTGTTGTGTCGCAAAACCTCTCAATGACAAAAGCTAGTATCACAAATTCTCTAGAAATCTACTTTACCGCGTAAAGCTTTGGTTTTGCCGCGCTGGGTTTTTTGATCGACGCGTTTGCGTTTGGCATTTCGACTGGGTTTGGTCGGCCGTCTGGTTTTATTGACATGCGTGGCTTTATTGATAAAGCTTTGCAGCCGTTCAAGCGCATCGATTTTATTGCGCTCTTGCGTACGAAACTGCTGTGCTTTAATGATAAGTACGCCCTCTTTGGTGATACGGCTGTCTTTACTGTCTAGCAATCGCTGTTTGTATTCATCGCTTAGGCTTGAGGTGTGAATATTAAAACGTAGATGGATGGCAGAGGAGACTTTATTGACATTCTGCCCGCCTGCGCCTTGTGCGCGTATGGCACTAATCTCTACCTCATTATTATTGAGGCTAATCTGGTTATTGATAAAAATCATAATGTGCTTTTATATACAAATAGATATGGCTCATAATAAAGCATTATAGCTTTGCCTGCTACTTTGCTAATAACCGCTGCTTCTCCAAAAGTTGACGACTGCGCGCAATCACTGGCGCATCGACCATCTCACCATCTATTTTAAACACCGCTTGCCCGCTTTTTTCATACTCTTCTATCACCCGTGTTGCAAACGCAAGCGCTTTGTCTATCGGCTGCAAGGTTTGCTGCACAGTGGCAACTTGCTTAGGATGAATGCATAACATCCCTGCCATACCCATTTTTGACCACAAATTTACTCGATTACTTAACCCTGACTCATCTTTAAAATCAGGATAAATGGTATCGATTGGCGGCGATAGCTGATGTACTTTTGAGGTCAAAATAAGCTGATAGCGAATCTGATTGGCAACTATCTCGGCTGATGGCGTCCCTACTTGTACTTGTAGATCATTACACAGATCCAAAAACCCATAGCTAAAAGCGGCCAAGCCTACTGCTTTTGCCATGCTATCGATTTGGTATAGCCCGATGGCACTCTCTATCAAAGCGATTACAGGTAAACCTGTCAGCTGATGTATGCTGTCGATATCTTCGGCGCGCTCGGCCTTAGCCAATAACACACCAGCCAAGTTAGGCATTCTCTGACAAAGCACGATGTCTTTGAAAAACTCCTCACTACCCGCTTGATTGATACGCAGCCAAATGGGCCGATAAGTTTGCTTTGCATTTTGCTCATCGTAGTAGTTTTTTAATGCGTCTCGAGCCGCCGCTTTGTCTTGCTTGGCAACGGCATCTTCTAAATCCACAATCACGGCATCTGCGCCACTAGCAAAGGCTTTTTCTATCCTATCGATGCGAGTCGCTGGCACAAATAGCCATGTTTTATTTTGAGAAATAGTATTTATTTTATGATTGGTCAATGAGTCCATATTTGACTCCTTTTGGTTATTTAAATTAATTATGCCACGGTATAGCCCATTTTTACTTCGCACTAATAGTCTATTCAATGACAAAGTAGGAAGAGTAGCTATGCAATTCATTAAAAATGAAAACAAAAAAACCGCATGAAAATTTATCTCATGCAGTTTTAAACAATTACTTTCTTATCTAACCTATGTCTTATAGATTAGCTAATTAAGCCAGCATACCACCATCGACAACGATAGTCGCGCCTGTGGTATAGCTTGAAGCGTCCGACACCAGATACAGCACCGTACCTGCCATTTCATCAGGCTCTGCCACTCGCCCTAGCGGGATCGAATGTAGCGCCATTTTTAAGACCTTATCATTGGTCGTTAGCGCTGAGGCAAACTTGGTATCCGTCAGGCCTGGTAATAACGCATTCACACGGATATTAAGTGGACCACATTCTTTGGCAAAGGCCTTGGTCATGCTAATAACTGCCGCTTTAGTGATTGAGTAAATGCCTTGCTTATCACCTGCCACCAGTCCATTGACTGACGCGGTATTCAATATAACACCGCCGCCTTGCTCTTTCATCATTTTGCCAGCGGCTGTTGACATAAAGAAGTAACCACGAATGTTGACCTCCACCGTTTTATCAAAAGCGGCTAAGTCTGTATCTAAAATATGGCCATAATACGGGTTGGCTGCAGCGTTATTGACCAAGATATCAATTTGACCAAACTCACTTTTAATATGCTCAAAAATCGCGTCAATTTGCTCCATATCTCCCACATGACAGGCAAAGGCACTGGCTTTATGACCGTCAGATTTGATGCTATCTGCGACTGCTTGGCAAGCATCGATTTTGCGGCTAGAGACAATCACGTGTGCCCCTCTTGAGGCCAGCAGACGAGCAATAGACTCTCCAATACCGCGGCTCGCACCTGTCACTAGGGCAATTTTACCGGTTAAATCAAATAAATCCTTCATCACTATTCCTTATAGTTTTAAATATTCTAGACGTTTTTCGCACAAATTATGCCAACATGCCGCCATCCAAGGTAAAGGCATGGCCATTCATAAAGCTGCTCTCGTCGCTAGCGAGCCATGCAATCGCGGCAGACACCTCGTCCACCTCACCCAAACGGCGCAGCGGACTGGCTTTGACGGTTGCTTGCTGTGCGCGTTCATTCATGGCTGCCATGGTATTGCGTACCATTGGCGTATCAATAAAGCTTGGACAGACTGCATTAAAACGGATATTGGCGCGGGCGTACTCGTGGGCTGCCGACTTGGTCAGACCCATCACGCCATGTTTGGCGGCACTGTAAGCCGATAACATGGGCGCAGAACGCAGACCAGCGATAGACGCCACATTGATTACATGACCACCGCCATTCGGTATCATACAATTGACAGCGGCACGCATGCAGTGCCAGACCCCTTTTAGATTGACGGCGATATTGCGATCAAAGTCCTCATCACTCAGCTCATGCATGGGCGAAGGCTTGTGGTCGATACCCGCGTTATTGACCACCACATCTAGACCGCCTAGCGTCTCTACCGCAAAGTCAAACAACGCACGCACTTCATCACCACTGGTCACGTCTACTTTTTTGAAGACGATACTGTTGCCCGCATCTCGGCCTTGCTGGGCAACAGACTCACCCATCTCTTCTGCCATATCACCGATCACGACTTTTGCGCCGCGACTGGCCAGTAGCAGCGCGCTTGCCGCACCAATGCCTGATGCGCCGCCTGTGATCAAAATACGCTTACCCGTTACATCTGATGCAATTCCGTTTGTATTCAGTGTCATGAGTTATTCCTCTACTTTAAGTACCAGTTTGCCGAAGTTTTCACCGTTAAAGAGCATCATAAGCGTATCAGGGAATGTCTCAATCCCCTTAACGATATGATCTTTTACTTTGATGTCGCCTGACTGAATCCAGCCTGCAATCTCTTTCATGGCGATTGGATATTCTTTGATATTATCAAACACCACAATGCCTTCCATACGGGCGCGGTTGACCAGGAGTGATAAATAGTTCGATGGGCCTTTGACGGCTTCCGTGTTGTTGTATTGACTGATCGCACCGCAGATGACGATACGCGCATGTAGGTTTATTTGAGTAAGTACGTCATTTAAAATGTCACCGCCAACGTTATCAAAATAGACATCGACGCCATTTGGACAAGTTTGCTTCAAGGCTTTTTTGACGTTTTCGTTTTTATAATCGATCGTTGCATCAAACCCAAGCTCATCAACTAAGAATTTGCATTTCTCGCTACCGCCTGCAATACCAACGACGCGGCAGCCTTTGATTTTGGCAATCTGACCGACCAAACTACCAACGGCACCCGCAGCACCTGATACCACAACGGTCTCGCCTGCTTTTGGTTGGCCTGTTTTGAGCAAACCAAAATACCCTGTCATGCCCGGCATCCCAAGTACGCCTAAATAATAAGGTAGCGGTGCAAGATTTGGATCAACTTTATGCAATCCTGTGCCGTCACTGACCGCATATGACTGCACGCCATCGTGACCTGCGACATAATCCCCAACGGCAAATTTCTCATGCTTACTTTCAATCACCTCGCCCACCGTACCGGCACGCATGACTTCCCCAATCTGGACAGGTTTGATATATGATTTGGCATCATTTAGCCAGCCACGCATTGCAGGATCTATCGAGATATAATCAATTTTAATCAGTAATTGACCATCGGTGATAGTCGGTATTTCTGTCTCAGTATAATCCCAAGTCTCAGTGCTTGGTGCGCCAACTGGTCTTGTTTTTAGTCGCCATTGTCTATTTATGGTTGTCATTGCTCTTTCCTTAGCGTTGTTCTTAGAACCAGTCTGCCTGCATGTCGGTGCAAACAGCGTTGTCATTGTTTAAAATGGCTATATCACGGTTAATCAACGGTAGTTCCCAATCGATGAAGTACTTCGCCGCTTGTATCTTGCCTTTATAAAAGTTTTGTTGCTCAATATCTTGCGTCGTGCTTAATAGCTGCTCAGCTTTACTGGCTTGGCGAATCCAAATCCAGCTCAACACGATCGAGGCAAAAATATTCATCAGCGCTTGGGCGTTACCAGTAAGCGTAATGGCTTCTTCTGTCTGCAACACTTTGCTTAGATGCACCAGCACTTCATGCAGCTGACCCATGTAAGGCGTTAATTTACCCGCGAGTGCCGCAGTCTCAGGCGTGGTGATATTTTCTAGATCTTGCGTGATTTCACGCTTTAATATTTGAATACCAAGACCACCTTTTTGCCATAACTTACGGAATGACAAATCCAATGCCTGTACGCCATTAGTCCCTTCATGGATAGGATTGAGACGATTGTCACGCCAAAACTGCTCAGCATGATATTCACGCGTATAACCAGCACCGCCCAATACTTGAATACCCAAGTCATTGGCTTTTGGCCCATATTCAGACGGCCATGCTTTTAGTACGGGCGTAAGGAGGTCTAACAATTCGGTCAACTCATTCTTTAGGGTGTCGTCTTCGCAAGTATTGATACGGTCAATTAGGTTTGAGCCGTATAAGCACAAGGAAATACCGCCTTCAGAATAGGCTTTTTGTGCCAATAGCATACGCTTTACGTCACCATGCTGGATGATAGCAGTCGCATCATCTTCAGGTTTATTGTTCGGTGCAATGCGCCCCTGCGTACGATCTTTGGCGTAATCGAGCGAATACTGATAACCGCGATAGCCAATCATCGCCGCGCCAAACCCAACCGCAATACGTGCCTCGTTCATCATCTTGAACATATAACGCAGGCCAAAATGCTCATCACCGATCAGGTAGCCGTAACAATCGCCCGCGTCACCAAAGCTCAATGCCGTCGAGGTTGCCCCTCGATAGCCAAGTTTATGAATCAGTCCTGTCAGATGCACGTCATTGCGCTCGCCGACAGACATATCATCGTTCAAACGGTACTTTGGCACCGCAAATAAGGAGATGCCTTTTACCCCACTAGGGCCACCTGGAATCTTGGCCAATACTAAATGCACGATATTGTCAGACAGTTCATGGTCCCCTGCTGAGATATAAATCTTGCTGCCTTTGATGCGGTACGAGCCGTCGTCTTGTTTGACAGCGGTGGTCTTGATGTCAGCAAGTGACGAGCCTGCATGCGGCTCTGTCAGCGCCATGGTTCCAGTGAACTCGCCTGTTAGCATACGCGGCATAAAGGCGGCTTTGATATCATCACTGGCAAAGTGAGAAATGACATTGATGGCTGCAGTGGTCAAAAATGGATAGGCGGTCGTCGACGGGTTGGCTGCCATAAAATAGCCTGCCACCGCGGTCATGATTGTCTCAGGCAGCTGCATACCACCGTCTTCAAAACTGTAACGACCAGCGATAAAACCTGAGTCACGAAACGCATCAAAAGCGACTTTGACATCGCTTATCATGCTGACTTTTTTGCCATCGAACTGCGGCTCATTCTTGTCTGCCAAGTGATTGTGCGGCAAAAATAAATCCGTTGCGATCTTATTTGCGGTATCTAATACCGCATCAAAGGTCTCGCGGCTGTGCTCTGAGAACTTTGCGTGCTCAGTGAGGGTTTGTGTTCCTAGCACATCGTACAGCTGGAACGGTAACTCAAAGTCGTTGATAAGGGTATCTGTGGCCATAGTCGTCTCTTTTAGTTTCTTTTGATTACATGTAACGATCGTAAATCAGGCAAATCCGTTTGTATTATTACCCTCTGTCATGACCCTATCTATGATATTTACGGCATCATTGAGTCAGGCAACACAAAGGGGGTTAATGCTTATCAATTGATATTAATCTAAATTAGCGCACTGCCGTATTGTCATTTATGACATAATCATGGTCAAATGTGACATAAATTTGGAAATAATTTCTCCTATGGACGTTATGATTAGTGAGAAAAATAACAGATGCGAGTAACTGATGCCCTATTTCAAACCATTTAATGTAATCGTTCTTGGCTTCGATGGTGTGCTTGGTAGCGTGCTCGCTGGTGCCTTAGATTTATTTTCATTTACAGGGGTCAGCTGGCAGCGATTTTCAAATGAAGCGGTAGAGCCTAGGTTTAAGGTGCAAATCGCAAGCTTAGGCGGCGGTGATATCAGATGTAGCAACCGCTTAATGATGCGAGCGCACTGCGATATCCAAGATGTCACGGAGTGCGACTTGTTGCTGGTGCCCACCATTGGCGACTCTATTGATAAGGTATTGAAGCAAAATAATGGGCTACTACCCCACCTAAAGCGACTGGCGAATACCAACGCGGATATTGCCAGCAACTGTAGCGGAGCTTTTTTCTTGGCGGAGGCAGGGCTATTAGATCATAAAGTCGCCACCACCCATTGGGGCTATGCCAATAAATTTAAGGCAGACTTTCCACTGGTGGACTTACAAGAGAACCAGTTTGTCACTCATGCAAGCGATGAGCTGGGTAGTATATTTTGTGCAGCAGGCGGCAGCGCCTTTTATGATTTGGGGCTATTATTAATAGAGCGCTACTGCGGGCGAGAGATCTCTACACAAGTGGCAAAAACTCAGATTATTGATAGCAAACGAGGCAATCAGAATAGCTATACCAACGTGACTTTGCATAAGCCGCATTCCGATCAGTTGGTCAAACAAGTCCAAGAATTTATCGAGCAAAACTTTCGTCAGCCCATACAAGTCAGCAGCCTAGCTGCCATGGCAAATATCACTCCGCGCACTTTGAATAGACGCTTTCAGGCCAGCGTCGCGATGCGACCCGTTGAATATATTCAGGCCGTCAGAATTGAGCAAGCCAAGCGCTTGCTCGAATTGGGAGATGTGAGTATCAAGTCTCTTGCCGATCAAGTCGGCTATGATGATATCTCTTCGTTCACACGCCTGTTCAAACGGGCAACAGAGTTGACGCCTAAGGAATATCAAGATAAGTTTTCACGGCTGGCGATTTAGAGTCTGTTAGTTAGTGGTCATGCATGTTTACATATTCTGCCATAGGCCTTCGACATGGATAGCATCCGCCTTGATGATTGGATAATCGCTAAAGGACAACTGGTAGCCGCCTGATGTATTGGGCGTCAGTTGACACATTGCGCCAAGCGGAAAGCTGTGTTTTTTGCCAATATGACCAAATCGCAAGCCACTATAAATTGGTAATCCAGTCAGCTTATGTAATTGACGAATCACTGTGGCAACATCATAACGCTTGTCATAGCTGTCCTCACCTGAACCAGACAACGCCCCAAACACAATCGCTTGTTGACCTTTAAACACTCCCGCTAAATACAAATCATACAGCATACGCTCAATACGATACGCCTGCTCGCCCACATCCTCTAAAAACACAATACCGCCCTCAATGCGCGGTAAATACTCGCTACCTGCCAGCGCAGAGACCACGCTTAGGTTACCACCCCAAATCGTACCAGTGAGCACTTTGGACTCGCCCGCTGTGAGTATGGTAGGCAATTGCTGACTGGTTAAAGACGCATCTTGTATGGTGATCGTGAGGTTGGGATTGGTTAAGGCCTCAGCGAACTGGCGACAGCTGACCTTATCAGGCACAGTTTTGCCAAACTCGCTATAAAGCATCGGTGCCGCAAGTGAACTCATAGACCCTTTCGCCAATAGCGCACATTGGATCGCAGTCACATCACTGAACCCTGCGAGTATTGTGCCGCGCTCTTTCATAATACGCCCAAGCGTCGTCCAATCAACCATGGGTAATATACGCATCGCACCATAACCACCGCGCACACCCAAAAGCAGTTTTGGCGCTGCTATCGCTCCGGTCGCGAGGTTTTGGAAGTCACTGGCACGCTGCGAGTCCGTACCTGCAAAGCGCAAATATTGACGATTGGTAATATCGGGATTACTTATTTTAAACCCAGCACAGCTCATGCGATCTAATGCCAACTGATTGCGCTCATCACTGCCGCCCACATTGGAGCTGGCAAACAGTCTGGTCTCAATCGTGGGCGTAGTGCAGCTTGTTATTAGAGAGGTTTGCGCTGAGCGCTCATCCAACAATGCAGTCGGCAGATCGTCTTTGGTCAGCTGCGAGCTATTATCTGCCTCAATGAGGCTGGCAGCCAATGTGTGAGGAATACTTTGCGCTGCTAATGCCGCAGCACCTGCGCCAACACCTATTCGGCGCAAAAACTGTCGACGGTTTAGGCCAACATTAAGCTCATCAGCTAGGTTTGACTGTAGGTTTTTATCTTCTATTGATTGCTGGATGGACGGTATTTTTGAACCCATACGTTGTTGCTACCTATACATTTTTGTTTTTATGATTTATACATTGTCATCTTTTGCAGTAGCGCACATCACAAATGACGCCGTCATACTCAAACATTGTAACGCATCTTGCCAGCAGTCAAGTTACCTAAGCCTTTACCTATATTTACTTTTTCGCTACCGAGACATACAACATGGGGCGAGTATGTTTGTTACTGTAGATACAAATTCATCGCACAAAAATAAAGGCAACAATTATGTTTACCAAGAAAAATGATAAAGAAAAAACACTCGTTTCTAATTTGAAATACTTGATTGGAAAAGAAGACAAACTTAAAGAAAAGCTAGAAGACAATAGTTATCTTGAACCTTTTAGCGATGATTTGATGCTATTTATGAGTCTAATCAAAGACTACTATAAAGGTGACTATCGTAAGATTCCTTTTAGAACCATTTCAGCTGGTGTGGTTGGGGCAATATACACAATAAATCCTATTGACCTTATCCCAGACTCTATTCCGTTTATCGGTTATATCGATGACGCACTTGTACTTAAATTTTGTTTAAAACAAGCCAGAAAAGATTTGCAAAAATATAAAGTATGGAAACAAGAACAAGCGGATGCCAAAAGCACATCGGAAAATGACAAACACACGGACAAGATCAGTCATGATAAAAGCAGCACTGATGAAGAAGATGACAATGAAACCAGTACTGATCTCAAAAAGGCTTCGTAACTAGTTATGTCTTAACCGATAATTAGCAGTTTAAAAAAAGCCACAGCCACTCACTTGGTTGTGGCTTTTTTGTTGCTTTAATCAATCTGACGCTGAACGGTTAAACCTCCAAACGTCAGATTTTAATTCGGCACATCGTAGCTCGCTTTTTCTGGATTGAGGCCAAACGAGTACACGAAAGTTGCTACGAGGCTGTTGACGATGATAAACGGTAAGTCAATCACCACATGACCTAAAATATAGCGACCAATCAACCACGAAACAATCAGCATAACGATAAAAAACCCAGCCAAGTACGCCAAAATAGCAGGATGCTTGAGATTATAAGGTTGGTCAGTCTTCGGCTGCTTTTCTAATACATACGTTCTTATCGCCCAACCCGCGGCATAAGAAAACCCACCTAACACAACATAACTAAAAAAATTCATATAGCTTGACTCTACTGATTTAAAGGCTTGTAGCAAGATCGTTTTGGACAAATACAATTGATCATCAACGATATTTATGCTACTTATGAGCAATACTTATCTAACTACTCTCATTCACATTATCGATAATGACGTTGGCATGTGGATTGGCCAATATATCGGTATTGATGTCGTCACACTCTACTCGATAGATGGTGTTAGCACCTCGGTAAATATAAGACAGATACTCACTGTCTAAGAGTGGGTCGATATTGGCATAGGCAGGCTTGACATGCGCCAATACTAGCACTCGATCAGGACGCCCGATCACCGCATCGACATTATCTGGATCAATAGAGAAAAACTGCGGTATATCACTATTTTTAATCACTTCTAACGCTTCAGGCTCATCCCACACACGCTTAGCACTTGCAGGCTCTTTCATCTGCATCACCCAAGCGCCTTCTTGTTGGCTAATCTTTATTTGCGCAGGCTCGTCTTGACTCACTGTATAACAGCCTGCAAACACAGATAAATCGGTTGCCGCGACCTCAGTATCTGCCTGAGCATCACTGCTATCACTACAGCCACTCAAAAGGAGCACTGTGCTGGCCGTAGCACTGAGCATCAGATACGTCAGTCGCTTATAAAAAATACTTGAGCATAAAGACATAATAAAGCTATCCTGCGGTCATGTATGGGAGACTTGCACTGAGCGCGTTGTCATAAGAAAACTATCAAATAGCTATCTACAAATATTTTCTTTGGATACTATTGTGACAAATGTGACAAAGACAGCGCGCTGGTATTGGCTTCTTTAAAAGCATTTTCGCTAAAAAATAGACGTTTTTTAGCGAGCCAAGCTATTTTAACAGAAAACAATCAGGTTACTATTGTGTTATGCGTTGCCATCCCTAGTTTTGTGATTTTGTGCGTCACGACCACCCATATTTACGATAGATTTGTTATACTCACAGCGGCACTAGCATCGTTCAATTAGTATGAGCGCGATGCTCTAATACTACTTTTATGCTTACTATTTATCAGGTTTATACATCTCTATGTCAGACAACCGTAACGCCATGCCACACTCTAATACAAGCAACGCAACTGATCCGTTAGCCGCCAAGAAAAACATAACGGTAGCGTATACTGACGGTGCCTGCAAAGGCAATCCCGGCGCTGGCGGTTGGGGCGCGCACCTTATATTTAGCGATGGTAGCACGCAGGATTTATATGGCGGTGATACGGAAACCACCAATAATCGCATGGAGCTCATGGGTGCGATACAGGCCCTAACACATAGCTCACATGAGCAAAAACTTGAGATTTGGACAGATTCCAGCTACGTCCAAAAAGGCATCACCGAATGGATTGAAGGCTGGAAGAAAAAAGGCTGGAAAACAGCGAGCAAAAAGCCCGTCGCCAATCAAGACCTTTGGCAACAATTGGATAAGCTATGTCAACAGCGTGATGTTGATTGGCACTGGGTTAAGGGTCACGCTGGACATGCCGGTAATGAAAAAGCAGACGAACTGGCAAACTTAGGGGTTACGTCAAACAGTGGTCACTCCTCTATGATAAAAGAATCTGTGGCACAAAAACCTGTGATAAACGAATCAGACGCCCCTAAAAAAAAAGACCGCATAGCGACTGATAAAAAACCTGTCGCCAATGATGATTGGCTAAAGTTCGACCCATTGGGTCTAGATATGGTAGATGACGAGTTTGAGGATGTGTCAGAAGATGAGTTACGAATCAATGACAGTCAACATAGCCATGAAGCACGTATGATGCATAATGATGTCATGGTAGAGACTCCTCACCATCCAGACAACGCACCCAAAATGATGAGTAATAAAGCCATGCCAGAAGCCCAAGTACCCATGAATGATACCGACATGACTAGTGATATCCCACCTATAGATACTGATACACCCAAGTTTGATGGGGATACGAGTCGTGCCAATCCTCATTTCAAACCGCTATTGCCAAAACCGATACATCGTCATGAAGCAAATCGTCAGCTCATCATGGATACAGAGACCACAGGACTGGACGCATTAAAAGGCGACCGTATCATTGAGATCGGTATTGTTGAGATGGTTGGGCGTAAATTTACTGGTGAAAAACTACACGTCTATATCAATCCGCAGCGTGGCATGGATGATGAAGTTATTCGTATTCATGGGATCTCTGAGGCATTTTTGGCGGACAAGCCCACCTTTGATCAAGTTGCCCAGTCATTATACGACTTTATGGATGGTGCTGAGATTATCGCTCACAACGCCACCTTTGATATGAACTTCTTAAACATGGAGTTTGCGAAAGTCGGTCTCAATGACTTTGCTGAGCGCGTACAAGTGACCGATTCACTGGTCATGGCAAAGCAGCAATATCCTGGACAAAAGAACACATTGGATGCCCTCGTACGTCGTCTGGACGTTGGTAAGCAAGACCGTACCTTTCACGGCGCCTTACTGGATTCAGAGATTTTAGCCGAAGTTTACTTGGCGATGACTGGCGGTCAAGTGACGCTTGCCATTGAAGAAGACGCACCCACAGAGGGCGGGCAAACTGCCCATACCAGTTTTGCCAATTTGGCCAATTTATTGCTAGCATCGACGTCAGATGAGACTACCAACCAAAGCTGGTACGCTTCTCTTGCAGAGGACTACCCTGAGCTAAAAGCCAATATGTAGCCGCTACATCAAGCCTGAATTACACCAACATTTGTACAATATAGCCTTGATTATTATCATATAAAACGTTAAAACATCATTAACCAATATTTTTACTACCCCATTGATACCATCGTCATTCTCATCAGTACATTATGGAAAAATACTTATGGACCAGTCTGCGCAAATGAAGTTAACCGCCCCCACGCTTAGTGTTACTGATTTCAACCTACCGTCACTCCACTTATTGCATGATGAGATTATCGCAACGCTCAAAGATACTGAGATTCATCTGAGCGAGTTCAATGACGATAGTAGCCAAGCACCTTTATTGTCAGATTCTATTAGCGTTTTAAAGCAGCTGTCTTGTATTTTTAAACTGATTTCTCTTGTTGGTGCAGAAGTGTTAAACAATGCCATCATTGACGGTCTACAGCGCCTTTATGACAACGGCGACAACAATGACACGGCTCTCATCATGGATTTATCAGAAGCCATTATGACTTTAGATCGCTATGTCGAGTTTGTATTATTGACTGAGTCGGTAGAGCCTACTTTGTTATTGCCAGTGGTTAATAATCTCAATGCGCATGGACAAAAACCACCAATGACGGTCGAGGACTTTTCTACTTTTGGGAGCAGTAGCGTCATCATTGCTAACCCAGAGAAAAACTTTGAACCACTAAGCGCGCTCAATTTGGATACAAAACTCCTGACCTATGCCTATCGTAGCGGTCTTGGCGTTGCCCTACTCAATCAAGATGGCAATATTGACTCAAACGATCAGCAAAAACTCGATGCCATGAGTGCTGCCTGCGCTTTGATCGCATCAAATAGTAACAGCCTATTTTGGCAAGCAGCAGCGACTGCTGTGACAGATATTGCCGCGGTCTTACCGTTGAACGTGAGCCAAAAGCATACGCTGATTTATGTGGAGCAGCAGTTCCAAAGCTACTTACCTGTGATGGATACACGTTTTGCAGACTTAGTTAATTTTGCCTGTCAGCGTGATACTGTTGAGGCGCAGCAATTACGTGAGCAGTACGCAAGTAACTATCTAGAAGGCGATCAGCTTGATGAGATGAAGCGTTTCTTATTTGGTCCCAATCGCGCACTCACCGATACACTAAATGACATTATTCAGTCTCAAATCAATAATATTAAAGAAAATGTCGACAGCTATGCACGCGGCGACTCCATCAATCCTGTTGATATGCAAACTGCCCAGATCATTGAAGAGTTGACTGAACTGAGCTCAGCACTGCGCCTGCTAGGATTGTCCAATGCAGCTGATAGTCTTATCACAGCGGCGGGTGCGGTCAGCCATTGGCAGGCGCCTTCGCCGGATGACTTTGATCACTTATTACTGGCATTGATGCATGCAGAGAATGCTACAATTGCAATGGCAGAGATGCATACCCCAGGGGCGATCTACTTACCACTGAATAATCAGCATATCTCATTGCATCAGCTCAATACATCATACGATACTCTCATACAAGAAAGCCGTACCGCCATTGCAAGTGCCGAGCAAGCAATTAACGACTATTTGGCAGAGCCTGAACGCGACATGCTTAATATTCAGAATATACCGGGAATGATGCGCCAAGTGGCAGGTGCATTGCGCTTTTTACATTTGCCAACACCCGCCAGCATGCTTGGTCAATTAGCCATTTATATCGAAAAACGCATAGAGAGTGGACGACGTATCGAAGACGATACACTGGCTTATATTGCTGATGTGATTATGGCGGTCGATCATCATCTGGATGGTTTTGAGAACCATCGTCCTGTCAGTAAACAAGCGCTTGACGTTGGCCAGCAAAGCTTAAGTCATCTACTTGCTGCTTAGTACTGCTTGCACAGGTTTTATCGTCGCCATTTTGTCATTTTGCGGCGATAAAACTTAATCAGAATACTTCACGTTAAATAAGTCTGTATCTAAATCGATACGGATTTGCTTCAAACTGTTTGGAATCTTTTATGGCCCATGCTTTTATATTGAGTGATGACACTGTTTTATGCCGTCAAATGCCAGATGGTTGGTGGCCATTACAAATCCAACTACCACAGAGTCGTACTGGTTCAGACGAGCAAGCTTATCGGCTCGGTCACGTGACGCTACATGAGAGTCTATCGCCAAATCACTGGCAATCTGATGATAATAATAATATGGATAGCCTTTCATCTGATTTGATCAATGAAAACACTGCCCAAACCTTCACTGCGCCGTCCACCACTGCCATGACTTATGATTACGCAGTCGCTCATAACGTGACGCTGCCTATCATCGCCGAAAGCAGTACTGATACCTTTGTCCCTTATCGACAGCTGATAAATAACATACCTGTTGCCCTATCTGACCAGATCAGTCAAGCGATACAGTTATTAAGGTGGCAAGCAGATACGCAGTTCTGTAGTCGCTGTGCCAGTCCTACCGTACATGCTGACCAAGACGAGCGCGCCATGGTTTGTCCAGTATGCCAGCTGCGCCAGTATCCTCGCGTCCAGCCATGTGTGATTACGGCGATTACCCGCCCAAACCCAGTAACAGATGAAATGCAAATCTTACTCGCGCACCATCACCGTCACGGACAGCAAAAACTGCCGCCCATGTATGGTTTGATCGCTGGGTTTGTCGAGGTCGGTGAAAGCCTAGAGCATGCGGTGGTACGTGAGGTGGCAGAAGAGGTCAATATCAGCGTATCAGATATTCGTTATGTGAGTAGCCAGCCTTGGCCATTTCCCTCCAATTTGATGCTTGGGTTCCGTGCCTCTTATGCCAGTGGCGATATTATTATTCAAGAAGACGAACTGGCGCATGCTGATTTTTTTGATCTCTCTAACCTGCCAAAGATTCCACCAAAGGGCAGTATCGCTCGAGAATTGATCGATCAGATTGCCAAAGAACAAGGCATTTTATTATGAAATTAAATGACACTGACACTGGCAGCTCATTTTAGCGGCTAATGTCAGTGCCTACTGCGTTTCACTTAGACATTATGGACGGTCAGACGCTGATATTGCCATTTGACAAGTCTGGGTATCAATAGCCCTGCAATCACAATCGCCATACCTAATAATTGCAAAGCGGTCACTTGCTGACCGTAAGCAAAGGCCGTGAGCGCAGCAAACACTGGCACAAAATTAAAGAATAATGACGCATTAGCAGCGCCCAACTGCTTGACGCCAGAGATCCACAATAGATAACCGCCAACCGTGCCGAAGACGCCAATAAATATCAAGTCGCCAAAGACACTGCGACTGATGGCTAAGCTTTCTTGCAATGGATGTACCTCTGCACTAAATAACACCATGAGCGATATCACCCCAAGACCTGACAGCATACCGACCAAGGTATAAGGAATCATTGGCATCCAGCGACTGATACCTTGAGTCAGATAAGTATAGAGACTCCAGCACAGCATACCTAAAAAAATCATTTGATCGCCATGGTTAAATTCAAACCCTAGCAGTTTGGCAAATGCGCCATCGGTCAGTACCAGCAGTACGCCAGAGAGACAAACCACCAAACTAAACAGCGCGCCTTTGGTAGGAAACTGGCGCTGCGCTATAGAACCAATCAATGAAGTAACCAGCGGGCTAAGCGCCATAATCAACGCACCATTATTGGCATTGGTCTGTTCAAGCCCAGTAAACAGCCCCAAGTTTAAGCCACCAACACCAATGATGGATACACCAATCGCCCACGCCCATTGTTTGGGTGTGAGAGTAGGGATTGGCATGTGTTTATATTTTGTATAAAGATACAGACACACCGAGGCAATGCTAAAACGCCACATGACTAAGGTTAATGCGTTTACTTCACTCAAGGCATGCTTGCCGACAGGAAAACTTGCGCCCCAGAGAAACGTACACAGTAATAAATATAGGACGGCGGTGGTGTTCGCTGAACGGCTCATATTGCACCCAAAAAACTTGCGAAAAGATAAGCACCAGTGTATATATTTTAAATACGGTATAAACAAGCAATAACGAGAGCATAGATTCTGAATATGAAATTTAACTACTCCCTCGATGACATGCGCAGTTTTTGCGCGGTTGTCCGCTACGGCAGCTTTCGCCAAGCCTCTATAATGCTTGACATGCCCCTATCGACATTGAGTCGCCGAGTTGCCAAACTAGAAGCAGATCTGGCACTTAGGTTGCTCAACCGAGATGCGCACCGCGTACAGTTGACCCATGCAGGGCAACAATATTATAAGAGCAGCGCCCATCTCTTTGATGAATTAGAAAACGTCGCGTGTTGCTTACTACAAGATAAAAATGAGGCCAAAGGCACAATCAGAATCAGCGCCCCTGTCAATTTTGGTAGTGATATTTTAGCGCCGCATTTCAATGCTTTTTTAAAACAATATCCAGATATCCATTTAGATTTGCGTCTGTCCAATCAGACCATTGATATTGACGCGCAAGCTATTGATGTCGCTTTTCGTATTGGTGAACACAGTGCCAATCATTGGATTGGGCGGCAGCTGACCAATATTCGCTTTATCATTTGTGCAGCCAGCGATATCGATGTATCCGATATCCAAACGCCCAATGATTTGGCAGGCTACCCTACGGTACTGTGCACCCCTATGTCTACTTGGCATCTACAGCATCGTATAACGGGCGAGGTACAGACGCATCAGCCAACAAATAATATCCGTCTAAAAGTTGATAATATTAGTTTACTAACGGGGGCTATTGCGGATGGTATCGGTCTAGGTTTCATCCCCGATTATGATGCACAGCCTTTGATCACATCAGGCGGTTTGCAGCAAGTATTGCCTGATTGGAATAACCAACCTAGAGGCTGCCAGATGCTCTATCGCGACCGTGATAACATGCCTCATCGCATGCATCTATTAATTGATTTTATCCTCAAGCGTTTTGGTAAGTAGACATTCCGCAAACGCTCACCGAGAATAAATGCATCACAATATCATTGATCTTATGCTTTAATTTTTAATGTTAAAGACTAGGTTTTCGACCCTGATGTTTTACGGCTTTAAATGTGTTAATCTTCGCAGCGCAACAGCGATCAATACGGCTGGGTGATTGACTATTTGATATAGAACGTCAGTACAAAGATCCATAATTTGCCTATAAAATATGCAATCAATAGTCACTTATCTACCTAGCCACTGACAGACATAAGTGACAGTCGCTAATGATGACCGATACTAAGGCCAGTAATACCATGTCCCAAACCGACACCCATCCTCAAAGTACTGAACAGACACGCTTGACAGATTTACCGATCTTGTTTAAGTCGCTGCACATTGATACCCTGCCAAATGATGTACAGACAAAAATTGCACGCGTTGATGCTTGTCTGCCGCAAACGCAATGCGGGCTTTGTGAGCATCCAGATGGCTGCTTGCCTTACGCCACTGCTATCGTATTAAAGGGTGAGCCATACAATAAATGTGTGCCTGGTGGCCAGCCAGTAACGGACGCTATCGCTCAGACAATTGGGATAGATACTCATCTGACAGCCGCACCATCACAATGGCCGATAGACATGACATCAGGACGTCCAACAGAGGTTCGTGCTGTGATTCGTGAAGACGACTGTATCGGCTGTACCAAATGTATTCCGGCTTGTCCAGTGGATGCTATCGTCGGTACTGGCAAACACATGCATACGATTTTTACCGATTTGTGCACAGGCTGTGAGCTATGTATCGCACCCTGCCCTGTTGATTGTATCGACTTGGTCATTGTCGAGCGTGAGCTTTCTCCCTTTGAGAGAGTAGCCGAACAAGAAGACTTGAGACAGCGCTACCACACGCATCTCAAACGCGTGACAGAACAACTGGCTGATACCAGCAATAGCAAACCTGTGGTCAGCATGGTAGAGGCCAAGCTCAACAATGCAACGAGCCAATCGCTAAATATTAGCGAAGCACAAGCAAAGAATACCATTGCAGCGGCTAAACTACGTACCAAAATCAAAAAACTCGAAAAGCAGCTCAGCGTGCGCGCCAATGATAAAAAACAAATGGAGCTTGAAGGCTTGCAAGCAGAGCTCGACGCATTACAAGCGGTGCTGTGATTACGTGATTGATACTTTAATAACTCATATAAATGCCATCGCTAGCATATAATTTTGCAACACCACTCACTAAAATAATAGTTAAAACACCATGAGTAAAACGGTCAAACATAAAACAGCCGATACACCGCCCTCTAGAAGAATGCCCAATCGCGATGTGCGTCCATTTTTTGAAAAGCTAGCGGCGACGATTGACGAGCCTGTCACCGAGCTAAATTACGGCAGTAATTTCGAGCTGCTCATCGCCGTTATCTTATCTGCACAGGCAACTGATGTGAGCGTCAATATTGCCACTCAGCAGTTGTACCCCGTGGCGAACACACCTGAAGCTATACTGGCACTAGGCGAAGAAGGTCTAAAGACGTATATCAAAAATATTGGCTTATATAACGCAAAAGCCAAAAATGTCATCAAGACTTGCCGCGATTTGATTGAAAAGTTTGATAGCACCGTCCCTGACAACCGCAAAGATCTAGAATCATTAGCTGGTGTGGGGCGTAAAACCGCCAACGTAGTTTTGAATACTGCTTTTGGTCAGCCAACCATGGCGGTCGACACGCATATCTTTCGCGTCGGCAATCGTACTGGACTCGCTACTGGTAAAACGGTGCTCATCGTCGAAAACAAACTGGTCGAGCGTATACCCGATGACTTTATCGTTGATGCGCATCATTATCTTATTTTGCACGGGCGCTATACCTGCCAAGCGCGTACACCCAAATGCGGCGCTTGCCCCGTCTATGAAGAGTGCATGTTTAAAGATAAAGCGACCTTTTTAGAACTATAACGTAGTGACACTCCTGTCTCAAAGACAAACTTATGTAGCCATGAACTGGCAAGTACCTACGTTTTACGACAGTGAATCACTTGTTGAGCATTTCTTATAGTATAGCAAGTGCTGCTCACTAGAGTTTTATAACGTTTCAGGGTAGAATAACCCTATTTTGTGTTAAGAGATTTTGGCAATTACCCCGCTTCTGATAAGGCAATCTGCACACTGACAGTAGCCTATTAGAGCGAACATTGACCTAACTCTCTACCGCCATAGCCATAAAAGCTTATTATCATTGCTCCATATATGAATTGATTGAATGATAGTAGGTCTAGATTTTAGCCAAATTGATGACAAAAACTTTGTTCAACACCGATTTTTAGCATTGAGAAATACCGATTATCTGCCGCGTAAATGCGTGGTCAACATTAATTAGAGCAGCACCCAGAGTGTTGCTTTTCCTACCTTTATTGATTCAATTAAGCGATCCCATTATGCGTGAATACAACTTATTTACCTCCGAATCTGTGAGCGAAGGCCACCCTGACAAAATGGCTGACCAAATATCAGACGCCATCCTTGATGCTATCTTACGTGAAGACTTACACGCACGTGTGGCCTGCGAAACTTTAGTAAAAACAGGCGCGGTGATACTTGCCGGTGAAATCACCACAACTGCCAATATCGATTTAGAGCGGCTGGTGCGTGACACGGTCAACGGCATTGGTTATCACCACTCAGATTTGGGTTTTGATGGCGAGACTTGTGCGGTCATCAATATGCTGGGTAAGCAGTCTCCTGAAATCGCTCAAGGTGTCGATCGTCATGATCCTGAAGAGCAAGGTGCAGGCGATCAAGGTTTAATGTTTGGTTACGCCAGTAATGAAACTGATGTATTAATGCCGGCCCCTATCGAATATGCTCATCGTTTGATGGAGCGTCAATCTGAGCTGCGCCGTGCAGGCGAGCTGCCTTGGCTCCGTCCTGATGCCAAAGCACAGGTAACCTTGAAGTATGATGGCAACCGTCCTGCTGCAATCGATGCGGTCGTTCTATCAACTCAGCATGATCCAAGCATCTCGCAGTCTGATCTGCAAGAAGCAGTGATGGAATCTATCATCAAGCAAGTGCTACCGGCTGATCTGTTACATGCGGGTACACGCTACCATATCAACCCAACGGGTAAGTTTGTCATTGGTGGTCCTGTGGGTGATGCAGGCTTAACAGGCCGCAAAATCATTGTCGATACTTACGGCGGTATGGCGCGTCATGGTGGCGGTGCTTTCAGTGGTAAAGATCCCTCAAAAGTAGATCGCAGTGCTGCTTATGCGGTACGTTATGTGGCCAAAAACATCGTCGCAGCTGGTCTTGCTGATCGCTGTGAAGTACAAGTCAGTTACGCGATTGGGGTTGCTGAGCCAACATCTATCTCTGTCAACACTTTTGGTACGAGCAAAATCAGTAACGATGAGATCATTCGCCTGATTCGTACTCATTTTGATTTGCGTCCTTATGGCATCACTCGTATGCTGAACCTATTACAGCCAATGTATCAGCAGACGGCTACCTTTGGACATTTTGGTCGTCAAGGCTCAGAAACTGCCTTTACTTGGGAAAAAACAGACAAAGCGGATATCTTAAAAGCAGACGCTGGTTTATAAGAGTCATTACGTTGAATCATTTACAAACCGTCTTTATATACTAAAATTATCGACACTTATTATTAGGAGCAGCTTATGTCTCAAGACAGCAACACTCAAGACAACAATGTGGATGCAAGCATTGAAATCACCCCTGAAATGCAGGCGTTTTACCAACGTGCTGATGCTATCATCGGTGTCGCCAATAGTCAGCTAGGCCCTGATGCCCATTCAGGACAGGTAGGTGCTTCTTTGTTATATGCTGCCGCACGCTATAGCGCCTCTGTGGCCTCGATTGGCTTCGTGAAAGCCGATGATTTTGCCAAAGAAAAAGACGATATCGTCGAGTTTTATGTCAAGCAGTATCGCCAGATGCTAAGTGACAATTTGACAGATTATGCACAAAATTTTGACAAATACGTGCAGCTAAACAAAGACGACAAGCCAGATGAATAAGTTGCTATTCTTATCTAGGTAGATATTCTGCTGTGACAATCATCTGTATTTAACAAAAAACCCAAGCCGCTCAAGCTTGGGTTTTTTGTATTATGTTATTGAGTCCATAGCCATCTATTAGTTATTATAAAACTTTAAGTGCTATATCGATCTATCAATAACGTGACGAGCGGTAATAGAACGCTTGCAAATAAGGACATCACATCATGCAAAAAACGCTATCTAAATTATCACTGCCTACACTGGCGCCATCCCTCAAACCATCATTAGCTGTCGTCTCCATGGTATTAGCACTGGCGGGTTGCAGCGCTACGCCTGGCGCAGTTACCCCCACGCAACCTGCAACAGATAACAGTCAAATGATTGAAAACACCTTAACTCACTGTCCAACCTCTCACTCTGAGAAGGTCATGTGTACCATGCAATATGATCCAGTCTGTGTAAAAACGAAAGTTGGCTCAGTGATAAGCTACCGTACGGCAGGTAATGCTTGCTCGGCCTGTAACATACCTGAGGCCATTAGTTATACCAAAGGTGAATGCAGTTAATTCATAAGAATACTTCATTCCAAAAAATATATTTGAGTAGCCACAAAGAAGCCCCAATTTAAAAATAAATTGGGGCTTCTATTAATGATTAGAACAACGGTTAAAATAACGATTTTACTGCTTAGTCACCCTTAACAATCTTAGGTGGGCCTTTGAGTAAATGCTCATCAACAAACTCATCTGCAGAGTTATGATCTGCTGACTCATCTGTGATATAGCTTTGCTGCGCACGGTAAAGAATCAGACGATCACGTCCTAATCCGCGTAACAACGCATACATTATGACAAAAACCACTAAAGCAAATGGCAATCCTGCTACGATGGCAGCTGCCTGCAAAGCAGACAATCCACCAGCCGCTAACAATATGGCAGCGATAACGCCTTCTGTGGTTGCCCAAAACAAACGCTGAATCTTTGGTGGATTGGTATCGCCACCAGCGGTCAGCATATCGATAACAAAACTGGCCGAATCTGACGAAGTCACAAACCAAAGCATAATCATGACAACAATCATTAACGTAATCGGTTTGGCTAGTGGGTAGTACTCAACCAGCTTAAAGATTGCGCTACCGGTATCTGCTTGTACTGCTTCAACCAAACCTGGGCTAATACCTGTCACAGCAGAGGCAAGCTCCATATGAATCGCTACGCCACCAAAGGTCGTGAACCAAAAGAACAAGATAAGCATAGGGATTAACAGTACCCCAAACGTAAACTCACGGATGGTACGACCACGAGAGATACGGGCAATAAAGATACCAACGAATGGTGCCCAGCTCACCCACCATGCCCAATAAAATATCGTCCAAGCACTTTGCCAATCTGTTCCACTATAAGACTCGCCCCACGTACCCAAAGGCACGAGTACAGTCAGATAGTTGCCGATATTTTCGATAAAGCTATCAAAGATAAAGAGCGTTGGCCCTAAAGCCACCATGAATACCAATAAAACGATTGTAAAACCGATATTGATATCACTAAGGCGCTTAATACCTTTATCCAGACCCATCATAACGGAAGCGGCTGCAAGCGCTGTGATGAAAGCTATCAAACCGAACTGTACAGTGAGACTATTCGGCATGCCAAATAGTTTCTCAAGTCCCGCATTGATCTGCATCACTCCAAGCCCGAGTGAGGTGACCACACCAAACATCGTACCGAACACGGCCAAGATATCGACCGTATGCCCCCAGCGACCATAGATTCTTTTGCCGAGCAAAGGATACAAAGTTGAGCGAATCGATAAAGGCAAACCGCGACGAAAATGAAAATACGCTAAGGACAGTGCCACAATCGTATAGATGCCCCAAGCGTGTAGACCCCAATGCATAAATGAGATATTCATCGCTTGCTTTGCGGCTTCAACCGTTTCGGCCTCGCCCATTGGTGGTGCCATAAAGTGATACAACGGCTCCGCTGTACCCCAATAGACAAGACCAATACCAATACCAGCAGAGAACAACATACCAATCCAAGAAAACAGATTGTACTGCGGTCGCTCCGTTTGGTTGCCTAAACGAATATCACCATAGCGACTCATTCCTAAGTAAATGCAAAGCCCAAGCGCTGTATTCACTAAGATAATAAATAACCAACCGAACTTATCGGTAATAAAATTCTGTAAAAAACTAAAAACCGCCCCTGCTGTTTCAGTGAAAAGCGCGCCGAAAATAATAAATCCAACGATCAACAGTGACGATGTAATAAACACAGGTTTACTCACCCGTGGAAAAGGTCCTAATCTGCCTACTTTTACTTCTTCCATGTGCAAGTCTCAAAATTTAAGGAATATTACCTTAACAAAATAGGCTTTAACTATCAATCAATTACAAAATAAAACTTGATAAAACCTTTAAATTATTCTAATAAGATTGATAGTTTTTTTAAAAGGTCTACATAAATACAGATCTAAAAGCAGCTTTATCATGATGTTATTTAGGCAATAATCTGAGTAATCGTCCACCATCACCATCTTCCAATACCCACACTTGTCCATCGACTGCCAGCACGCTACGAACACGCTCACCCATGTCATAACGATAGCGTTCAGTAGCACTATCATCTTCATCGACACTTACGACAATAAGCGCTTTTGAAGATAAACCACTGATTAAAAAATCGCCTTGTAATGCTGGAAAGTCATTGTGGCTACCAGCCGTATATAGACTCAGTGATGACGGTGAAATAACGGGTGTCCATGTGATTTTAGGCATTTCAAACTCAGGGCGAGTGTCGTGATCTGGGATTGGTGTACCTGAATAATTACGACCATTTGATACAATCGGCCAGCCGTAGTTTTTGCCTTTTTCAATCAGATTAAATTCATCACCACCCTTTGGCCCCATCTCGTTTGCCCAAAGCCTGCCGCTTTCATCAAATCTTATGCCGAGCACATTGCGATTGCCCATTGTCCAAAACTGAGAGGCAATGTCATTGCTATCCTTGACAAATGGATTGTCCTTTGGAACCGAGCCGTCAGCATACAATCTAATAATCTTACCTAGATTCATGCTCATATTTTGTGCAGGCTCTTTTTTCTGGCGTTCTCCTGAGCTGATATATAGATACTGTCCATCAGGTGAAAACAATAAGCGATGGCTATAGTGACCTTGTCCCGTGACTTTTGGAGATTGCTCCCAAATAGGCGTGATGGCCTGTAGTGTGGGCGCATTTGTGCCTAATCCTGCCAGTGTCGCTTTGATTACTTTTGCCCCAAACTTATTACTATCACCCCCCTTTCCTGCTTCTACGTAGCTGATATATACAGCATTAGAAGTCGCAAAATCTGGTGCTAATATAATATCTCCCAAACCACCTTGACCACCATAGGCCACTTTAGGGATGCCTGCTACTTGTGTCTTGCTACTCGTCGCCGTGTCTACAATGAATAACTCTCCTGTTTTTTGCGTCACTAGTAGTTTGGGCGCTTTGCCATCTATACTGGGTAGTGCTGTCATAGCCCAAGGCTCATCAAAAGTGGCGACCGCTTTGGTTGTAAACTCAGGCTTGTCTGCGCCAACTTGAGCATCACTTGTGCGCATATCTGCTTTAGAGATTTGGCTCTCTTTCTGTTCTGGTACGTTGTTGCTGGTATTGACGGTTGCAGGATTTGAGCAAGCTGATGTACTAAACAATAAAGCCACAATGAGTAACGGCGATGTTAAGGGCAGACTTACACGTTCAATAGGGGTTGTCATGGTTTTGTCCTTTCTATCCAATTGGCATTTATTTTATTGGTCATCCATTTATTTATAGCATAGTCTTGATATTTAAGAGATATTTAAATGGTAAAAAAACAGTAACGCAAAATACCACCATAAACGAAAAACCCCTTACCTACGATTGTAGATAAGGGGTTTGTTTTAAACGTACAGTTAGGTCATAAAGACCTCAAGGCTAGAGTGCCTAGCTCATTCTAAGCTTATCAAAAGTTAGCTTGTCGTCAGCACCTACATCGACTTTGATAATATCACCCGCCACAAAATCGCCCGCTAGTAGCTTCAATGATAATGGATTTTCGATCTCTTGCTGAATGGCACGCTTCAAAGGACGAGCGCCATAAACAGGATCATAACCGACGGCAACCAATTTATTCATCGCGTCGGCTGATAGCTCAATATCCATCTCACGCTCTTGGATACGCTGACGCAAACGATTCAATTGAATATCAGCAATACCTGCCATCTGCGACATACCAAGCGGATGGAATACTACGATTTCATCAATACGGTTGACGAACTCTGGACGGAAATGCTGCCCAACAAAATCCATTACTTCCGCTTTAATATCCTCGTAACTTTCGCCAACCATTTCTTGAATCTTGTGCGAACCCAAGTTACTGGTCATGATAATGACGGTGTTTTTAAAATCTACCACCCGACCTTGCGAATCGGTTAAGCGACCATCGTCCAATACTTGTAGCAAGATATTGAACACATCTGGATGCGCTTTTTCTACTTCATCGAACAATATGACGCTATATGGCTTACGGCGTACCGCTTCAGTCAACGTACCGCCTTCTTCGTAACCAACGTAACCTGGAGGTGCCCCTACAAGACGACTGACACTGTGTTTTTCCATATATTCACTCATGTCGATACGTACGATTGCATCTTCAGAGTCAAACAAGAAGTTCGCTAGCGATTTGGTCAGCTCAGTTTTACCAACACCTGTAGGTCCTAAGAATAAGAACGAGCCTGAAGGACGGTTGGGATCAGATAATCCTGCACGGCTACGACGTACCGCATTGGCCACCGATTCGACCGCTTCGTTTTGACCGATAACACGCTCATGGAGCTTTTCTTCCATTGCGATCATTTTGTCACGCTCGCCTTGCATCATTTTACTGACTGGGATACCAGTGGCGGCTGCCACCACTTCTGCAATTTCATTGTCGGTGACTTTATTACGTAGCAGTTTGACACCACTACCTTCACCTGTCTGCTCTTTTTGCTCAGCCAAGTCAGACTCATGAATACGTCGTTCTAACTGCGGAATGGTCTCGTATTGCAGCTTACTCATGGTCTCGTAGTCGCCTTCGCGGCTGGCTTTGTCATAAGCGATACGGGCTTTATCTAGCTCGTCTTTTAGCTGTTGACTGCCTTTGACCAACGCTTTCTCTGCCTGCCAAACTTCATTAAGATCAGCGTACTCTTTTTCTAACTCTGCTATTTGCGCATCGAGCACTTTACGTTCTGATTGCGCGCCCGCATCTTCTTCGTTTTTGAGGACTTCGCGCTGCATTTTTAGCTGAATGAGGCGACTATCGAGCTTACCTAATGATTCAGGCTTACTGTCCATCTCCATGCGCAAGCGGCTGGCCGCTTCGTCAATTAAATCAATCGCCTTATCTGGTAGCTTACGGTCAGTGATATAGCGATGGCTCATGCGCGCAGCAGCAATGATGGCGCTATCTTGAATATCGACGCCATGGTGCAGCTCGTAACGCTCTTTTAAACCCCGTAATATCGCAATAGTATCTTCGACCGTTGGCTCATCGACCAAAACCTTTTGAAAACGACGTTCAAGCGCAGCGTCTTTTTCGATGTACTGGCGATACTCATCAAGGGTGGTCGCACCAACGCAGTGCAGCTCACCGCGTGCCAGTGCAGGTTTTAGCATATTACCCGCATCCATTGCACCTTCAGACTTGCCTGCACCAACCATCGTATGCAGCTCATCGATGAACAAAATGACATTGCCTTCTTGTTTGGCCAAATCGCTCAGTACGCCTTTTAGACGCTCTTCGAACTCACCGCGGAATTTTGCCCCTGCAATCAGCGCGCCCAAGTCTAATGACAACACTTCTTTACGGCGCAGACCTTCTGGTACGTCGCCATTGATGATTTTTTGTGCCAAGCCTTCGACGATGGCTGTTTTACCAACGCCCGGCTCACCGATGAGTACAGGGTTGTTTTTGGTACGGCGCGACAGTACCTGAATGGTACGGCGAATTTCTTCGTCACGGCCAATGACTGGATCTAGTTTGCCAAGCTCTGCTTGCTCAGTCAGATTAATCGTGTATTTGTTGAGTGCATCACGCTGATCTTCAGCGTTTTGGTTATTGACCGTATCATCACCGCGCAGCTGCTCAATGACCGCTTTTAGTTTGCTTGCCGTCACACCTGCACTTTCAAATATTTTTTTGGTTTCGCCTTGCTCAGCGAGTGCCAACATGACCCATTCAGTCGCAATAAAATCATCGCCTTCTTTTTGCGCCTGACGATCTGCCAAGTTCAGAATTTTGACTGAGTTTGGGTTTAGATTGACGTCACCTGTTGGCTCCGAAATGGTCGCTTGGTTATCGAGTGCTTTGGCAACGCCATTTTTTAGCGCTGGAATAGAAGCGCCTGCTTGTTGGCAGATAGATAAATTAGATTCATCTTGTAGCAATACCGCAAGCAAATGCACAGGATCAATGCCCGTATGATCACGACCTAACGCTAGGCTCTGAGCTTCTTGAATCGCCGATTGCAGTTTTTGCGTAAACTTCTCAAATCTCATGTTTATATCCTTTTATAATTGGTATTATCAGTAATCGCGTTCATCTCTGGCGTCACTGTTATCTGTCATTTATATAAGGTATGCATACGGTTATTTCAAGACAACAAATCAATAAAACCTTACTTAAGACAATGATATTTATTATTAACAATATTTAAATGGGCTATTAATACCAGATAAAGGAAATTAGTAGGTAAGAAATGCCATTTTATTGTTGTAAATTCAAGAGAAATCTCCGTTGAATATGGTAATAAGCAATGCACTTATTGAGTATAGACCCAATCATAATCCGACTATGCTACTCCACGATTTCAATAGGCGTACCAAGTATCACCGATACCATAATCTCATCCATCTCGGTATTGGTCACCGCGATACAACCATCGGTCCAATCGCGTCGTTGATTCAACCAGCCCAAATGTCCAAAGCCATTCATTTGCCCATGAATCATAATGTCGCCGCCCGGATTGACCTCTAATGACTTCGCTCGTGCCTTGTCTTCATCATTTGGATAGCTAATATGGATAGAGCGATGTGCAATAACACTGGCGCTGATAACGACAGTAACGCCAATACTGATCAGCCAGCTATATGGGCTCAGCTTATCTGATGAGTGTGTTTTTTTGCAAAAAAATGACATAGGCTTTGATCCTCATGATGAGTTTTTTGTCATTAATCATATGTATCAAAGCACTATGTCAGACTATTTAGATAAGTTTTGTGCAAAACGAATGAATTACTCAAATGTTACACCATACGAATTGCCCCATCTAAGCGGATGACTTCACCATTTAGATAGGCATTATCAATGATATGAGTGACCAGCTTGGCAAACTCATTGGGAGCGCCCAAACGTTTGGGATAAGGCACGCCTGCTTCTAGCTGCTCGCGAGCTTTTTCAGGAATGCTCTCCATCATCGGGGTAGCAAAGACACCTGGCGCGATGGTCATAACGCGGATGCCATGACGTGCCAGCTCACGAGCAAGCGGCAAGGTCAGACCAACCACGCCTGCCTTGGAAGAAGAATAGCTGGCTTGACCCACTTGACCATCAAAGGCTGCGATAGAAGCTGTATTAATAATAATGCCTTGATCTACATTCTTTTGTACATGGTTTTTTTCTGCATGCTCGCCTGCATTGCTATCATTCGCTATGCGTTTGGCAATGCTAGCCGCGACCAAACGCGCAACGTTAAATGAACCGACCAGATTGACATTGACCCCGCGGCTAAATGACTCAAGGTCTGCCGGATTGTTATCACAATCCAGTAGCTTTTGTACCACTACGATACCCGCACAGTTGATTGAGCCTTGTAAGCCGCCAAAAGCTGACTCTGCCATTTCAACCGCTGATTGTACTTCATCGCCTTTAGTGATGTCACAGCGCACAAAGCGCGTACTATCACCCAGCTCAGCGACCAGTGCTTGCCCTGCTGATTCGTTTAGATCAGCGATGACGACGTTGCCGCCTTGAGAGACAATTGCCCGAGCCACTGACTCACCCAAACCTGATGCACCACCTGTGACCAAAAAGCTGTTTTCTTGAATTTGCATGATTATTCCTTTAAATCTTCATTTTTTATTAGCTGTTTTCTATGAATTATCTATAAACGCTCTATCGGGTAGTTACGCGGCAGATAAACTGCGTAGCAAAAAGCGTTGAATTTTGCCACTTGGTGTTTTTGGTAACTCGGTCACAAACTCGACCTCACGTGGATAGGCATGAGTGGATAGACGTTTACGCACCAGCTCTTGAATTTCTTTGGCGATTTGCTCGCTACCTTCGACGCCTTCTTTTAATACCACATAAGATTTGATCGTATGTCCACGCACTTCGTCTGGCACGCCCACAGCCGCAGATTCTGCCACTGCGTCATGCTCTAAGACGGTGTTTTCGACATCAGTAGGCCCCACGCGGTAACCTGCCGTAATGATAATGTCATCATCACGTCCTGAGAACCAATAGCTGCCGTCACTATGACGCTCAACCACATCACCTGTCAGATAGTAGTCATCTACAAAGGCTTGCTTCTCATTCCAGCTATAACCACGGAAATAAAACGCAGGTGACTGACTAACCACGACTGCTAACTGTCCTTGCTCACCATCTGGTAGTACCTTCATATTATCATCCAATACGACCAGCGTGTGACCTGGTAGCGCCATTCCCATCGAGCCAACTGGTGATTCGTGTTTTAGCGCATGATGCGCACAGCACGTCATGCCCGTTTCTGTTTGACCGTAATGATCTTTTACCTGACAGCCCAGATAGGTCTCGACCCAGTTAACGACTTCGGTGTTCAATGTTTCCCCTGCCGAGTTGGCACAGCGCAAAGCGAGTTTGGCGTTATTGTCTTCATTAACGTTGTCAAAAACGCCGCTGGATTTCATCATACGAAATGCCGTTGGTGAAGAGGCCAAATTGGTGATCTGATGACGCATCATAAAGTCGCGCGTATTGGTCGCGTCAAATCCTGCTTCATTAAAATAAGTCGTGATCCCTAATAGCAGTGGCCCTGTGATGGCGTAATACAATCCATACGCCCAGCCAGGATCGGCCATGTTCCAATATTGATCGTCTGCGCGTAGGTCAATGGCATAACGCATATAGAGATAAAACGCAGGTAAGGCTGATAATGGCACACTCACGCCTTTTGACTTACCGACTGTCCCTGAGGTAAACATCTGCAAAAATGGTGCATCCGTATCGAGCATAACGGGTTCTATCGTTTGCGCCTGTGATTCCATGGACTGACGGTAGTGATCGTCACCCCACGTCTGAGCATCTTCAGTACTGCCGACCAATACCATTTTGGTTTGCACAGCCAAATCATCAAACTTGCTGCGGTTCTCTACATTGGTAAAAACGACTTTGGTATCGGCTTTATCCATGCGATATTTGATTGAGTCATAGCCAAAAGCGGTGAATAATGGCTGATATACCGCGCCGATGCGCCATGTTGCCAATACAACGGTCAGTAGCTCAGGTGTACGCGGTAGCATCGTCGCTACTTTGTCCCCCGCTTTTACGCCATACGACTGTAGTAAGTTAGCGACTTGCGCACTGGCTTTATCAAGCTCACCAAAGCTCATGCGCGTGACATTGCCTGCCGTATCTTCGTGTACCAGTGCAGCATTATCCGCGCGGCCATCACGGACATGACGACCACAGCACGCCATATAGGCATTTAAGCGATCGTCGACATGTTCGCCAAAGATTTCTGACAGCAATGTATCCATGTCAAAATTATTATAATAATCGGTATAGTTTTTTGGTGTCGTTGAAGCATCTGTGTGACTGAGGGTAGGAGTTTGAGAAGCGGTATTCATAAGCTAATCCTTTAGCAATAGCAGATAAAATGATATTCATATTGTAAAACGGTCACATCCTATAGACCGTTTAATATCTTTGTATTTAACATGCTCTATTAGTAACGTATTTTTATACTTATTTCAATACATAACGTATCATTTTTATTTTATATAAATAAGCATGACCTATAACTATTTATCATCAAATAGCTAATAGTAAACTTAAAAAACTTGTAGGATCAAATATTTAAATTATTTTTGAAGTACTTTCTCAAGAATCGATATTTAACGATCAGCACTGAGAAAACCTAGTAAGGCTTTCTCCTCACAGCTTTGGTATTTTTTCGTACGACCGCGGCGTGCTTGTTTGTAGTCATCATAAAATTCCCCTGCCAAAAAACGCTCAATAATGATGGGGTGAATATACGACGCGCGGCATACGGTTGGCGTATTGCCCAGCTCTGCCGCCACGCTTTTTACCATATCGGTGACCAGCTGCTGACGCTCAGCACTTTCTGGTGCGCTGGCAAGTATGTTAGCGCCTGCCGTCGTTTGTAGCTCATCATATAGATAACTTGCCGCGAGTACACTTGCCATCCATGTTCGAAAATCTTTTGCACTATATAATTTGCTTTCGCAGTCCATACCGCATGTATGCATTCGCAAGTAGTCGTTGATATCGCTACTGTCGACGACTTGTTTATGTCCATTGTCATCTAAGTATTTAAATATTTGATAGCCCGGCAGCTCAGAACATGCCTGCACGATGTCAATCAAACGCTCATCTTGCAGCTCAATGTGGTGTTCTTTGGCGCTTTTTCCGACAAAATCAAACGCCAGTCCATTATCCGTTTCGCTGACATGCTTACTACGTAGCGTACTCAGACCATAGCTTTTATTTTGCTTGGCATAGCGGCTATTACCAATACGAATCAACGTGGTTTCAAGCAATTTGACCACGGCAGCGAGTACATTGGTGCGTGACAATGATTCTGCTTCCAAATCTGTCTCGACCTGCGCGCGTAAATTGGGCAGCGCCTCTGCAAAGCCTATCATCGCATCAAACTTGGCTTGGTCACGAATATTATTCCACAAGGGATGATACAAGTACTGCTTGCGTGATTTTTCATCGCGTCCTGTCGATTGCAGATGACCTTTTTCGTCTTGGCATATCCACACCTCCGACCACATAGGCGGTATCACCAATGCATCAAAACGCTGACGCAATGCTTTGTCTTTGACTGTCTTGCCCGTTGCATCACGATAGGTAAAGCCGCGGCCCCAACGTCTACGCTCATAACCTGGTTCGTCGTCACTCACATAACGCAGATTGGCACGGCGTGCGAGACGCTCATAATCATGGCGCACATCCTGCGTCGTCGACTGCTCGTTTGTTTTGCCCATAAAAAACTCATCTAATAATTTAATGGTTTTAGCATAATCAACTGCGCTTATTTTTGCTGTTTGTTTGCCACGGACAAAGTGTAATCCTGTGTAAAATAAAGCAGTGATAAAAATAGCGATACGGGTTCTAAATGTTGCATTTTTGAGGCTTAATTCAGCACTACTCACGACTTAAGTTTATAAAAAATGAACCACTCTTCTATCAAGATAACACCACTCTCTAAGACCGATTACGAGTTGTGGTTAATATTGTGGCAAAACTATCTCACGTTCTATGAGACCAGCTTGCCATCAGGCACGACGGAGACGACGTGGCGCAATCTGCTTGATAAGGGTAAGCTAGAGAATGACATGCCCACAAAAAAAGCCAAGCATCAAATACTTGGCTTTTTTTATTTTGATACTACTTTACAATAAAAGTCATTATTTACCATACAGGCATAAATAAGCGGTTTCGACGTCAACTTTTACTTGGAATTTTTGATTGGCTTCAACGGTGAATTGCTCGCCAGCATTAAACGTTTGCCATTCATCACTCTCTGGTAGCTTGACCGTCAATGCACCGTTAACCACGCTCATGGTTTCAAACTCACTGGTGCCAAATTCATACTCACCAATTTCCATAACACCTACCGTTGCAGGCTTGGTTGCTGTTTGAAAGGCAATCGAAGTGACTTTATTATCAAAATAATTATTTACGCTTGGCATAATCTTCCTTAATTACATGTTAGTTGGTATTTGAATTCTATTTTATAGACCTGCTTTTAGACTGGCTTCGATAAACTGATCGAGGTCGCCATCTAGTACCGCGCCCGTGTTGAAGGTTTCAACGCCGGTACGCAGATCCTTGATACGAGAATCATCGAGCACGTATGAGCGAATTTGACTGCCCCAACCGACATCGGACTTATTGTCTTCAACCGCTTGTTGTTTTTCCATACGTTTTTGCATCTCAAGCTCATAGAGCTTAGCACGTAGCATCTTCATTGCCGTGGCTTTGTTGCCATGCTGACTACGCTCATTCTGACAAGTCACCACCACCCCACTTGGCTCATGGGTAATACGTACTGCAGAATCAGTTGTGTTGACGTGCTGACCGCCCGCTCCTGAGGAGCGATAGGTATCGATACGCAAGTCAGCAGGATTGATGTCAATCTCGACATTATCATCAATCTCAGGCGAGACAAACACCGCCGCAAACGAGGTATGACGACCGTTATTGCTATCGAATGGTGATTTACGTACCAAACGATGGACGCCAATCTCAGTACGCAGCCAACCAAACGCGTAGTCGCCTTTAATCTCAATGGTGGCCGACTTGATACCCGCGACACTGCCAGCAGACACTTCAATCACGTCTACCTTAAAGCCATGCGCTTCCGCCCAGCGTGTATACATACGCAGCAGCATCTCCGCCCAGTCTTGGGCTTCAGTACCGCCACTGCCCGACTGGATATCCAAGTAGCAGTTGTTTGGATCCATCTCGCCGCTAAACATACGGCGGAACTCTAGATCAGCCACGCGCTGCTCAGCATCATCTAGCTCGCTCTGTACATCGGCAAGCAAGGACTCATCCTCTGCTTCTACTGCCAGCTCTAGCATGGCAGACGCATCTTCTAGCGTGGTTTCAAGAGAGACCACCACATCGATGACACCATCAAGCTGGCTTTTTTCTTTATTGATCTTGGTGGCTCGCTCTGGATCATTCCATAGCTCAGGATTTTCTAATTCTAAATTGACTTCCTCTAAGCGTTCTTGCTTACCATCGAAGTCAAAGATACCTCCGCAAATCCTGCCCGCGCTCGGATAAATCTTTAATCTGTTCTTGATACGGATTGATTTCCATAAGTGTTCCTGTTTTTCTAAAAAAATAAATAACGCATTTGGCGCTATTTTAAATGAGATTAAGCATAAATGGTTGTCTAATTATTCTTGTTCCTACTATTACTAGATTAAGCAATCTAGATTGACCAATCTTCTATGGCCCAGCGATGCGCCAAGGCATGAGCATGTAGCGCCTCATCAGGTGACACACAGATCGCCACATCCGCCCATTCTAGCAATGGAATGTCGTTTTTGGAGTCTGAATAGGCATAGGTTTTTTCAAAGGTGATGCCCGCTGCTTGCTGCTTATCAAGCCACTTATCTAAATGGTAGATCTTGCCTGCCTGAAAGTTTGGTTTATCAGTCAGCTTGCCCGTATAACGATTGTCTTTGATCTCAAGCGGCGTAGCCAATACATTGGCTGACTCAATGCCAAAGCGCTTGGCAATAGCGGACACCACAAAATCGTTGGTTGCAGAAATAATCACCACATCGTGCCCTTGCTCAATATGCTGGCACAATGCTTCCATTGCTTTTGGGCGAATATGCGGCTCAATTTCACTTTTGATATAGTCTTCTCTTAGCTTATCAAGTCTATCAAGCGGCAGACTACTCAAAAACTGCGCGACGAATTCATTGTACTCTGTCGCATCTAACGTCCCTTCGATATAGTCATTATAAAACTTCTGGTTGGCTGTACGGTACTCAGCCTCATCGACAAGGTCGTGCTTGACGATATACTCACCCCACAGATAGTCACTATCGACATCCAGTAAGGTATGATCTAAATCAAATAACGCCAGTTGTTTTTGTTGTTTTTGTGCTGGATTTGCCTGCATGGTGAGACCTTATCGTTGGTTGCGAAAAAATATGAATCTTTTAGGGCGTGTTGAACATTCGCAAATAGGCACTGCTGATCGCTAAAATTGTTCCAGACAAGGCACAAAGCGACGATAATGCAGATGCCTTAGCGAGATTTGTAACGCAGTATGGGGCAATTTTAGCATCAGCCCCAACGATAAAAGCAGGGGACAGGACTCTTTTTTGCCGCTTCATCGTTAAAAATAAGCGCTTAGTTAGTCAGGCATCGCTATTTCTGTTAAACCTGTTTTGAATTTTTGACAACGCTCAGCATAATGCAGCGCTGACATTTTCAACATCGCTACTTGCTCATCTGTCAGTGTCTTAACGACTTTGGCAGGCGCGCCCATCACCAGGGAATTGTCAGGAATAACCTGACCTTCAGTAATTAAGGCTTTCGCCCCTATCAGGCAGTTTTTACCTATTTTGACATTATTGAGTACTACCGCACCGATACCAATCAAACTATTGTCACCGATCTCACAGCCATGCAGCATCGCTAGATGGCCAATAGTCACGTAATCACCGATAGTCACTTTGATACCTGCATCAGTGTGAATCACACTATTTTCTTGCACATTACTATAGTCGCCGATATGAATACGATCGTTATCGCCGCGTATCACCGCACCAAACCAAACATTGGCCTGATGACCCAAATACACATCACCGATTACTTGTGCTGAGTCAGCAATCCAACCGTTGAACGGTACAGCAAACTCAGGGGTTTTGTCTAAATATTTAAATATCATCGTTTTTCCTTAGTAAGGATAATGTTATTTTGGAGTAAGTCATTGGTTATACCACAATCATTTTTATGCTTATTTGATTCGCATGTCAAAGAAGCATCTCACTTTGGACCTTTGGACCATAGCCATAAAAAATATATTTTACAGTATACAATCCCATTTAATACCTTATCGTATGTCCACTTTATAGTACAATTAGCAAGGCCAACATTCTCATTTTGCTATCGTAGCGCCTGCCCTAACAAGTACCGCTACCCTACTAAGGACGCATCCATGCTTCGCGAAACACACGTACCTATTATCTTGTTGGCAAGTAGTGTGATCATCACCGCGCCCAGTTATGCTGAAGATACCTCAAGTTTGGAGAGAGCCGGTGACATTGTTGCGGTTGCCATACCTGCCATTGCTTATGGCAGCACGCATTATATGAATGATAAAGAGGGACGTCAGCAATTTTATCAATCATTTGCTACCAATCTTGCCGTGACCTATGCTGTGAAGTCAACCATTAATAAAGAGCGCCCTGACCATAGCGACAATGACTCCTTCCCATCAGGACATACTTCTTTGGCATTTCAGGGCGCAAGCTTCATTCATAAACGCTATGGATTAGAATATAGTATTCCAGCTTATGTTGGCGCAACTTTTGTGGGTTATAGCCGTGTTAAAGCGGAAAAACATGATGTGGCTGATGTATTTGCTGGTGCAGCACTAGGGGTTGCCAGTAGTATGTATTTGACCAAAAGCTATAACGATCAGCTTCTCCTCACAACCAATCTTGCGCCTGACTATTACGGGCTGTCTATCCACTACCAGTTTTAATCACTCAGTTTTCCCTTGATACTAGCCATAAGTTACTATTTTGTATATAATACGCAAAATCTGTGCCTAAGCGAGCGGACATGATGCAAGTTACCTATTCACTATCTAGTGGGTTTTGTAGTTTTCATCAATAATGTCTTCTCGCTTTTTTGTGGAAAATTTTTGTGTGTCGTCCTTTTATTACTTCTATATGACAACAGTCAAATGCCGTAAATAAAAGGATACGGAGCAATTTTAGACCAACAAAACATGATGGCACTCACCAATAACAGCGGAGGCAATCCTTGAATTCATCGGTAGAAACACAAGCAATTTTGGCACTAGCAGACGGTACAATTTTTCGCGGTGTCAGTATCGGCAGCCTAGGTCATCGTGTTGGTGAGGTCGTATTTAATACCGCCATGACAGGGTATCAAGAAATTCTAACCGATCCAAGTTATGCGCGACAGCTGGTGACCTTGACATATCCGCATATCGGTAATACAGGCACCAATGCCGAGGATACCGAGTCTGGTAACGGTCACAAAGTATGGGCAGACGGTCTGATCATCCGTGACGCCACTATGGCCACTTCTAACTTCCGCAACTCTGAGTCGCTTAGCGACTATCTACAGCGTAACAATACCGTCGCTATCGCTGAAATTGATACACGCCAGTTGACCCGCCTATTACGTGATAAAGGCGCACAAAACGGTTGTATCATGACTGCCTCAAACGGTGAGACGATCAGCGTTGAAGATGAGCAAAAAGCGATTGAGCTGGCACAAGGCTTTGCAGGTCTAAAGGGCATGGATCTGGCAAAAGAATGCTGCACGACAGAAAGCTTTGAATGGACAGCAGGCACATGGGATCTATCAGACACCCTACTCAACCGTGACGTGGCGGGTAGCCATGACAGTGGTACTGGCGGCTTCTTTAAGCAGCTCGGCACTCATATCGATGCCAAATTCAACGTCGTCGCTTATGACTTCGGTAGCAAAACCAATATCCTACGTATGCTCGTCGACCGCGGCTGCCATGTGACGGTTGCCCCAGCACAAACGCCTATTGCTGATGTGCTCGCGATGAACCCAGACGGTATCTTCTTATCAAATGGCCCTGGCGATCCTGCCGCCTGTGACTACGCTATCGACGCCGTACGTCACATTATTGAAGAAACAGACGTACCAACGTTTGGCATCTGCTTAGGTCATCAGCTAATTGGTCTTGCCAGCGGCGCCAATACCATCAAAATGAAAACGGGCCACCATGGTGCCAACCATCCAGTACAAGATCTAGCGACTGGCACAGTGATGATCACCAGTCAAAACCATGGCTTTGCGGTTGATGAAGACACGCTACCAGAAAACGTTAAGTCAACGCATCGCTCATTATTCGATGGTACTAACCAAGGCATCGAGCTGACCAACAAGCCAGTATTTAGCTTCCAAGGTCACCCAGAGGCCAGCCCTGGCCCGCATGATTGTGGTCCGCTATTTGATAAGTTTGCTGAGATGATGGAAGCGGCTAAAACTGCTCAAGCTTAACGATTCATTATAACTTGATAATAAGTCAATGCTTGAATCGCTAAAAGCGGTTTGAGCAGTACTGTAACAACGCATTGTAAGTATAAAACGCCATAAGCGTTATCAAAAATAAAGATTACTTAAAATATCATCAAACGAAGGTAGCTCTAACTATGCCAAAACGTACCGACATAAAAAGCATTCTTATCATTGGCGCAGGCCCCATCGTTATCGGCCAAGCGTGTGAGTTTGACTACTCAGGCGCACAGGCGTGTAAAGCACTACGCGAGGAAGGCTACCGTGTCATCTTGGTCAACTCAAACCCTGCGACCATCATGACCGACCCTGTCATGGCAGATGCGACCTATATCGAGCCGATCACGTGGCAGACGGTTGAGCAAATCATTGCCAAAGAGCGTCCTGATGCAATCTTGCCAACCATGGGCGGACAGACCGCGCTCAACTGTGCGCTAGATCTAGATAAGCATGGCGTACTGACTAAGTACGACTGCGAGCTAATTGGCGCCACCAAAGACTCAATTGAGATGGCAGAAGATCGCGACTTATTCGACAAGGCGATGAAACGTATCGGCCTTGAGTGTCCGCGCGCTGAAACGGCTGAAACGATGGAAGAAGCTTTTGCCACGCAAGAAAAGATGGGCTACCCCTGTATCATTCGTCCCTCATTCACCATGGGTGGTTCGGGCGGCGGTATCGCTTATAACCGCGATGAGTTCATCGAGATTTGTGAGCGCGGCTTTGATTTATCACCAAATCATCAGCTACTCATCGATGAGTCACTCATCGGTTGGAAAGAGTACGAGATGGAAGTGGTTCGTGACAAAAACGACAACTGCATCATTATCTGTGCCATCGAAAACTTTGACCCAATGGGCGTACATACAGGCGACTCAATCACTGTCGCACCCGCGCAGACCTTGACCGATAAAGAATACCAAATCATGCGTAATGCGTCATTAGCAGTATTGCGTGAGATCGGTGTCGAAACAGGCGGCTCAAACGTCCAGTTCGGTATCAACCCTGATACGGGACGTATGGTCGTCATCGAGATGAACCCACGTGTATCACGCTCGTCTGCCCTCGCCTCAAAAGCGACTGGCTTCCCGATTGCCAAAATCGCGGCAAAACTGGCAATCGGTTATACGTTAGATGAATTGCAAAATGACATCACAGGCGGCAAAACGCCAGCCAGCTTTGAGCCTGCGCTTGATTACGTTGTCACCAAGATACCTCGTTTTAACTTTGAAAAATTCCCACAAGCGGACAACATCCTATCGACTCAGATGAAATCGGTTGGCGAAGTGATGGCGATCGGTCGTAACTTCCAAGAGTCGATGCAAAAGGCATTACGCGGTATGGAAACTGGCGCGGATGGTTTCGATGAGCAAATTGATTTATCCAAAGTCAGTGCTGAGAAGGCTCGTAGTGAGATTATCAACCGCTTAACCATTCCAACGCCTGAGCGTATCTATTACGTTGCTGATGCCTTCCGTGTCGGTATGAGCGTTGATGACGTATTTAATTACACCAAGATTGACCCGTGGTTCTTGGTACAAATCGAAGACATCGTTAAGACTGAAGCGACGGTAAAATCACTCGGCTTTGGTGGCTTAAACGAAAACAACCTACGTCGCTTTAAACGTAAAGGCTTGTCAGATTTGCGTTTGGCTAAATTGCTTGGTATCTCACAAAAGCAGCTACGCAAAAAGCGTTGGGATTTAGGCGTCTATCCCGTGTATAAGCGTGTCGATACCTGTGCTGCAGAGTTTGCGACCAGCACCGCTTATATGTACTCAACCTACGATAGCGAATGTGAAGCCAATCCAACTGACAAGAAAAAAATTATGGTCATCGGTGGCGGCCCTAACCGTATCGGTCAAGGTATCGAGTTTGATTATTGCTGTGTACATGCAGCGCTTGCCATGCGTGAAGACGGCTATGAGACCATTATGGTCAACTGTAACCCAGAAACGGTTTCAACCGATTATGACACCTCCGACCGTCTGTACTTTGAGCCAATCACATTAGAAGACGTGCTAGAAATCGTCCGTATCGAAAACCCAGACGGTGTGATTGTGCAGTTCGGTGGCCAAACGCCATTGAAACTTGCGCGTGCGCTAGAATCAGCGGGCGTAAAAATCATCGGTACGAGTCCTGATGCGATCGACCGCGCTGAAGACCGTGAGCGCTTCCAACACATGATTCAGCAGCTAAACCTTGTACAACCATCGAACGCTTTAGCAACCAGCTTAGAAGATGGCTTGGTTAAAGCAAAAGACGTAGGCTATCCATTGGTGGTACGTCCATCTTATGTGTTAGGTGGCCGCGCGATGGAAATCGTCTATAACGAAGATGAGCTAAAACATTACCTGCGCACCGCAGTACAAGCCTCAAACGAAGCGCCTGTCCTGCTTGATCGCTTCTTAGATGACGCTATCGAAGTCGATGTCGACTGCGTATGTGATGGTAATGACGTGGTCATCGGCGGTATCATGCAACATATCGAACAGGCAGGTGTCCACTCAGGTGATTCAGCATGTTCGCTACCGCCTTACTCGCTATCTAAAGAATTATGTGATGTAATGCGCGCGCAAACGGTCGCCATGGCAAAAGAGCTTGGCGTTGTCGGTCTGATGAACGTTCAGTTTGCGGTCAAAGGCGAAACGGTATACATTTTGGAGGTGAACCCACGTGCTGCACGTACCGTACCGTTTGTCTCTAAGTGTATCGGTACTTCGCTAGCGCAGGTTGCTGCTCGCTGTATGGCTGGCACCTCGCTCAAGGACCAAGGCTTTACGACTGAGATTGTCCCAGCATTTTATGCGGTCAAAGAAGCGGTGTTCCCATTTGCTAAGTTCCCAGGTGTTGATCCAATCTTGAGTCCTGAGATGAAATCAACAGGCGAAGTCATGGGCGTGGGCAAAACCTTTGGCGAAGCATTCTACAAAGCCATCATCGGTAGTAATGAGCGTCTGCCTGGCCTACCGACTGAAGGCGAGACCAAGACGGTCTTTATCTCAGTTCGTGATAGCGACAAAGGACAAATCGCCCCAATCGCCCGTCAGCTTGTAGACTTTGGCTTCAAAATCGTCTCAACGACTGGCACGCAAAAAGTACTGAGCGACGCTGGTATCGAAAGTCAGCAAATCAACAAGGTCACTGAAGGTCGTCCACATATCGTTGATGCCTTGAAAAACGGCAAAATTGACCTGATTATCAATACGACTGAAGGCAAGCAGGCACAAGAGGACTCGTTCTCTATCCGCCGCAGTGCCCTACAGGGCAAAGTCTTCTATGTCACCACGTTAGGTGCAGCCGATGCGGTTTGTAAATCTTATGCCATTGACTTACCGTTTGATGTCTATAAGTTACAAGATTTGCATGAGCAAGCAAAGTCTATTGACGCGGCTGAATAATTTCAGTAGATTAAGCATAACCGCTAAGCTTATATAAAAGCTTAGCCAAGACTTGTTATTGATTATTTTGTGATAATCATACGTTAAAAAAACAATATCTTGAAAGAGACAAACCTACAAAAGCATAGTGGCTAAATTGCGACTATGCTTTTTATTACGTAAGGTTCAGTGCGCTTGGTGCTAAAAGTAGAGGTGCTAACACACAACAGCCTATTTACTGACGACACCATCTGAACCCCGCTCTTTTTATATTTCATACTCATTGCAACAACATTGACACCATCTCCTTATGAGATGGTGTGGTGTTATTGGTTTAAGGAAAAAACATGCAACGTTATCCCATGACTCCGCAAGGACATGCAGCTTTAGAAGCTGAATTAAAACAGTTAAAAAGTGTCGACCGTCCACGCATCACCGCATCGATTGCTGAAGCCCGCGAGCACGGCGATTTAAAAGAAAACGCTGAGTACCACGCTGCCCGTGAGCAACAAGGCTTTTGCGAAGCACGTATCCGTGATATCGAAGCCAAGCTTGGCGGCGCACAAGTCATCGATCCTTCAACATTGCCAAAAGAAGGTCGTGTCGTATTTGGCGTCAGCGTCATAATCGAAAACATGGACACTGAAGAAGAAAAACAGTACAAAATCGTCGGCGATGATGAAGCCGATTTCAAGGCTGGCAAAATCTCAGTTAACTCACCAATCGCGCGTGGCCTCATCGGTAAGTTTGAAGGCGATGAAGTGCGTATCGAAACGCCAAAGGGCGTGGTGGAATACGAAGTGATGAAAGTTATCTACGACTAATAAGACTCACTATTTCTGGTCATCCGTAGGCGTGATGCTTTAAAGGCTGGATGAAAGGCGCTTTGAATAATAGCTCTTTAAATACTAGGGCTCTTAAATAGCAAACATGTTTGACAGTGACAGATACGGCTGGCTATTCGCCACCCAATAACATGAATACAAGCAACATTACGTATTGATAGCATTTATACCGTTTCGGTTACACAATGCAGCTTTTATACACGATTTGTTTTGGCGCATAATTATTTGAGTTTTTAGTGCATCGTAATTTTTATATTAGGTGATGTTACCCCGTAATATCGATGTAAATTTATACTGAAGCACTTTTACTCAAAATAATGATGGTCTGATTATAGACACCGACTATCGTCAGTACTGATACCCTCGTTATTTGGCATACTTTTTGGTGTCATTTAGCGGGGGTTTTGCTTGTTTAGACGTTAATTATTGCTGTTTTACTTATTGCTGCTTTTTTTTATTGATACTGTTAAGGAGTCTATTATGACCATGAAATCTTATACACCATCAGCACTAACCACCACGGTATCTGCAATGCTCGCAGGTATGGTGCTTGCATCCTCAGCCCATGCCGATCCTGAGATTGCGATTAGCTCATCTGCTGGTGGTAGCACGACGGTAGTTGAACAATACTCTGATGGCAAAACAGCCACTATTACTGCGACACCTAACGGTATCACCATGCAAGATGGCATGCCTTATGCCGTGACAAAAGTGACGACTGTGCCGCGCTATGTCGTTCGCCAATCTCCTGTGGTTCAAGGCAGCACGACTGTCACAAGCGTACCTGTAACCAATCGAGTGACCAATAGCGTCACCAAGGTAGACGTCGTCACGGCGCCAGTTAGCACTGTGACACAAGCCCTGCCTGTCACTACCGCTACTCCATTACCTGTGATGAATGCCCCAGCGACAACCGTCATCACTAACCAGCCATCTATCCATCCATCTGTGAGCAATCAAATCACGACGACCACGTTAGATACCTTGCAATTGACCCCGACTTTTAGCACGCCGGGTGTCGTCAATGCAAACACCAAGGTCATGAAAATCATGAAGAATAGTGCTGGACGTGAAGTTGCGGTGCCTGCCAACCATATCGCCCCTGGTGATATCATTGAGTATCACACCACATACACCAACACCACGGCACAGCCAGTTAATGACATCAATGCTATGGTTTCATTGCCAAGCGGCGTCCAGCTGGTATCGTTAAATAGCCCATTACCAACGTTTGCCACCACTGGCGGCGACACTTATAAAACCATTCAGCAAGTTGGCAATACCGTTGTTGTGCAAGAAAACTACTCTGGCCTGAAATGGAACTTAGCAAATCTTAATGCCAATGGTAATCAAACCGTCGTGATACGTGCCAAGGTTCAATAAATAATGCACTCACTACAAAATACGTATCTTTAACAGTATCATGTTGCAAAGGGTCTTGAATATTCAAGGCCTTTTTTAATGTATGTCATATCGAGTAGCATGTATGCTCGCTCACAACCTCTTGATGGATACGACACTATCTGTCGTGTTATTTTTTAAATTTTCTTATAAATACAATGACTTAATACATATTTTGGTAAAATGGTTACTCGTTAATTAATTGGTAACAACCGACTTATGGCAAACATCAATTATGAAAGATTACAGGGCAAGCTCAATATCTTGGCTGACGCTGCCAAGTATGATGTCTCTTGCTCCTCCTCCGCTGGTACTCGCAAAAACCAAGGCGGCGCTCTAGGCGATGCCTCAGCAACCGGTATCTGTCACAGCTATACCGAAGATGGTCGCTGTGTCAGTCTGCTAAAAATTCTTTTGACCAACCATTGCATCTATGATTGCGCGTATTGTACTTCACGTAAAAGCAACGACACGCCGCGCGCTGCTTTTACGGTTGAAGAAGTGGTTGATTTGACCATGCAGTTTTATCGCCGCAACTATATTGAGGGGCTATTTCTCAGCTCTGGTATATTCAAAAGTGGCGACTATACGATGGAGCGACTGGTCGAAGTTGCCAAGCTCCTGCGTACTCGCGAGCGTTTTAACGGTTATATTCATCTAAAAACTATTCCTGGCGCTTCAAAAGAGCTATTGCTAGAGGCAGGACTATATGCAGACCGTCTGAGCGTCAACATCGAAATTCCGACTAAGTCAGGGCTCGCATTGCTTGCGCCTGAGAAGTCACATGATGAGCTAAAAGCACCGATGGAAACGGTTAAAGAAGAGATTATAACTATCCGTGAGAGTCGCAAAACCCACAAAAAAGCGCCTAAATTTACGCCCGCGGGTCAGACCAGTCAAATGATCGTCGGTGCAAGTAACGAGACGGATCTGCAAGTGATTCAGCTATCGAGTCACTTTTACAAAACCTACGATCTCAAGCGTGTCTATTACTCAGGTTATGTACCGATGCTCTCTGATAATCGCTTGCCAGCGATTGGGACCCCTGTGCCGATGGTGCGCGAGAACCGTCTATATCAAGCAGATTGGTTAATGCGTTTTTATGGGTTTGGTGCGCATGAAATTGTCGAGCCAGAATCGCCATTTTTGGACTTAGACTGTGACCCAAAACTGGCGTGGGCGATACGCCATCGCGAGCATTTCCCCGTCAATATTCAGACAGCGACTTATGAGATGATCGTGCGTATCCCTGGCATCGGTACCAAGACGGCCAAAAAAATCGTCAAAGCGCGCAAATTTAACCAGTTGACGCTCTATCATCTAAAAAAGATGGGAGCCGCGGTCAACCGTGCCAAGTATTTTATCGCAACCACTGGCAAAAACGAGCACCTTGCCCATTTGACACGCGATAACTTCCGTCAGTATGTACTGGCGCAAACGCAGACCAAGTTTAAAGATCAACGTAGCGGACAGCTAGCGTTGTTTTAAATTTGGCATTGTCATAAATATAAATCAATCTAGGGCGTGTTGAACATTCGCAAATAGGCACTGCTGATCGCTAAAACTGTTCCAGACAAGGCACAAAGCGACGATAATGCAGATGCCTTAGCGAGATTTGTAACGCAGTATGGGGCAATTTTAGCATCAGCCCCAACGATAAAAAGCAGGGGACAGGACTCTTTTTTGCAGCCTCTGTCACGCGATGCGAACAGCACGCAAGAAAAATATCCCCCAGTAGCATTTGACAATACTTACATACATTTTATGGCGAGCCAAAATACATTTCACATCGTTTCAGGATAAACCATGTCAGCACTTGTGCAAAACGACAATTATACTATCGGTCAGTTAACGCCCAGCATTGTGCTGTATGAGCCAAGCTTTGAGGGCTGGCTCAGCGCGGTGTTTTATGTCTATGCCAATCGATTGCAAGAAGACGCCTCACTCAAACTCACCGCTCAAGACTGTTATATACCCTCCTTGATTGCGCAAGCGATTAGCGTCGCAACGGATGCAGACAACGCAGAGCGCGTATTGGTTAAACTAAATAGCTTGCTTGGTCGCTCAGGTATGCGCAATATCTTGTGGGGGTTTTTATCAGAAAAGGACGATATCGGCACGACTTTATTCCGTGTGGTTAAGTATGCCATTGACTACCCTAGCCGAAATATCATGCAAGATCTTGGTCACTTGGATGTGTTAGAGCTGGTACAGACGGTCAAATCCGTCGGCCGTGAAAAACATCGCATGGAGGCCTTTGTACGTTTTGAGCACACGACCGATGATATTTATTTTGCACGGGTCGAGCCTGATTTTAATGTATTGCCACTGATTGGGGAGCATTTTCGTCAGCGTTATCAAGATCAGCACTGGGCGATTTATGATCTGACACGCGGCTACGGCATTTATTATGATAAAAGTAATAGCACGCCTACTCGTCCCGCGCCGCTACAAACCATCACCGACCTTGATGATGCGGTACTACGCAATCCTGCCAGCATTCATAGCCCTGATGAGCAGCGTTATCAAAAGTTTTGGCAAGGCTACTTTACCAACGTCAATATCAAGGAGCGCAAAAATCCCAAGCTACACAGGCAATATCTACCGCAGCGATATTGGAAATACTTAAGCGAAAAACAAGTATTGCCCAACGCTGAGCATCTACAAAAACGCCGCTAAATACATTTGAGTAGTTTTGAGCCAAGAAAATTATGCTCATATCTGCTGGAAAGCCACATATCTGACGCCATCTTTTTATCTTGATGGTTGAGTTTTATGCGCTTTTAACTGACAATAGCAGCTTGATCCTCCTAACCTGTGACCTATGTTATTATGAAAGTGATGCGCCTACTGTCGTCTTTGAAGCATGATGAATCCGAGCGCGGTATTTTTCATCTTGGGCGCGCACTGGTCAAAAACGGGCATACCTCGATCATTGTTTCTAGCGCTGATGAGAGCAATGACTTGGTCAGACGGCTCAAGCGTGATGGCAATCACTATCATCAAGTCCACATGAACAAAAAATCGTGGCTGTCATTGCTGCAAGTTTCAGCACTACGGCATTTGATTGAGAAGTATGAGCCTGATGTCATTCATGTACATTCGCGCACCCCTGCATGGATATTGCATTTAGCATTGCGCCGAGCGCGGGTCAAGCGTTTCCCAAAGCTGGTCTCGACCATGTATGGGTTTTATCCTATCAATAAATACTCTCAAGCATTGCTCAATGTCGATACAATTATAACGGTCTCTGATAGCGTCACCCAATATCTAACAAGAAGACTGCGCCGCGAGGAAGCCGATCCCAAAGTCATCACGCGTATCTACCGCGGCATTGATACTCGGCGCTATCCTTATCGGCACAATCCATCGGTCTATTGGTTGCGTCATACCTTTGCGGAATATCCTGAGCTTGAGCATAAGAAGTGGCTCGTATTTCCAACGGTCATTGGCAATGAGTATGGTCAAGAATGGCTGATTGATATCTTGGGCAATCTACAAGAGCAATTTCCCAATATTCATGTCATCATTATGGACGATGATGATAAAGATGGTGATGTCGCTCATGAAGACTTTCGTCAACGTACTCACAGTCTGGGGTTGGCTGAGCGCATTACTTATGTGGGTAGCAAGCGTAATGACATGCGTGAATGGCTCTCAGCGGCCAATATCGTTATGGCACTTGCCAATGAACCAGAATCGATCGGCATTAATGCCCTGCAAGCGATTCATTTGGGCACACCTGTCATTGGCTGGGATAAAGCCGCCTTTAGCGAAATCTTACAACCGCTCTATCCGCAAGGTTTGGTAAAAGAACACAATGCCAACTCGTTATGTAAAGCGGTGCGCAATCAATTAGAAAGTGTGACGCGACCTGAGATGACCAACAAATTCACCATGCGTGAGATGATCGAAAAGACAATCGCGGTATACCAAGGATTGTACGATACTGCGCTGGCAGAAGAACAGGCTGAGGCCGATGCGCTCGCCGTACGAAGAACCAAAAGAAGCCTTAAAAAGACCTATAAACCTGCCTTTGGTGCGGCGGTCAAACATGTCGAACCCATCCCCAAACGCCCAAAAGTCAAATTGATCAAAGAAAAAGCAAGTAAAGCGGAATCGCCAGAAATAGAAGATGAAATAAAAGTAGAAGAAACAACAAAAGTAGATATCAAATCAGAAGCACCTGACGCTGATCAAAAGTCATAAGCTGACTGCCTACCTCTATCTGTGCAGGAGCCAATCTCAGTCATGATGAGATGTATTAAGCAAAAAAATGCCATTTCCAGCAATGGAAGTGGCATTTTCAATCTGTATTAAGATGAGTATTCAGTTTAAAGTTACAGAACACGAGCCTAATAAGTCATTGGTGTATGTGCACTTTGAAAAAATCTCTCCGCAGCATCAAGTAGTGGGAGTACGCATAAAAGAGATTGTCTATGGCGGCGGTAATATTCATTGTATTACAATGAACCATAATAAATCGCACTTATTAGCAAATGAAAGCATAGCAGTAACTGAAAATATAAGCATAAACACAAAAATGGATTTTAAACCCAAAAACACGCTAAAAATAAGGAAAAAGTATGAGCGATTATCAAATCAACAATCCAGCCACTGGCGAACTAGAAGCCACTTACCCTACCGCCACTGAACAAGACATCCAGCAAGTCATCGAGCAGGCTGACAACGCCTATCAAGACTGGCGTCAGGTTTCACTAAGCGAGCGCAGTGCACTACTGCATAAAATTGCCGATAGCTATCTGGAACGTCAAGACGAGCTGGCTCGTATCGTGACGGGTGAGATGGGTAAACCCGTTGCACAAGCCAAGGGTGAAATCGGTCTGGTCGCTGAGATCTATCGTTACTATGCAGACAATGCTGAGCAGCTACTCGCGCCGAATACCATTGACGTTGACTCAGGATCAGCTTCGGTAGAAAAACGTCCTGTTGGCGTTCTACTCGGTATCATGCCGTGGAATTATCCGCATTATCAAGTGGCACGTTTTGTCGCGCCAAACTTTATGGCAGGTAATACTATTATCTTAAAGCACGCGCCTCAATGCCCTAAGACTGCAGAAGTTATCGCTGATATGTTCAAAGAGGTCGGCGTACCTGAAGGTGTTTATAACAATATCTTTGCCACCAACGAGCAGGCAGCGACTATTATTCATGACAAGCGTGTACAAGGTATCTCACTCACTGGCTCTGAGCGCGCTGGACAAGCCGTTGCCAAAGAAGCAGGCGGCGCACTCAAAAAAGTCGTGTTGGAGCTTGGCGGCTCCGATGCCTTTATCGTTGCAGCAGATGCCGATATCAAACAAGCGATAAAAGGCGCGATCTCTGGTCGTTTTGGTAATGCCGGCCAAGCCTGTAACGCCGCCAAACGCCTAATCGTGCTTGAGTCTGTCTATGACAAGTTCGTTGAGGGCTTTACTGATGCTGTACGTGGTATGACATTGGCCAATCCTCTTGATGAAAAAACCTTTATCGGCCCAATGTCTTCAAAGGCTGCCGCGGTCAATCTGCAAGCGCAGTTAGATAGTGCCGTTGAAGCAGGCGCGACGGTCCTAGTAGAAGGTGGACTGGTCAAAGATAAGCCTGGTGCATGGTTCAAACCTGCGGTACTAACAGATGTCACTGAATCAATGGATGTCTACCGTGAAGAGTTGTTTGGTCCTGTCGCTGTCGTCTACAAGGCTCGTGATGTCGATCACGCTATCAAGATTGCTAATGATGTGCCTTTTGGTCTTGGTGCTTCTATCCAAACGCAAGATGCTGCCCTAGCTGCTGATATTGCTGATAAATTAGAAGTGGGCATGGTCACTATCAACGCGCCGTCTGGTACCGAAGCCAATACCCCATTTGGCGGCGTTAAACGTTCAGGATTTGGTCGCGAGCTTGGTACGCTTGGTATCACTGAGTTCTTAAACTATAAGCTTATCCGTGATAAGTCTTAATCGTATAAGCACTTGATTGTATGCACTAAAAAAGCCTAACGTTTGACGTTAGGCTTTTTAAGGTAGTTAACTGTCTAAAATGAGACTATTATTTATATGGATTTTCTTTTAACCATTGTTGATTAATGATTTTGAGCTCATGCAGCTCATGATCCATAATCTCTTTACTCTTACCAGGGTTTTTCATTGACGCATAGCCATACATTGCGCCGCCAAGAACCGTCCAGCCAAGGAAAATCCACCACTCGATAGGAACCAATGCCGACGGCATACCTGGCAGATAAAGCGCCAACATACCAAGGCTGAGTACGATTGTGATGACACCAACCAATTTACCTGCTGGTACTCTAAATGGACGTATCATATTAGGCTCACGGTAGCGTAGCACTAAAAATGACAATGCAACACAAGTATAAGCGATAACGATACCAAAGCCGCCCGCATCAACAATCCACACGAGCATTTTGCGACCAAATAATGGCGCTAGTGTTGCAAGGCCACCGATCAACAAGATCGCATTGACCGGGGTGTTGTATTTAGGGTGTAGCTTGCACAAGAACTGTGGCAACATGTGCGTTTTACCCATGGCGTACAATAAGCGACTGCCACCAATAAGAAACGCGTTCCAGCTTGATAAAATACCCAGTACACCGCCGATAACCAGCAGCGTACCTGCCCATTTACCATTCCAAGCGTTGGTCATCGCATCAGCAGTCGCCAATGTTGAATCTTGTGCTTGCAATAGCGGCAGGGTTTTGCCCACACTCCAAGCGACAGCCACGTACCAAAGCACGGCAATGATAATAGAGACAATCAAAAATTTGCCGATATTTGGACGCGTTAGGTTGATTTCTTCTGCGGCTTGTGGAATCACATCGAAGCCCACGAATAAAAACGGTACCATCACCATCACCGTCATGATACCGCCCATACCACCGATAAAGTTTGGTGCTTGTACTGAGTTGGAGGTTTCAGGATTGAATAATAACGCACCAACGAATAGTAAGATACCGACGCAGAAAATACCGACGACGGCCAACTTTTGGAACCACGCACTGACTTCCATACCGCGTATATTGAGCCAGGTGACAATGATGGAGCCAAGCATACCGACAGCTACCCACGTGGCATAAACATCCCAGCCTGCGACATTCCAAAGATAGCCTTGACTATAATTGGGAATGACATATTCGACAACGGTTGGCAGTGCCACCGCCTCAAAAGCAACGACGGAAAAATAACCAAATAAAATACTCCATGAGCAGATAAAGGATATATTTACCCCCAGTGCACGGTGTGTATACGTGTGCTCGCCTCCTGTGATAGGCATAGATGCCGCCAATTCAGCATAGGTCACGCCAATCAAAACCACCACAAGACCGCCAATTAAGAATGCACTGATTGCGCCCCAGATGCCTGCCGAGATAATCCAACCACCCGCCAGCACGACCCAGCCCCAACCAACCATCGCACCGAATGCCAGCGCAATGATATCGAACACACCTAACGTTTTCTTTAATTCAGACATAACCTACTCCTTGTCTGTGTGTCATCCGTGTGAACCTTTTATGGTTACACTATTTCTATTTAATGGAGTAATACCCATCATATTTACTGTATATCGTTTCCGCCAAAGAAAGCCGATTGCTCGTTGTTTGATATTCACATAGCAAAAACGGCGCCTTGACTTGCAAGGCGCCGTTTAAAATCACACTCCATGTGAGTGTCATAAGGGCAACCTTGCCGTTATCTTCACTATAACTTTTCAATCAAAATCAATGTTTGATTAGAAGCGATCCATCGCTAAATTTTATGACACTCGATAACTATTAAGCTGCAAGGATATCTTTAATGATATCAAGACCTTCTTGTAGCACCTCGTCTTCAACTGTTAATGGCACCATCACACGAATAGCATTGCCATACATACCACAAGACGCTAGTAGCAAGCCTTGCTCAAATGCTTTTGCTTTTAGGTTGGCTGCTGCTGCTGCATCAGGTTTGCCTTCGCTATCAATCAATTCAAACGCTAGCATCGCGCCTTTATGACGGATATGACCGATGCTGCTTAGGTTCAAGCCTTTTAAGAACGACGCGATGGTATCGCCAATCTCGATACTACGCTCCAGTAAGTTTTCTTCTTCGATCACTTCCATGACAGCAAGCGCAGCCACACAGGCGAGCGGGTTACCAGAGTAAGTGCCACCTAAGCCGCCGACTTGCGGCGCATCCATGATATCAGCACGGCCGATGACCGCAGAGATAGGATAACCACCCGCCAAGCTTTTCGCGGCAGTCATCAAATCAGGCTCGACGCCTAACTGTTCAGTGGCGAACAACGTACCTGTACGAGCAAAACCACACTGTACTTCGTCAAAAATAAGCACGATGCCATGCTCATCACAGATCTCGCGTAGTGCTTTGGCAAATGATGGCGTTACCTGATGGAAACCGCCCTCGCCTTGGACTGGCTCAACAATCATCGCTGCCACTTCACTCGGATCGATGTCTGCTTGGAAGATCATATCAAGGCTATGTAGCGCTTGTTCTTCGGTCACATTCAACTCTTCTGCAGGGAACAATGCATGGAACACAGGTCCTGGCATTGGGCCGAAGTTCTTTTTGTATGGCAGTACTTTACCAGTCAGGCTCATGCACATCATGGTGCGACCATGCCAGCCACCAACAAAAGAGATCACACCTGGACGCCCCGTTTTAGCACGTGCAATCTTGATGCAGTTTTCGACCGCTTCTGCGCCAGTAGTCAAAAAGAACGCTTTTTTATCACCGCTGATCGGTGCTTTTTCACACAGCTTTTCTGCCAAATCCACATAGCACTCATAGTTGATCATTTGCGCCGCAGTGTGCGTAAATTTGTCGAGCTGCTCATGCACACGCTGGGTGATTTTTGGATGGCTATGACCGGTGTTCAATACTGAGATACCACCGACAAAGTCGATATAACGCTTGCCTTCAATGTCCCAAATCTCTGAGTTCTTTGCTTTTTCTGCAAAGATAGGAAAGGCAACCCCAAGTCCTGTTGGTAAAACAGCTTTGCGGCGCTCAAGTAATGACTGATTGGTAGTCATGGGAATGTCCTTTTCTGTGTTCGTAACATAAATGCCATCTAGTGATTGGCGGTTCAGTTGATACCTTTTAGATATCGAGGGATGTTTGTTTAAGATAAAACACCATTCGACATCTAAAATGTTTCGTTAAGTTTTTTGTTAAACGAATGTTCTGCTAAATGCTAGCCGAGTTATTTATTAGCTGATGTCAGAACACCAGTATTTAGTCGTAATATAGTCTTCGATACCATATTTTGAACCTTCACGACCAAAACCAGACTGTTTTACGCCGCCAAATGGGGCAACTTCTGTAGAAATCAAACCCGTGTTATGGCCGATCATGCCGTACTCTAACCCTTCAGTGACGCGCCATGAGCGTGCATAGTCACTACTATAGAAGTAAGCGGCCAAGCCATAAATGGTATCGTTGGCAGCACGAATCACTTCTGCTTCGTCTTTGAAGGTAAATATGGTCGCAATTGGTCCAAAGATTTCTTCAGAGGCGATATCCATATCACTGCTGATATCGGTAATAACGGTTGGGTTATACGTCAGCTCTGAGGCGTCATTGACACTACCGCCCGTGACCAATTTGGCACCCTTATCTAAGGCGTCTTTTAGCAGGGCTTGAACTTTATCTAACGCTTTTTTGTTGATAAGCGGTCCAATATCGACGCCTTCTTCTAAGCCGTTACCTACTTTTAGTTCAGCGACTTTTTTGACAAAGACGTCTAGGAACTTATCTTTGATGCTGTCTTGCACGTAGACACGGTTGGCGCACACACAGGTCTGACCCGCATTGCGATATTTGGAAGCGATAAGGCCTGCCGCCGCTTTCTCAAGATCAGCATCATCAAAAACGATAAATGGCGCGTTGCCACCCAGCTCGAGTGATAGCTTTTTAATAGTCGGCGCGCATTGTGCCATTAGCGTACGACCGACTTCTGTAGAGCCTGTGAACGACAGCTTATGAATACGTGCATCGCCTGTTAGGATTTCACCAATGGTTGATGATTTGCCCGTTACAATCTGGAGCACGCCTGCAGGAATACCCGCTTGCTCTGCCAAAGCGCCCAATGCTAATGCTGAGAATGGCGTTTCGGTGGCTGGTTTGACGATAATTGTACAGCCTGCTGCCATCGCTGGAGCGACTTTGCGCGTGATCATCGCCGCTGGAAAGTTCCAAGGGGTGATGGCGGCACAAACACCGACGGGCTGCTTGAGCACGACGTGACGTAATTGCGTACTATTGGCAGGAATGACATCACCGTAAACGCGCTTGCCTTCTTCGGCGAACCAGCGAATAAAGCTATTGGCATAACCGATTTCGCCGCGTGACTCAGTAAGCGGCTTGCCTTGCTCAGCGGTCATGATGATCGCAAGATCTTCTTTATTGGCATCAATGAGATCCGCCCACTTTTGCAACAGCTCTGCACGCTCTTTAGCCGTTTTTGCCGCCCAAGCAACTTGCGCTTCATGAGCATAGGCAACGGCGTCATTGACATCATCGGTCGTGAGGCTAGGCACGGTACCGATAAGCTCGTCGTTGAATGGGTTATTGACTTCAAGTACCGCCTCGTCACTGGCAGCATACCAGCCGTCTTTGATAAAACAAGATTGTTTGAGTAGGTCTGGATTGGATAACTGTAGCGTATTTGACATGTTAACGCTCCTTCCTTGTCATATAGGTATGTTTATAAGAGTGGATATAATAGTAGTCATGAGATAATGATTGATAATTGTTTTTTTGTTCAATATACTGAACACGTATTCTATATACGAGACATCATTATAAGAACGATATGTCGTGATTTGCAACCCTTAATCGCATTATTTTGATAATTATCTTGTGCTTTTTCATTTTATTTTACTTTTATAGGTTACTTATGAGCTCGACTGCCGTACCTGCCTTAGACAAAACCTTTCAGATTTTGGACTTGATTACCGATAGCGCCCAGCCGCTGACAGCCGCTCATATTGCCAAAGAATTGGGGCTTCCTCGCAGCTCTACGCATAATATTTTGCAGAGCCTACTGTCCAAGCACGTCATTTATAAAGATCCTGAAAGCCGCTTTTATTTGGGCTCATATCTAATGTATTGGGCGGGAAAGTACGAGCAGCAGCAAGGCGTTGTACGATTGTTTAAGGATTTGATCGTGCAGTATCCGGTGCTACTGCAACACACGGTGACGTTGTCAAAACTGGATTTGGGAGAAGTGGTGTTTTTGGCCTGCCATGAATCACCTGCCCCGCTTGGTTTTACCTTTCGTGCAGGCGTGCGCGTGCCTGCGGTATTTTCGGCGACAGGCAAAGCCATGCTATCCACATTGTCGATGGATAGCATAAAGTCACTGTATAAAGAAAAGTTCCCCACACCCATGACCCAACATGGCGTCAAAAACTTTGCGGATTTATCCACTGAGCTTGCGGTGATTCAGGAAAGTCGAGTGTCGCTCGATAATGGGCAGTTGCGTGATGGGATGTACTGCTTGGGCACGTATATTCGTAATGCATCCGGCACGGCGGTCGCTGGCATGGCAGTGAGTTTTCTGCAAGGAGAGTATGAGTCCAAACGGGCTGAGGTCAGTGCGGTATTGATTGAATTGGCCGAACAGATTGAGCGGCATTTGGGCTTTATAGCTGACTCATAATTGATTGCTTATGTGACGTAGTTGCAAGATTCATTATCATGAACGGCTAATATGGGCGCGATACCGATATCGGTGACAGCGGTAACCTCTAAACCCAATGCTGCTGGTTCTTTTAACAATTCCACCATACGCTCTGGTATCTCCAGCGGCTCAAACATCTTGCCATAAGAAAAATAGGGCAACGGTCTATACAGACTTAGGTTTTCATGGCTATATATTTTCATGCTTAACATTCCTTGTTTTACACTACTTGGTTTAGCTTGTTTTGTTTAAAAATTCCATTTTTTAGTATTTATCACTGTAAAGATACTGTGGCAAGCATTGAACTAAACAATGCCGTCCGCCTTTAGCTTGGCGATTATCTCGCTGTCGTAGCCTAAATCAGCAAGCGTACTATCGGTATGCTCGCTCAAACGCGGTGGCGGTGTGCGATAGCTGACAGGGGATGCCGATAATTTGATGGGATTGCCAAGGGCGCGAACGGGGCTGCCTTGCTGAGCGAAACTCACGATCATTTCTCGCGCTTGTGCTTGCGGCATCGCCAAAGCTTCGGCGACGTTGTGAATCGCACCGCAAGGTACGCCGACCTGATCCAAAGCTGCAAGCCAGTAAGCCCGAGGCTGTTTGGCAAATATTTTAGTCAGCTCAGCACAAAGCAGCCCACGATTGGCAACGCGATTAGGATTGGTCGCAAAACGCGTATCAAGATGCCAATCAACTGACAATACGTTGCACAGTTTGGCAAATTGATGATCATTACCGCACGCTAAAATAAAGTGCGCCTCCCCTTTAGCCGCAAATACTTGATAAGGCACAATGTTGGGATGCTGATTGCCCAGTCTTGGTGGAATCTTATCTGAAGCCAAATGATTCATGCCGACATTGGCCAGCATAGACAGCGCACTGTCTAAGAGTGCGACATCGACATGTTGACCGACGCCAGTATGTTGACGCGCCAATAGCGCCGCTTGGATACCAATCGTCAGCTGTAAACCTGCAAATAAATCAATCACTGCGACGCCAACTTTGTGTGGTTCGCCATCACTTGGTCCTGTGATACTCATCAACCCTGACAACCCTTGAATAATATAATCATAACCGGGACGCTTGGCATCTGGTCCTGTCTGCCCAAACCCTGTCAAAGACGCATAAATCAGGCGCGGATTGTCTTGCTTGAGGCTGTCGTAATCTAAACCGTATTTTTTGAGACCACCGACTTTGAAATTCTCTACCAAAATATCACTGTCAGCGATGAGCTGTTTGATTATGGTCTGCCCTGCTGGCGTGGTGATGTCTACCGTGAGTGATTTTTTGTTACGATTGATGGTAGCGTAATAAGCGGAGGTGTCATCGCTGAAGGTTGGCGGTGCCCAGTGGCGCGTCTCATCACCGATATGTGGACGCTCAACTTTGATGACGTCTGCGCCCAGATCGGCGAGCACTTGCGTACAAGAAGGACCTGCCAACACTCTTGATAAATCGAGGACCTTGATACCATGCAATGCACCTTTTGGTATATCCATCATATCAGTTATATCTGCCATGAAACCCCCTTACCCTGTGGCGTATTCTTCGATTTTCTGATTAGAAAATTGCTATTCATCATTTAGTTTTTTGCGTTGTTTAATGACACACTGTTAAATAAATGGTGAGTAACAACTGAAAAACGTACGCCACTGTCGATACTCTTTTTGATAAAAAGCCAAGCAGCAACGTACGTCATGAAGTACCACTTTGTTAAATTTTCTTAGCTAAAAATACTTAAAAGAACGCCTGAATGCCTGTCTGTGCACGGCCTAAGATAAGCGCATGAATATCATGCGTGCCCTCGTAAGTATTGACGGCTTCCAAGTTCATCACGTGACGGATGATGTGGAACTCATCAGAGATGCCATTACCACCATGCATATCGCGGGCAATACGAGCGATATCGAGCGCTTTACCGCAGTTGTTACGCTTAATCATGGAGATCATCTCAGGTGCAGCGTTGTCTTCATCCATCAAACGACCGACACGTAGCGCGGCCTGTAGACCTAAGCTGATTTCGGTTTGCATATTGGCAAGCTTTAACTGCACCAGTTGGGTGGCGGCAAGCGGACGACCAAACTGCTTGCGATCTAGCGTGTATTGACGCGCCGCTTTCCAGCAAAACTCTGCCGCGCCCATACTGCCCCAAGCGATACCATAACGCGCTTTATTCAAGCAGCCAAACGGCCCTTTTAGACCGCGGATATCTGGGAAAGCATTGGCTTCAGGAACGAACACTTTGTCCATGACGATCTCACCGGTGACCGAGGCGCGTAGTGAGAACTTGCCTTCGATTTTCGGCGCAGATAGGCCTTTCATGCCTTTTTCTAAGACAAAACCACGAATCTCGCCTGCATCATCTTTTGCCCAGACCACAAACACATCCGCGATAGGACTGTTGGTAATCCACATTTTATTACCCGTCAGCTCATAACCACCATCAACGGCGCGCGCACGTGTCGACATTGAGGCAGGATCAGATCCCGAATCAGGCTCAGTTAAACCAAAGCAGCCGACGTACTCACCTGTGGCAAGTTTTGGCAAATACTTTTCTCTTTGCTTTTCAGTGCCATACGCCCAGATCGGATGCATCACAAGGCTTGACTGCACACTCATCGCTGAGCGGTAGCCTGAGTCGACCGCTTCCACTTCCTTGGCAATCAGACCATAAGCCACACTCGATAGACCTGCGCAGCCGTAGCCCTCGATGGTCACGCCAAGCAGACCCATCTCACCCATTTGACGCATGATATTACGATCAAAATGCTCATTACGGTTGGCATTGATAATACCGGGCATCAATTCCTTTTGAAAAAATTGACGGGCGCTGTCGGTGACCATGCGCTCTTCTTCAGTAAGCTGGTCGCGTAATAAGAAAGGATCTTCCCAATCAAAGCGTGGGCTAGTCGATGTTGCCATGTGTCTCTCCTTGATATCAGTCATCCTGACTGACGAATAGTGGTTGATACCTCATTTGGTTTAACAAGTTATTGACTTTGTTATTCCGCTGTGCGAAACTTTGTTTCATAATATAAAACTATTTAAACAAACTTTTGCCATCCTGTAAACCTTTATTAAAAAATAGGCATCAAAAGAGATAATCATTAAGAGAAATGGAGATAAAATGACAACATCTACATCGGCAGCTACCTCACTACTCGGACGAATGGATCACCTGATGGGTCAAAGCAAGGAAGAGAACGATCGACAGTTTGTGACGGCACTAGGTCGTGGATTGGTTATACTGGCTGCCTTTGAACACCATGAGCGCCTTACCCATCAGCAACTATGTCAGATGACCAAACTGCCAAAAGCGACCATTAGTCGCCTGATTCATACCTTGACCACGCTTGGGTTTTTGCGTACTAATGAGCACGGACAGTATCAACTGGGCAGCAGTGCAGTACGCCTAAGCGCGACCGCATGGGGTCGTCATGACATGGTGGCCTATGCTGAGCCACTATTACGGCAGTTCGCTAGCGAAAATGAGGTATCGGTAAATCTAGCGACCGAAGTTGAAGGAGAGATGCGCTATCACGCCTGCTGTCGTAGTCCTGCACGCCTATCGGTCAACTTGCAGGTTGGCTCAGCGGTGCCGGTGGCACGTACTGCCATTGGACGGGCTTTTTATGCAGTAAGCTCTCAAGCGAGAAAGGCAATGATTATTAGCAATTTGAAAGAGAATTTATCTGATGAAGATTACATTCACGCACAGTCAGCGCTCACTCAAGCAGCCCAGCACTATGAGCAGTACGGCTATACCGTCTCTGATGGGGAGTTCTCTACTGATATCTTGGCAGTCGCGGTTGGCGTCTATGATGTCGCGACTGGGCAATACGCCTATTCGCTTAATGCCAGTGTACCAAGTGCCAACTGGGAAGCGGACGACTATGCGGCAATCATAGTGCCAAAATTGCAGGCATTGGCGGAGCGGATTGGCGGTGGTGATGCGTAAAAGTAAGCGACTGTCACTTCAAGTTTCATCACCATTATAAATGGCTATAAACAGCACGCGCAGTTGCGTTTGGTTTTTGGCATTTGACCGATACCAGGGTTAAAAGTATTGGTAGGATCTAGGCGCTCATAAAATTGCTGCAAGTCAGGTTCGGCTTCATATAAGTGGCCGACATTATGCTCAGCAGGGTATTTGGCACCGCGCTTGTTTAATAGCTCAAGCATCATCTTTTTGACCTGCTTGGCATCACTGCCCTTTTTTAAAATATAATCTTGATGAAACACATAACAAAAAAAGTGACCGTAATACAGCTTTTTTTCTAAGTGCTGAGTGATGCTCTCAGGCAAATTTTCCAGCCAATCAAGCGTATTACGCGGGATAGCAATATCGAGCGCCAGTATCTCTCCGGCGGTCTCTTCATGCATGACTTCATAACGTATGGCGGCCCCTGCGGCAGCAAAGCGATGCAAAAAGGCGCTGTCTGACTCAGCTTGCGTGCAGGTAAAATAACTGCCCGTTTCTGAGTCTGCAAAAAACGACTCTAAAAAAGACTGTGCCTCATAGATGCCCTCATCGCTCATTTTGATAATCAGGTGATGCTCATACTGGTTGCGGTACTCAAGCATGCGCTTGGGCAAATGCTGCGGCAATACTTGGGCGATCATTTGCATAACTTTATCGGTCAAATGATTGGGCACCCATGACCATTTACTCAGTTTGGCATCAATACTGCCTTTGATAGAAAACAGCTTGGGCAAAGCATTGGTACCCAGATGCTTGATGCTCAAAAAGGTGTCTTTGCCGTACTTGGCAGACACATCAAATATATCGCGGTGCATATATTCGCCCACTTCAGGGACATTTTTAAAGCTCGATAGTATTTGTCGTCTCAGTAGTGCCAGCTCATACACACTATTGCTACCGACATAAAAGGTTTGCTCTTTGGTTGCGGTGGGATACGTATCCAGGCGAACGGCAAAAACGGCCAACTTGCCTGCACAGCCACTGGCTTCATACAGCCTGCGCTTATCCGCATTAAAGCGGCTCGGCGTGTCGGCATTGACATCCTGTATTCGGGCGACATACTCTTTGTCTGAGGCCAGTTTGTTGCTTTGGGATAACTGTGACTTGTCAAAATAGCCGTTTTGTAAATTGGTGAGGATTTCTTCAGGCGTATCACCCAAATCGACCTCTAAATGATTCACCAGTACCAGCTGACCGTGCTCGTTGATTTGCGCAAACAGCGACAGCTCCGTGTAAGCAGGGCCTCGTTTGACCAGCGCGCCGCCTGAATTATTGGAGACACCGCCGACGATTGACGCGCCCAAAGTTGAGGAGCCAATCACCGAGTGCGGCGCTCGATTGACCGCTTTTAACTCGTTTTGCAGTTGATGCAAAGTCGTACCCGGTAGGCTGATAATTTGCTCATTATCATTGATCAAATACAGCTTATTTATCGCCAGCGTATTGATCACCACCACGGGTCTATCGTAGTCATCACCGCTGGGCGTTGAGCCTTCTGTCAGACCTGTTTTGGCCGCCTGCATGATGATGATACAGTTGCCCTCAACACACACTTCCAGACATTGCCAAATCTCAAGCAGCGTTTGCGGAAACAACACTGCCAGCGCGCTACCGCCGCCTGAGCGCCAGCCCATGCGGTAGTGCTCATTTTTTGCTGGATCTGCCTGTATATTGGCAGCGCCCAGTATTTTGGTCAATTTAACCAACACCTGATCTGATGGTAGCTGGCTTGTATAGGAGGCGGTCGATCGATAACGGTTCATTAATTGCTCTTTTTTTTACTGTGCATTCATAAGGTTAGCGGTCCTTGAACGCCAAAGAGATAAATGGCTGCCATAACGATGATGCCACTGAACAACACATAATAGATGGTTGGTAAGATGGTGCGTCTCAGCGTCGCGCCCTCCATCCCAAGCAGCCCAACGGTTGCTGATGCGGCCACCACATTGTGAATGGCAATCATGTTACCCGCCGCGGCGCCAACCGATTGTGCTGCGATGATGAGTGAGGGCGAGATGTGCAAGCTCATGGCCGCTTCATACTGGAACTGACTAAACATCATGTTTGACACGGTATTCGAGCCTGCGATAAACGCACCTAGAGCACCGATGGTTGAGCTGATCAGCGGAAAGGCGTTGCCAAACGTGCCTGTAAACAACTCAGCACTGGCAACTGGCATACTCGCGACATCGGATAGATTGACCCCAGAGTTGATAAAAATCCGAACCATAGGGATGGTAAAAATAAGCACAAACCCAGCGCTTAAGACGGTTTTGCTTGATTCGCTCAAAGCATCACCCAGCGCACGCGTTGGATTTTTAGTTTGCACAAAAGCTGCGATTAAGGCGCTGATTAACAACAGGCCGCCGGGCAAGTATAAAGGACTAAAACCTGCACTGATATCGGCCTCGCCCAAAATCGTATTAAAGTCTAGCGTGGCGGTGCTGAGCAAGTCCTTAAAGCCAGCAAACATTCTCGAACACACCAGTAGCAGCGCCACTAGCAAGTAAGGAAACCATGCCATCAGCGTAGACATGGTCTTGCCTGCTGGGGTGGCCACATCTTCTTTGCTGACCACCAGTTTACCCATCCAATCGCTTGGCCAGCTGCTTTTGGCTTCAAAGTCCCACGTGGTCTTTGGTACCAAAAATCCTTTTTTAGCCGCCTGAATGACAATCGCCACACTGACCAGTCCACCAACCAACGATGGAAATTCAGGACCCAAGAAAATGCCCGTTAAAGCGTAAGGTACAGTGAAGGCCAACCCTGCAAAGATGGCAAAGGGCCAAATGGCTAAGCCTTCTTTCCAGCTTTTATTTTTACCAAAAAAGCGGGTGAGCATCATCACCATCAGCAGCGGCATAAACGTCCCAATCACACCGTGAATAATCGCCACTTGGGTGGTAATCAGTTGTAAAAATTCTTCCCATTGCATGCCTTCTTGCGCCAGCAGCGCACTGATGGCCACGGTATCTAGACCCTTATTCACCCCAATAACAATCGGCGTACCGACCGCCCCGAACGATACGGGCGTGCTTTGGATCATCATCCCCATAAGCACCGCACCCAATGCAGGAAACCCTATCGCGACCAGCAGCGGTGCCGCAATTGCAGCCGGTGTGCCAAAGCCCGATGCACCTTCCAAAAACGTACCAAAACACCATGCAATGATGATGGCTTGCACTCGGCGGTCAGGCGATACGTTGATAAAACCTGCACGAATCACTGCTATAGCGCCCGTGTGTTTTAGAGTATTTAATAAGAACAGCGCACCAAATACGATCCACAATACCGATATCGTAATCACGGTCCCTTGAAGAATAGAGGACGACACGCGGTTAAACGTCATGTCCCAAATAAAAAGTGCGAGCGCGGCAGTCACCGCCAAAATGATCGGCATGGTTTTTTTGGCCGACCATTGTAGACCAATAAGAAATATGCCACTGAGTATGATTGGCAATAGGGCAAGTAACCCATAGACAGTCTGATTCAAAATTCCCTCTCCCTGTTATCGTCTGTGCATCCTTGAACACCACTCTTAAACGCCGCCCTTAAACACAGTCCTTACATACAGCCACTCAATCGCTCAGATTAACAGCCTCATTGTGCTTAGGGTAGAATTCACACACTCTACGCTTTACAAGTGCAAAGATAAACAGCATGATCAGACAAGGTTATTTTCCTTTTTTGCTATAATACGAAATATATTACCCTGATTAGAGAATCGGTATGATTAAAGCTGATGACATGGTTTTGTTTGTTTTGGTAGTCGATGAAGGCTCTTTTTCCAAAGTTGCTGACAAACTGGCGCTGACCAATTCTGTAGTGAGCAAACGTATCGCGCGCCTAGAAGCCAACTTAAATGCACAACTGCTCTACCGAACCACCCGAAAACTCAGCTTGACCGATGCCGGCCGAACGCTGTATCACAAAGCCAAATTGGCTCAGCTTGCCTTTCAAGAAGCGGAAAATGCTGTCACAGGCTACGGCGAAAACATGAAAGGCTATATCCGCGTCACCGCCCCTGTGGTCTCTTCTGACTTACTACTCAGCACGGCTATCGCTGAATTTTGTAAAAAATATCCTGAGATAACCGTAGAGCTATACATCACCAACCGTTTGATTGATTTGGTCGAAGATGGCTTTGATTTGGCCATCCGAACGGCGGAGCTTGAAGACTCCTCCTTGATTGTCAAACGCCTGATAGACAGTCAATGGGTGATTTGCGCCACCCAAAATTACCTCAACAAATATGGTACGCCGCAAACCCCCGCCCAACTGCAAAATCATGATTGCCTGATTTATAAATTTGATAACACCAGTAGCGACTTGTGGCCGTTATATGAGGATGGTGCTGAGCTGCTGTTGCCTGTCTATGGACGCTTTTATAGCAATCATTTAAGCGCTATCAAGCACGCCGCGCTTAGTGATTTGGGCATTGCTTTTTTGCCGCAAGCCTTGGTCTATAACGCGTTACAAGAGCAGCGCCTCACGCAGATTTTGCAGCCCTTCACGCGCAAGCGCATGGGTATGTACGCGGTGTATCCCAAAGCGCGCCAGCCTGACCAAAAGCTCAAACAACTGGTTGCTTATTTGCAAGACGCGCTAAAAGACAAAGAAGCCTACTACTGCTAAAGCACTAGTTTTATAAGCGGCCTCACACCCAACTGTTTTATCAGATATAAAAAAGCCACCTGTTTGGATGGCTTGTTTGATGTTTCTTTTTGGGCGTTATGAGTCGGTGTTTTGCGCAATGATTTGCTGCGCTAATGTGCGTAAGTCATCCGCCATATAATCGGGCGTTGGTACGTTGTTGGCGGGCAATAACGCATTGTGCGGACGCAATAAAAACGCGCCCTGACAGCCTGCTGCCTGCGCGCCTATCGTATCCCACAGATGGCAAGCGACCAAACACAGCTCGGATGTAGGCACAGACAGTGCCTCGGCGACCAGATTGTAAGTCGCAGGTGCGGGTTTAAACTGACGCACCGCCTCAATATGAAATGAGCGCTCAAAAAATTCGCTCAACCCCGCCTTTTCTAGCGGTGGCGGTGACTCGCTGGACTCTGAATTGGTCAAGGTCACCAGTCGAAAGCCTGCCTCCTTAAGCAGCGTCAGCGCGGGCACGACATCGGCATACGCGGGCATCTTGCCCATGCGCGTCTTTAGCTCGTCAATATCGGCATCGGCAATCTCAACGCCATGAATATCAGCAACCATCCGCAGCGCGCCGACCCCAATCTCACCAAACGGCGTATACAGTCCTGATAAGGTCAGGGTTTGCGAGTACAGCACCAGCTGGGCGAACCATTCGCGCAGTATGCTGCCATCATTAAAAAGGCGGCTAAATAAAGGCGTAAGGGTACTGATATCGAGCAAGGTTTCATTAACATCAAAGACGAGAATCGGGCGGGTGTCGGTGGGCATGCGTTTTCCTATTATTATTGTTATTGTGGTTTTGGGTTAGGTTAGCATGGATGATGCCTACGAGTTTGTAGCGTTTACACACACCGCATCGTGTCCAACAAAATATGTATGATGATCTGCCACTTCTATATTATAGACATGATCCTCATAAGGGTTAGGACAGACATCGTTATAGCGTTGCATCTGCTCGTGAATACTGCTCTCTAACAATCCTGTTGCATTACCATATCTTTCAATGTTAGCTAGAGCCTTTTCAAATAACTTTTCATCACCAATACTGTTATCCTTGACTACCCTTCCATCAAAAATTAAAGGCGAATACATTTCTTTTATAAACTTACCAATTGTGTGTGTAGCAGGATCTTTATCTTGACTAAACCTCACATTCAATGTTTTATAAAGCTCAGGGTCTACAATAAAAGGTGCCCTTTCATTAATAACCAACTTGGCATCGGAAGTTTGCATATTAACGGTTTTGATCTCTTCTTTGAACGCTTCTTCTGTATTGGCTAAACTGACAAACTGGTAGCCATCATCCGTAAATCTCACAAACTGAACCAGACCGTCTGTCTCCCATAAGTCATGTTCCTCAATACTTTGAGTATAAGCTATACCTTCAGGGAAGTTCGGCAAGGTACGCACAGGGATGAACGAGTAATCATCAAGCGCAATCGTATCACCATGAGCAGAGGTTAGATATCCAGCTGGCAAGCGCTCCGCCGATAGCCATTCACCCTCTAAATCTTTAGGCTGGCGAGTTACCCAGAATGGGTGATTGCTGGTGCATAAGATATAATTGCTACCCTTTTCTCCTCGCGCATCAGCGGTCTCATTAAAATACTCAACTTTAAAGATGCGTTTCTTACTGGGTGATTTAAAAGTGCTGAGTACGGGTTTGTACTCTATATCACCACTACCATCTTCAGACTTAGAGGATACAGGCTTTGATAAAATGAGGTCGCCGACTTTAATATCTTGAATCGGTACTAGACCTTTGTCCGTATGAACGAGCGTGCCTGCAACGAAGCCTCTGTTATTCATGAGTTTTCCTTTTTTTATTATTGATATGGTTAGCTATTTAAACTGGCGTCATGTACCCATAGTCCTACGCGACCAATGAAGTAGGTATGGTTGTCTGCCACCTCAAAGTTATAGACGGTTGCCTGATATAAAATGTGTTCACCTTGCGCGTTGGTCAATTGATTGAACATCCGCATGGTGCCTCCATTATCTTCAATATGTTGGCCCAAATAGCCTTTCTCCTGATAAAAGCTAATGTCATCAACATATCCCATACCCTTATATTCTACTTCGCTGTAGTCGAGCATATGCGCTTCGGCATCTTGTACATAATCATCGTAGTAGTCTTCATGATAATGTTTTTGATACCAGTAATAATTTGGATTGAATTCTAAATTATCATTAGCGACTTGATAGGTAGGTTGCACACGCTCAACGGTATACATTACGCCATCGGTATTCACAGCAATTTCATACTGCTGTAGTTCATCCACACGTTTAAAGTGAGGCTGGTCATAGAACTCAATATCTTCCTGTGGGTTTTCCATGGCACCGACTACCCAAACAGGGTGATTGAGCGTCGCTAGAAAACTACTAAAGCGACTAGCTGACTTGTATGTTTGATAATCAACCATCTCTCGATCTTTATTAAACTTCTCAAGATTTTTCTCTAAACGCACGATCCACATCTCTTTGTCTTCATGCACAAAGGTCTTGACCACAGGCTTATACTCTATGTCACCGCTACCATCTTCAGGCTTAGAGAGTACAGGCTTTGATAAAATAAGGTCGCCCACTTTGATATCTTGAATCGGCACTAACCCTTTATCCGTATGAACGAGCGTTCCTGCGACAAATCCTGTGTTATTCATGAGTTTTCCTTTTTTTATTATTGATATGGTTAGCTATTTAAACTGGCGTCATGTACCCATATAGCCTGCTCTCCTATAAAATAGGTATGTGTATCAGCGACTTCTATATTATAAACATAGTCCTCGTAGGGGTTCGGGCAAGCGTCATAGTAGTTCTCCATTTGCTCATGGATACTTTCCTCTGTTAAACCCGTTGCATTGCCATATTTTCTAAGATTACTTACTGCTTTTTTGTATAGAGATTCATCAGAAATCTTATTGTCTTTTACTACCTTGCCATTAAACATTAAAGGTGCGTTGACAAATTCTATATAGCTTTCTACTGAATGAGAATGAGGAGCCGTATCTTGTGCTAAGCGAATGTTCAAAGTTTTATATAATTCCGAGTCAACTAAGAAGGGGGCTTTTTGATTGATAAGCAACTTAGCATCAGAGGTTTTCCAGTTCAATGTTTTAATCTCATGCTCAAATGCTTCTTTTGTATCCGCCAAGCTCACATACTGATAGCCACTATCTGAAAACTTCACAAACTGAACCAGACCATCTTCCTCCCAAAAGTCTTTATCTTGTATACTTTGTAGATAGGCACAGCCTTCAGGGAAGTTCGGCAAGGTACGCACAGGGATGAACGAGTAATCATCAAGCGCAATCGTATCGCCATGAGCAGAGGTTAGATATCCAGCTGGCAAGCGCTCCGCCGATAACCACTCACCCTCTAAATCTTCAGGATTTCTTTTTACCCAAAATGGGTGATTGCTGGTGCATAAGATATAATTGCTACCCTCTTCTCCTCGCGCATCAGCGGTCTCATTAAAATACTCAACTTTAAAGATGCGTTTCTTATTGGGTGATTTAAAGGTGCTAAGTACGGGTTTGTACTCGATATCACCGACCCCACCTTCGGGCTTAGAGAGTACAGGCTTTGATAAAATAAGATCGCCCACTTTGATATCCTGAATCGGCACTAACCCTTTATCCGTATGAACGAGCGTTCCTGCGACAAATCCTGTGTTATTCATATCCTCTCCTTTTTAATATTATCGTTTTAATCCATCAAACCTCAGCCCAAACTTTAGCAGATACTTCCGCAGTCGGTCGCTGTCATTGTTACTTTTTAGCTGGTTTCTGGAGTTGGCATACAGATAGCGCCCTGCCGCCGCTTGGCTGCTGTGCTGATAGCAGACCTCAATCACATACGCCAGCTGCACCGCATCAAACGGGTCGAGCGCGTCTTTGTCGTCGCTTGATAGATGGCGGCTCAGCACCGTATCTGCGTGCGCTTGCTGCTCAGTTAGGCTGGGCGTATCCGCCTTGTCCACTTGATGTTGCGCGCTACTAGGTAATGCCCACAGATGCTTAAGGCGGGTGATTTCTGCCTTAACATCGGGCATACGAATCACTTTGCCCTCGCACAATGTCGTTAAGCGCGTCATACTGGCGCTTAAATCACGAAAGTTGCCCTGCCACGTCGCCTCAGAACTCATGGCAAAGTCTTCAAAGTACGCACGCGCCTCAGGCTCAAAGCGGTACTGGTACTGCTGCTCGCTGCCCAGACGCGCCAGCTCGTAATCAATATTGGCGGGTAAGTCCTCGATACGGTCTTTTAACGACGGTAAAAAAAACGTCCACGTGTTCAGACGCGCAAACAAGTCGGCACGAAATTCGCCGTCCGCGACCGCTTGGCGCAAATCCTTATTCGTCCCTGCCATCAGCTGAAACGACACATCAATGGGCGTATCGCTACCGAGCGGATAAAAGCGCTGCGCCTCAAGCGCAGTCAAGAGCATCGCCTGTTCGTCCAGCCCCAGCTCGCCGATTTCATCCAAAAACAGCAAGCCACCGTCCGCTGATTTGAGTAGCCCCTCACGGCTCGACGCCGCGCCCGTAAACGCGCCTTTGACATGACCAAACAGCACGCTCATTGCCGTATCGCCGCGCAAGGTGGCGCAGTTGACTTCGACGAACGCGCCGAGTGCCTGTTTGTTGTTGGCTTTGTTTTTCTTGAGCGTATAGATTTGCGTTGCCAGTTGCGACTTGCCCGCCCCTGTCGCGCCCATCAATAAAATCGGCGCGTTGGAGCGCGTGGCGACTTTTTCAATATCAGCAATCAGCTGTTGATAGGCGGCGTTTTGGGTAACAAGATTGGCTTGTAAGGTTTGCCAATGCTGGGCTTTTTCGGCCTCAAAACGCGCGCGCAAACTGTCATAACGCGACACGTCCAAATCAATGACTTGATAGCGCCCTTGTGGGTCGTATTGGTCAGGCTTGGGACACGGCGAGGTCTGAATCAAATCGGCAGGCAAAAACCCCGCCTCAACCAGCAAAAACCAGCAAATCTGCGCCACATGCGTCCCTGTGGTCAGATGCAGCAGATAGTCTGTGTCTTCACGAAAGGCGAAGCCTGTGACAAAGTCATACAGCTCAGCATAGACATCGGCAAAATCCCACGGACTCGCCAGCGTCACCCGATGCCCAATGACTTTGGTATTGGCGCTGACCTGCGCCACATCATCAACGATGACGTTGAACAGTCGCTTGTCGCGCTTGCTATAGAGGATATGCAGCTCATCGACCAGCAGGTCATCATGCAGGCACAGGCTGACGCTCGGCCGCCAGCGCTGCCAACGTTTGTCATTAAAGCCGTTGTCCAAGGTCGTACCGAGAAAGCCGATAACGGCGGTTTTATGACATTTAATCATGTTGCTTTTACTCATAATAATGCGCTTGGCTTATTGGTTTTGATGTTACTTTTTGATTGCCCACGACTTCATACTGTCAATAGACAACGGCTCGTCTGCCATAATCTGCTGCGCAAGGTGACGATTCAACGGATACAGCACGCTAAAGTGCTCGTGCCGTGCAATAAACGCACAGTGCAGCATGGGGCTTTTGTTCTTATCACACATCGGCTTTAGGTCGCGATAGTTACCGTCACGCTTGCCCTCAATAATCCACGTCGGCATGCGAATATCATTCGTCCAGTTTGCAGGCGCACGCAAATCCATTTCGCGTTGCTCATCACCAGTAAAGTCAACCTCTTGCAAAAACATCGTCTCTTGCGTAGCGCCAAAGCTAATCACTTCTTTAAACAACTCAGGATGCGTGCTGCTCGCCACCTCACTGACCAATAGCGCGAGCGTGCCGCCCGTACTGTGCCCGCCCAAATAGATACGGCTGCTATCGACATATGGCAGGGTCGCCAAATATTCTGCCGCCGCGATGACATCATCGACTTCACCATAATTCACTTCGATATTGCCCGCATTGTCATTGCCACCGCGCAAGGTGGGAAACATCATGATCACGCCAGCATCACGATATGGGCTGGCGGTTTGGTCATTTTGCCTTGAGCCTTTGCGCCAAAAGTCCGCCAGCGTGTTGGACTCACCGCCCGTTATCCAAACGATAGCAGGATGCTTGTCGCCATCGTTTGGATCGGGCGTGACAAAGGCGGCGAGCGACATGCCGTCACTGTCATAGCGCACGCTGTCAAATAGGGCTGCGGGCGGCTTGGGCAATGGCATTTGCATGGTGGGCGCAACTTGTATCGAGGTCTGATAATTGCCGCGTAGCGATGCCAAAGACGGCGCAGCAAAACAACTGCTGATGCTCACGCCTAGTAAAATCGCCATGCTGAATAAGCGTTTGTTAGAGACAACGTTATGCTTTGTTTTATATTGAACCTTCACCATTACACACAATTCCTTTATAGAATAAAAGCTATATTTATAGAATAAATTATATCTTTATTTACTTGATTAAAGTCCATTTTTTTATAAAAAAAGAATTTAAAATGTTTTTTATTATTCAATATCAAATGCTTATAAAAATAAAAACTATCTTTCCCAAAAACTGGCACACCCTTAGCAGTATATAAAGTACAGACAGAACATTTTTATAAAAAACTAAGGAGACACTATGCAGCCTATCAATCACAATATCATTCAAGACGGTGGCACCCCTATCCGCCTATGGACCAAAGGCGTGCCTGTCGACCCAAAAGCCCACGACCAGCTGATTAAAGCCTCACAGATGCCCTTTATTTATAAGTGGCTCGCGGTGATGCCTGATGTCCATGTCGGTATCGGTGCGACCATCGGTACGGTGCTGCCGACCAAAGAAGCGATTATCCCAGCAGCGGTCGGCGTGGATATCGGCTGCGGCATGATGGCGGTGCAGACCACGCTGTCCGCAGATGATTTGCCCGACAACCTGCACGGTCTGCGCACCGAGCTGGAAAAAGCCATTCCGCATGGACGCAGCAAGACACGCGGTCGCGGCTCGCGCCGTGACGTGGGCGCGTGGGCGAACCCTGATGATACCGTGATGAATGGCTGGGGTACGCTGGTCGATGATTTTAATTATCTGACCCAAAAGCATCCCAAACTAAAAAACACCAACAATCTAAAGCATTTGGGCACTCTGGGTACAGGCAATCACTTTGTTGAGGTGTGCCTTGATGAGACCAATCAGGTGTGGATTATGCTGCATTCAGGCTCACGCGGCGTGGGCAATGCCATCGGGCGCTACTTTATTGAGCTGGCGCGTGAGGACATGCGCAAATGGTTTATTAACCTGCCTGATAAAGATTTGGCGTATTTTGCTGAGGGGACTGAACATTTTGACGATTATTGGTTTGCGGTTGGCTGGGCGCAGCGCTTTGCCTTTAAAAACCGCGAAATCATGATGGAAAAAGCCATCCAAGCGCTACGCACCATCGTGCCAAAACCGTTCGATGCTGCGGTAAAAGCGGTCAACTGTCACCACAACTATGTGGCAAAAGAAGAGCACTACGGCGAGGAAGTCTTTGTCACGCGTAAAGGCGCAGTGCGCGCACGCGTCGGCGAATACGGCATCATCCCAGGGTCGATGGGCGCAAAATCCTTTATCGTCAAAGGTAAAGGCAACGAAGAATCGTTTTGCTCTTGCTCGCATGGCGCAGGTCGCGTGATGTCACGCACTGAGGCGAAAAAAGTCTTTACTATTGATGACCAAATCGCCCAAACCAAAGGCGTAGAATGTCGTAAAGACGCAAACGTGATTGACGAAATCCCAGCGGCGTACAAAAATATTGAAGACGTGATGAGCGCACAAAGTGACTTGGTGGAAGTGGTACATACCTTGCGGCAAGTGGTTTGTGTGAAGGGTTAAACCAAAATATTTAAAAAAATCAGTTAATTATATTACTTTAACCTATATTAATTAATCCAAAAAATAAGGCTAAATATGATTCCCCAGACATTTATTGAAACAGCAGGTGATATTCTAGGTAGCACCGAGAAAGGCTTATCAGGCTCTAAAATTGCTAGTTTATTTGCAGCATACGCAGTTGACTATAACACTGATATTCCTTATACAAGTTATCCCTTTACAGTATCCACACCTAATAAAAGGTATGCCTTAAAGAAAAACTTAAGCTCGTTTAACCCTAAACAACAATTTAAAATCATAAAAGAACTTTGCGAGCATCCGGAAATTAAAGACTTACCTGAAGTTAGAGATCTTAAGATCAAGCTGTTGACACGCTTTAAAGGTTTGAATACTGACATAGACACGGTCAATGAAATTTTAGTAGATGAAACTAGATTTTGGTTAGATGACTATACTAAATCCCTAGAACAATATAACTATGCTTTAGAAAAATATAAAGGAAATATATTTGAGAGAAACTTGTTAGATGACCTTCGACTATCGTTAGAGCTATTAGTAAAAGAAATACTAGGAAATTCCAAGTCTTTAGAAAATCAGCTTACTGATATTGGTACATTTATTAAGAGGAATAATGGCTCCCGAGAACTAGTAAATATGTTTGTAAAGCTAATTGATTATTTTACTAAGTATCAAAACGATTACGTCAAACATGACTCTCAAGTTATCGAAGAAGAAGTTGAGTTTATCCTTGAAATAACCTCTTCATTTATGAAACATTTCATTAGAATGAAAAATAGAATTTAAGGAAAACTAAAATGAAACTCGCAGAAGCCCTACTTATCCGCAGTGATATGCAAAAAAAGCTGGCGCAAATCAAAGGACGCATTCGCAGCAATGTAAAAGTCCAAGATGGCGATACGCCAAGCGAAGACCCCAATCAGCTATTGATGGACGCAAGCCAGCTGATTACCGAGCTGTCCGCGCTTATCGCCCGTATCCAGCGTACCAACGCGGTGGCGCTGACGGACAACAATCAATCGATGCTGGCGCTGCTCGTTGAGCGCGACACCCTTGAGATGCGCCACAAGCTATTGACCGAGTCGATAGCCGCGACCGAAACCGAGGTCGATCGCTATAGCCCGCGTGAGATTAAATGGCAAGTGATGGTCTCGGTCGGCGCATTGCAAAAGCAGGCGGACGATATTGCCATGAAGCTACGTCAGCTTAACATTGTCATTCAAGCCAACAACTGGCAAATTGACCTTGTGGACTAGGCGCTTACCTAGCTCATTAAACCTTTTTTAGCTTTGTCTGTCTGATAATGGACAGACCACCCTTTTGAAATCGACTGGGCGAGTGTCAGACCCCGCGACCCACAGCAGGGGGTTGAAAATATACTGTCGTGGCTGCTACGCGTTGTGGGCAGGCGCATTTTTTACCACTTATGCCCCGCACATGGCACTTGGCACAATGCACCATTTAGACCTTACCACCAGACACTGACAGTCGGTTTCAATCTTATTTTAAATGCGACCCGAAAAGTATTGGGAAGCATTTTATTATGCCCATTAACGACACTACCAATCAATAGTCTTACAAATCATAAAGACATTTATCATGCCAGCATCAACACGTAAAGCCCTAAAAATCGACGGCAGCACAGGCGAAGGCGGTGGACAAATCATTCGTACGGCACTGTCATTATCGATGCTCACAGGCACACCGATTGAAATCACCAATATTCGTGCTGGACGCGCCAAACCCGGATTGATGCGTCAGCATTTGATGTGTGTACAAGCGTCACAACAGATATCAAACGCTAGCGTATCGGGCGCTCATTTAGGTAGTATGGCGTTCACCTTTACGCCAAGCACCGTGCAAGCGGGCGATTATACCTTCGATATCGGCTCGGCAGGCAGTACCAGTCTGGTGTTACAGACGCTACTGCCTGCCCTACTCTTTGCCAATGCTGACTCAAGCAACAAGTCCACCGTTACCATCATAGGCGGCACGCACAATCCGTTAGCGCCAACCACCGACTTTTTGCAGCACGCCTTTGTGCCGCTACTTGCCAAGCTCGGCATGCAGGTCGAGATTGAGTGCGTGCAAGCGGGCTTTGCCCCTATCGGCGGCGGCGCGATTAAAGCAACTGTTGCGCCATTTGTGCGCCGTGCTAATGCTTCACGATTAGACCTCACGGAACGCGGTAAGCTTGTCAGCACGGAGCTGGTCGCAAGCGTGCTCAATCTAGAATACGATATCTGCCTGCGTGAGCTTGCCAGCGCCAAAGCCGCGTTGATTGAAGCGGGTATGGATGAGGCGCTTATCACAACACGCGGTAATAAATTATACGGCATTGGTGAAGGCAATACCTGCTATGCAAAAGTCACTCACGAGAGTATTAGTATCCAAAATCACAAAGAATATCACTCTGAAATATTTACATTACTAGGAGAAAAACGCAGCTCAGCAGAAAAGATAGGTGGTCGTTTGTCAGGCTTAGTAAAGCGTTATTTGTTTGACACCGATGCGCTGATTGATGAATATTTGACCGATCAGCTGCTATTACCGTTAGCCTTAGCAGGCGGCGGTGCGTTTAGCGCGCGGGTTATTAGCGAGCATAGCAAAACCCAAGCATGGCTCATTGAGCAGTTTTTACCCGTTGCGATCACGTTTGATGCTATAGAGGATGAGCAAATATTAGTCAGAATCACCTGCTAAAATTTGCCAGCATTAGTATACTGTTACCCAATGATACCGACTTGGCGATAGCATCAGTGTATGATGTACGCGACAAATTTGAACGTATTATCTATATTTACAGTGACTGTTGAGCCTCGTTATGCCTGAATCCCGTACCAATCTGAACCCTGAACCCAAAACCAGCTCGCCGTATTTTGTCGGGCTGCTGCTGCGCTATAGCACACTGGGTGCAGCCATTTGTCTATTATTAGCCGGATTGCTGCTGATGCACGGTTGGCTAATTGTGATTGGAGGTTTTGGCGTAGGACTCGGTATTTATGATCTGATTCAGTCCAAGCATTCAGTGCTAAAAAACTACCCGATAGCAGGACATATACGCTACGTACTAGAGGATTTTCGTCCTGAGATTCGTCAGTATTTGCTTGAAGATGACAAAGAGCAGGTGCCATTTTCACGCCAGCAGCGCGCGCTAGTGTATCAGCGGGCAAAGAACGTCAGCGATACCAATGCGTTTGGTACGCTAGACAATCTTTATACTCATGGTAAAGAATGGTTTTTGCAATCCGCCGTTAGCCAGCCGTTAGAAAACAAAGACTTTCGTATCACTGTTGGCGGCGAGCGTTGTAAGCAGCCGCATGATATGTCGGTATTCAACATCTCCGCGATGAGTTTTGGCAGTCTGTCCGCAAACGCCATTATGGCACTCAATCAAGGCGCAAAAATAGGCGGATTTACACATGATACGGGCGAAGGCGCGATCAGCCCTTATCATCGTAAGTTCGGTGGTGATCTGATTTGGGAGTTAGGTACAGGGTATTTTGGCTGCCGTGATGCCGAAGGCAATTTTGACCCACAGTCTTTCGCCGAAAAAGCTGTCGATCCACAAGTCAAAATGATCGAGATCAAGCTGTCGCAAGGTGCCAAACCGGGTAAAGGCGGCGTGTTGCCATCGAGCAAAATCACTCAAGAGATTGCCGATACTCGCCAAGTGCCGACGGGTCAAGACTGTATTTCGCCCGCTTCGCACACCGCGTTTAGTACACCGCGTGAGCTTGTCGCCTTTTGGCAGCAGCTACGCGAATTATCTGGTGGCAAGCCTGTTGGCTTCAAGCTATGCGTGGGTCAGCCTTGGCAGTTTATGGCGATTGTCAAAGCCATGATCGAGACGGACAACTATCCTGATTTTATTGTTATTGATGGTGCCGAAGGCGGTACAGGTGCGGCGCCTGTTGAGTTTATGGACAATGTCGGCATGCCGATGGTCGAAGGGTTTTTGCTTGTTCACAATACTTTGGTCGGTGCAGGCATTCGTGACAAGATCAGACTTGGCGTCAGTGGCAAGATTGTCTCAGGGTTTGATATTGCACGGATGATTGCGCTAGGTGCCGATTGGTGTAACTCGGCGCGTGGCTTTATGTTTGCGGTTGGTTGTATTCAGTCGCGCTCTTGCCATACCAATACGTGCCCAACGGGCGTCGCTACCCAAGACCCTTACCGTCAAAAGGCGCTCGATGTCCCTAGCAAAGCAGAGCGTGTGGCAAGCTTCCATAAAAACACACTCAAATCATTGGCCAGTATCGTCGGCGCGGTGGGCTTACAGCATCCGAGTCAGCTACAACCTTATCATATCGCCCGCCGTCTAGATGACGGGCAGATTAAGCTACTGTCTAAGTTTTTCTACTTTACGGATAAGGGCGCATTACTTGATAATAGCGCGCGTGCGGATATTTTCAATCAAATGTGGGTGATGGCCAATCCTGATAGTTTCTTAGCCAATAATGATGCGCTCATTGCTTATAACAAAGACTCTCGTGATAAAGGTAAAGAGACTGGCGCACCAACCGAACATCGCGCTGGATACAGCTCCCCCTACAGCACCGATCATACGATCACAACCGATGGCGGGCAGCTCATCGGCAATGTGAATAACACCTTCCGTGACTATCCGCCCAGTAGCGACTAAAAGCGAGTACCCAAGATTTATATATGAATCAGTAGCAAACCACAAATACCACTATGTTAAAAGACGTGTGATTGATGCCAACCTCCATTTTGACCTTATTGTTATCATTGATAGTGCTTGCACTTGGCCTTAGCGCTTGCCAGCAGACAGACACTGACACGACTAACCTCGATACAGACAGTTGGTCGTGTCAGACAAAAGACTCGCCATTTACTTATAGCGTCTGCCGTGTGGATGCAAGTGGATTAACAAGCGATCGTTATTCACTGCAGCTGTTTTGGCAAGCCTCTAATGACCAACCACTACTAACCTTTGATACATTGTTGTCCACTTTACCAAAGACTGAAACTCTAAACTTTGCCATGAATGCAGGAATGTACAACGAAAACTATGCACCAATTGGTTACACCGTCATCAAAGGCGAAGAAGTCAAATCGCTCAATCTAAAAGAAGGTGGTGGCAATTTTCATTTATTACCCAATGGCGTTATGTGGTGGGACAAAACTGGTCACGTACAAATCACCGAAAGCCACGCCTTAGATGAACAGATAAACAATGGCAACGCACAGCCTTGGTATGCGACGCAATCTGGTCCTATGCTAGTCATCAATGATGAGATACATCCGCAGTTCAATCCTGATAGCACATCCATCAAACTGCGTAATGGTGCAGGCATTTGCCGAGATGGCAGCATACAATTCGTCAATACAGACGAGCCTGTGACGTTTTATCAGTTTGCGACTCTATTCAAAGACGAGCTAGGTTGTCCAAATGCGCTGTTTTTGGATGGCGGCATTGCCTCAGCACTGTATGCACCCAGTATCGATAAGCAAGACAAAAAAGAGATGGGTGTGATGATTGGACTGGTTGAAAACAAAAGCTAGCATCTATCGTCACCATAGCATTTGTCACTAATATGCCTTCTCAAAATTGGCACTACTTAACATAAAAAAGCATTTAAATTAACATAAAAAAGCACTTAAAACGATCACATCGTCTTAAGTGCTTTTTTCATATTACTCGTCCGATATAGATTAATACTACCGCGCCATATACTGGGTCATCTCCTCAACACCGTGCAAGGTCATCGGATACATCTTATCTTCGAATAGCTTTTTGATCTCAACGATGGTTTGCGTGTACTGCCAATAGCTTGGGGTTTCAGGATTGAGCCACGCCACTTTGTCAAAATGATCCAGCACACGCTTTAGCCATACGATACCGGCTTCATTGTTCATATACTCGACGCTACCGCCCACGGTCATCAGCTCATACGGCGACATCGATGCATCACCGACGAAGATGACGCGATACTCGCGCCCATATTTATTGAGTAGCTCAAACGTGGGCATCGGTGCACTATGGCGACGATTATTGTCCTTCCACACATAGTCATACAAGCAGTTATGGAAATAAAAGAACTCTAATGTTTTAAATTCATTCTTTGCCGCAGTGAACAGTTTCTCAAGTGCTTCGACATGGATGTCCATACTACCGCCTACGTCAAATAGCATCAATACTTTGACACGGTTGCGGCGCTCGGCTTGCATATGTATATCAAGCACGCCCTTTTTGGCAGTACGTTTGATGGTCTCATGAATGTCGAGCTCGTCAGCGCTGCCTGTCCGCGCAAACTGACGTAGGTTGCGTAGTGCCATTTGGATTTGGCGGGTACCAAGCTGATTATCATCATCAAGATTGCGATATTTACGCTGCTCCCAAACTTTCGCCGCGCTACGTTTACGCGATTCACCGCCGACGCGCACCCCTTCTGGATGGTCGCCATAAGCACCAAATGGCGAGGTACCGCCTGTCCCTACCCATTTACTACCACCTTGGTGACGCTCTTTTTGCTCTTGTAACCGCTCCTCTAACGCTTTCATCAGCTCCTCAAGCGAGCCGTATTTTTTGAGCAGGCGTCTTTGCTCTTCGGTTAGATTTTTTGGGTCGAGCTTTAGATCCAGCCATTCTTTAGGCACATCCGTCAGCTTGGCCAACAGCGCATCCATATCAAGACTATCCACCCCTTCAAAATAGTCTGCCATTGCCCGATCAAATTTATCAAAATGGCGCTCGTCTTTGACCATGCACAGCCGAATCAGCCGATACATATCCTCACGGCTCGCAAAAGTCGCCAGTGCTGGATCTTCAGGATGCGGCTGCATCATCAGGCCCTTATCTAACGCGGCATTAAGATCAAGCAGCTCACGCGTACTGACTGGTACGCCGTAAGTCCGCAAGGTATAGAATAGTTTTATGAACATAAGAGACGCACCACTGATTGACGTAAAACAAAAAAAGCACTGAACACTTAGACGCGCTTAACGACGCATCATATTGGCAAAACGCTGTAGTAAATTCACATCGGCTTCGTTTTTCAGCAATGCACCGTATAATGGCGGAATGGATTTTTCGCCGCGTAAGTTTTCTTCTAACTCATCCTGCGCCATGTCATCAGCGAGCAATAACGTCAACCAATCGACCAATTCAGACGTTGATGGTGGTTTTTTAAGGCCTTGGATATTGCGCAGCTTGTAGAATATATCCAACGCGTCGTTGACCAATTTTTCCTGAATATCGGGGAAATGCACCTCTATGATTTGGCGCATGGTTTGCTCTTCTGGAAAGTCGATGTAATGGAAGAAGCAACGACGCAAAAACGCATCGGGCAGCTCTTTTTCATTGTTTGATGTAATGATTACTACTGGACGCTGCGCGGCGGTAATGGTCTCGCCCGTCTCATACACATAAAACGACATCTTATCGAGCTCATGCAGCAAGTCATTAGGGAACTCGATATCGGCTTTATCGATCTCATCGATTAGTAGTACGCTGCGCTCGGTGCTAGTGAAGGCATCCCACAGCTTGCCCGGCTTGATGTAATTGCCAATCTCATAAACCTTGTCATCACCCAACTGCGAGTCACGTAGGCGCGATACCGCATCGTACTCGTATAAACCCTGCTCGGCTTTAGTCGTCGACTTGATGTGCCACGTAATCAGTGGCATCCCTAGACTCTCAGCAACCTCTTCGGCAAGTAAGGTTTTGCCCGTACCAGGTTCACCTTTGATAAGGAGCGGCTTTTGTAATGTCATGGCCGCATTCACTGCCAGTTGTAAATCGTCTGTGGCGATATAATTTTGAGTGCCGGTAAAGGTTTGCTTGTTCATAATCAGGTCTCGATTGTTGTTATAGATAAATTGTTATGAATATATGGTTATAAATAAGTAGAACTAAAAATTTGATAATGAATAAAAGATAAATTAGATTAGCACAGCCTGAGGCATTGCCAAAATACTCATGCGTTCGCCTTTGTGAGCAATGGTTGGGTGCCTCTCATAATTCTCAATAATTCATAAGGTTGCCAGACGATTTGGCATAAAAAAAGACACGCATGGGTGTCTTTTTTTATCATTACTCGATTACTTTACTGGCTCGCCTGCTTATTTATTACACCGTACAAACAGACTTCAGCGTTTTAGCGATTGTCAGCATCAGTATTCTTAGACAAGCCATTCTGTTTTTTTAAGTCAACATGACTTTTAGTATTACTGCTCTCAGGCTTAGCGGCTAGGGCCGTATCATCAGACTGCTCAGTCAACGTAGAACCTTCTGCCAAATAACTGCCGGTCGTCAGTTGCATTGTCGCTTGCGTATCCTCTGCCGTACGGCTGCGGGCTTTGTCCAAGCTCGATGCGAATGCGCCGCGTATCAGCTGCCACATAAAACCGATAAACAAACCGATGACCAGTACCACCAATATTGGCAGCATATTGGCAATCGCGCCTGCAAAGTCCTTCATCATAACAGCGTAGACGACGCTGATACTGGCTGGTGCAATTTCACTAGAGTCACCAAGCGCTGTGCCGGGTGCCAATAACACTGCAAACAGTATCATCCAACTCATACCGCCCAGTGGTTTTGGCAATATGCGAGCGACTAGCAACCATAACACCAATACCAAAATGGAACCACCAAGATACGCATACATTGGCAAATCGGCGGGCGGTACATCTTTCACCATTTGGCCCCACCAAATAGCAATCTCACCGAGAATGTCACTAATAGATTCTAATGGTAAGCTGTGCAAAATATTTTTTAACCAATCCATACGTGTTTCACTACCTGCGTTTATCACCGTTGACACGTTATGTGCCTAGCAGTGTATGGTGCGTTCTGTCGTACCAAAATAAGATCAAATACAGTATCGATGCACACATCATGTGCGTTTCTATCTGTATTTTTTTATGTGGATGTCATGGGGTGTCAGTTTATCACGACTTTCTACCCAAATGCATGTGACCAAATGTGTCATGAGTGTTTTGTCCATGGCATTGTAAAGACCATTCTCTCAATCATCTTGCCACAACCGTCTTATCAATAAGCGTACCAATCGTCAATGTTATCTAGTGGTAAAATGTATCTAGTCGTAGATATTGTCCTGCGCTTCACGAGCGCGTAGCTCTGCTTGGCGGCGCATGACATCTTGCGGTGGCATCTGCACAAAATAACCTTGGGACGCTAGCTTTGCCAGTACTTCTTCTTTATCAACACGCGCCAGAGTGGGCGTCGCCGCCAAATCAAGATGCATGACAAACTGGCTACGGCCCAACCCTGCACGAAAGTCCTTTGGCAGTACGCCAAGCCAATCTTTGATCTCATCGGTATCATCAGGATATTCAGGGCGCGCAATATATACATACATGTCGTCATGTTTGGGAAATTTATAAATATCGCAATGCATAAAAACCACCTATCAGAAACTATGGTCGTAGGTTAGCATATTTCAGGCAAACACCAGTAGTCGCTTTGCGTGTTGCTATGGTAATTTTTGCGCCCATACATCATTTTATTGATTCTCAAAACGGCTGATAGAGATAAAAAACACCATCTTGCTAAGCGTCTTTGGTGAGCAAATGTCCTAATGAGCACACATTTTTGCCAAATTTATTTGTTTTAATGGCGGTGATGACTTGTAAAAGCGCTTTGAACCTTTCATAATAAAAGCGTTTTTCAGGAGAGAGTCTGTCGGCACAGATTTTGTATCAAACCCTATTGGTGATACAAACTGACAACTGCCATACGACCACCGAAGGCGCATCCACCCTGCCAATCGCTCAGGTAAAAGGACTGAAAAACACATGTCACTGTTGTTTGGTAGTGTTTGCTAGCATCACGCTCATAGCGCACTACTTTATCAAACGTCAGACATAACAAATCTGGAGAGTGGTAAGTACGGACGACGTCTTACCCACCGAAGGGGAGAAAATACGCTATCATCAACCGCAGGTTTTAAATAACTGCTCGTAAACGATGGTTCGTGTTGAAAATCTCAGGTCACAGGACAGATAGGGCTTTAGCTTAAACCGACGTTCAGCGTCTGTTTGGCCTACGTCTTTATCTTTGCTTTCTGTGTCACCCTTTGATGCAATATTGCTTCTCGCTACTTTTACGTTGCACACCACTCTACTCTGCCGAGTACGACTGATGTACACATAAGGATTTGTTATGACTGATACCCACTCTCAAGACTCTAGCAGCACTCAAACCCCTAAGCGCACCCCTTTTTACCAGTCTCATCTTGATAGTGAGGGCAAATTGGTCGATTTTTCTGGTTGGGAATTGCCAATTCATTACGGTTCACAAATCGAAGAGCACGACGCGGTACGGACAGATGCCGGTATGTTTGATGTCTCACATATGGTAGTGACCGATATCAAAGGCGCAGATACTAAAGCATGGCTCCAAAAACTACTCGCAAATGATGTCAACAAACTCACTACCGCTGGTAAAGCGCTGTACTCTGGCATGCTCAATGAGCAAGGCGGCGTCATCGATGATTTGATCGTCTATCTGATGAATGCAGAGGAAACTGAGTACCGTATCGTCTCCAATGCAGCCACTCGTGACAAAGACTTAGCACAGTTTAATAAAGTCGCTGAAGGCTTTGATATTGCGATTACCGAGCGTCCTGAGCTTGCCATGCTCGCCGTGCAAGGTCCAAATGCTATTGAGAAACTGGCTCAAGCCAAACCAAACTGGGCAGATACCTTAGCTGGGCTAAAACCTTTCGTTGGCGCTGACTTGACCGATATCGAAGGCACCGATTGGTTTGTGGCTCGTACTGGCTATACTGGTGAAGATGGCGTCGAAGTCATTATGCATGCCGATGATGCCCCTGCTTTTTTTGAGCAGCTAAAAGCAAATGGCATCAAACCTGCCGGTCTTGGCGCACGTGATACCTTGCGTATGGAAGCGGGCATGAACCTTTATGGTCATGACATGGACGAGACCATTAGCCCTTACGAGTGCAATATGGGCTGGACGCTAGCGCTTAAAGACGACCGTGCCTTTGTCGGCCGTGACGCTTTGGTCAGCAAACGCAAGCAGGCAAAAGAAGACAACACCGCTATGAAGCAAGTAGGTCTGCTATTGACCACGCGCGGCGTATTGCGTGAAGGCATGACAGTGACTATCAATCAGGGCACTGACAATGAGCAAACTGGTATTATCACCAGCGGTACATTCTCCCCTAGCCTAAAAAACTCCATCGCGATTGCTCGCGTGCCTGCCAGCTTATCAGAAGATGATCACGTACAGGTCGATCTACGCGGCAAAGGTAAATTCGTCGATGTACGGGTATTGAAGCTGCCTTTTGTCCGTAACGGCAAGCAACAGTTTGACTCGTAGGTCTTATAAATCTTATTATTAGAGCGCGTTGTCGTTTTAGACATAATGATAAAAACGACGATACGCCCAGCCTCCATTATTTTTGTTAATTAACCTCTATCATTTAGGAGAGAGAGACCATGAGCAACATCCCAGCAGAGCTAAAATATATTGCAAGTCACGAGTGGCTGCGCCTAGAAGACGACGGTACGATCACTGTTGGTATCACTGACCATGCTCAAGACCTATTGGGTGATGTGGTGTTTGTTGAGCTACCAGAAGTGGGCGATATTATCGCTGTTGACGACGAAATCTCAGTTGTTGAATCAGTAAAAGCCGCCTCTGACGTATACGCGCCTATCTCAGGCGAAGTCATCGCTATCAACGAAGCACTAGAAGATGATCCTGAAATCATCAACTCTGACCCATATGGTGAAGGCTGGTTCTTTAAAGTGAAGCCTGACAACATCGCTGACTATGAAGCACTGATGACCGCTGACGAGTACGAAAGCGAATTATAATAACCACCTCTGTATAGCAGAAAGAAAGATAGTAGCCAAACCAAAATAGCAGCCAAACTTGTAGATACTGGCAAAAGCGGGTATCTACATCTCCTATTTGATACCCCTTTCTTATCAACAGGGTTGATTCATAGATGACACCTTTGATAACAAAGCAGCTTTATATATAGACCACCAAAAACCATTATCGTCCGATGTTATTGCTCTCAAGCGTTATCTCATTGACTCGTATTGATCACCTCTTCGAATCCCAATGAATACGTGCTATCAATAACGACGCAAACTGATAACCCAATTCTCAGCATGGATCCTAATATGAATGCCAACACCGATAATAAAGACCCCATCGCCACACCAAACCATACACCGCAGCTACAAGCCTTTCGCGATATCGTAGAATCACGCCGTTCCGTGCGCCGTTTTACTGACACGCCCATCCCTGACGACGTACTGGCAGACTGTCTGCGTTTGGCCATGCTAGCACCAAACTCTAGCAACCTACAGCCGTGGGAGTTTTATGTTATCGATGATGCTGATAATCGTAAACGCGCCATCAAAAACTGTATGAACCAAAACGCGGCAAAAACATCGGCGCGCTTAATCGCTATCGTTGCTCGCACCGACATCTGGCATGAGCATGCTCAGCAAATATTGCGCGAATACCCTGATCAGCCAGTCCCTAAGAAAGTGAAAGACTACTACAACAAAGTCGTCACGCTGGACTTTTTGCGCGGCCCTGCCAATGTGATATCCGCTGCAAAATGGGGCGCAACGCAAGTGGTCAGACGCGTCAAAGGCCCTCTCAAATCGCCTTACTATACGTTTGAAGACACCAAAAACTGGGCAACCAATAACACCGCGCTTGCCGCCGAAAACCTAATGTTGGCACTACGTGCTCATGGTTTTGATAGCTGTCCTATGGGCGGCTTTGATGAGCCTGCCATGAAAGCGTTGCTCAATCTTAGCGACGACCATCATATCGTTATGATGATTGGCGCAGGCGAGCGTGCTGACAATGGCGTTTACAACACCCAATTCCGCTTTGACCAAAAACAGTTTGTGCATTACGTATAACGTACCGCTCACAGTGTTTCCTTAACTGCTCACAATGTTTTCTTAATTGCTATTTTGTTTATTACTCCCTTAACCAAGGATTGTCATGACTATCTCTCAAAACCCATCGTTTGATACCTTTCAAGGATTGTTCAACGAAGCTGAATTTGTCTATCGCCACTTAGGTTCGAACGAAACCAAGCAAGCTGACCTACTCAGCGCTGTTGGTTATAAAGATATGCAAAGCTTTATCAATGACACTGTGCCTGAGCCGGTACGTTTGCACAAAGAATTGGATTTGCCAGTGGCAATGAGTGAGCATGCGGCACTTGCCAAACTACGCACGATGGCAGATGACATCACCGTCAATAAGAGCTATATCGGTCAAGGCTACTCTCCGGTTCGTATGCCTGCCGTCATTCAGCGTAACGTCCTTGAAAATCCAGGCTGGTATACCGCTTATACCCCTTACCAAGCAGAAATCGCTCAAGGTCGTTTGGAGGCATTGCTGAACTTCCAACAAGTTTGTATCGATTTGACTGGTCTTGAATTAGCTGGTGCGTCACTGCTTGATGAAGCAACGGCAGCAGCAGAAGCCATGGCGATGTCAAAGCGTGTAAGCAAAAGCAAGTCAACGCAGTACTTCGTCGATGAGCGCGTCTATCCACAAACGCTAGATGTCATCAATACTCGTGCGAAATACTTTGGTTGGGACGTGGTCGTGGGTGATTTTGAAACGGCCAAATCAGGCGACTATTTCGGTGCGCTATTCCAGTATGTTGGCGTAGAAGGCGACGTTAAAGACTTAACAGACGTCATCGCGGCCGTAAAAGAAAACAAGACTTACGTCAGTGTCGTCAGTGATATCATGAGCTTGGTGTTATTAAAATCACCAGCCGATATGGGTGCGGACGTAGCACTAGGTAGCACACAGCGTTTCGGTATTCCAATGGGCTTTGGTGGCCCACATGCTGCTTACTTTGCATTCTCTGATAAAGCAAAACGCTCAGCACCTGGTCGTATCATTGGCGTATCTAAAGACGCACAAGGCAATACCGCATTACGTATGGCGCTACAGACGCGTGAGCAGCATATCCGCCGCGAAAAAGCCAACTCAAACATCTGTACTTCGCAGGTATTGCTCGCCAATCTCGCTGGTATGTATGCCGTCTATCATGGCCCAAGTGGCGTGAAGCGTATTGCGACTCGTATCCATGCGTTTGCCACCGCCTTTGCTGATGCCATCACAGCAGCGAATGACAGCAGCTTAAGCGTGGTACACGATCAATTCTTCGATACAGTCGTGGTTGATTGCGGCTCAGAGAAGCTAGCTACGCAAATCTTTAAAAATGCAGACAACGTTGGCTACAACTTATGGCGTCTAAGCGACACCAAATTGAGCGTTGCCTTTAGTGAAACCAGTGATCAGCAAGATTTTGGCGTATTGACTCAGTTATTCGTCAACAAGTCACACGATCTACCTGAAACCGCTCGCATCTCACTTGACAGCGCACACCTGCGTACGGATGACATCTTGACTCATCCAGTATTCAACTCGCATCATACCGAGCATGAAATGCTACGCTACCTAAAGTCGCTTGAAGACAAAGATCTAGCGATGAACCGCAGCATGATTTCACTAGGCAGCTGCACCATGAAGTTGAATGCCACCAGTGAGATGCTACCGATTACTTGGCCTGAGTTTGCCAATGTGCATCCATTCGCACCGCGTGACCAAGTCACAGGCTATATTGCGATGATCGATAGCTTACAAGATCAATTAAAAGCCATCACTGGTTTTGATGATGTCTCTATGCAGCCAAACTCTGGCGCTTCTGGTGAATATGCTGGTCTGCTCGCGATTCGCCGTTATCATGAGTCATTGGGCGAAACCGATCGCGATGTGTGCCTCATTCCAATGTCAGCGCACGGTACCAACCCTGCTACTGCCATGATGATGGGTATGAAAGTCGTCGTGGTCAAAACCGATGAAAACGGCAACGTTGATATTGAGGATTTAACCGCCAAGTGTGAAGAGCACAGCGAGCGTTTGGGCGCTTTAATGATCACGTACCCATCGACTCATGGCGTGTTTGAAGAAGGCATCCGTCATATCTGTGATTTGACTCACAAGCACGGTGGTCAGGTCTATATGGATGGCGCCAACATGAATGCTCAGGTAGGCATGATGCAGCCTGCAGACGTTGGTGCTGATGTACTACATATGAACCTGCACAAAACCTTCTGTATCCCGCATGGCGGCGGCGGTCCAGGTATGGGTCCTATCGGTATGAAGGCGCATTTGGCACCATTCATGGCAAACCATACGCTAAGCCCTGTGCATAACGCGCAAAAAGACTGCTCAGCGGTATCGGCTGCGCCTTATGGTTCAGCGAGCATCTTACCTATCTCATGGATGTATATCACTATGATGGGCCGCGATGGCCTACTAAAAGCAACCGAGCTTGCCCTGCTAAACGCTAACTATGTAGCCGCCCAGCTAAAAGACCACTACCCTGTATTATATACAGGTAAAAACGGCCGCGTGGCTCACGAATGTATCATCGATATTCGTCCGTTAAAAGAAGAGACTGGCATCACTGAAAGCGATATTGCTAAGCGCTTGATGGATTACGGTTTTCACTCACCAACGATGAGCTTCCCAGTCGCAGGCACACTGATGATTGAGCCCACAGAGTCTGAGTCTGTCGAGGAGTTGGATCGTTTTATCAGTGCGCTGAAATCTATCAAAGCTGAAGCGATGAAAGCAAAAGCGGGCGAAGACAACTGGACGCTAGAAGACAACCCATTGGTCAATGCACCGCATACGGCTGCTATGATTACTAATGAAGAATGGACGCATCCATACAGCCGTGAGACTGCTGCGTTCCCACTGCCTTACATCCGTGCAAACAAGTTCTGGCCAAGTGTGGCACGCGTCGATGATGCGTACGGTGACAAGAACCTTATGTGTTCTTGCCCAAGTATCGAAAACTATATGTAATGATCATTTTCGATAACTGCTCGTTTATTTTATAAAAAACCGCCAAATCAGTCGCTGATTTGGCGGTTTTGTTTTATGCATGCATTGTTAAATTTTGACACTATCAATGAGACTTAACCGCCCAACCATCCTTTATTCAAGCCACAGTCTATCCAGTTCACTTTTATCTGATCTGTAATATTAGCATTGGGATAAGTAAACGCCGCACCACCAAGATAAAGCGCATCGCCGACCTTATAGGACTTACCTTCAAATAACATAATCTCTTTATCCGCCTCCCACGAAAAGAAAGTATTCGCTAATACTAATAAAAGAGTATTGTCCTGTGTCATTACTTCTTCATTATCTCTAGTTAAAGCAAGATAGTTATTAATAACTGTCAAATATCCCGCTGTCATCGCTGTAAATCGACCATCATATTTAGTTGGGGACCAAGTAGCAATTTGTAGAGGTGTCTTAGCTGGTATAGGTTCGCTTACTACTATCATTTCTGGCATCTCCACCTTAACAATTAGTGCTCTATCTACTCTATATAGTCAATCCTAAATAAAACAGATACATTATATATCAAGGTGGAACTGGTCTAAATTCTCCTTTCGTGCTGTGCCTACGCTGCTCGATGCTGCGTAAAATTTATCCCAGTCCCACTGTATCGTTTTTATACTGAATTCACTATAAGTAGTACAACCTGACAGCGAAAAAATAGCTAATATTGAAATTAAAAATTTAGATAATTTGACAACCCTTACCCCTAAAGCGCTAATATAAGATGTCTGTCTATCCGCTCATTTTTATAAACAAGCGTCGATAAAAAAATCTTATAATGCTACTCATTTGGATATTGTTATGCAACAAAAAGACATGGCACAAAAAGCGCCTAAACGAAAAAACCTTGTGATTTTGATACATGGTTTGCATCAAACGACTTGGATGATGCGTCCATTAGCGAAGCGTTTACAAGCGCAAGGTTTTGCCACCCATCAATACAGCTATCGCAGCATGCGCGACGGTATCAAAACCAACAGCCAGCGACTACATGAGTGGCTGAGTGCCAACCACAACCCTGATCAGCCAATAGATTTGGTCGGTCATAGCTTGGGTGGATTGATTATTCGTGATTTTTTGGCCAATTATCCCAAGTGGCAAATTGGGCGCTGCGTCACGCTGGGCACGCCGCATGTGGGAAGTGTTTGCGCGGATTACGTATGGCGTTTGAGCCCTTTAATTGTAGGACGATCTTATGCTGATGCGCTCGATGGTACAGCGACGTCCTGTCCTGAACATATTCATATAGGCGTGATTGCAGGCGATAAACCGCGCGGCTTAGGACAACCTTTTTTGCAATATCATAATCGCAAACTGAATAAAGAAAGCGAATCAGCAGCCACAGAAAACTGTGCTCATGATGGTACAGTTTACGTCAGCGAAACACGTCTTGACTGCGCCAACGACCATATCGTACTGCCTGTGACCCATACAGGCATGCTGGTCGATAAAGAAGTGGCTCGGCAAGTGATTTACTTTTTAGAAAATGGTGAGTTTGAACGCTAGGGCATATTTTTAATACCTAAAATGCTCTAGATGACAGCGAATAATGGAATAGATATGACCGAGCAAAAGTATAAGCAAGATTGTCAAAACGGCCATTTATCGATAGAGAGAAAATTGATGCTGCCATTGATTGATTTAAAAAAAATTGATTTAAAAAACAAGCAATGTGAAATTAGGCATCAATTTTTTGAGTTGGCTGTATTTGCTATCTAATACCCATCCCTTGCTGCAATTCAGTTTTATGCTTGCTGATCACTGGAATCAACGTCTGGACGACCCAGTCATTGCGCCAACCTTTGAGACCTTGTGGCAGTTCGCTGAGATTTTTATCAAGAGCAATCACTTCATACAACTGTCCTAGCCATTTTTTGCGCATTAAAACGCTGCTAGGCATGCCGATAGCCTTAGCGTGATCATCAATCGCTTGCTGCACTGCTTTTGACAGGATTTTGTTTTTTGAGCGATATGGCGGCACAAGACAAGCTGGATGCTCGGCAGGTGGTAGGTTTTTGGCGTTTCTTATTATCTTAAGCAGCTCTTCACCATAGAGACGCAGCATACTACGGTGCATCGTCGTTTTGTGCGCCAGCTCACGCATGCTGTTTGGTTTTTCAGTGACGATCTCGCGTACCGCTTGCTTTTTGATGATAAACGTACGCGGCTGATTGGTCGCACGTGCCAGCTCTTCTCGCCACGTCGCAATCCCTTTGAGTATCGCCATTTGCTGTGAGTTATAGCGATAATCTGCCATCGTCAGATACATCGCTTCATCTTCGACGTGCTGCAAGTCATACAAATCACTGGCGTAGAGCTGACAATCCGCCCAGACGTAATCGTATAGGCCTTGTGCCTTAAGCGCATGTTCGATACTGAGATACAGCGCTGGCAAATAACGCACATCATCGATGGCATATTGCTCTTGCTCGTCTGTCAACGGGCGCTGGAGCCAATCAGACTGACTGTGCTCTTTATCGATATGCATATCTAGCTGATCTGCCAATGCCTGCTGATAGCCCATTTGTAATTGACCGGTTAAATAAGACAACGCAATTTGCGTATCAAAAATATTGGTCAATGGTGGACAACCAGATAGCAGATAAAAAATGCCTAAATCTTCGCCGCAAGCATGCCAGATGGCCACATCGACTTGGCGCAAGGCCTCCCACAGCTCAGACAGTTGCAACTCAGGCGCATCTAGTAAATACACGTGATTACCCGTATTTAACTGTACGAGTGCCAAACGCGGATAGTAAGTGTCGCGTTTGATAAACTCAGTATCTAGTGCGACGCGGCCACAAGTTGCCAAGGCATTGATCACCTCAGCCAATTGGTGCTGCTCACGCACCCATGTGACATCAACAGCATCAGCGACATCCAACAGTGCATCGATATCAATTGCATCAACATCCAGTGCATCATCATTTGATTCCGAAGGTGTCGCCACTGATGTCATCTCAGTATTAGCTGCTTTTTGTGATGAGTTATCAGTAATCTCAGAAGGGTTTGATTTGACTGAAGGGTTTGATTTGACTGAAGCGTTTGAAACGTTGTTGGACACGGGCAGATACCTGCATAAATAGGAGAAAATAAAACGCGATACTGCGTCTTAATAAAATGAAAAAGGAGAACAATAATAAAGCAATTATAACAATTTCACGAAATGAAATGGGTAAGACTTTGATGTCAGCAAAACCTTATAAAAAAGAGCGGTTTTGCATGGCTTGACCCAGCGTCATACTATCTAGATACTCAAGCTCGCCGCCCATCGGTATCCCTTGTGCCAAACGTGTGACTTTATTGACATGACGACTGACGGCCTCGCTAATAAAATGTGCGGTGGTCTGGCCTTCAACCGTCGTACCTGTTGCCAGTATAATCTCTTCAACAGGCTCTTGTTTGACTCGCCATACCAGCTGATCAATATTTAAGTCATCTGCACTGATTCCATCAATCGGGGATAAGTGTCCGCCAAGCACAAAATAGCGACCACGATACCCTGCCGTTTGCTCGATTGCCATCACATCTGCTGCTGTCTCGACCACACACAGCAGCCCATCATCACGTCTAGGGTCTTGGCATAGAGGACACACCGCTTCATCACTAAAGCTATGACAGCGCTGACATTCAACGATATCGCGCATGGCTTCATCTAGTGCTTGGGCAAGCGCCATGCCTTGCGGACGTTTTTTACTAAGCAAATGTAGCGCCATTCGTTGGGCACTTTTTTGACCGACGCCTGGCAATATACGCAGCTGTTTGACCAGCTGATCAAATTTGGCTGTAAGCAAAGTGGCTTTCCTTTAGTTGACTTTATTTAACTAAATTTATAAATCGTAGCTATAAAAATGGGGTCGTATCGTGCCGATAACAACCCCATTTTTGTGTTCAGTCTAAAGTATTTAATGCTTAGAACATACCTTGCATACCTGGTGGCAGACCCATACCTGAGGTCGCGCCAGCCATGGTTTCTTCGTATAGCTCATCCGCTTGACGCACCGCATCATTGATAGCGGCAGCGATAAGATCTTCGATCATATCTGGCTCATCTTCTAGCAGACTTGGATCGATGGTCAAACGCTTGACCACATGGCGACCAGTCATGGTGACTTTAACCAGACCACTGCCCGCTTCTGCTTGAACTTCTTTGTTCGCAAGCTCTTTCTTAGCATTTTCAACGTTTGCTTCTACTTTCTTTTGCATCGTTTGTGCTTGTTGCATCAATGCTTGAATGTTCATAGCTGCCTCTTTGTCTTATAATAATAAATGGGATACTTTAAAGTGTAAAATAAAATACTGACGGCATTATACCGCTATCTTTACAAACTGTCTAAACCACGCGCCAAATCTTTGATAATATCTTCGACATCTTCCAAACCGACTGATAGACGAATCAGACCGTCTTTCACGCCAGCTTCAGCACGCGCCTCAGGGGTTAGGCGAAAATGCGTGGTCGTCGCAGGATGCGTAATCGTGGTTTTTGCATCGCCCAAGTTGTTGGTGATAGAGACCATTTGAGTCGAGTCAATCACATGCCAAGCCGCTTCTTTCGTATCGCGGCTGTCAGATGCTTTGACTTCAAAACCCATGATAGCACCGTAACCGTCTTTCATATGATGCTGGCGTGTGGCGAGCTCATGTGCAGGATGGTCACTTAGGCCGGAGAAATGTACGGTACTGACATTAGGATGATTGACCAAAAATTCTGCGACTTGATTGGCATTGTTACAATGCGCTTGCATTCGGAGTTTTAGCGTTTCAAGCCCCTTGGTAAATACCCAAGCATTAAACGGGCTCATGCTGATACCGCCTGAGCGCACTACGGTAAACGCTTCTTGCATGAGTTTGTCACTACCAACCAACGCCCCGCCAAGTACTCGGCCCTGACCGTCTAAGTACTTGGTCGCAGAGTGAATAACGACATCGGCACCCAAATCTAGAGGGCGCTGCAATGCTGGCGTGGCAAAGCAGTTATCAACGACCAGTAGTATGTCATTGGCTTTGCAAAGCGTGCTCAAATAACCGATATCGCAAATCTGCGCCAGTGGATTACTTGGGCTTTCACAATAGATCACTTTGGTGTTTGGTTGAACGGCATTGGCCCATGCCTCATTGTCAAAGCAATCAACATAGCTAACTTCAACGCCAAACTTGGCCATATAGTTATTAAACAGCCCAATAGACGAGCCAAATAACTGATTGGCAGCGAGCAGATGGTCACCCGCTTTTAGATATGCCAAGCACATGGTCAGGATTGCACCCATACCAGAGGCCGTTGCAACCGCACGTTCACCGTTTTCTAGCGCGGCGAGACGACGCTCAAAAGTACGGACGCTTGGGTTGGTATGACGAGAGTAAACGTTTCCTGTCTTTGTACCGTCAAAATGTGCCGCAGCATCAGCGGCTGATTGATAAACATAAGAGCTGGTCGTAAAAATCGGCTCTGAATGCTCGCCCTCATCGGTACGATGCTGACCTGCGCGCACGGCGATAGTTTGCATACCGTAATCTAATCCTAAATCTAAGGCATCGTTACGCCAGTTTGGATCTAACCCATCGTTTGAGTTTTTTTGGTTCAAATTATTCTCATCTTTCGTTTGCGACTGACTCATAGACGTTCCGTTGCTTTGTTTTGGTTGGTATAAAAGGACTGCTTATTTTTTTGATTATTAAGCAAATTCATCAGCGTTATCATAACATGCCGACTTATTCCACACATCTGGTTTCAGATAACTTCTAATTATTAATTTTGCCTATTAAAATAACTGGATGTTCAATATGACAGCCATTATGCAGACTTAACCGCTTAACCGACAATAAATCACGATAAACTCAATCGTCAAACCTAACAAAAATAACGTATTTATAATAGGCAGATATGCTAACAGCTGCTAAGCTTAGCGACGATTTGAATTTTGGCGTTGGTGATATTTTTATAGACCGTCCAATCAATGCTATCATCCTTAAAAATAGATGAACAATTTCAGTAAATTACTTATCCATGCATTTTATTTATCAGTATATTTAGGCTCATCAAGGTAAATTCGTTATGTCGATGTTCAGTATAGAACCAAGCAGCTTATCGTTGAGTCTGACACTTGGGCTGACTTTAGGTCTGAGCGCTTGCCAGAGCCTACCCAAACAGCCACATCTACCTGAGAGCCAAGCGTTATCAGCGCGAGTCAATGCTTTATACCAACAAGAAGACAGCCCAAAGATTGAGCAAAATACAGCGACTACAACCAACAATACTGATCTAGTGACCGCCATCACAGCACAAAATGAGATTCATCCTGATCTGTCAGGCTATCATCCGATCGTCACTGGGGCAAATGCGTTTGCCGCCCGTAGTATCTTAACAGGTATGGCCACGCGCAATATCGATGCGCAGTATTATATTTGGCATAATGATCAGGCTGGCCAACTGCTATTAAAAGACTTGTGGGAAGCGGCTGAGCGCGGTGTGATCGTGCGTTTGTTGTTGGATGATTTTAATAACAGTGCAAAGTTTGATCAGCACCTATTACGTTTTGCGAGCCACCCTAATATCGCGGTGCGTATCATCAACCCATTAATGCACCGTAAGTTTTCAACATTGAACTACGTCACAGGTTTGCCGCGTATCAATCGCCGTATGCACAATAAAAGCATGACGTTTGATAAACAGATTACCGTTATCGGCGGACGTAATATCGGTAATGAGTACATGAGTAACGATCAAAGCAGCCAGTTTGCGGATTTGGATGTTTTACTGATTGGTAAAGTCGTCGCAGACATTGATAATAGCTTTGCCAGTTACTGGTCATCGCCACTGTCGTTTGACATCGAAACTTTAGCCAAGTTCGACGATGACGTCACGCCTGATTTTTTGAAGGCATTAGACAAGCTGGGTATAGATGAGGAAAATAACGAAGGCAGTAGCTTGACGGTTTATAAAGCCGCCATCAAAGACTCGACGATAGACACTGATCTGATCAACAAGCGTGTACCATTTCGTTGGACAGACATGCAGTTTTTGAGTGACGATGTTGGCAAGCTGTCCAAAAGCGTCTCATCTGAGACCAACTTGGTGCATCAACTGCGTACGTTACTCGGTAGCCCAACCAAAAAACTGACCATCATCTCGTCTTATTTTGTCCCGACCAAAGATGGGGTCGATACTTTGGTGAAGCTCGCCAAATCTGGCGTTGATATCAAAATATTAACCAACTCATTTGATGCGACCGACGTGACCGCTGTTCATTCTGGTTATAGTCAATGGCGCCCTAGCCTGCTGCGGTCAGGCGTAAAAATATACGAGCTAAAATCAACGGCAGCTGAAGAAAAACGTGACAATAAACTCTGGCGTGCACGCAGTCAGTCATCAACCAGCCTACATGCAAAAACGTTTGCGGTAGACGACTATCAAGTGTTTATCGGTTCCTACAACGTTGACCCTCGCTCTGCCAATATCAATACTGAGATGGGCGTCATCATCAATGATGATGAGTTGGCAAGACAGCTGCATGGGGCGCTGAGTGATGATTTACTAAACCAAGCTTATGAAGTTAAGCTGCTAGACAACGGTAGCTTGGAGTGGCACACCATGGAAGATGGCAAAGAAGTCGTTTACGAGTCAGAGCCACGGGTCGATATGAGTGATCATATCTGGCTTACTATTATGTCTTGGTTACCCATTGACTGGCTACTGTAATATGTAAACTCTTTTCTAAATAGTCCCTAAAATTGCAGGATGTGCAGTTTTGCTTTTGTTAAAAGCCAAATCCTGTAATCAAAGTTCTTATTACAATACACAAAATTACTGTTCCGGCGAATCATTGTTTATATACTTTGATTTGCCGGTTTTTATCATGGCCGATTATCTAAACGATGATCGTCTTAATGACCACTTTACTCCGTGGATGCGTGATCTATTATGCCGACTCGTTCTCAATACGCCCTGATGTCTAAAAAAGACAAAAATACAGTCATATTCGTAAGCTTTGTCAGCGCTGTAATCTTTTTTGATTTCTTGATTTATTTGTACATTGCAGACATTGTCTCAGCTGCTATTTTCCCCGCTAATAACGATCCTACGGTTGCTAAGCTGCAAGGAATGGGGCTGTTTGTCATTGGTTACTTGGCTCGGCCATTTGGTGGTATTGTGTTCGGGCGTTATGGTGATCTCAAAGGTCGAAAGCCGACCTTTTTCCTGAGCATAATCGTTACGGCAGGTAGCTTGCTCGCAATGGCGTGTCTGCCTACTTATGCGCAGTGGGGTGCGCTTGCACCTGCGTTATTCATATTGCTGAGAATCATACAAGGTATGGCATTTGGTCTTTACGCACCGCTATCTTGGGTATTTGTGGCGGAGCATGTCCCTCGGCAGTATTTGTCAGTGGCTTGTAGCTACGTTACGGCTAGCTTTTTGGTAGGTGTACTGTTCTCTAATGCGTTTTTTCTGTGGCTGACTGACTTTATGACCACCGTACAGCTGACTGATTATGGCTGGCGTTTGCCGTTTTTTGTTGGCGCCTTACTAACCTGTCTGCCATTGTTGGTATGGCGATTGGTTAAAGAGACTCCGTTTTTCTTGGCGTTAGATAAGCCAAAAACTGGTAAGAATCTAGGTAGACCATTTACGGTATTATTCAAGCGCTGCAAACATTCTATCTTTGTCAGTATGGTACTGACTATAGTGATATCTAGTATCACCTCTGTCATTGTCCTACTACTGCCAGAACTAATAGAAATCAACTTTACTTTAGACAGTGATTTGTTTAGCTTTTCTCATAGCTTGGGCATCGTATTTATGGTTCTTGGCTGTGTCTTTTATGGCATGATCTCGACCCATGAGAACTTTGGTAAAATTTTGGTCATTGGTTCTGTTTTACTTATCGCTCAAACACTGGCGTTCTTTTATCATCTGCAGGCGGGTGGCGACTATATCTTAATCATGTATGCATTGCTAGGGTTCTGTGCCGGTATCATGGGCATGATCCCTGCCATTTTAGTGCAGCTATTTCCGACCAATGTACGTCTCACCGGCATTTCTTTTTGTTATAATATTACCTACGGTATCGTGGGTGTGCTGATACCCTTTGGTCTTGGTTACGCCACGACACTCATCAGTTTCTCGCCAGCGCTATATATTGCCTTTGTGGGCTCTATCGGTATTATTATGGGGCTTTATTTCTATAATTTGCCTGAATTCAAAAAGATTGATCATGTTATTTTATAAATAATAGATCAGTCACTAATTCGAACGATGTTTAAAACTAAGGTGCAATGAGATATCTCATTGCACCTTATCCATTTGTTTAAGACACAGATATTAAGGCTTGATAACCATGGTTGATATGACCAACAAACGCCTCTCCGTTGCGCCAATGATTGATTGGACAACGACAGACTATCGTTACTTTGCGCGACTATTTAACCCGCACACGTACCTGTATACCGAAATGATTAGCACCGGTGCATTGATACACGGTAACCGCGCACGTCACCTACGCTTTGACACACTTGAGCATCCACTGGTATTGCAGCTTGGCGGAGCAGATATCAGTGAGATGACACAATGCGCCGAATTTGCTCAGCAATACGGCTATGATGAAGTCAATATCAATGTTGGTTGCCCTTCTGATCGTGTGCAACACAACAAGATAGGCGCCTGTCTAATGGCAGAGCCAAAAACGGTGGCTGACTTGGTCAAGCACATGCAAGCTGCAGTCGATATCCCCGTGACGGTCAAACACCGTATCGGTATCGATGATTTTGACAGTTACGAGTTTATGGTGGATTTTGTGCAGACCGTTGCGGCGGCTGGCTGTACGCGTTTTATCGTTCATGCACGTACCGCGTGGCTACAAGGGCTGAGTCCTAAGCAAAACCGCGAGATACCACCGCTACGCTACGAGGATGTCTATCGTCTAAAACAAGACTTTCCTGAGCTTGATATTGAGATCAATGGCGGTATTGATACCATTGAAGACATAAAAATGCATTTGCAACATATCGATGGCGTGATGATTGGTCGGGCGTTTTATCACAACCCGTATCTATTAGCAGAGGCCAATAGCTTATGGAACGAGGCAGCACCCGAAACAATACCTAAGCGCTCAGAGATTTTAGAGCAGCTCTACCCTTATCTACAAGAACAAATCGCCAAAGGCGAAGCACTACCCACGATGACACGGCATTATCTAGGATTGTTTCAAGGATTGATGGGTGCACGCAAATGGCGGCAAGCATTGAGCGGCAAACCTCAGCTCACGCTCGATGACATTAAACGAGCAGCCGATGAAGTATTATTGTTAAATCCTGACGCATAGCTAAATGCTGATATAACTGGCTTGATAGAATTCACATGCTAGCCATTGTCGTGGCTAGCATGTTATCTACGCCGCTTGCGCAAGATACTGCCACATTGCTGCGCCATTATTAACGATATGTAGTACGATTGGCAGTAATAGCGACCCTGACTTGATACGTGCATAACAAAATATGAATGCCAAAACCACAATAGTACTGATTTCATAAATGCCATACTGCACATGGATAGTGGCAAATATCAAACTGGTCACGATACTTGCTACTATCGCACCGTGCTGCACAGAGTATGACGGTGCGGTGAACTGCTCTTTGATGGCTGACCATAATATGCCACGAAAGATCACTTCTTCGTAAATAGGTGCAACGACGACCATTGCAAAGACCAGCAGCCACACTGAACTAACAGACTGATATAGAGGGTCGACAAATACCAGCGGCGTCATATCCAGCATATAAGTCAGCGCCTGACTGACTATCATAAATATCAACAGCAATCCTAGCATGCCCATACCTACCGTAAATGAAAACGGCTTTAATGCTAAATACTGTCGCCATTCCCCGCCTTTTATACGAATAATGAGAACACTGGTTGTCATCAGCAGCACACAGCCTATGAGTATTGATAAGCTCACGACTGTTCCATCGTTACTGCCAAAAAAGAAGATATCGCCCATCGAAGCATTTTTGGTCGCAGGTAATACCAGCTTGCCAGCGATATAGACGCCTACCAATTGACTGATAAAAAACGCAAGCACCATCCCTACCGTCAGCATAAATGTACCAACGCGTGAAAATAATGGCGGACGCTCAGACGAGGTTGCGATATCCGGTAAAGCTGTCACGTTTTTTGGCATATATATGTCACTTAAAAAATACGCTGTCAGCTTGTATTAGACACAAGCCTACATAACGATACGTTGCTTTTATTTTGATAGTTGCCGCTTAATCAGTTCTAGTACCTGCTGCGATACAGACTCTGGGTGCTCAAGTGGGAACATATGCCCCCCTTCATGAGTCTCATAAGGTATGCCCAAGCGCGACTTTATCTGTTGGGGAAACCGACGTTTCAAAAAGATACTGTCTTGACCGATAATCAAGGTAACAGGCACTTTGGGGCCACGATTGGGCGTCAGCCAATACCAAGAAGGATTGGTACGAAACACTTCTACTTCATTAGCTTTAGGAATGGCCAGTGTCACTTTACCATCCGCGCGCTCATGCAAGCCATGATCGATATAGCCTTGGAAGCTGCGCTCATCAAAGTTTTTGAAAAATCCTTTGTGCCGCATTTTTTCGTACGCATCTGCTCGGCTGTCCCACACATCACGGCGATGCTTAGAGATACCCGCTGGTGACAATTTATCCATCAAACGCTTACTCGTAAGAGGCAATTTATCTACTGTCTTTGCCAAATGCCATAACAAGCTAACTTTGCCATAAATCCAAGGCGGATCCATGAGCACTGCTTGAGCAAACAGCTTAGGCTCACGGTACACTGCTTGCAAGGTACACATGGCGCCAAGTGAATGACCCACGCCCACCACCTGACTGACGCTATGCTTCTCACAGGCAGTTTTTACGCTATCGATCACCTGCTGCGTCAGACTGCGCCAATGATTATCCACGGGATAATCCGGCGTGTCACCCAACATGGCAATATATTCAATCGTAAAAAATGCGGACAATCCTGCAAAAAACGGCTCATAGACAGCACTTGGCATGCCATTGGCATGGGCAAAATGTAGCACAGGCTTTTTTGTTATCTTGGAGACAGGTAGCGCAGCAAAGGTCTGCAAATTGATTTCATCACTCATAACAGGCTCTCGTGGGATGGTTTATATATTATTTTTAATAATTCAACTGTCTTTCATATTAAGGTAGTTTTTAGCATTATATACAATTGAGGCTGAGCATAATTATATGCTCAGCCTCAACAATCATACACAGTATATCTAAAATATTAAACGCTTAACGCATTTTTGCATTACCTTCTTCTTGGGGCAAAAACCCATCAAGGCTCATGCTAGAGCCAATGCCTGCACCCAATTGTACCGCAAAGCGATCCATAAACATTTGGAACGGATCGGTTGGGCTATAGCTGATGATCGTATCAAGATCCAATTGTTTACTGAGGCTTGTAATACTGCCCGTTTTGTCTGCCAAACCTAACTCGATAGATTGCTCACCGGTCCAAAACAGTCCTGAAAACAGTTTGTTTTGTTCAGGATTTTTCAAGCGATCACCGCGGCCTTCTTTGACGGCATTGATGAAATGCTTGTGCGTATTAGCAAGCACACCTTCGACATGTTTTTCTTCGTAGTCAGTCAATGGGCGCGACAAACTCAAGATGTCTTTGTACTCACCCGCAGTGATAGTACGATCTTCTACGCCGACCTTGTCCATTAGGCCCTTGACATTGTAACTTGGCATAATGACACCGATAGAACCAACCAAGCTCGATGGATTGACATAGATCTCATCTGCGGCAGAGGCGATATAATAAGCACCTGAAGCACCAATATCACCGATAACAGCATAAAGCTTTTTATCGGGATATTCTTTACGCAGATCCATCATAGTCTGCCAAATTTCATCAGACTGTACCGGTGAGCCACCAGGTGAGTTAATGTCTAACGCCACCGCTTTAGAGTTACTATTTGCAAAAGCGTCTGTCAATGCCTCATTGACATCGTAAGCGTTGGCCACATCATCATTACTGATCACACCTTGCAGCTCAACCACTGCCAAATGCGGCGAGCTAGTATCAACGGCATCCATACCTGTTGGCGAACCACTACATCCGCGACCTATGGTCAAAAATATCAATAATATATAACCAAAGGTCAACAGTTTAAAGAAAATACTCCAGCGACGAGCACGGCGCTGCTCAACCACACTAGCTAATAAGGTGTTTTCCAGTACTTTCCACTCTTGTCCGCTCGGCGCGTTTGGTTGCTGCATTGGCGTTGGCTGATTTGCCGAATTATCAGGACGTTTGTTTGGGTCTGGTGGCCAGTTGGGCATATAACTTCCTAAGTCAGAAACAATCTAAAACAATAAAAAGATGATATTGGTAGATACGGCTAAAAATAAATATCTCCTCGCCGTGTCAATCATCGGTATTAATAGGCTGCTAAGTATGGTGGTATTTCGATAATGGTTCAATAGTATAACTGTGAAATATCACCATATTGTAACACTGCGAGTATAAGCAATATTTTTAAGGACTCATCGCTTCTGCGTCAACACCGTTGTTTATTATATTCAGCGATAAAGACGCTTCTAAAGGTTTGTCATCATAGGTGATAATATCATTGATGCTTTGACGACTTATGACATCAGTTGTCATCTGTGATGCACTATGACCAAGCCATGTGATGTTTTTAAACCTCATACTGTCGTTATTCGAATCAGCTGAACATAATAATGACCACATCTGCCAAACACGTGGATGGGTGTCAGTATCTAAAACAAGCCGTGATAGAGACAAGTTTTTGTGATCCGTATCTAACTGGTTATCTGCTATTTTCGTTTGAGAGTTTACAGATAATGACTTTAGCGGATCGGCTGCGTTGTATCTTAGAACTTGTATAGGTACGCTGCTATCAATCGCAATTGTACAGTCCCACACGCTAGTATCACCTATCTCGCTCCAGCCTGTCATTGCTTGGATGGATACATCACCACTAGCCACCTGCCATGTTTTGCCTTGCTCGCAACCTTGCGCACTGATATTCGTCTTACCTTTAGACTGAGCTGCTATTTTAGAGGCTTGCTGGAATGCAGACCAACGCTCGGAGCGTCCCGCTTGCCAATATTGACTGACAGGTAGCTGCTGATTTAACTGCGCAACTGCCAGCGGTAATAACTCAGAATTTTTGGCGCTAACGACCATATTTTGCTCACTGGCATTCAACGTGTCAGTCAGTACGGTGCTACTGCTCTGCACTATGATGCCTTCTAGTTTATCGACTGACAAACTGCCCAGTTGCTGCTCTAAAGATACAGATAGTTTATCCGCTGTGAGATTGCTTGGCATGGTCCGTGTTGCGGTTGGTCTATGATCAGCCAAAAACAGCCAGCTGGTATTGTCTTTCGCAAGTGAAGATCTATCCTTACTGTTACTAACGCTTTGGTTATGTAAAGGGAATTGTAGCAAGGCTGCACTGATATAGGGATCACCCGTTGGCAAAATATATAACGTCGGCATTGTTATCATTGACTGCTGATTGGCATACACCGTCATCATTAACAGCGTCAGTGGAGGCAGTGCCAACCAGCGACTGAGCAGCCCTCTTGGCAAAAGCCAAGGTACTATACTTAACAACACCATGAGCAATATCGCCATATTAACTGGCGTATACAACCATGCGTCTGTTAATGCTGGTAATGATGTCAGCCAACCAATCAACTCATGTAGATTGCCGACGATGGCACTTACTAAAGACCAAATGCTGTCAGCTATCGTGGGTGATAACAGGTAAAAAAGCCCTGCTAACAGATTGAGCGGTACAATCACCCACCCAAACAGCCCAATCGCAAATAAATTGACAATAAGTCCCCACAATGATGCTTTACCAAATAAGAGCAGCGTAATAGGCAATAACGTCAGAAACAACCAAAACTGTAGCTTGAACATACGCCGTCCAGCTCGCAGAGCATGATAGAGCACTCTATTGCCCTTACTCCTATGCTCGTCGTACGATGATCTCAAAGCCTCTGTAGTACGCTGATACGAGGTATCTTCGTATTTGAGCAACAGCGCCACTGCGATGAAGGACAACCAATACCCTGCCTGCCACAATACATACGGATCTTGCCATGCCATCAAGACAGCTAATGCTAACAACACACGCATGGTACTGATAGGTAGCAATGTCAATCTCACCAAGCCGATAGCCAGTAGCATCCACGCCGTACGTGCCGCAGGCACATCAAAACCTGTAAATAGTGCATAGATAAAAGCAGCACCAATCATTACCCACCAACGCACCTGCCAGCGTGGCATATAGCGATAAACCACTGGGCACAGTCGATTGAATAGCAACACAACGGCGCCGCCCAATACAATGGCTAAAAACAGTACATGTGTCCCTGATATTGCAAGCAAATGCGAGATACCCGCCAGTTGATATAGATCCTTGGTGTCGCGATTGATCAAGCTACGGTCACCTGTGAGCAAACTCAATGTGACAGCTCTGGTCTGCTGCTCTGCTGTGGTTTGTGCAGGCCAATCTCTATAGAAATGATCTCTTAATTGCCAACGTCCTATATCAATACGAGTACGAAATCGCTGGAAATAAGAGTCAGACGTCGATGCTTGTTGTAAAGCTTCATCGTTATTGCTTTTGCTGACAGTCAACGCACTAACCGCCAGTATATTTGCCACACCATCAATGTGTCGACCTCGCAACCAGCGATAACCATCAAAACCAGACGGGTTGCTTATTGCTTGCTTGGAGGTAGACAATGGTACCAGTGCCAAGCTCATAAATAGCTCATCGCCTGGCTGCAAATCATTTAAATTTGAGAACGAGTCATTATTTGATGTGTTTTTTGGATAGGCATTGAGCAATACTCGGTATTCGATATGATTATTGGGTTTTTTTTCAAAATTGTCACTATAGCTTTTACTTAGGCTATTATTTTCTTCCTTCGAATAATTCCTTGTACTATCTGCCAAATCTTGGGGAGTCAACTCAGCGACTAATGGCATTAAATGCGTGACCACTGCTACTTGTCGATAGCCGCTATCTGTACTGGCATCATATACACTGTCACTTATCCCTTCGATACGAACGAGTGCTTGTACACGTATAGAGTCAGTAATTTTGGTCGTTTCGGCTTGCTGATGTGCAACTAGCGCTTGTAGCGCGCTACTCACGACCAACCCAATGGCTAATAGACCAAATAAGAAGTATTTGCTAAAAAGTGACAATTTAACATCATTAGGTGAGCTGACAGAACGCGTTTTATTGGTACTTTGAGTATTTACTGAAGGGCTATTAAGTTGAGTAGCACTAAGCAGAATAATAGCAAATATGACAAGCAACCAAAGCAAACCTGTGGCGCTGACCACATTCAATAAAGGCATGTCGATCGGCATCGCCACATTATCTGCAACTGCCAACACACCCATCATAGCAATAATTACCAGGCTACCAACTAACCAATACACCAGCACTCCTTGCTTGATGAGCAAAATATTATAATGCAGCTAACGCCAGTTATTGATGATAATAAGGCGCCAGAGCAGCCATTTTTATCGACATTTTAGAAGCGACTGAAGCATCATATCTGTGAGGCAATAGCATTTATATTTATATTACCCTATACTGATGAGGCATATTAAAATGATGGCTTTCTACCATCACCACTCTATGTATTCTCATCGGTATTTTTTATCCATAATATTACTTTATACCAGCCCATCAATACAATTGAGCGGACTGTCGTTAACGATTAAAGGCGATACTGTGCCCCACAAACGTCTAAAAGACCTGCTTCCTACACCGGAAAAAATCCTAGAAAGTCGCACCCTAAAACTGTTCGCCCCGCATTTGGCAGATCCTCGGTTATGGCACTTCAACCGCCATAGCTTAAATAAAGCAGTCTATATTGGCGTGCTTAGCGCATTTTTTCCACTGCCAGGACAGATGTTGCTGGCTTTGATTGGCTCACTTATTTTTCGAGCCAATGTGCCTATGGCTCTCGGTCTAACGTGGATTACCAATCCAGTCACCAGCTTGCCTATCTTTTATGCTGGGTATTATATCGGTGCAAAAATCATTGATGCACCAGTGATCAGTTTGCGCTTTATCGGCAGAATGATTGCTGATTTTAGCTTATGGGCATTATCAGATGGCGCCAACCCTTTTATTACTTATAAAGGCACTGTATCGCTTACAGCATTTTGTATAGGGCTAACGATTTTAGCGATTATAACCAGCATCGTTTGTGGACTTGCTTTTAAAGCGATTTGGCGTTACAAGACGGTCGTGAGTTGGCAAAAACGTCAGCAAAAACCTGATGATAAATCGCCTAAATATTAATACCGTTTAACATCATTAAACGGTATTAATATTAAACAGTACAACGTCAGCGTCTGAAGCAAGAGCTATCACTCTTCTTTGGTTCTTTCTATGGCATCTATAAGCTTATCCGTAAAATCTTTATCCATAGAGACGATCTCAATAACCTCGTCGTTTTTACAGAGCGTATAACGCTTACCTGTCGCGCTGTCTTGAACCTTTAAATCATAGTCAACCCCAGCCAAAGTGATCGCATCAAACACGGGTGTGATAAGATCCTTTTGTTCTTGTCTATCGATGGTGTCAAACAAGGTTGGATCGATATAAGGCTTTAACGGCTCATCGCCTTCTTCAGCACTGCCAAAAGCGGCGATTGGATTGTCATCTTTGTTCATTATTCGGAGACCTATAAAATAGACATAGCAGCTAGTTAATCAAGCTTCTATATCTTTTGCTATGAGATATTTACTTGATAATACAACAATATATTTCGTTAGGACAACCCTTATAAGTGCTAATTTATGACACTTATATTCATCTGAAAATCTCAACATATATAGACGTTAATACTGTTCCCAATGACCATTACGTAGCAATAATTGACGATCAGCAAGCGCCGCCAAGTTGCGATCATGTGTCACCATCAAAAGTGCTGTTTGCATAGTGCTTTGTAGCTCTGATAGCAATCCAAAGACACTTTGCGCATTGTCATAATCCAAGTTACCAGTTGGCTCATCCGCCAAGATAAGCGAAGGCTTGGTAACTAGTGCGCGCGCAATCGCCACGCGCTGACGCTCACCACCTGATAGCTCACCCGGTCTGTGCATCAACCGATGATTTAGACCGACGTTTTCGAGAATCTCAATCGCTTGCTTGCGAGCGTCAGTTGTTGATACTTCTGGACGCATCAGTAAAGGCATCGCAACATTCTCGACTGCGGTAAACTCTGCTAGCAAATGGTGAAACTGATAAATGAAACCCAAATGCTTGTTGCGCATCGCGCCGCGTTCGGTCTCATTCATGCTATTTAATAACTGACCATGTAACCAGACTTCACCACTCGTGGGCGTGTCTAAACCACCAAGCAAATGTAGCAAGGTACTTTTTCCTGAACCACTGGTCCCGACAATAGCAATGCGCTCACCAGCATGAACTGTCAGATCAAGGCCCGTCAATACTTGCGTACTAACGGCTCCCTCATCATATATTTTATTGATATTGGTCGCCTTTAAAATGGCAGACATAGCGCTTCCTTTATTTTATTTATGTCGATATTTATGCGATTGAATTACTCATAACGTAGTGTCTGGGCAGGCTGAATTTTAGCCGCTCGGCGTGCTGGATAAATCGTTGCCAAAAAGCTCAATATAAATGAGGCACCTGTAATGAATACCACGTCGAGTAAACGCAACTCTGACGGCAAATAATTCACAAAATAAGCATCAAACAGATTCAAATTAAAGACTTGATTAATAAAGCCTAAAATATCACTGACGGTGAGTGCGAATATCACACCCAATATCGTACCAGCAACGGTACCGATCACACCGATGACCACGCCTTGTACCATAAAGACTTGGGTAATCAAACGAGGAGACGCACCAAAGGTTTTTAGAATGGCAATATCTGCTTTTTTGTCAGTGACGAGCATCACAAGACTTGAGACAATGTTGAAAGCGGCAACTAAGATGATTAAAAATAGTAGCAAACCAACCATGGCTTTTTCCATCTGAATTGCACCAAATAGATTGCCGTGCGTCTGCGTCCAATCATTGGGGAACAACTGCTGAGGAGAAATAGCAGCGGCTTTTTCTGCGGCAATCGGCGCAGTAAAGATATCATTGAGCTTCATGCGCACGCCTTGCGCCCCTTCTGGCAGACGCAGCAGTTTTGCTGCATCACCCATCGGGATGAACGCCATCAGACTGTCTACCTCTGGGCTGATGGTAAAAATACCTGTCAAAGTAAAGCGCTTAAACCGCGGTATCACACCGGCTGGCGATGGCGAGGCTTCTGGCAGCACTAGAGTTACTTTGTCCCCTATCTGTAAACCCAGAGACTGCACCATCTCTTCACCCAATACGATGCTAAAGTCACCACTTTGCAAGGTATCAATACTGCCCTCGACCATATGATCATTAATGATAGAGACGTTTTTTTCGTATTCAGGCTCGACGCCAGTCACCATAATCCCGGCGACCTGACCGTTTGATGTCAGCATCCCTTGCAATTGGATAAAGGGGGCGACATCTGATACTTCTGGATCTTCCTTAATCTTATCAGCGAGCTGCTCCCAATCACCGATAATCTCAGTTGAGACCACGGTGGCTTGCGGCACCATGCCCAAAATACGGGTTTTTAATTCTCGATCAAAACCATTCATGACCGATAGCACCGTAATCAATACGGCAACCCCAAGCGTCAGACCAATCATTGAAATCAGGGATATAAAGGAGATAAAGCCATTACTGCGCTCTGCTCGGGTATATCGTAAGCCGATAAATAACGCTAAAGGACGAAACATATTCAAACTCTTTATCTTATCTACGTGCGACTTTATATAGGTTGCATCACGAGCAGTAGTAAATGCATCATACAGCTGCTACTACTCACATATAAATCAAACACAAAACAGGAGATCAGACGAGCCGAGGACAGCCGTCAAAAGGGAGCTAGTTTGACACAATTTAGCCAATATGTGCCAGTCATTAGCCGATACTAAGAGTATTTTTTACCAAAAAACTGGGTTTTGTTATTATTTTTTATAGAGGCCTTGCTATTAGATATGTCAATACCTATATATTATATGCTAAAGACAATTGTCATTAACCCTCATTGTGGTTTGTTCACACTTTGCTGGTAATGTCGCTGACATCATAAACCAGTTATTTGAAATACTGAATGGCACGTAAGTAACCATCGCACTACAGTATTAGACACAAACCCCACGCTGACTTAATTTTGAGTATTTTCATGACCATAAATTATCAATATAAAAACATTCAAACTCCTACCAAGATCACACTGACCGATGAGCAGTCTGCAGGTCATGGCGATCATTGGCGTATTTTGACCGATGATATGAGCAAGGATGTGCCAGAGTGGCTACAAAAAATGATTGAAGTGGCGGCAATACCTAAAGGCCTGAACAACAACGTCAGTGCAAAAGACAGCTGTTTGTTGTTATCAGAAGACAAGCCCTGCCATATCAATCAAGTACTCGCAATGAAAGACGGTAAGCCTGAGCGCTTCATCAATGCTTATCCTTGTGTTGATAGTCCTTATGGGCTTGATTGTAAAATCGAGCGCGTCATTGTCAATGACAACTCACACGATGCGGTATTACGCTTACGCACGGCTGATGGCAGCATTATTTATGCGTTTGATCAGCTCTATACGACCAATCGTCATTTGTATCAGCGCGATACGTCTTATTTCGTTAACTTTAGCGCATGGGCGCACGAGATTAAGCTCAGTGAGCAAAACGAAGTCATCATGGTAGAAGACCAAGAATCTATCCGCTATCATCGTGCGTTTAACGATATCGTCGCGGCTAATGACGGAAAAATTCCAGACGATCTGCAAGCGCAAATCAGTGAATGGAAACCTGAAACCGAAGAACAAATGGCACCGGTCGAAATCAACTTAGGACACATGTGTGCTTATTTATTTGGCGATACTTTAGGGCAAGAAGATGAGGCTTGGTGTCAAGGTCAAGTGCTTGGCAAACAAGAAACGATATTTAACGATAAATCTGTCATTTTGTTTGATGTAGTGACATTACGTGAGCAGGATGCAGATCCCTTTGTCGTACGTATTGGTGCGCTTAATACGCCAGAGACCGCCAGTATTAAAGTGCATGACTATGTACAAGCCAATGTCTGGTTGCAGGCAGCGATATATAAAGAGAATCAGCAAGCTTCGGCGCAGTCTAAAGCCAGCTGATAAAATTAAATTGATACAATCTAATGAAACAAGACAGTAGTCCGATAAACAGATGATTGTCCCGCTGTTATGACAGTTGAATGTTTGAGCAAATAAAAAGCCCCTAAATAGGGGCTTTTGTATATCTGAGTGAATTGTATATCAATGGCTTGAGTACAAACCACTCAATATAAGACCTACGCCATCGTCGTCATTGATTTGATACGCTTATACAACTCTTTTTGCTCAGCGCTTGGACGAGCAGTCTGTACTGCCATCAATTGCGACATATCCCCTTCAACGCGAATTTTACCGCTCATGAAAGCACCCATAATTTGATTGGTGTCAAAATCAGTGATGATAGACTGTAGAATGCTACGATCTAATAATAAAGTCGTCGTGCCGTTACTATTTAGACCACGATGTAATAAACCATCGGCAAAGTTGGCTTCGATGTCTTTGTCAGTATCAGATACTTTTAGGTTAACAATCATATTAGCAAGTGCTGGTGGCAAGTTTAACTCACCCGCCTCACTGCCCATTTTCTCCACTTGCTCAAACCATTCATCTGTCAAAAAAACTGCCATATTATTATCCTTAATGGGTGTTTTGTTGGGTTAACGCTGCTATTTTACGCATTAACCTGACTAGCAAATTATTAAAATGCCTGTTATTAATAGCCCACAAGTATGCGGGCATTAAATATGTTTAGGCTCATTATAAGGGGCGACTTGATGAGAAGTAAAACCTATTTGTGCCGCTAGTGGTACGATTGTTACAAAATTCCTTTCGAATATCACAATTATATTTAGCAACGTTTGTCTTAGTTTGATGCAAACACGCATCTAGAATAGTGACGAAATTGTGTATAAAATAAGCAAGTAGCGCAATAATAATAAGTTGCTCGCTATCATTTATACCAAAGAGTTTGTATTTTGCCGCATAGTTCTGATGATATTTAATTAGGATTGCGTTACAATACCCTTAAACAGAGTCGGGAGTTTTAACCAAACATTACATAAACATGTTTTTTGTCAGCCGCCGCTAGCATACATCTATGGTCAGTGCGTTTTTATAGCCCTATAGATATGGGTATCTATCTTCATTAGTACAGATTTTTTCGTAATAATTAAGATATATATTTAGCCTCATAAGATGTTTGATGCTCAAAAACGGCGCGTCTTTTTATTTATCTTGATGATGTATTAACAATCCTACTATCGATTGGCTGTAAACAAGGTGCACGAAGCGCCTCATTTTATCCATCAGTATCAACTGATATAAAATCAAAGCCTAAATTGATAGTTAATAAGATTATGGTGATAAAAGGTCAAAAAACATTATGTACTGTAGCTATTGTAGGTTTATAAGTTTTTATAATATCTATAATGCGGACTGTTGGTTAATTCTGTTGATAATTCGGGCTGTAAAGGAATCATCCAATGAGTTTACAAAACACAGCAGTCGCCCCAGTTGACCGTGAGTATGAAATTACTATCGTAAGATTTTTTACGATTATGGCTGTCGTTTGGGGCATCGTCGGCATGAGTCTTGGTGTGTTCATTGCTTCACAGTTAGCATGGCCATCACTAAACTTTGACATTCCATGGCTGACCTTTAGTCATTTAAGACCACTGCACACCAATGCGGTGATTTTTGCGTTCGGTGGCTGTGCCTTGTTCGCAACGTCTTACTATATCGTTCAGCGTACCTGCAAGACGCGCTTATTTGCGCCATATTTGGCTTGGTTTACCTTTTGGGGGTGGCAAGCAGTAATTGTTTCTGCTGTTATTACCCTTCCTCTAGGTTTGACGTCAAGTAAAGAGTACGCTGAGCTTGAGTGGCCTATTGATATCTTAATTGCTTTGGTATGGATCTCTTATGCCATTGTATTTTTTGGTACACTCATCAAACGCAAAACCTCACATATTTATGTGGCTAACTGGTTCTTTGCCGCCTTCATTATTACGATTGCACTACTACACATCGTAAACAGCATGGCTATCCCTGTTAGTGCGTTCAAATCTTACTCGCTATTTGGCGGTGCAACTGATGCCATGGTCCAGTGGTGGTACGGGCATAACGCGGTAGGTTTTTACTTAACGGCAGCTTTCCTTGGCATGATGTATTACTTCGTTCCAGTACAGATTGGTCGTCCTATCTACTCTTATCGCTTGTCTATCGTTCACTTTTGGGCATTGATTGCTTCATATATGTGGGCTGGTGGTCACCATTTGCATTATTCAGCGCTTCCTGATTGGACGCAGTCATTGGCAATGGTATTCTCCATCATTCTATTTGCACCCTCTTGGGGTGGTATGATTAACGGTGTACTCACGCTATCAGGTAGTTGGGATAAGCTACGTACCGATCCGATCATTCGCTTTATGATTGTGGCGTTGTCGTTCTACGCGATGTCGACGTTCGAAGGCCCAATGATGTCAATCAAGACAGTAAATGCTTTATCGCATAACACTGACTGGACAGTTGGTCACGTACACTCAGGCGCACTTGGCTGGGTTGGTATGATTACGATTGGTTCGCTATATGTACTGCTACCACGTGTCTATAACAAACCCAAAATGTACTCTATCAGCTTAATCACCACGCATTTTTGGCTGGCGACTGCAGGAACGATTTTCTATATCGTGTCTATGTGGATCTCAGGTATCGGCCAAGGCATGATGTGGCTTGCTACTAACCCAGACGGTACTTTGGTATATAGCTTCGTTGATACTGTTGAATTCTCGCATTTCCCATATATTGGCCGAGCTTTTGGTGGCTTCTTATATGTATCGGGTATGTTTGTTATGGCTTATAACTGCTATAAAACACTCAAAATGCCAGAAGGTAAGCCTGTAGATGTCGCTGATCCAACGGATCATGAACCTAGTGTCGAAAAACCTTCGACAGCTAACGTATAAGGAGCGATCATGGCTGGTACACCGCATGAAATTATTGAAAAAAATACAGGCTTGTTAGTCATTGGTATCGTCATTGCTATCAGTTTTGCAACGCTAGTTGAAATCGTGCCTTTGATTTATAACAACGACAGTCCTGAGGAAGGCGGTTTGAACAAGCCCCTTCCCGCTATGGAGCCTTGGACTGCGCTTGAATTTGAAGGTCGTGATATTTATATCCGTGAAGGATGTCACGTTTGTCATACGCAAATGGTTCGCCCACTACGTGCAGAAGTTGAACGTTATGGACCATACTCACGTGCCGCTGAGTCGACGTGGGATCACCCGTTTTTATGGGGATCGAAACGTACTGGACCAGACTTAGCACGTGTTGGTGGCCGTTATTCTGAAGATTGGCAAAAGCAGCATCTAATCAGTCCACGTTCGCTAGTGCCTGAGTCAGTCATGCCAGGTTTCCCATGGTTGGCCGAGAACGAAGTCGATGGTGAGAACATTCAAGCTAAAATGCGTCTATTCCGTGATCGCTTCGGTGTGCCTTATACTGAAGAAGATATCGAAGGTGCTCCAGATGCCGTACTTGGCGCCACTGAGCTTGATGCTTTGGTTGCCTATCTACAGCAGTTAGGTACCGCAATGGAAGGACAGCGCTAATGGGTATTGGTGAATTACAAACAATTGCGACCGTTTCTGCCTTTATTGCCTTCGTAGGCGTTGCATGGTGGGCGTATTCGCCAAAAAACAAAAAACGCTTCGAAGAAGATGCACAACTTGCGCTTGATGACGAGGACATTAGATCTCTGTCTGAAGAGCAGCGCAATAAGGATAAATGATGACATTTTTTTGGAGTTCTTGGATTACGCTAATCAGTTTTGGTTGTTGGGCGTTCATTCTTGGCGTTCTGCTGTTTGTATTAAAATACAAGCCAGAGGTTGAAGAAGACGGTACCACTGGTCATGAATACGATGGTATCCGAGAATACGATAAACCACTCCCTAAATGGTGGTTAGTGATATTTTTTGGCTCAATCGTCTGGGGCGTGGTTTACTGGGTGTTTTTCCCAGCCATGCTTCCGGGAAACTGGAACGGTCTTGCAACCATAAAAGTCGATGGTGAAGATGTACCATGGACTTCTAAAAACGAGCTGTTCAGTGAGCTTGAGAGCAACAACAAAGTATTTACAGATAACTTTGAAAAGAATATCTTGGTTAAAGCAGATGCAGCAGGCGCAACCGCGACACTAGCGACGCTAAACGAGCTACAAGCGACCATGCGTCGCAGTGACAATCCACCAGCGGATCTACAGGCACAAATCGATGAGAAGGTCACAGAACTTGCACCTTATGTCGAAAAACTGTCTGAAAATCCAAATGCTTTAAAAGTTGGTAGCCGTTTGTTCTTACAGAACTGTGCAGTATGTCATGGCTCGAATGCTAAGGGTGCCCCAGGCTATCCTAATCTGACTGACAATGATTGGTTGTATGGTGGTAAAGCCGGTAACATCTTGACCACGCTACACAATGGTCGTGTTGGTGGTATGGCAGCATGGCGTGATCAGCTTGGTGAAGACGGCATACGTGCGGTCGCTGAATATGTCTTATCACTATCAGGCAACCAAAATGACTATGATCTTGATCAAACGAAAGTTGCTCAAGGTAAAGTTATTTTTCATGAGCCGACCAACTGCGTTCTTTGTCATGGACCAGATGGTAAAGGTATGATTTCAGCTGGCGCACCGAATTTGACGGATAATATCTGGTTATATGGTGGTGATCGCGAGACCATTCGTGAAACGCTACGTTATGGCCGCGCAGGTGTAATGCCTCAGTGGGAAACGAAGCTAGGTAATGAGCGTATCATGCTACTTGCCGCTTACGTCTACTCACTATCGGACAAAACTGGCAAAGCACCTGAAACTGCGATGGCAAATACTGCAGCGACTCAGCCAGTAGCGACCAAAGAAGCTACTGCTAACTAAAACACTATTGCCGTACTGTACATGGATGAGATTTAATAAAGGGAGGACTGTCAGTACAGTTCTCCTTTTTTCGTTTATTTTTGCAGAATTTACCTAATAGTCGCTATCACAGATACTTCTCAGTAGACATTATTATGATCTATAGTGCTTGCTTTTTACGATTATTACCCCATTGTTAGTAGGGAGAATGTTAGAATAGCTGTTTTCAAAATGGCTAACGAGCCAGACTGATGATGTCTTAGCTCGATCTAATAACCCACTTATAATCAATTATTTAGTAAGTGTACTAGAGGACTTTTATTTAAGTCGCTATCCATTATTTACTGACATTGATAACATCATACATTCATATACTTCACGGCGAGAGGTATTTGTTCATCATGCCAGCAGACTGATTCTTTTTTTAAAGAGGCACGTTTATGTCAGCACAACAACAATCTAATAAAATCCCCGTACAGCAGGTCGATCTTGATGCCACCAAGCATCGAGTACATCCAAGGTTTGTGACAGGGTTTTATCAAAATATTCGTGTCATCACGATGTATGCCCTTTTGGCCGCTTTTTTAATTTTGCCGTGGCTGCGTTATAATGGCAGACAAGCAATATGGTTTGATGTTCCCTCACAGCATTACTATATTTTTGGTTTGACTTTTTTGACTCAAGATTTTTATTTTATTGCCGCATTTGCCATTATTGCAGCGTTTACTTTGTTTATGGTGACTGTATATGCTGGCCGCGTTTGGTGTGGTTATGCTTGTCCACAAACCATCTGGACGCATCTCTACCAGTACGTTGAAAAATGGGTCATTGGTGATCGCAATAAGCGCATGAAGTTTGATAAATCGCCTATGAGCGCGAGTAAAGTGTTCAAGCGAACGGTAGTCTATGCGATTTGGTTTGTACTTTCTGTGATTACAGCAGCAACCTTTGTCAGTTATGTGGCAGGTACAGATTCGCTTTATCATAGCTGGCAGACCGTGGGGCTGATTCCTTTTCCTGACTGGCCAACATGGGTATGGATATCGATGTTTATCTTTACCTTTGCCACTTATGCCAATGCAGGTTATATGCGTGAGCAGATGTGTGTACAGATTTGTCCTTATGGCCGCTTCCAAAGTGTGATGTTTGATAAAGATACGCTGATCGTATCGTACGACTATGAGCGTGGTGAGCCACGCGGCGCGCGTAAAAAAGGCACAAACCCTGAAGAGCTGGGTGACTGTATCGAATGTACCATGTGTGTGCAGGTCTGCCCCACTGGTATCGATATTCGTGATGGCTTGCAAGTTGCCTGTATCCAGTGCGCCGCCTGTATTGATGCTTGTAATGAGATTATGGACAAAGTTGGCTATCCACGCGGGCTGATTCGTTATACAACCGAGCGTCAGCTGGTCGAAAAAGAACCAAGCCGTGTATTTCGTCCACGATTATTTGCTTATTTGGCGCTATTGGCAGTGCTATGTGGCGGGGTTATCTATGCGTTGACAGACCGCGTGCCGCTAGAGATTGATATCCGCCGTGATCGTAACCAGTTATCATCTATCAATACCCAAGGCATGATTGAGAACAGCTATATCGTCAAGCTAACCAACAAAACCCAAGAGCCTCACAATTATAAAATAACGCTCGCACCGCAAGAGGGTCTGAGTTTAGAGCTGCGCTTCAACGATGTACCCTTAGAAGCAGGCGAAAGCTTCGATATGCCTGTCAGTATTTACGGTGACCCTGATGTGATTGAATTTGGTCAAACGCCAGTGACGTTAAATGTGACCAGTGAAGACGGTAAGTACAAAGTCAGTAAGCAAAACGTCTTTACGACTCAAGGTCAGTAATTCATCACTGAACTGATTATTTAGTTTCCTTTATATCATTCGGTAGTCAGCGACTTTGAGAGTCAAAGGCTATCGGGTGAATGATTTATGATTAAATTGGCAGCAGGTAGCCGTCAAATTGTCCGTTGATACCATTTGTCGATATCTGATAAGCAGATCTTTGATAAATAAGTATCTGATGAATAGGTATTTTATGTCTAATCCAGCACCGAATTTTAAACATCAAGATACTCAGCCATGGTACAAGAATTACATGGTTATGATTTTTGTGATTGGCATGCCAGCTGCGGTCGTGATCGCTTGTATCTGGTTTGTCTACTACTCTTACCAGATCCGCGACAGCGTGGTACGTGACGACTGGTATATGGATGGGAAGACGCTCTATCATGACGTCTCACGTGACAAGCTTGCTTATGATTTGGACTTGCATGGCAAAATGCAATTTGCGGATAATGGCGATGTTGTGTTTTATCTCAATTATCCTGAGCAAAGTGTGCAGTCAGGCAAGCTATTGAACGGCCAGCCACTTACTTATCCCGATACGCTTAATCTTTCAATCTCGCATGCCACCGATATCAAAAAAGACCGTGACGTCGTGCTAAAGCATGTTGAAGGCAATAAATACAGCGCCCAAGTAAATCTTGATTCGGTAAAAGCCAAATATTACCTGCAAGTGAATAACGATGGCAAGGACGATTGGCGTATGCAAGATGTTGCCAAGCTTCCGCGCTCAGAGGTTAGCTTTAAACCTTTATCTGTCTTTGCTAAAAGTTAATATTATTAAGCTATGCCCTAATATCTACATTTAAAAAAACCAGCCTTTTCTTTATGAATGGCTGGTTTTTTATGGGTTACTCGATCAGTATTCGCTCATGAGATGCTAAATAAGTGGGTTAATTGTTGGAATTTTCTGAGGTGTAGTTCTACTTGTTACAGCATTGTCTGATTCTGTTGCATACGGCTTATCGCTAGCAAACTTAGGATTGAACGTTTGCGTCTTTGGTGATACCGGCAAACCAATCTCAGCCAGACTGTCGGTCTGCCCTGATTGAATATTATCCCCCTCAAACAAACGCTCGTCGTTATCACGATCAAGACTGAGTGTCTCAAAGTCAAACAACTCACGATCCGCTAACTGTGATGGCGCTACGTTTTGCATTGCCTTAAAGATAGACGCCAAACGCTGCGGATGAGCGTCATCCCATTCGCGTAGCATGTCATTGATAATGGCACGTTGTAGATTGGTCTGGCTGCCACACAGATTACAAGGAATAATCGGGAATTCTTTTAATTTGGCATACTCGATGATGTCTTTTTCTTCGACATACGCCAATGGACGAATCAGCAGGTTTTGCTTGTCATCACTCAGCAGTTTAGGCGGCATGGATTTGAGCGCGCCGCCATGAAATAAATTCAAGAAGAAAGTCGCCAGCATGTCATCGCGATGATGACCCAAGGCGATTTTGGTCGCACCAATCTGCTTAGCAAAACCATACAACGAACCACGGCGCAGACGTGAACACGCTGAGCAATAGGTCTTGCCTTCTGGCACCACACTTTTGACAATACTATACGTATCTTTTTCCAAGATATAATGGGCAATGCCCTGCTCGTTTAGATAAGCAGGCAGAATATCTTCCGGATAGCCGGGCTGCTTTTGGTCAAGATTGACTGCGACGATATCGAAATGAATGGGGGCGATACGTTTTAGTAGGAGCAAAATATCCAGCAAGGTATAGCTGTCTTTACCGCCCGAGACACAGACCATCACCACATCGCCGTCTTCGATCATATTAAAATCACGAATGGCCCAAGAGACTTGGCGACGAAGCTTCTTTTGTAGCTTACGAAAAGCCGCAGATTCAGTAGGCGATTGTGAGTCAGTAGATTGTTCATCAACGATATCTTCATTGCTACCCTCTTCAGCATCAGCCTCTAAAACATAACGATTAAAGTCTGATTCATCAGACATCTCATCAAACTTAGGAGGAATGTTTGGCGTAAATAAGGTTGCTGGGGTCATAAGTTACTCAATATCTTTATAAGGATGATTTTACTATAAAGTAGTTTGCGATAAAGCACGATCAATGAGGTAGGGTTATCGATGCTTTAAAAGCGGCAATTATAACAAATATTGCTAACAGATTGAAAAGATGACAGTAATACGCACTTTATTTTTATTGCAATACTGCTTAGCATGGCTTTGTCGCTTTAGTGACGCGTGATTGATCGCTTCATGGTTCTGTAATAGCCGTATTTTTGCTAAAATAGCCGTTTTCGTAAACCAATAATAGATAACACTATGACTAACGTTACTTTGCAGAACCCCTCAATGAATCAAGCGTCCAACAGCAACGATACTCCTCACAAAAACCAAAATGCCGTGGTGCTTTTATCAGGTGGTCTCGATTCGGTGACGTGTTTGTATTGGGCAAAGGCGCACTATGCCTCGGTGACAGCGGTCAGCTTTGACTATGGGCAACGTCATAATAGTGAGCTTGTCGCAGCAAAGCGCATTGCTGAGACAGCAAGCGTCAATCATAGAATCATTGATATTGATATCGCCCAGCTTGGTGGCTCATCACTCACCGATCACAGCATGATCGTACCAGACGGCGATACCGACAAATTCCCTAATAAAAAGCGCGATGAGATCGATAACGATGCCATTCCGAATACTTATGTGCCTGCACGTAATACAATCTTTTTGTCTTATGCGCTAGCCGTCGCTGAAGTGACTGATGCCAATCATATCGTCATTGGGGTCAGCTCAGTCGATTACTCTGGCTATCCCGATTGCCGTCCAGAGTATATCGAAGCATTTGAGCACATGGCCAATCTGGCGACAAAAGCGGGCGTTACCGGTCATCGCTTGTCTATCCAAACCCCACTACAAAAGCTGTCCAAAGCTCAAACTATTGAGCTTGGTCTATCATTGGGCGTTGATTATGGACAAACGATTTCTTGCTACCGTGCCGATGTGAACGGACTTGCTTGCGGCGTTTGTGACAGCTGTGCGCTACGTCGCCAAGGCTTTGCTCAAGCTGGCGTCACTGACCCTACTCATTACCAAGCTGGATAGAGATACTGACTTTTTATCAAACAGCGGCATCAATCAACATTAGCGAAACATTCGCTTGCATTAACACAGCACGTCGACATTGTATTTTAATCAATATACTTGCTATGGTATGGACAATCATTTTTGCCAATTGAATAGATTACATGTGATATAGGTTACATGAGATATCACCAATGATTCAGTCACTCACATATCAGTGATCCAGCTGTCTGTTGATTATAAAATCACATTGAATACCAGAGTCAAAAATTGACACTATCTGTAAGAGGATATTTATGAAGTTATTGCCATTACTCCCCCTAGCCTTAGCTGCCACGTTCGCAATGCCGCAGGCGAATGCTACTGATATTAAGCAAAGTAATATCAACTCATGCGTCGATGGCGCAGTTAAATATAAAGTCGCTAGTAAAAGTGATGCGACAAAGTTATGTAAGTGCACTATCGGTGTGCGTAGCAACATGACGATTGGTCAGATGTGGGAGATTGAGAGCTACGCAAAAGACAAAAAAGATCCTTCAAGCTTGCCATACGTCAAGACCATGCAAAAAAACCTGCAGCAGTGCACAGTCGGCTTAGACTTGAAGCAGCCGCAAAAGCCTGCTTAATTACTATTTGTTTGATATACAAAAGACTGGCCATTGCCAGTCTTTTTTGTTACCAATGGATGAGCAAAGTGTAAAACTGATTATTTATTGCTACCAATCTGCCTATAATAAGAAGACGATAAATAAAACCCTATCTAAACCATCAAAAAAACCAATATACATAACCAAAATCAATAAGGATTTTACCATGGCAAAACCAACAACAGAAACGATCAACCTACCCGACTTTCCAGTGACCATCGTACGCAAACTTGCCGGAAACTTTATCCATGATGAGATCAGTCTCAAAGAGATGGTTGCCAATACCGACAAAGGTCTTATTCTCTATTTTTATCCTAAAGACAATACACCAGGCTGTACCACGCAAGCGACGGAATTTACCTCACATCTTCATGATTTTGATGACTTAGGTTATGACATTATTGGCGTCTCTCGTGACAGCGTTGAGTCACATGAGAAGTTCATCGATAAATATGACTTGCAGATCCCACTTATCAGTGATGCTGATGAGAAGCTATGCCAGTATTTTGAAGTCATTAAAGAGAAAAACATGTACGGCAACATTACTTTGGGACTGGTGAGATCAGCATTTGTATTTGATAAAGAAGGCAAGCTGACCCACGCACAGCGTAACTTACGTGCCAAAGATTACACCAGTCGTCTACTCAGCATATTGGCACCATAACCTGATCGTTATAACAGAGTACATTTTTGCCGCAAAAACGATAAAACGCGCGAATATAAGGCTCTGAGTCACTGGTCAACACATACGCTTATAATCCCTTCTTACTAGAGAATCATATGAATAAACAGTCTGGTACTACTACTGATAAGGCACCGCAAAAAATCACGCGCAACGTCTCTGTTGCCGTTATCGGTGCAGGCACGGCTGGTCAAAATGCCTTTCGCCAAGCGAGCAAAATTAAAGACGATGTCGTCATTATCAATGAAGGGTTTTGGACCACTACCTGTGTCACTGTCGGCTGTATGCCTAGCAAACTGCTGATTGCAGCCGCTGACCGTGCACACGATGCCAACCATTCTGGCGACTTTGGGGTTCATGCCACGGTAAAAATAGATGGCAAGCAAGTGATGCAGCGCGTGCGTGATGAGCGCAGTCATTTTGCAAGCTACATCAAAAAACAAGTAGATAGCTGGCCTGATCACAAAAAAATCGATGGGCGTGCTCATATCAATGAGCATGGACTAATCGAGGTCAATGATGAGCTCATTGCCGCAGAGCAAATCATTGTGGCAACTGGCAGCTCACCTTTTATACCTGACGGTTGGGCTGATAAACTGGGTGACACGATGCTCACCTCTGATAGCGTGTTTGAGCTTACAGACTTACCCAAATCTATGGCAGTAGTAGGCGCAGGAGCCATTGGTCTAGAGCTTGCACAAGCATTTACGCGCTTGGGCGTAGAGGTTACGCTACTCAACCGAGTCAAACAGGTTGCTGGTCTCAAGGATAATGACATCAACCAAAAAGCCATCGAGTGCTTAAGTCATGAGCTTACCATGCACTTGGGAAGCAAGATTACTGATGTGGGTCAAAACGTAAATAAAGACACTCAAACTGCGTTTATTGAATATGAAGACAGTGCTGGTGAGTCAAGACAATGGCAAGGCGACTGTGTCTTGGTCGCGACTGGTCGCCGCAACAACATCAAGCAGTTGGGTGTCGAACACTTAGGCGTTGAGCTTGATGACAAAAACCGCCCGAAAAAGTTGAGTAAAAAAACAGGGCAAATTGGTGATTCAGATATCTATATCGTTGGAGACGCCAATGCTCACATTCCTCTACTGCATGTAGCGAGTGATGAGGGCTATAGTGCTGGCAACATGGTCTGTGAAAATACCGAAGATGCTTATATTCGCCCGCCCGCCACCCCATTTTCTATCGTATTTTGTTCACCGCAAATCGTCAATGTCGGAATGTCTCTACCCGAGATCCAAAAAGACCCTGAGCTGGAATTTGTGATTGGTCGCGTCAGTTTTGACAACCAAGGGCGCAGCCGTGTGATGGGCGTTAATTGTGGTCTGCTACATATCTATGCCTGCAAAAAAACCGACAGAATATTAGGCGCGAGCATGGTGGGCCCTGATGCCGAGTATATCGGTCATATATTAGCCACAGCGATTACCAATGACTTGAGCATTAAAGAGATGCTTGACACGCCTTTTTATCACCCTACGATATTAGAAGGACTGCGTACGGCACTCCGTGATGTGCAGGACAAAATGGAGATACCCTATCAATCTCAAGACGCGCAAGAAGACAATTTTTAATTTACAGTTAGGCCTTGCTCTAAAAAATAGAGTTAGGCTTAGTCATCACTCATGCTATATTTGATTGACTAGACAACTTGAGGTGACGTGTGACCGGACACCTCATTTATCAAACCTTGTATAAACACACCCTGCATGGACGAAAAAATGCCAATCGCTAGTGTTACCGACTTTTTTAAAGAAATCATTCGTGACCTGCATACTAGCCTCTACCTTGCGCTTGGTGGCTCTATAGACGAAGAGACACTCAACTGGTCTTCTCAAGCAGTAGAGCTTGCTAGCACTGGCATAAAGATCCTAATACTGCTTGCGGTATTGGGATTTTTTTATTGGTTGGCCAATTATATTCTTAGACAAAGTAAAACTAAGATTCGTTTAAACGATCGCCGTACCAAGATTGCCCGCTCAACGCTACGTTACGTTTGGATTGTCGCCAGTCTGATAGCGATCATGAGTCAAATAAATTTTGAACCAGAAACCATCAAGGCAACAGCAAAAGCAAGTACGTGGGCTGGTATCTACTACGTACTGTGGGCGTCGTCTGGTCAGATTATTCATAAAGTCCTACAGCATTATGGACTCAACGCCTCGATAGAGCAGCTGCTCAAAAATATCTTGTCGGTGCTCCTATTGGTACTTGGGCTTGCCAGCGTGATGGCACAATTTGGTTTTGATATCGTATCGTTAGTTGCAGGTTTGGGTATTGTCGGCTTAGCTGTCGGTTTCGCTGCTCAATCGACGCTTGCCAACTTTATCGCCGGTATCACTATTTTGCTGGAGCAGTCGTTTCAAGTTGGGGACTGGATTCACATCAATGATAATGAGGGACGCGTGGTGCTTATTGCCTTGCGCACTACCCATATCCTAACTCGAGACAATATTACTGTTATTATTCCAAACTCTAATGTCGCCTCCTCAGAAGTGATTAACTTAACCTCCAAAAACTTTATACGTTTCGATATTCGCGTGCGTATTGCCTTCGAAGATGATATTGAGATTGCACGCAAAGAGATTTTGCAAGTACTCAGCAATACCGATGCAGTACTCAATCGTCCTGAGACCTCAGCGACCGTGGCCGAAATCGGAGAGTATGGCGTATTTTTTATCGTGCGTTTTTGGGTCAAGCCAGCAGCCGTGGCACGTATACCCAAAATCAAAGAAGTGCTACAAGAAGAGATAAAAATTGCCTTTGATGCGGCCAATATCTCGACGCCTTATCCACATATGCGCCTGCTCATGCCAAAAGACGTCGACTACCCTATCGCGACTAAACCTTTTGCAACCACCACTCAAGTTGTATCAGGAAAGGGATCATTGGCAAAGGATGAGTAGCTGACTTATTTTCATGTATTTAGTTATCGCACCTTAAACCTATCGTACCTTAAACCTATCGCACCTTAAACATAGCCACTTTGAACCATCCTACCGTGAATTATGGTAAAATTACTGGTTAAAACATCTATTTTATTATTTGCCTCTTTTGTCAATTTAGCCCACAGGTATCCGTATGACCGAACAAACCGCAGCTGCACCCTCTTCTACATTGTCGCTTGATCTTATCATTACTTGTGCCGATGGGCTTGAGGCACCGCTGCAGACTGAGCTGACAAGTTTCGGTATTGATAGCGAAATCAAGAGTACTGGTCGTCTTGCCGTCACGGGTGATTTACGCGACTTGTATACCATCTGCCTTTGGTCACGTGTGGCTTCGCGGGTATTGATGCTCATCAAACGCAAAAACATCAATGCAGAATACGATGTTGCAGAGCAGCTATATGGTTTGGCAAAATCCGTCAATTGGACTGAGCAGTTTAGCTTAGAGCAAACCTTTGCCATCCGTCTGTCTGTCGATAAGCGCGTTGCCGTCAGCCAGCAGTTTGCCATGCTACGTGTCAAAGACGCCATTGCGGACACCTTCAACGAAGTGTACGACAGCCGTCCGAATGTCGATAGCAAAAACCCAGATTTTTCTATTTTTGCGACCGTCAATGACAAACAGGCCGAGCTGTATTTAGATTTATCAGGGACCAGTTTGCATCGCCGTGGTTATCGCGTGGCTATGACAGAAGCCCCATTAAAAGAAAACTTGGCAGCCGCCCTACTCTATAGCGCTGGTTGGCACAAGAAAAACGATGCAGGCGATGCACCTTACTATAATGCGTTAATAGACCCAATGTGTGGCTCTGGTACCTTCCTTATCGAAGCGCTACTCATGCACTGTGATTATGCTGTAGGTATCGACAAAGCGGCCAATCAATTTGGCTTCTATGAGTGGCAGCATCATGACGAGACGCTATGGCAGGAGATGATTGAGGATGCACAGACACGTTTTCGCGAAGCATTAGAGATTGCCATTGAGCAACCAGATACGCTGCCGCTTGTGTTGGGTTTTGATGCTGATAATGGCGCGATTATCGCAACCGAAAAAAACCTCATCGCGGCAGGACTTCAAGATTTGCTTCCGCTACTAGACATCGAACAGCGTGCGCTTGATGAACTTGGTAGCGCCCTAAAACCGCTCGTGGATGCCGGTCGATTGAGTAATCCTTTAATCATTACCAACCCGCCTTATGGTGAGCGTTTGGGTGATGAAGAAATGATCAAGCCACTGTATCAAGCCATTGGCCTGATTGTGCAAGACAGCTTTGCTGGCAGCGGTATCGATCCAATGCTTGGCATATTGGCTGCTCGTGTCGAGCAAGTAGATATCCTACCGATTAAAGAACCAAAAACGTTACGCTGTCATAATGGCGCGATCACCGTCTATTTCCGCTACGGAACGCTTATCGCTGGACAGACAGGCAATCTTGTCAGCCGTTTTGAAAAGCGTGAGATCGACGTAGAAGACGGACAAGATTTTGTCAATCGTCTACAAAAAAACCTGACCAAGCTTAAGAAACTGGCGAAAAAAGACAATGTCAGTAACATTCGTGTCTATGACGCCGATTTGCCTGACTTCAAGGTTGCTATCGATTTATACGGCGATTATGCCCACGTGCAAGAGTATGCACCGCCTAAGACTATTCCACCTGAAACAGCCAAAAAACGCTTTAATCTCGCGCTGATGGGTATCCGTGAAGTGTTTGATATTAATCGTGAGCAAATCTTTATCAAAACGCGTGCCCGTCAGTCTGGTAACGATCAGTACAGTAAACAGAACACCACAGAAAAACGCGGCAAGTTTCATGTCGCCCGCGAAGATGGTGCTTATTTTTACGTTAACTTTACCGACTATCTAGATACGGGTCTGTTCATCGATCACCGTAATATGCGCGCCCGAATCAAAAACAACAGTCACGGCAAATCTGTCTTGAATCTGTTTGCTTATACTTGTACAGCGAGTGTCCATGCTGCACTTGCTGGTGCCAAAAAAGTCACGAGCGTTGATTTGTCACAGAATTACCTAGATTGGGGCAAACAAAACTTTGCCTTGAACGGTCTAGACGTCAGCCGCAATAAATATCAATTCGTTGCCGCCGATATTTTTGAGTGGATCAAGGACAATACCGAGCAGTTTGATATTATCTTTATTGATCCACCGACGTTCTCAAACTCGAAGAAGTTCCAAGGCACCTTTGATGTGCAGCGTGATCATGCAGCTCTGATCAATCGGGCCATGAACCGCTTAACCTCTGATGGCGTCTTGTATTTTTCTAATAACTTCACTCGCTTTGAGCTAGATGAGCAGTTAGTCGAGCGCTACGATATTATTAATATCACCCAAAAGACGATCGGCTTTGATTTTAATATCAAAAAACCTATTCATCAAAGCTTTGAGATTCGTCATCGTCAGAGTCTATAGATAAGCATTTATGAGTGAGCAATGCTGCTATACTGGCAAATGCCATGAACAAGGTAGCTATAATGAGTAACGTAACTGCCTGAAACTTAAGTTTTTTGGCCAATGTATATGAAATATAACCATGACCCAATCGGCTTTGATTGGGTCATTTTTTGTTGTTATGATAGAGCATTACTAGGCGATGGATTTGCGCAGTGATAGCGTAAGCATCGCCTTTTATGTCATTAAATCTCTAACGTCTAATAACAAGGATAACACCATGGCTCTATCACTTAACAAAGGCGGTAACTTATCGCTAACGAAAACTGATCCAAATTTGACCAAGCTACTAATCGGTCTAGGCTGGGATGAGCGCGCCACCTCTGGTGCTGAGTTCGATCTTGATGCCAGCGTATTTTTGCTAAATGGTGCAGGTAAAGTGCGCGGCGACCATGATTTTATCTTCTATAATCAGCTGAAATCTGATAATGGCGCGGTCGAGCACACAGGTGACAACCGTACTGGCGAAGGCGATGGTGATGATGAAGTTATCAAAGTAAACTTAACCCAAGTACCTGCTGACGTTGATAAAGTAGTCGTGACGGTGACTATCCATGACGCTGCTACTCGCAACCAAAACTTCGGTCAGGTAGCCAATGCCTTTATCCGCGTTGTTAACGAAGAAACCGGTACTGAAGTGGTACGTTTTGATCTAGCAGAAGATTACTCTGTTGAGACAGCCATGGTATTCGGTGAAGTATATCGCCATAACGGTGAATGGAAGTTCCGCGCGGTAGGTCAAGGTTATTCAGGTGGCTTACAGGCGATGTGTCATCAGTACGGCGTTGATATCTAGAGCCTTATTTTTATTGGCATTTGGGCTATCAGCCATTCCGATTATCACGTCCAAGATATCAAGCGAGCATCGTTGCAAATAGTCACAATTTTTAATGCCCCAATGACTAGTAATGCTTTACGTTTCGTTTAAAATTATGCATAAAAAGTGGTTAGCAATAACCACTTTTTTGCGGCTTGTGTCTATAATAGACCAGCTTTACGCAACCAGATAGGATGTGTCATGAGACATTTTTATTTAGATATTATCTTCACAATCATTGCCTTAGCAATAGCGGCATGGTGGGGATATTCACATGGCGGTATGGGTGGGATGATAACCACGCTATCGATTACCGCTATTTTGGCCGTCATGGAGATTTCGTTATCTTTTGATAACGCGGTGGTCAACGCTTCAGTCCTTAAGGGCTGGGACGAATTTTGGAAAAAGATATTTTTAACCGTGGGTATTTTAATTGCGGTATTCGGTATGCGCTTGGTCTTCCCTATTGTCATCGTTGCGGTTACCGCTGACCTTGGTATGATGCAAGTGATCGATTTGGCCTTGAACAATCCTCAAGAATACTCAGCCAGATTGATGGCACATCATGCTGAAATTTCAGCATTTGGTGGTATTTTCTTACTATTGGTTTTCTTGAACTTTATTTTTGATGACAAAGATGTCCATTGGTTTGACTGGCTTGAGAGCCGTTTGGTCAAGCTAGGCAAAGTCGATGCGATGAGCGTATTTGTTGCGCTTATCGTCTTAATGATTGCGGTATCATGGGCCAGTGCAGAGCAGTCAAGTGCTGTGCTCATTGCTGGCGTTTGGGGCATTCTAGTATACCTTGGTGTACAGGTTGTCTCTGGTATGCTAGAAGGTGATCTCGAAGAAGACTTAGAAAACGAAGGAAGTGGCGCAGCCGCAACCAGCGCTATCATGAAAGGCGGTATCATTGGTTTCTTATACTTAGAAATCCTCGATGCTTCATTCAGTTTCGATGGTGTGATTGGCGCATTTGCCATTACCAATGATGTCATTGTTATCATGCTTGGTCTTGCCATTGGTGCGATGTTCGTACGTTCTATGACTATCTTCTTGGTAGACAAAGGCACGCTTGATGAGTTTATTTATCTTGAGCATGGCGCACATTACGCCATCGGTGCCTTAGCCATCATTATGCTGTTGTCAGTGAAGTTCCATGTACCAGAAATTATTACTGGTCTTATCGGTATTGCCTTTATTGGTTTTGCATTATGGGCGTCGCTGAAACATCGTAAAGCGGAAGCAGCAAGGCTTAATTAGCACCTGTTGTTCGCATGATGCTGTATAGCTTTGAGCAGGTCGTATCATCAGATATGGCCTGCTTTTTTGCGTTATAATGGCAGGCATTAGTCACACAGCGAATCCTTACCTATCGCTAAAATACATGCGTATTTTGCTTCACATACAATTTTTTCATCACTACTATACGTTATTCGGTTAGAATCTTCGTCCTTTAATTGCTCACCAAAAATGAGACCCTTCAACCACTATGCAACAGATTCTTGATGATATTGCCGCACAGATGGCACTTGAAACCGATCGTGGAAAAGTAGCGGACTATATCCCGCAACTGGCCCATGTAGATCCAAACCAGTTTGGTATTGCAGTAGCGACACCTGACGGAAAGATGTATACAGCAGGCAATGCGAGCACTCTGTTTTCGATCCAAAGTATCTCCAAGATATTTACTCTAACCATCGCACTTGGCAAATTGGGCGATGGGCTTTGGACACACGTTGGTCGTGAACCCTCAGGTGATCCTTTCAACTCAATCGTCATGTTAGAACATGAAACTGGTCGACCGCGCAATCCATTCATCAATGCTGGTGCCATTGCGGTGGTGGATGCGATCATGATGGGTCACGAACCTAGAGAAATATTGGCTGAGATTCTACAGTTTGTGCACTTTATTACGGACGATGAGTCCATCCGTTTTGACCACAAAGTGGCAGCGTCTGAGATGGCGCACAAAGACCGCAACGCCTCGCTTGCGTACTTTATGAAATCCTTTGGTCGTCTCAAGCACGATGTGGATAAGGTGTTGGGTACTTACTTTCATCAGTGCTCGATTGAGATGAATTGTCAGCAATTAGCCAGCGCTGGTCTGTACTTGGTCTCTAACGGAGTTGATAAGCACTCAGGGGTACGTGTAATTAACGAGCACCGCGCAAGAAGGATTAACTCGCTAATGATGATGTGCGGTCATTACGATGGGTCTGGTGAGTTTGCCTATCGCGTCGGTTTGCCTGGTAAAAATGGGGTTGGTGGCGGTATTTTGACCATAGCTCCCGGCAAAGGCTCTATCGCTGTCTGGTCGCCAGGGCTGGATCATATCGGAAACTCCAAGCTTGGGTTGAAAGCATTAGAGCTGTTTGTACAAGAAACAGGCTGGTCGGTTTTTGCCGAATAAAAACTTTATCTAAATACTTTTATTAGGGCATGTTGAACATTCGACCATGGCACTGACAGCGACTATTTTTTAGGCGACTCGATGTTAAAAATAATAAGTTTAGTCATTCTAAGCGCTTATTTTTAACGATGAAGCGGCAAAAAAGAGTCCTGTCCCCTGCTTTTATCGTTGGGGCTGATGCTAAAATTGCCCCATACTGCGTTACAAATCTCGCTAAGGCATCTGCATTATCGTCGCTTTGTGCCTTGTCTGGGACAATTTTAGCGATCAGCAGTGCCTATTTGCGAATGTTCAACACGCCCTAATGGATTATTCAGTACAATATTACGTTTAAATTTTATTGAGTTGTCAAGCTTATAGCGGGTCGTACCAACATATCTGGTACGACCCGCTTTTTTTGGTTATGACTTTGCAACTTAGGGTAGGTTTCTCTTCATTCTATGGCTTAATCCAAAGGAAACAGCCATTAAATAATTTACCTTTGCATAACAATACGTTAACCACTATTGCTAAGATGATTAAAAAGTATCAAAAATGCAGGGTTATTATGTCGCTTAGTAAGCATATAGTAAGCATATAGTAAGCGCACAAAATACGCCTTGCTTAGTGAGCAAACGCTTAGTATAGTAAAACGTAATGATATGCAGGACGTGGTATACAGCTGGGTTCTTTACCAGTTGTCCTTTCATATCAGTCACTGCACAACTTTTAATTTATTTTTTCGACCCAATCCACTTAATTATTAATCCAAAGGGTATTTGTATGGCTATTAGCTTAACAAAAGGCGGCAACGTAAACTTATCAAAAGAAGCACCAGGTTTAACCAACATCACAGTTGGTTTAGGCTGGGATCCACGCGCAACTGACGGTCAAGAGTTTGATTTGGACGCTATTGCCTTCTTAATCAACGAAGCAGGCAAAGTCCGTAACGATCAAGATTTTATCTTTTTTAATAACCTAAAGTCAGACAATGGCGCCGTTGAGCACACTGGTGATAACCGTACTGGCGAAGGCGATGGCGATGACGAAAAAATCAAAATAAATCTTGCGAGCATCCCAGCTGACGTGAGCAAAGTTGCCATTTGTGCGATTATCTATGAAGGCCAAGCACGTAACCAAAACTTCGGTCAAGTTGGCGATGCTTATATCCGTGTTGTAAATGATAATGGTCAATCTGAAATCGCCCGTTACGACCTATCAGAAGATGGCAGCACTGAAACGGCTATGATCTTTGGTGAGCTATATCGTCATAACGGTGACTGGAAATTCCGTGCCGTCGGTCAAGGTTTCAGCGGTGGTCTTGGACCATTAGCAGCGTCTTACGGCGTAAACGTGTAATACCAGTTTATACACAAACGTCTAACGAGCCAAATATTGCAAACCAATATTGGTTTGCAATATTTATAAGCCATCAAGTGTGCCCTTTTAACGCATTTGATGGCTTTAAATTTAATAGGCTCATCAATATAAAAACGCTAAAACACATAGGTCTATTCCCCCCACATTAAGAGCACCTATTAAAGATATCAGAATAAGGATTTGCACCCCATGGCCGCAACATTCAGTTTAATCGGTACTATTGAGCCTTTTTTGCATTGTAATCTCAAAAAAGGTGATTCAATTTATTGTGAAGCCAATGCAATGGTAATGATGGAGTCTAACCTTGAGCTAAAAGGTAAGCTACAAGGTGGACTGATGCAATCGCTTATGCGCCGCTTTGCCAATGATGAATCGTTATTTCAACAGCAGATTGAAGCAGTCCATGGCGAAGGCGACTGTTTGCTTGCCCCCACACTAGATGGCGATATGCAAATCATCGAGGTGGGATCACAGCAATATACCTTGAGTGATGGTGCTTTTGTCGCGGCGCAAACTGGCGTTGATATCAGAGCCAATATTCAGCGTAATCTGGGCGGTGCGGTATTCGGTGATACTGGTGGCTTTATGGTCATGCAGACGCAAGGAAAAGGTCAGGTTGTGGTATCTGGTTTTGGCTCATTGTTTGAGATTGAGGTCACCCCAGACAAAGATGTCATTATTGATAATGGTCATGTGGTTTGCTGGGATTCAAATCTCGATTATAAACTGTCAGTCTCGACCAGTAAGAAAAAAGGCATCATGAGTAATATCATCAACTCGGTCACCAGTGGCGAGGGTATGGTTCTGAACTTCTCAGGAAGCGGTAAAGTCATTATTTGCTCGCGCAATCGTGACAGCTATCAAGGTTGGCTGCAGAGTGTCTTAGGAACGAGCTCAGGTGGACGCGGCGGCGGCGGTGGTTTTTTAGATAATATCTTATAGCGTTTTTTAGAACTATGTTTAAGCAGTTTTACTCACAATTATTATAAGGATACTCACATGGCAGTTAGTCTACAAAAGGGACAGAAGATCTCCCTAAGCAAAGAAGCAGGCGGCGAGCTGACTCAAGTCAAATTAGGTCTAGGTTGGGATGTCGCTCAAAATCCACAAGACAAAAAAGGTGGCTTTTTAGGTAAATTATTCGGCGGTGGTAGCGGCGGCGATTCTATCGATTTGGATGCTTCGTGCATTATGTTTGACGCAAACAAACAAGCGGTCGATGCTATCTGGTTCAGTCAGCTTAAATCAAAAGATGGCAGTATCGTGCATACAGGCGACAACCGTACTGGCGACGGTGATGGTGATGATGAAGTCATCAACGTTGATCTCTCAAGAGTCCCAGCCAACGTGACTTCGCTAGTGTTTACGGTCAATAGCTTTACGGGTCAGACATTTGAGACCGTCGAAAACGCGTTTTGCCGTATCGTTAATGCCAATAACAACAGCGAAGTAGCTCGCTACAACTTATCAGCGCAAGGTGGACATACTGCTATGGTGATGGCAAAAGTCTATCGGCATAACAATGAATGGAAAATGCACGCTATTGGCGAGACTGCGTCTGGTCGCACCTTCCATGATTTAATGCCTGCAATTACGCCGCACGCATAACTGAGTTGAGCCTTTAATTGGATAACGACTTATCTGATTCATTGACTTAGTGTGTAAAAAGCCAGCCCGTCTATCAATAGATTGGCTGGCTTTTTTTAATCAGTCGCTTTTGTGCTCATGGGCTTTCTATTCTATTAGTATGGTTCAAACCATTACTTGCGCCCACGCTTCCAGCTAAATCCCCAGTTAAAGGCTTTGTCCATCTCCTGATGCCCTTTAAAATACTGATTGATACGCTCGACATTGATACTGCCTTGCTGATTGACCAAACGCGCGATGGCACACATCGGCAAGTTACTAGCCCCTTCTGTTAAACGGGTCTCAATCGGTGACTGATCGGGTACATGAATGGTCACGACGCCATCGGTTTTTTCCCAGTTTGGCGCGCCCTCATAAATAAAGGCAAAGATAAATACCTCCTCAATCTGTGACCACTGCTTACCATTGATATCAAGCCACTCACCGCCACTCACCTGCCCCGTTCTATCATCGGCTCGCAGGCATACATAAGGCGCTGATTGCAGGCTACCAAAGCGATTACCCAGTGCTTGAATCAGGGTTTTTTCGCCGTTTTTTAGATGAATCATCGCGCCAACATCTAGATCGATACCGCTTGATTGATGCTGTTTGAACAGATCACCCAATAGGCCTTTCTTGGGTGCTGACTTATTACCATCTGAACGTTGGTTCCAGTCTAAGTTCACTGAGATTTTGCCAAAATCATCGCGCTTTTTCAGATTGATGCTGGACTGATTTTTGGTTAAAGTGATTTTGTTTAGGTTGACCGACGGGGTCGCAGGAATCGGTGGCGGAGTACTCGCTTGAGAGGTATTGTCTGCTTTTTGCGTATTAATCAGCTGAGCCTGATTTTGCGTTGTATTTTGGGGTGCTGGCGCATCATCAGCAATCTCAACGCCAAAGTGCTCCGACAACGGTTTTAGGCCGCCATTAAATCCTTGCGCGATAAAGCGAAACTTCCAGTTGCCTTGTCTGCGATAACACTCCGCCAAAATAATGGCTTTTTCATTACGCCCAGCACTGCTCAGCTGACAAGTCATCAATACCTGACTGCCTTGTAGTACCTGAATATCGACATCGCCGACTTGTGCCAGCGTTTGCTCGCTAGAGAATGCCAAAGCGATTTTTTCAATACTCGCAGGCTGCGCGGGCAAATTGATATCAAAAAATCCGTCACTGTCGTGACCACGAAAACTAACATTGCCATCATCGCTACGTTTCTGACCATAAAATATCATGTCACCATCGCCGCGTACTTTGCCATCAGTCGTCAGACGATAAGCGGCGCAATCAATGGCGTTTTGGCTTAAGATGCGAACACTAATATTATCAGTTGGTAATGGTGCATTGGCACCTGCGATCAGTTGCTGAGGTTGTTTCATCATACGTCCTTTAGATTCTTTATTATGTTGTCGTTGTTGTCATTGGCATGCTCACTATCGTCATATAGTAGCATGAATATTATGAACATTTTAAACCGGCCAACCGCGCTACTAGCTACAAGATCACTCTTACAAATCCTTTTGCCTATTTCATCAGGGGCATTTATAACCTGTGCCATTTGTATATAATATATGCTGCTGAATGATCAAATTTTGACTATACTGCCGCCAGTTTTCAATAACCGTATCCACTCATCCAACTCCCTACATATGATAATAACGCTGAGAGAATTATGACTAACCTTGCTAACGATAGCGTCCACTCCACATCAATAGCTGCTTGGTTAGCTGAGGGTCAATCCAGCCAGCGTGATATGTTAGAGAGCTTACAGAACTTAAAAAGCAAATCTAGCACCCCTTTTAATATTATTGCCTCACACCGTCATAACCGACCTGAAATTTTTGAATTTGCGGATAGCGTGTATCGTGAGCCATCTGTCGCGACCGTAGACGATGAGGCACAAGAGACAACTGAGCCTGTTATACCTCGCTGGCAATTCGTCTTGGAACACGCCAAAGAAAATAACGTTAAAGTATTATTAACGGGGCGCAATGGGGTCGATTATGAAGCGCATCGTGAGGCGTTTGATGCCGCTGGTATTCGTTTGCTTACAGGGGCAACCAGCGTAGCCGCGCTAGAGTCGATCGAAGATAAATTTTCCTTTATGCAACAGTGTCACCAGCACAATATCCCCGTCGCTGATGCTTGGCGCTTTGATAATGTGACAGAGCTGGAAGCATTACTTGCCGAACACGGTCATCAGCCCCTATGTGTCAAACCAGTTGTTGGTATTTTTGCTCAAGGATTTTGGCGCTTGGACTCAGGTAAAGAACCTGATGAGCACTACGATAGTTTTGAGCATTTGTACTTTACCGAAGAGAAAAAAATCAATACCGCGCAGTTTATCAATGCCTATACCAACAGTCTAATGGTACGTGAGCGCCCTATTCCTATGCTGCTTATGCCGTATTTGTCAGGGCAAGAGTACTCTATTGATGTGGTTTGTGAATATGGTGAGGTCTTGGCAGCCGTCACGCGCTATAAAACCGGCAAAATCCAGCATATTGGCTATGAGCAATCTGTCATGGATGTCGTGATTCCATTGATTAAAGCCTTTGGCTGTGACGGTATCGTCAGTGTGCAGACCAAAGCCGATGATGAGGGTCAGCACCGTGTGCTTGAGATCAATAGCCGCCCGTCTGGTGGTATTGGTTACACGACGCATAGCGGTGTGGATTTGACACAGGTCGGCTTTGGCTATTGGCTTGGTCTAACTGATAAACCAACACTGGCTGATTTCATGCAACAAATAACACCCTGTCAAGTACGCTCCATTATGGTAGGCGTAAAAATTGAAGATACTGCTGAATAAGTAAAAATAAGCAGGCAACATAAAGAACGACTGACAACCGAGTATATATCCAATAAGAGGTAGACGATGACAGCACAGACCACACTCGTGTTAGGCGCCAATGCTGTTATCGCAGACGTGTGCTGCTCGGTCGCATTTTCTAGCACTTCTCCGCTTAAGTTTGGACAGGATCTTGGACTGCTGTGGTTGCCATTAGATGCAAACCGCAAAGCTGTTTGTAGTCCTGCTTATTTACATGAACCCAAGGACTGGGCAACGATAGATGATACCAATAACCCAAGCAAATGGCAGCTTAATCTACTCAAATTGTTTGAGCAACAAGGTGTGCATTTTTTACAGCTGATTGCTTATGCTTACGATGAGCCTAGCCTGAACTTGCCTGCAGTTGAGCTAAGCAATGTTTGCTTACTGCTCAATGATGGCGCAATCGGCTATGACTTTACAGCGCGCGAACGCCATGTGAAAGCGGCTATTATACTAGAGATATATCAGCGTAACGGACAATTTAAATGCCGAGCGCTTGGCGAAGCTTCGACCCAAGGTTTGACGAGTCTTGAAAAGCGAGTACAAGTCAGTCTTGATGTTCGTCCACCCAACACACATGCACGTATCCAAGCAGCACAGCAACAGCAAGCCTGCCCTCACAATGAAATGCGTCCGCCTCGTTACGTGCAGGCAGGTGAGACATGGACAGGGACGGCGTTTGCCATTGATCCGCACCACTTGCTCACCTGCTATCATGTGATTGAGTCAGCTCAAATGATTGGCATACGCCAGCAAGGTCAGCCTGATCGCGAGGCACAAGTCGTGCTCAGTGATATCGGTAGCGACTCCGCTATTATCAGAGTCAGTGACCCCCTGCCCAGCCATATACCATTGGCACAGCAATGCAGTGACATATTGGGTGAGACCATTACTACATTAGGATTTCCATTATCAGGGCTAAGCAGTCAACTACAAGTCACACAAGGCTGTATCTCAGGGCTAACGGGCTTAAAAGATGATATTCGTTACCTTCAGTTTACCGCGCCCATTCAACCTGGCTCTAGTGGTAGTCCTTTACTACTACCAACTGGTGAGGTCGTCGGCATGGTGACTGCCAGTCTCGTTCATGAACACGCACAAAACATGAACTACGCGGTGAAATTTCAGTTATTATCTGCGTTGCTTGCGAGCGCTGGTATCAGTTTGGAGAATACGTCTGATTTGACAAGTGCCACGCCTCTGACCACACCGCAACTCAGCAAGCAAAGTCGCGGTGCATTATGGCTGGTAGGCTGTCAGGGTTAACGACATACTACAATGATAAGATCAAAAGAAAAACGGTATTAATCAAGGACTGTTATATCAATGAAACTCAACAACATAGCCGTTCTTATCGATGCCGATAATGCTTCAGCTAATAACATTAATTATATTTTACGTAAGATAGAGAGTATCGGTAATGTTACTTGCAAAAAAGTCTATGGTGACTGGGGCAATGTACATATTCAAGGTTGGCAAGAAGCACTCTTAAAACATGCTATCGACCCAATACAACATTTCGCCTATGCTAAAGGTAAAAATACGACTGATATTGGTCTAGTTATTGAAGCTATGGACTTATTACATAGTGGTCATTATGACGGCTTTTGCTTAGTATCTAGTGACAGTGACTTCACTGCTTTGGCGTTACGCATACGAAAAAATGGTATCAAAGTCTTTGGTTTCGGTAAAAAGCAGACCGTTAAAGCATTCACACAAGCCTGTGACAGTTTTTACTACGTGGAGGATCTAGTACCTTTACCAAAAGCACTACCCATTAGCGAGCACAAAGACACGCCTAGCTTTGATACTAAGACAAAACCATTGCTGCCTGTCGCCGAATCCAAAACATCACCCGAAAAATGGACAACCAAAGCACTTCAAAAGCAGACACATCTTATTAGCATATTAAACAAGCTGATAAAAGAAGACCCAAATTCTGCCAAAGGCTGGTCAAATTTATCTTATCTTGCCAGCCAGATTAAACAACACCATACAAATATCAAGTTAGATAGATATGGCTATGCAAAGTTTTCAGAATTAATTATAGCAATGGCGTTATATGACATCCGTACTGTGAACAAAGTCATTTCTATTAAACTAAAAAATGGTACATTGCCAATGTCCAGTGTAGCACCAAACGGCAATGTCACGTCAACCTGGAATGAGAGTCGCCTAAAATGTGATACAAAATTATTAAATAGTCTGCGTGCTTCCATTATCGATCACCCGAAAGCCGACCACGAGCGCTGGGTGAATTTGGGTTTGATTGGCAACGCCATAAAAACACACTACCCAAATTTCGATCCTAAAAATTACGGTTATGCCAGACTCTCTAGCATGATTAGAAATATCGGAATATTTGAAACCAAAACGGTAAACTCTACGCTCTATGTACGTCATAAAGCTAAGTAAACACTAGCAACAAACAAAATCTGATAATACATAGGACAACAAGAAATAATGAATGATACAAATCAAGATATAACTTCTAACAAAACCTATAAACGCAGCATCACCCTACCTCGCGGCACCCTTGATCTGACCTATCAGACCAACTCAAGGGCTAACAAAAATAGCTTGAAACAAAACGACAGTTATCAATTAGAAGATCTGCTTGGTTTTGCTCAGCGTATTAATCCAAAACGGGCGTTTTTGTTTGTCTCCAAAGTATTGGGCCGTCATATCCCCGTGGCACCCAGCACGATGCGAGATGCGTTTACTGACTTGGCCAATTTAGTTCCTAGCGATTTACCCAAGCCAATTTTAGTTATTGGTATGGCAGAGACAGCAGTGGGTCTATCCGCTGGCGTGCATCAAGCACTACAAACACGTTATCCAAATGCGTTATTGCTAAACTCTACGCGTCACACGCAGCATAGTGACAATAACTCCGAAGCGTTACTAACAACGTTTAATGAAGATCATAGTCATGCCAGCCAGCATTTGATTTATCAAAGCACAGACATTGCCACGCAAGAGCAGCTGCTTACCAGCAAAACGCTGATTATGGTCGATGATGAAGCCTCAACAGGCAATACTTGTGTCAATGTCGTCACGGCCTTACGTGATGCAGGGCTCACTCAGCTAGAGCAAGTACATCTAACGACTTTGGTTGATTGGTCATTGGATCAAGAAAATACAAACCAGCAGACAGATGATCTTAAGCCTGCGCGTATGGCAGATCGCTTAACTGGTATTGAGTTTCATCGCCATCACTTACTGTCAGGCGCATGGCAATGGACAGACGCGCCCAACCCAGAGCCTATCACCATGCCATCGGTTGATACCACTGCCGCTGGTAGTCAAGCGCTTGGATTTACAGGTAGCTGGGGACGTTTTCCCACATTAAATAGCACAGATGGGTTTGACAACTATCTTTCGAGCTTTCAGGCTGCATTTGCAAGCTTCCATAATCAAGACAGCTTTGATGTCACTCAATTGCCCAAAAAAATATTGGTGTTGGGTAGCAATGAGTTTGTTTGGTTGCCGTTTTTGTTGGCGGAATGGCTTGAGACAACATCTCAAAACCTCAAAGCTGACACAAAGGCTATCGTGAAATTTAGTGCATTAACTCGCTCACCGATTGCGCTTGGCGGGGCCATTACTACCATGCTGAGCTTTCATGATAATTATGGGCTGGGCATGACCAACTTTGCTTATAATGTTGACCCTGACGAGTGGGACTTGATTGTGTTGTGTGTGGAGACAGCAGCTGATAGCGTCGATGCGGTGTGGCGCGGTTTGAATAATGTTTTGGTGGTAAGTCCGACGACTTAAGCCATTCTTTAACTTTCATACTTACTGTTTATGGACGATGTCATGACTATCCCATTTTTTAAGCCCAGCGCCGATATTATCAAACCCTATGCCTTAATGGATTTGGACGATACACTTTTTCAGACCCAGCGCAAGATTGATGCTTGGCAAGTGCCGACGGCAGAGCCAGAACACTTGGTTTGTGCAACGGTCAACAAGCAAAACGAGCCACTAAGCTTTATGAGTCAGCGCCAAGCGACTTTTTTTAACTGGTTACTTAATAGTACTGAACTGATCGTAGTAACAGCACGTGACCGCAGTGAGATCAAACGCGTGAAACTACCATTCGACAGTTGGCAAGTATTGACCCATGGTGCCATTATTTTAACGGCTGATGGGCAGTTACTAAGCGCGTGGCAGCAACATATGCATAGCAAGCTTGCACCGTTGCAAGATAAGTTAAACCAACTAAGCGAGCTGTTTGCTAGTCATAGCAAAAGTGAGCAGAGTCATTTGGTATTTACGCCGCATGTCGATAGCTTTAATAATGGGTCTGTAAATGAAGAATTAACGATTTATCTAGCGATCAAACACGCGCAAAAAGACCATCAAGCATTAGTTGAACTGGCCAAAAAACTGCCCACGTTAATACGCGATTTTGAGCAAGATTTTTATGTGCATGTGAATGCCAATAATCTAGCGATATTACCGCACGCGGTACACAAGCGCCATGCTGTACAGTTTTTATTAGACAATCATTTAGACCATCAGCGTCCCAGTTTTGGTTTTGGTGATAGCTTGGCAGATTTGCCTTTTTTGCAGCTGCTTGACTGGTACGGTATGCCAAGCCGCGGTCAGATGCATGAGCAGTATCCGTCTTAGCCATCTGTCTAATTATTTGGGCTAGAACATCGGCCCAGAAAATTAGCCAAAAAACAGACACAGAACCTCTCTTTTATCATCACGAGTGCTATTATTCATACTATGACTTTACCTAACATACAGACCAACAGAGCCAATCTAAACAATTACGGCTCAGGTAGCTACCTTGCCAGCGATGTGACCGTCCTGCTCGATATCGTCGATAAAGACGCTGTTGCTGATGTGCCCGTCAGTCAAAAAGAGGCACTCATTCAAAGTGGGCAACGTCACTACTCTGATATGTTGACCTTGGAGCAAGCGCCTACCGCGATGCATGAAGAGCTATACCAACAGGCACTAGCGCAAGGTGGCAAGAGAGCCGCAACTGATATCGCACGCTTAGCGCATACCCTACATCATGTCTTTTGTCATGATGTCAGTGACGAGCATCCGCTAGTCTTGGTCAGTTTGGTACGGGCAGGTCTACCGATTGGTGTGCTATTGCAGCGTGCGTTATCTGACACAGATAGCAGCTATCATTTGCCAAGTATACATTATGGCATCAGTATCATTCGTGATCGCGGGCTAGATACTGTGGCGCTACAAATGCTGCTTGACGCTTACCCAAACAGTCCGATTGTATTTGTCGATGGCTGGACAGGTAAAGGCGCGATTTATAAAGAGCTGGCTCGTAGCTTAGATACATTTAGCGATCCCATTCACACCAGCTTTGCCAATATTTTTCATCAAGGTGCTGATGTCATTCCGCTACTGACTCTTGCCGATCCAGCGGGCGTTGCTTGGCTCGCCGCGAGCGCGGAAGATTGGTTAATTCCATCGGGTTTGTTAAATAGTACCGTATCAGGACTGATTTCACGCAGCTTATATACCGAGCCGTCATCTGGGCTACACCGCAGTGTCTTTTATGAGGATTTAATAGAGGTAGACCATAGCGTGGCATTTATTGATCATGTTGATGCAGCCAGACGCTCACTGAGCACACTTCCAAAGCGTTTGTCAACCTATCAGCAGCCGCGCTACCAGACGGCAGCGTTAATAGATGCGCTCGCCACGGACTATGACATTACCAATCATAACCGTATTAAGCCGACTATCGCCGAGGCAACACGCGCTATCTTGCGCCGCGATCCCGAGCGTATATTGCTCGCGACCGCGGCGCATCCCGATACCATACTACTGCGTCATTTATGTGCGCAGCGAGGCATCACTATTGAGGTATTAGGTGATAAAATATACCCTTATCAAGCCATCACCCTTATCAAGCAACGCTCCAAAGACAGTTAATGCTTTTGGCTTGAGCACCACTAGCGCGATTGAACGCTTGCCCTTTATCCCTCTATTTATGATGCCAACTATGTCAGATATAACAAACAACGAGTCAGCGACTTACCTTGACACTCAGTCCTATGATACCCAGTCTTATGTGCATCTGATTACTGAGCGTCATGCGATGGTCAGACCGCACACGCACCACCCCTACCAGCTGGGTGCTAGCCTATATATGCCTGCCACTCGCCAAGATATCTGGCAAGTCATCAAGCGCGACAAGCTACCAACGATCAATAGTATTATTATCTGTTTAGAAGATGCCGTTAGTAATGAAGATGTGGAGTTGGCACTTGAGCGTTTGCGCACGCTACTGGGTACGTGGGCTGAGCATGTCAATAGCATCAATGATCCATCGCGAGCTGCTGCTATTCATACTCAGCATCCAACACGTCCACTGGTTTTTATACGTCCGCGTAGTCCGATGATGCTACAGCAATTAGCTGACTATGCTCATATTGATCTTATCGATGGTTTTGTCATGCCAAAGGTCGATATGTATAGCTTATCCAATTGGCGCATGGCCTGTCAGAACCTCAATGCTGACCATCTGCTGATGCCGACACTTGAAACCGCTGCATTATTCAATCCGCGTCACAATCAAGAGCTGGCGATTGCCTTTAAAGAAGCGTTTAGTCAGCCAGTGTTTGCGCTACGTATCGGGGGTAATGACTTATTTGCCGCATTGCGCCTGCGTCGTCCAAAGAATAGCATTGTCTATGACACGCCTATCGGCACCCTTGCCTATCAGCTGCTTGGCTGCTTTGTACCGCATGGTTTTTATCTCACCGCACCTGTATTTGAGTATTTAGATCAGCCAACCCTTTTTATGCAGGAGCTAAATCATGATGTCAGTTTGGGACTGGTCGGTAAAACGGTCATTCATCCAAGCCAAATTGCACTGGTGCAGCAAGCCTACTGTGTGCCACTCAGTACATTGGATGAAGCACAGGCAATCCTGCACTCTGAGGCCAAGGCCGTATTTAAGTACAATAATACCATGCTCGAACCTGCAACCCACCGGGCATGGGCGACCGAAATTGTCAATCGTGCAGAAGCTTTTGGCACCATTGATGATGGTCATAACCAATATAGCTCACGAATGTAATCGTCAGTATTGAGCATAATAGGATAAAAAAAGCCGCTATCAATGACTGGTAGCGGCTTTTCTATGAATTGTTATAACCTACTGCCAAAACAGTCTGACTTTATGCGAATTTGCCTCAGCAGCTTAGCATTACGCACAGCTTGTCAAAAACTGACTGAGCACTCGGTTCACTTGATCAGGCTCCTCCACTGTTGAGGTATGACCTGCGCCTTTAATAATGGCAAGCTTTGACCCGGCAATAGCAAAATGCATACGCTCAGACTTTTCATAAGGCGTCGCTGCATCCTCATCACCGACTACAATCAATGTCGGTGTCGTGATATCACCCAGTTGCTCATAAGTGCCAGTGCGATCGATGACCCCCATTATCGCCTTGACGACACCACCCTTACGATTGCTTTGCAGCATCGTGAGCCACTGTTTGCGATCAGATTTGCGCAGCTTATCGGCCAAAAAGGTACTGCCAAACATAATGGGCATGACTTTATTGCTCACGCGCTTCATACCAAGCCAGCGAATGGCTTTGACTAACTTACGATACTGCGGGACATTTTTTGGATCTTCAGGGTCGGCTGACGTCTCAAGTAGCGTTAATGATAACAGCAACTCCGGTCGCTTAAGCGCAATACGTTGAGCGACAAACCCGCCCATGGATAACCCAACAAAATGACATTTAGCAATAGCGAGTGCGTCAAGTAACCCTAGCGTATCTTCGGTCAATGTCTCCATATCATAGCCAGATTTGGTAATCTGTGACTGACCCTGCCCTCGAAAATCAAACGCAATGCAGCGATAGTCCGTTTGAAAATACGCCACTTGCTTGTCATACATCTGCGAGCTCCACAGCAGACCATGGGCAAACACGATAACGGGTTTTTGCGTATCATTGGGCGCGCTGTCTTCATAATAGATATCGACATCGTTGACTTTTATTGTTGGCATAATCACTTCCTTGTTTGGTGAAAACTTTGATTAATCAGTTGGGCTGCGCATGACCTAGCGCGCTACCTGCATAGTAGCATAATCTATTAATAAGTCAGGAACTCACCTTTTTATGAACCATGCGTATTATCTGTATCTTATTCATACACTCTTTTTGTTCATACAGGCGCGGCAGTTTATACGAGCAACTCAAAGAGCTAACCGCCATGTAGATGTGTCCTAAGCGCCCACAAAACCTGCTTTTATAATGCGCGCAAGCTGCTATAGTAATCAGCATTGCGTTATTTATTACCATCAATTTGTCCCGCTGTCTTTTATACGGGTACCAAAAATCGCTGCTTAACACAGTCATTGAAAATAAGGAAATCTCAAATGTCACAGTCTATCGTTGATTATCAAGTGAATAATCACATTGCCACCATTACGTTTAACGATCCAAAAAGCTTAAATGCGTTTGGCACGCCACTAAAAAACAACGTGTTAATAGCGCTAGATAAAGCAGCGGCTGATGATCAAGTACGAGTCATTATCTTGCAAGGCGCTGGTGGTAATTTTTCAAGTGGCGGCGATATCAAAGAGATGTTATCTGAAGGATTGGACAAGGACATTATTTCAAACAAACTAAAGGGCATGGTAGAAGGCGCAGGCGAAGTCAGCTTAAAGCTACGTAATGTCCATAAACCCATCATTGCCAAATTAGAAGGTGCCGTAGCAGGGGCTGGCATGAACTTAGCGCTTACCTGTGATTTTCGTATCGCAGCGGATAATGCAAAGTTTGTCCAAGCCTTTGTCAATATTGGTTTAGTGCCAGATGCAGGCGGTATTTATTTATTGAATCAATTGGTTGGTACAGCAAAAGCCACTGAGCTTGTGATGCTGGGTGATAAGCTAAAAGCAGAAGATATGGCACGCTTAAATCTCGTCAATCAAGTGGTTAGTGCAGAAGAGCTAGACGCCACCGTTCAAGCATTGGCTCTAAGATTGAGCCAGCTGCCAGGTAAAGCCCTAGCCTCTATGAAACATATGTTCAATGTGCACGCGTTTATGGGTTTGAACGAGGCATTAGATATGGAAGTGGAGCAGCAGACCATGATGGCAAAAACCGATGACTTTATCGAAGGCGTCAGCGCCTTTATTGAAAAGCGCAAACCAGTTTATCAAGGTAAATGATTGAGTAGTAAGCGGGTTGATTTGACGGCTAAATTTATTCATAACCAAATAACTCGCTATTTATAGTATCAAAAAAAAGGGCTGCCAATATGGTAGCCCTCTTTTCGTTTATGTCTGCGGTTAAGAAGCAGATACTGACTTATAGTGATACGGTAAGGTAAATATCTTGTCAAAAATAAAGGTGAATACGAAATTATAAATTAAGAAAAACACTAGCAAGGCAGCTTCCATCATAAACGCTTGGAGCAAGCCAACGTGATACCAAACCATATATAGTGGCAAGCAGATCAACACCAGCCCACCTTCAAAACCAAACGCATGAGCACTACGTATCCATAACGTACGACACGCAATATGCCTGCGACGCTCCCATGCTTCAAAAGCAGTATTATATAGAAAGTTCCAAATAACGGCTGCTAGAGAGACCATCATCGCAACGGGCAATGATTCTGACGCATCGCTATTGCTCAGCTTCATTAATACAAAGGTAGACAAGATGATTGCGACAATCTCGAAAACAGCCACATAGACAATGCGGCGTTTGAGTGGGGATAAAGTAATCAACCAAAACTCCAAAGCACCTGTATTTAAACAAAGAAGTGCGTATCAAAGTATCGGTCCGTCCCGAGATAGAAAAGATAAATTGAGTGCAGAGCCACGGTTTCCGCCTGCACTTATATTATACATAAGATAGTATAAAAAATCAGCTGGTGCCTTCATAACAAAAACCCCGCATCATGACGATACGGGGTTTTGTTTACTTAAAAACGGCTAACTCAATTTTTAACCAAAATTAGGTCAACTGAGCAACGTTGATTTTGTCTGCTTCTTCCGTATAGTCTTCCATACGGTCGAAGTTCATGTATTGATAGACTTCATCACCCATGCTGTTTAGCATGCCAGCGTACTGCTGATATTCATCATTGGTTGGCAGTTTACCGAGTACTGCAGCGACTGCTGCAAGCTCTGCAGATGCTAGGTATACGTTCGCGCCTTGACCCAGACGGTTCGGGAAGTTACGCGTTGATGTTGATACCGCAGTCGATTTCGGTGCGATACGTGCTTGGTTACCCATACATAGTGAACAACCTGGCATTTCAGTACGAGCGCCGGCTTGTGCGTAGACGTTGTAATAACCTTCTTCCATCAACTGGCGTGCATCCATCTTAGTAGGCGGTGCAATCCATAGACGAGTCTTGAGGCTACCTGCTGGTACGTCTTGTAGCAATTTACCAGCGGCACGGAAGTGACCGATGTTGGTCATACATGAACCAATGAATACTTCATCAATGGTATCACCAGCCACGTCTGCCAAGGTCTTGGCATCATCTGGATCGTTCGGGCAGCAAAGGATAGGCTCTTTGATCTCGCTCATATCGATAGTGATGTCGATAGCATATTCAGCATCATCATCCGCACGCATGAGGCTTGGGTTCGCAAGCCACTCTTGCATGGCTTCGATACGGCGGCTGATGGTACGCGCATCGCCATAGCCTTCTGAAATCATCCACTTAAGCAGCGTGATGTTTGAGTTTAGGTACTCAGTTACTGAATCTTCAGACAAGGTAATGGTACAGCCAGCCGCACTACGCTCCGCAGACGCATCAGACAGCTCGAACGCTTGCTCAGCGGTCAAATCTTCTAGACCTTCGATCTCAAGGATACGACCGTTGAACTCGTTGATTTTACCTTTCTTATCAACCGTCAAGTAGCCTTCTTTGATCGCTTGATAAGGAATCGCATGTACGAGGTCACGCAAGGTGATACCAGGCTGACGCTCACCAACGAAACGAACACGGACAGATTCAGGCATATCAAGTGGCATCACACCAGTTGCCGCTGCGAAAGCAACCAGACCAGAACCTGCTGGGAACGAGATGCCCATTGGGAAACGAGTATGTGAGTCACCACCAGTACCAACGGTATCTGGCAGTAGCATACGGTTCAACCATGAGTGAATGATACCATCACCTGGACGTAAGCTGACGCCACCACGGTTCATGATAAAGTCAGGTAATGTGTGCTGAGTCTCAACGTCAACTGGTTTTGGATAAGCCGCAGTATGACAGAATGACTGCATCACGAGATCCGCTTGGAAACCCAAACATGCCAAGTCTTTTAGCTCGTCACGTGTCATTGGGCCAGTCGTATCCTGAGAGCCGACCGTAGTCATCTTAGGCTCACAGTACATACCTGGACGTACGCCTTCTAGGCCACACGCTTTACCAACCATTTTCTGCGCTAGCGTAAAGCCTTTACCCGTATCGGCTGGCTCTTCTGGCTTAGCAAACACGTCTGAGTGACCAAGACCCATGTATTCACGCGCACGGTTGGTGAGGCCACGACCAACGATCAATGGAATACGGCCACCAGCACGCACTTCATCAAGTAGCGTTGGCGAGTTTAGTTTGAACTCTGAGATGATCTCGTCTGAGTCATGCTTGGTGATTTTGCCGTCATGTGGATAGATGTCAAACACATCGCCCATGTTTAGCTTATCGACAGCTACTTTTTCGATTGGCAATGCGCCAGAATCTTCCATCGTATTGAAGAAAATCGGAGCGATGTTGTTACCCAGTACTAGACCGCCACCACGTTTGTTTGGCACGTTAGGAATGTCTTCACCCATCAGCCATAGCACTGAGTTGGTCGCAGACTTACGGCTAGAGCCGGTACCGACAACGTCACCAACGTACGCAAGTGGGTGGCCTTTTTCTTTTAGCTCATCAATAAGTTTCATTGGACCACGCACTCCCTCTTCGTCAGCAGTAATGCCGTCACGAGAGTTTTTGTGCATGGCTAATGAATGCAGTGGGATATCAGGACGGCTCCATGCGTCTTGCGCTGGCGACAAGTCATCCGTGTTGGTCTCGCCAGTGACTTTGAACGTCGTGTAAGTGGTTTTCTTTGGTACTTCAGGGCGATTCAAGAACCATTCTGCGTCAGCCCAAGATTGAACGACTTCTTTAGCAATGGTGTTGCCCGCTTCGGCTTTTTCAGTCACGTCATTGAACGCGTCAAATACGAGCAAAGTTTTCTTTAATGCTTCAGCAGCATCTTGAGCCACTTCGCTGTCATCTAGCGCTGCAACCAATGGCTGAACGTTGTAACCACCTTGCATCGTACCTAAAATTTGAACCGCTTTTTGCTTGCTGATCAATGGTGATGACGTCTCACCTTTTAAGATAGCTGCCAAAAATGCCGCTTTGACGTAGGCTGCTTGGTCTACACCAGCAGGGATACGGTTTTCTAGCAAGTTCATCAAAAATGCATCTTCGCCCGCTGGCGGGTTCTTTAGTAATTCAACCAACTCTGCTACTTGTTTTTCGTTCAATGGTAGCGGAACCGTTCCTAGCTCAGCACGTTCTTCGACATGTTTACGATAAGCTTCTAACACAATAGTCGTCCTCGTCAGTTGGGATTTAGCACATTACGTGGGTAGTCAGCATGACCGCCTGCGTCTATATACTATAGAAAATAATTATCCGTGCAATCATAGCTTAAAACGCTCTAAATGTTAATGGCTGAGCCTTCAAAAGGCTCATAGTAAGGCCATATCCAACATTTATTATAAAAATAGTCCCATCAATAATATGATTGCACACCTTATGATCGCTCGTATTTACGTACCTGCACTGATTGATAAAAACTTGCTTTATGAGTGCGCAGACACCATATGACTGTTATACGCTTTTATCAGAAATTTCTATAAGACATCAAAGGACAGCCAATATGGATAGCAACACCAACTATGATAATGGCCTCAAGGTACGCACAGAAGTGATGGGTGAAGCACATGTCAAACGCTCGCTTGATACGGCGACTGGATTTACTCAGCCGCTGCAAGACTGGATTATAGAGCACGCGTGGGGCAGCACATGGCAAGATGAGTCAGTACTACCACGCAAATATCGCTCACTGATTACCATTGCTTTTTTAATTGCGCAAAAAAGCCCAAATGAGTTAAAAGGACATATCAGAGGCGCTATTAATAATGGCGCTAGCGTCGCTGAGATTCGCGAAGTGCTGATGCATAGCCTCCCATACTGCGGCGCACCTGCCACGCAAGAAGCGTTTCGCGCGGCTATCAAAGTGTTTAATGAGATGGGTATAGATATTGACAACTTAAACAAAAAGCCATAGCACAAAAGGTTGAATAATAAACCCTGAGCGCAATATCTGTTATAATAAAGACACCTATAAAGCATGCTGATAATTCCATAAACCCTTATACTATAAAGGGTTAAGAGATCATTGATTATGACTACTGCCGTACAAACCCATATTCCTGCGCCAAGAGTAAAACCAAAAAAAGCCATTCAAGGCGAAAAACTACGTGGCTACGATAAAGTCGCGCGCATCCCAATTAAAGTAATCCCGACAGTCGAAGCGAAGAAAAAGCCGGATTGGATTCGAGTAAAAATGTCCTCACCTGCCGAGGTGGCGCGTATCAAAGCCAAACTACGCGAACAAAAGCTCTATACTGTTTGTGAAGAAGCCGCTTGCCCGAATCTTGCGCAGTGCTTTGGTGACGGCACCGCCACCTTTATGATTATGGGTGATATCTGTACTCGCCGCTGTCCGTTCTGTGATGTCGGTCATGGTCGCCCGAACGAGCTTGATAAAGATGAGCCGCGCCACACTGCTGAAACCATTCAAGGCTTGGGTCTTAAATACGCCGTGATTACGTCTGTCGATCGTGATGATCTAAAAGATGGCGGTGCTGGACATTTTGTAGAAGTGCTAAACGAGTCAAGAGCGCTTAGCCCAAATTGTTTGATCGAGATCCTTGTACCCGATTTCCGTGGTCGTATGGATATTGCATTGGACTTACTGACAGAGACTGCGCCAGATGTGTTTAACCACAATATTGAAACCGTGCCACGTCTATACAAAGCCTTCCGTCCAGGTTCTGATTATCAGCATTCACTCGACTTGCTTAAGATTTATAAAGAACGTCGCCCTGATATCGCGACCAAATGCGGCTTTATGGTTGGCCTCGGCGAGACCGAAGAAGAGGTCTATGCGCTACTTGATGATCTAAAAGCGCATGACGTCGATATGATCACGATTGGTCAGTATCTACAGCCTAGTAAGAACCATGCCCCTGTTGACCGTTATGTCCATCCAGACGAGTTCCAACGCTATATGGACTACGGCAAAAAGATTGGCTTCTTTAACATTTGGGCAGGCCCAATGGTACGCTCAAGCTACTTTGCTGATCGTCAGTACTATGGCGAAGATTGCCCAGCACCTATCCGCAGCAAAAAAGCATTAGAAGCGGAAGGCAAACTTGGCTGCTAATTGCTGATTTGATTGTTGTTAAACCAATATCAAAGTACTAAAGATAATAGCTAAAAATATAAAAGGGTGAATAACATATTTTGTTATTCACCCTTTTTTATGACTTACTCTAATATCAGTGGCTAAAACTAAACACTCACTGTCGGCGTTGGTGCCGCACTTGTCTTTATATTGAATACCGCAATGCTAAGTACAATCACACCGCCTACGATACCTGTCATCAACTCAGGATAAATCAATAACAAGGCACCAATCGCTAAGATGATACGGGTTATGGTATTCATCTCACCTCTGAAGTACCCCTCAAGCGCTGAGCTTAATGCAATCACACCTGTCACTGAGGTCACAACGACTGTGATAATATCCAAAATAGGCGGTAGCGGGAAATCTTTTGCCGTGACAGCCAGCCCCGTCGGATCTATCATGAGCATCGTCGGACTATAAATAAACATAAATGGTACGATAAATCCGGCAAGTGCCAGTTTGAGCGACAAGAACCCTGTTTTCATCGGGTCGCCACCGGATATACCCGCACCAGCAAAAGCAGCCAGACACACAGGCGGAGTAATATTGGCAAAGATACCAAAGTAGAAGACAAACATATGCGCTGACAAGATTGGAATATCAAACCCTGCCAATGCCGGGGCTGCCATGGTCGCGGTAATGATATAGGCAGGAATAGAAGGTAGCCCCATACCCAAGACCATTGAAGCTAACATCGTCAAAATAAGCGTAAAGAACAATGACCCTGCGCCTAAGGTCACGATAGAAGATGTCATTACCGTACCAAAGCTGGTCAGACTGACCACACCAATGATAATACCGACGACTGCACAAGCCGCCATAACCGCGAGCGACTGGCGCGCACCGTCTTCTAATGCACCCAAAATATCAGAGAAGCTCATACGTGTTTCAGCACGTAGCATACTGATTACCACGGTAAAACCAATCGTATAAGCAGCTGCATATCCCACAGGTACATTTCTGATTAATAAGAAAATCAAAAAGACAATCGGTAATAGCATGTGACCGCGAGCTTTTAACACTTCTTTTACCGCGGGTAAGCTCTCTTTGGCGATACCTTTTAGGTCACGACGTCCAGCGCGAAAGTGCACTTGTGCAATGACCCCTAAGTAGTACAATATCGCAGGCAATAAAGCGGCAAGCGCAATCGTACTATACGGCAGACCAGTGGTCTCCGCCATAATGAACGCACTGGCTCCCATAATCGGTGGCAAAATCTGTCCGCCAACCGAGGCACTGGCCTCAACCGCGCCTGCAAAATCTTTATGATAACCAACCTTTTTCATCAATGGAATGGTAAAGGCACCCGTACTTACCACGTTTGATAATGCAGAACCATTAATACTGCCCATAAAGCCACTAGAAATCACCGCGACTTTTGCAGGTCCTCCTTTTTTGTGACCTGCGATGGCTAATGCCAAATCATTAAACAGCTGTCCCATTCCTGAGCGTGCCAAGAATGCACCAAAGAGAATGAACAAAAAGATAAAGGTCACTGACGCGCCAATCGCAACAGAATAAAGACCTTCGGTTTTTAGGAATAATTGACCAAAAATATCGCCCATGTCATAAGGACGAGTCAGCAATCTATCAGGCATGAAATCCATGTGACTGACAAACGGATAGGCCAAAAATATCCCTGCCAATATTGGCAAAATCCAACCGGTGATACGGCGACTGCCTTCTAGCACACAGACCACCGTGATCAGCGAAAATATCACGTCAAGCGGATTGGCCATGCCACCACGTGAGGTCACAATGTCTTGATATTCGTAGATCAAATAGCTCATACCAGATAAAGACAATAAAAACCAAATCCAGTCATACCAAGCGACTCGACTGCGACTGCTATTTTTACTGGCGGGAAAAATCAAGAAAATTAAGGCAAAACCAACACCGACGTGTACAGAGCGCTGTAGCAATGCAGGCATCGGGTTAAAGGTAATATAAAGATGAAAAAGTGAATAGAGTATACAAATACCAGCAATGAAATACTTTACTGGCCCTTGCGTAATATGACGTGTGATTGACTCTCGGTCATATTTTTCCAGTACTGCTTTGTTGATCGCATCTGCATCAGCATCTTTATCAACATTGGCATCTGGCGTGGTATTCACGCTACCGTGATCCGTCACTTGGGAGTTCATGACACAAGTCCTTTTTAAATCTATCAATTAAACCATACGTCTTAGGCATGATCACCACTTCAGAATAATCCGGCACCCACTGATGAATCAAAAAACGGTGACCAGTATAATCGATCTCGCCTTTGGTCAGTCTAGAGACTACCCAATTTAGGCTAGGTAGTTTTTCATTGATTTGGTAACCCAGATAGCCAAGTTTTTGTATGGGGGCCAGGGGTTCGGTCGAAGGCGTACCAGCACCAAATGCTTCAAAGTATGTGGTGGTGAGGAGTAGCATAGCCTCTTCTGTGCTGCTTTTTTCTATGCGTTGGTACTGCTCTTCCCACCACTGCTTTTCTACAGAATGTATCCAGCGCAGCTGAAAGTCAGGGTCAGTGAAATAACATACCTTGTCGTCGCTACCCGCTATCGCAACACGCACTTCGACCACAGACTGACGCGCGACACCTATCCATAGGGTCAAAAAAACCAGCGCGGCAAGTCCTGCAGCGCCAGTCGATAACCATAATAAATTATTTGGCGGCTTGTTCGTCATAGTACTTTTTAGCGCCAGGATGGATTGGGGCAACCATACCGTCACGAGCGGTTTCTAAACTGATATCGTTGGCCGCTTGGTGTGCCGTTTTTAGACCGTCCAGATTATCAAATAACGCCTTAGTCAATTTGTAGCCATCAGATTCAGACAGATCAGAGTTCACCAATAGCGCATTCATGATTGCGGCAGTTGGAATCGCAGCATCATTGCCATAAGTACCAGCAGGAATCTCAAAGGTATTGAAATAAGGCTTGGTTGCAATGATTTCTTTTAGCTTGTCTTGATCAATAGTAACCAACTGCAAATCCACGCCTTGCTCTAGCTCCATAAGCGATGAGTTTGGCAGACCACTACTAAAGAATGCGGCTTCAATCTTGCCCGCTTTCATACCATCAGCTGCTTCAGCAAAGCTCAAGTAATCGACAGTGATGTCATCATAAGTGATACCAAACCCTTCTAGTAGGGTTCGCGCATTGACTTCGGTACCAGAGCCTTGATCACCAACTGCGATGCGCTTGCCTCTCAAATCTTCAATATTTTTGATACCCGTGTCTTTCGTGGTCACGATTTGCACGACGTTAGGATACAAAACGGCAATTTGCTGGATGTTGTCAATAGGCTTATCGAAGTTATTTTTGCCTTCGACCGCGTCCGTGACCACATCACTGAGCGCCAAGACCATATCGACTTTGCCTTGGGTCAATAGATTGACGTTTTCGACCGATGCGCCCGTGGTTTGTGTCTTTGAGTTAACGCCAAAGTTTTTTACATAGACTTCGGACAATGCAGTGCCGATGATGTTATAAGGGCCAGACGCACCGCCTGTGGCAATGGTTAGGAACTTAGTATCGAGTGTATCGGTAGCCGCATCAGCTGACGTACTATCCGCAGCAGCCGTCTCATTGCCTTCTGAGCTTGGCGATGAGCAGGCGGTTAAGCCTAGCATGGCGCTTAATATCGCTGAAAAAAGTAAGGGAGATTTTAGAGAAGTGAGCATTAAGTTCATCCTTGAAATAATCGATTTAATACAATAAACGGCATTAATATATAGGTATTAATCCGTTACACCTGAGTAATAATATAGCAATTTTTGTGATAAATAAACAAAAGACTGTTTTCTCTTTTGCTTTCAATGCCTTATATTTCAGGCTTTTTGAGAAAATACTTGCATCTTTTATCATAGCCAAAACTTATATTGTTTCGCTATGTGAAACTTAGTTTCAACTTTATTTAACCAAATTTCGATGCTGTTGTAAACCTTTATCACGGTTTATGTGCATGCATTACGCTGTATATAGTCAATCCACTATAAAAGCGTTACAGCGTTAACCTCGCTTGAAGTATGACATAGATATTAAGTTCTAGTAATATAGGTTTCAGTCTTGTCCAGTGTTCATCTTTGAGCATGGTGCGAGGCATAGCGAACGATATCTTTTTTGTGTGAGGACTTAAAGATTAACCGTTCGCTATTTTTTGCCATTAATTTGTCGCCAATGTTTAACACTACTAAGATTATCTACGCCATTTTCGATTATTTTCATAATCCAGTATTCACTTTATAAAAAAATAAGGCCACGAATGGCCTTATTTTTTCAATAGCTACTTTTGATAATAAGGATAATCGCTATAGCCTATTTCCGTGCCACCATACATTGTGGCTGGATCTACCTCATTGAGCGGCCAATGATGAGCTATGCGCTCTGGTAAATCAGGATTAGCAATAAAAGGACGACCAAAAGCAAATAAATCTCCATAACCTTTAGATAACATATTGAGCGATTTCTCTACAGTGTATTTTCCCGCATAAATAATACGTCCTGAAAACTCAGCTCTAACCGCTTGATAAAAGGGCTCTGGTAAATCAGGTGCATTATCCCAATCAGCTTCTGCAATGGACAAATAAGCGATGCCCGCTTTCTCAAGTACTTTAACCGCTTCAATATAAGTATGATGAGGATCTGATTCTACCAGCCCTAAGTACACACGATCCTCACCGGTACTAGCAAACAAAGGCGCAAAACGGACGCCTAAACGATCAGCACCGACCACATCACTCACAGCAGCAACCACTTCTTTTAGGAACCGCAAACGATTCGCTAGCGAGCCACCATACTGGTCATCACGTTTATTGCTATGCTCAGAGATAAACTGGTTCACTAAATAACCATTGGCACAGTGCAGCTCTACCCCATCAAAACCCGCTTCTAAGGCGTTGCGAGCGGCTTGAGCGTACATCGTTATCAACTCGCTCACCTCTTCTGTGCTCAGTGCCCGCGGCTCACTTGGATCAGCTAAAGCACCTTCGCCTGGACCTGTTTCAATGAATACTTTGACATTATCAGCAGTAATAGCAGAGGGCGCTACAGGCTGATTTTGGTTGGGTTGTAAGCTAGTATGAGACACACGGCCAACGTGCCATAGCTGAGCAAAAATAATACCGCCCTTGGCATGTACCGCTTGCGTGATTTTTTTCCAGCCTTCAATTTGTGCTTGCGTATGAATACCTGGCGTCCATGCATAACCTTGGCCTCTAGGTTCGATCTGTGTCCCCTCCGTCACCATAAAGCCTGCAGAAGCACGCTGGGCATAATAACTTGCCATTAAATCATTAGGAATATTGCCAGGTTGCGTGCTACGAGAGCGCGTCAATGGTGGCATCACAATACGATTTTTAAGCGTATAAGGCCCAAGTTTTACAGGCGAAAACAGTGCACTGGTATTAGGAATAGTTTGTTTCATAACATTCTCTTTTATAGCAAACAGATAGGCTTATTACTTGAAATTTATCCGTTGTTTTAAGGTTTGATTGATCACTTAAGTAATATGAGTAAGCATAAAGTTTTAGAGGTACAATTAGAAACAACGTTTTCTTGTTGAAGATACAATTATTAATGGTACAGATGATGAATGGTATAAATCGGCTTGATATCAAACAGCTCAGAGTGCTACAGGCATTGCTTGATCTAAAGAACCTATCAAAAGTTGCACGCAAAATGGGCTTAACCCAACAAGCTATCAGTGAGCAGCTGCGTAAGCTACGTGATCTATTTGATGATCGTCTGTTTATTCGTCAAGGAAATAGCATGGTGCCCACACCAAAAGCACTATCGATGCAGCAACCTATTAACGATATATTAAGACAGTTAGAGGTGCTCTTGGAGCCGGATGTGTTTACGCCGCAAACCTATAAAGGTGTTTTTACGATTAGTGCGACCGATTATGCGACGCAGGCATTATTACCGCAGTTGTTTAATCTAACGCGCCGTGAAGCGCCTAACTTAAAATTGATAGTGCGAGATTTTGCCTCAGACAACATCAATCAGCTTATTGCGGCAGGCGAACTTGATTTACTGCTTACCTTTCCAGAGTTTATCCCTGATAATTTATCTTATGTCACTTTGTTTGAAGAACAACATTTATGCATTACAGGTTATAAAAACGAGTTCGCAACAAAGGTGTTAACACTGGCACAAATTGCAGCACACCCGCAGCTGGTGGTATCGCCTTCGCGTGCCAACTTGCGCGGTTCTCATGATCAGTGGTTTGCCGAAAAAGGGCTTAAGCGAAACATTGTGATGTCAGTGCCTAGCTTTTCAGCTGTGCCAGATATTTTGCATACCACTGACATGATTGCTTTTTATCCCGCGCGACTACTGCCAAACAGTAAAGTTAAAGCGCTTAAAGTAGAAGCCCTACCGCCTACCTTTAAGATAATAGCCGCTTGGCATCCACGTACCAATGACAGTGGCATTCACCGTTGGCTAATCGAGCAATTACGAGATTTATAATGGGTAGGAGTAGTTAGTATAGCCAATCCCACTTAAAAATGGCGTAGAGAATATTGATCACATTCATTTTTGTCGTTAAATGGTGCTAGCAAATATAGATTTCATTACCCTGTCACGTGACACAAAAAAATAAGGTAAAATGGTCGACCAATCAGCGCCTAGTAAAATAAAATCATAACGACGCCACCTAACTGATCGACATTTTTGAAATAACGATCCATAAAAAATATATAGTTGATCCAATTTAAGAGCGGTACAAGGCAACCGAGTGCAGATGTATCTGTCATAATTCAAGCAAGGTTAACGCTGTAACGCTTTTATAGTGGATTGACTATAGACCATTAAAACCTGTCAAGGAAGCTTATATGAGTAACACTCTCGATACCAGTAATGATAACATTCTCTCCTCCGACAACACTCACTACTTGCACCACAACTTTTTTGAGCCAAGTGACAAAAATATTGCCATCAGCGCGACGCTATTGATTGTGCATGGGATGGCAGAGCACAGTGGTCGCTATGCAGATTTTGCACAGTTCTTGGCGGACAATGGCATCGCTGTCGCAACCTATGATCATCTTGGTCATGGTCAAACCATCAAAACCAAAGCAGATTTAGGGTTTTTTGGTGAAGAGCATCCCGTGCAGTCGCTGCTAAAAGATGTGATTGTCATGGCAGATAGCCTAAAAGCACGTCACCCCGATGTACCGCATTTTGTGATGGGCCACTCCATGGGCTCGTTTATCGTGCGTAACGTACTTAAGCATCATGCGCATAATTTTGCAGGCGCAATATTAATGGGCTCAGCAGACGTCAATCCATTGACCAAAGTTTTGCTACCTATCAATAAAGTATTGGCAAAAGTAGCACCTAGACAGCCGAACTCAGTACTTGCCAATACCATGAATAAGGTATTGAACAGTCAACTAAAGGAACGCACCGCATCCTCACAGTTTGCTTGGTTGAGTGAAAATACTGCAAATATTGAAGCCTATGAAGCTGATCCAAAGACTGGTTTTGACTTTACCAATAATGGCTTTATGACATTATTTACTTTGATGGATACTGGACTAAATAAAGGCTGGGCCACCACCATTGCCAAAAACTTCCCAATGCTATTTATCAGCGGTGAAGATGATCCTATTGGTAACATGGGACGCGGTATTCGCCGCGTGGTCAAACGCCTACATAAACAAAAATTTAACCATGTTGACATTCAACTGTATTCCAATATGCGCCATGAAGTATTACACGAAACAGACAATCAAACGGTTTATCAAGACATTTTAGCGTGGATAAAAAACATTGCACCAGACGCTTAAAGCACGATAAACAATTCATCTTGAGCAGTCTTGTGAGCGCTTTTCCTCAAGCACTGCCATAATGAAATACTGAACTTGTTTGCTAAAAGTGGTCAAATTAGCGACAATATGGCAAGCAAGTTTTTTGGCCCAGTTATCTTGTACAATCGTCCATATTTTACAAGTATTGTATTTTAAGCGGGTCCGCCCAAGTTATGTCACTATAAATACGAGTCACCTCTCCCTTTTACTTATTTTAGGAATCTTTATGTCATTACAACAAACCATCGAACAAGCTTTTGAAAACCGCAACGAATACAGCCCAAGCAACATGCCACAAGACGTGCGTGACGCAATTGAGCAAGTACTCGAGCAGTTAGATAACGGCAGCCTACGCGTTGCCGAAAAGAAAGATGGCGAATGGGTCGTCAATCAGTGGGCCAAAAAAGCAGTACTGCTATCGTTCCGTTTGAACGACAACTACGTTCAAGCAGCGGGCGAGCATGTGCAGTTCTATGACAAAGTGCCAACGAAATTTGCAGATTGGACCGAAGCACAGTTCAAAGAAGCAGGCGTCCGTGTGGTACCACCAGCCGTTGCTCGCAAAGGTTCATATATCGCAGCGGGTGCGGTATTGATGCCTTCTTATGTCAACATCGGTGCGTATGTCGATCAAGGCGCGATGGTTGATACGTGGGCGACCGTTGGCTCATGTGCGCAAATCGGCAAAAACGTGCATCTATCAGGCGGTGTTGGTATTGGTGGCGTATTAGAACCGTTACAAGCCAACCCAACCATCATCGAAGACAACTGCTTTATCGGTGCGCGCTCTGAAATCGTTGAAGGCGTGATCGTCGAAGAAGGCGCTGTCATCTCTATGGGTGTCTATATTGGTCAATCTACACGCATCTATGACCGTGAGACTGGCGAGATCCATCGTGGCCGTGTACCAGCAGGCTCTGTTGTCGTACCAGGTAGCTTACCATCAGAAGACGGCACACACAGCTTGTACGCTGCCATCATCGTGAAAAAGGTAGACGCGCAAACGCGTGCAAAAACTGCTGTGAATGAGCTATTACGTTTAGACTAGGGTGTGTTGACAATTACCGTAAATGGATAATCGTCGCTGCTAAATAGATATTAGCAGCAAACGACTCATCCGTTTTTTCAGCACGCATGGCAATTTTCTTGAAATCTTTCAGCTTACAGAAGAAGTTCTCGATTAAGTGACGCCACTTGTACATTTCTTTATCGAAATCTCGTTGCTTTAAACGAGAGCTTTTAGGGGGTATGACCGCTTTGCTACCACGCTCTTCTAAGTCTAGCAGTAGCCAATCCGTGTCAAAGGCTCTATCAGCAAGCAATG
>NZ_FNAL01000043.1 GCF_900101915.1 Psychrobacter pacificensis | reverse complement strand
TATAGTCAATCCTAAATAAAACAGATACATTATATATCAAGGTGGAACTGGTCTAAATTTTCCTTGCGTGCTGTGCCTACGCTGCTCGATGCTGCGAAAAATTTATCCCAGTCCCACTGTATCGTTTTTATACTGAATTCACTATATAAGCAAATATAAGAACGCTGACCAATAACGATTGGGGTTATGTGCGTCAGGCAAGACGTTATCGAGTACCATCATCTAATTACCAACAATAATAATGACCATTCATATGGAGGACAATATGCCTATCAATATGTTTAAATCACGAACCACTGTCGATATGCGACTTTGGTTACAGCGCAGTGCGCTGGCGCTCGCTGTGAGTACGGCGATGGTGGCTAGTATTAATGTCACCACAATGAGCAATGCACATGCGGCTGTAACCACGGCTGATTTCTCTGGCCTAGTTCAACAAGTGACGCCAGCAGTGGCGCGCGTCAACGTCACCAAGACAGTCAGTGAGGCTGAGCTTGCTAAGGCGCAAACGGCTGAAGTGTTGCGGCAGTTTTTTGGCGATCGGGTGCGCATTCCTGATCGAGCAGTCACGCCAGCGATAGAGCATGCTTATGGTACGGGGTTTTTTATTACCTCTAATGGCTATATGCTGACCAATCATCACGTCATCGAGGGCGCTGACAAAATCACCGTCACACTTAATGATAGAACCGAGCTTGATGCAACCTTGATTGGTAGCGACGAGCGCTCAGATGTGGCTGTACTAAAAGTTGAAGGCACTCAGTTCCCCGCGCTACCGATTGGCGACTCAAACAGCTTAAAAGTAGGGGAGCCCGTACTAGCCATTGGTTCACCATTTGGTTTTGATTATTCAGCCTCCGCTGGCATCGTCAGTGCCAAATCACGCAGCTTCTCACGCGAAACCAGTGTGCCGTTTATACAAACCGATGTGGCGCTAAACCCTGGCAACTCAGGTGGCCCTCTATTCAATCAGCGCGGTGAGGTGATTGGTATCAACTCGCGTATCTTTAGTGGGACGGGCGGCTACATGGGGCTATCATTCTCTATCCCAATTGACGCTGCTATGGATATCTATGAGCAATTAAAGACCAGCGGTGAAGTCGCTCGCGCATATTTGGGTATCTATCCGCAAGATATTGACCGTAATCTGGCCGAAGCTTATAAATTGGATAAACCACAAGGCGCTTTGCTGACCCGCGTTTCTCCAGACTCGCCAGCACAAAAAGCAGGTCTAAAACCTGGTGACATTATCTTGCAGTACAATAATGTACAAATCATGCGAGCATCCGACTTATTGAATCTGCTCAACCGAGCAAAGCCAAGCGATCCATTTCGCGCACAGATTCAGCGCAATGGTAAGCAGATGATCATTAGCGGTAAACTTGCTTATGCACCTAATGATGTCAGAGCCCAAAGTGGGGATCAGCAAAGTGATGATGTCCAACTGGGCCTACGTTTGCGCGATTTGACCAAAGATGAACAAGCAGAGATTGCTACAGACAATAAAACGGGGGTGTTGGTCACGACGGTTGATCCGACAGGGTTAGCCGCGCGCTCGGGGATTTTGGCAGGTGATGTCATTACCAATTTTCACCAAAAGCCTATTAAGAAAGTAACGGATTTCTCTGACGCCATCTCATCCCTACCCAAAAAGGGCGTTGTCACGATAGAAATTATTCGACAAGGCATCCCTGCTATTATTGGTCTGCGTATTGAATAGATAAAACCATAAGGAAGTGATTTGGACAGCAGCATACCGAAAAACACCGAAAAGTATAATTGCTCATCATAAATACCGCTCGCTATAAGAGATACGCAAACGGATATTGCATCAGTCTGCAAATAATGTATTTAAATATTCGTCAGCAGCGGTATAGGCACGCGAGGCCTGCCTTTTCGCTTATATCGTCCCACCATCGATGTGTTGACCATTCGCTAGTATTGGCAAAACCATTCAGCAGTGTTGATACGTTGCTGAGTGCTTTAGTTATCGGTATATTATTAATAAAGACTTGAAGCAATATTTATTGTTTCTAGCAATAAAAAAAGCTTTTTTCGTCTTTGATTTGTGCTTGAATCATCAATTGATTGATAGCGGTCAAATCAAAATATGCTACACTAGCAGGCGTTTTTATTATTATATTTTATGGCGCAACAGGTATTTGCGGTCACTGGCATCGATAATGCCAATACTCACTTTAATACGCAGTAATTTATAATGTAAACGTTATGATAATAAATAAAATTTCAGCATTAACATCAAGCAAGGGTTGGTCATTAGCGTTTATCAACGTATATAAATTTTTGGCACTTGCAAACGACCTATCATGTGACAGCTTTAATAAAAGCTAGGATAATACAGTAAGGCACGGTTATGAGCACAGCATACGACGAGATCAAAACCCGACTACAAGGCTCAATGGTAGCCTTGGTAACGCCCATGCACCCTGACGGTACAGTTGATTATAAACGTCTGGCTGACCTCATAGACTGGCAGATCGAGCAGGGCACGCATTGCCTCGTTGCTGTCGGCACCACTGGCGAGTCGGCAACCCTATCGATGCAAGAGCATAGCGATGTCATTCGCTATTTTGTCCAGCATGTTAAAGGTCGCGTACCAGTCATCGCAGGTACTGGTGCAAACAACACCATAGAAGCGATTAAACTGACTCAAGACGCAGCAGATGCTGGTGCAGACTGTGCGTTATTGGTTGCCCCTTATTACAATAAGCCGCCACAAGAAGGCTTGTTTCAGCATTATCAAGCCATTGCTAAAGCCGTCAATATTCCTCAGATGCTCTATAATGTACCGGGTCGCACGGTCGTCGATATCGCCCAAGAGACCGTCGAGCGCTTATGTGATATCGACAATATCGTTGCTATCAAAGATGCGACAGGCTCTGTTGGTCGCGGTGAGCAATTGATTAAAGCTGTTGGTGACAGAATGGTCGTATTGTCTGGTGATGATGGCACAGCGCTTGATCTACTAAAAGTAGGTGGTAAAGGCAATATCTCAGTGACTGCCAACGTGGCGCCAAAAGCCATGAGCGAGACTTTCGCTGCTGGCTTGCGTGGTGATTTTGAAACGGCTAGTCAGATTCATGACGTAGTCAAACATCTACATCGTGACTTATTCATCGAGTCAAGTCCTATTCCAGCTAAGTATGCGCTACATAAAATGGGCATGATTGATAAAGGGATACGCTTACCACTCGTTTGGTTGGCAGAGCAACATCATGCGACTATTGATGAAGCGTTGGTTCGAGCAAACATACTATAACCTGATCTTCAGCGATTTAAGACTTGTTGCTTGACGATTAATATTCAAGAGAGCAACAAGTCAACTTATCATGATAAGCCAATCGCCTAAATGAGCAATAACTGCTAACTCAGAGAGACAACATGATGACAGTATCATCAAAAACGACAAAACTACTTCCTGCAATGCTGACCTTAGTTTTGGGTAGTACGTTGGTATTGAGCGGCTGCCAAGCGACCAAGAGCCTGCTTGGAAAGCGCGACAATGGCAGCTTAGACTATCAACAAAGCAAAAAGCTTGCACCGATAGAGCTGCCGGCTGCTCAAGAAACAGCGCCTTTCGTGCCTTTGTACCCAACACCGAATGTGGGCGCGAACACGCTTAAACTACAGAATGAGTCAGGTAATCAGTATCAGTTGCCAAAGCCTCAGCGTGCTGTTAGTAGCCCTTCAAACTAATTTCTTTCTTCATTTGTACCGCCGATTTTTATGATTATTGATTAAAATAATATCGATATTGTAATAAGAGTCAGCGGTCGCTGCGCGTTTTTACCACATAAGCTTGAACGAACAGGAACCCCCATAATGCAAAAGCAACAACTGCTGTATAAAGGCAAAGCCAAATCTGTCTACGAAACAGAAGACAATGATCTTCTGATTTTACACTTCCGTGATGATACCTCAGCGCTTGATGGTAAGCGTATCGAACAATTGGCGCGTAAAGGCGTGGTGAATAACCGCTTTAATGCTTTTATCATGCAAAAATTGTCTGATGCTGGTATCGAGACGCATTTTGAAAAGCAATTGTCTGACGACGAAGTATTGGTCAAGCGCTTGGATATGATTCCTGTAGAGTGCGTGGTGCGTAACTTTGCCGCTGGTAGTTTGGTACGTCGTTTGGGCTTAGAAGAAGGGCAAGCATTGACACCGCCAACGTATGAGCTTTTTTATAAAGATGATGCGCTAGGTGATCCGATGGTCAATGAGTCGCTCTCTGTATCTCTTGGCTGGGCAACCAAAGAACAATTGGCTAAGATGGAAGAGCTGACCTATCAAGTCAACGATGTACTCAAAGCATTGTTTGATGCGGGTGATTTGATTTTAGTTGATTTTAAATTAGAATTTGGCGTATTCCACGACCGTATCGTATTAGGTGATGAGTTCTCACCAGATGGCTGCCGTATCTGGGATAAGAATACCAAGAAAAAGCTGGATAAAGACCGTTTCCGTCAGTCATTAGGTGATGTGATTGAAGCTTATGAAGAAGTGGCTGACCGTATTGGTGTGCCATTAAAATAAGTATCTGATACTTAGCATAAAATAAAAACTGAGCCATGCGCTCAGTTTTTTTATGGCATTATATTTGTGATGGTTCCTTAGTGAGTATTTAAATCTTTGGCTGTGGGCTAAGAGTATCAAGGTTTTAACTCAATAAGATAGGCGCGGTGTACTTCATGGTGTACTTACCATACATATTCTATTAGTGATCGGTGCGCTATACAGGCATCGAACTAACCGTATTAGATACGACTTTAATGAGCGTACAGATGCTAAACTGATAGGTAGGTCATTATCATTAGGCTGTCTTATTAAAATTCCTAGATTGTTTTTTATGATGTTATGAACATAGCTCAATATCTAAGGTAGTTTCGTAACTTCGTAAAAGAACTGATACTTTTACAAGAAGTCTAATAATAAATATTACCTACTTAAGTTCAATTCGTCTTGAATAAGTGGGTTACTAGTTATCATATAATCATGAAAGTCAAAGGGAATTCGTCCCCAGAGTATTTTCATAATATGATTAAAAGAGACCATCCCGAATTCTGTGTAACTGCCATTTAGATTAAATGCTTACTAATACGATCATCAAACATAATCATAAAGCGATTAAGAGCAGACG
>NZ_FNAL01000011.1 GCF_900101915.1 Psychrobacter pacificensis | reverse complement strand
GTCCGGGCCGTGTCTCAGTCCCGGTGTGGCTGATCATCCTCTCAGACCAGCTACAGATCGTCGCCATGGTAGGCCTTTACCCCACCATCTAGCTAATCCGACTTAGGCTCATCTAATAGCGCAAGGTCTAATGATCCCCTGCTTTCTCCCGTAGGACGTATGCGGTATTAATTCGAGTTTCCCCGAGCTATCCCCCACTACTAGGTAGATTCCTAAGTATTACTCACCCGTCCGCCGCTCGACGCCTGATAGCAAGCTATCATCGTTTCCGCTCGACTTGCATGTGTTAAGCCTGCCGCCAGCGTTCAATCTGAGCCATGATCAAACTCTTCAGTTTAATCTATCTGAAGTCTTCACTATAAATAGCAAGACGACTTCTAATCTTGGCTCATCTAATCTGGCAAAATCGCTCGTAATTATGTTCGTAATGAATTAACTTTGAGTTTTTCTGCTGTCTTAAATGATAATTTTTATAGTTGGTGTTCTACCGAAAAGATAGTCGACCAACTTTATTTTTTAGCATTCTGAATCAGCAAAAATCCACACAAGTTGTTCTTTAGTTATGCTTTTAAATAGTTTCAATCACTGTCGTCCAGTCATCGATATATAGGGTATTACTAACGCTATCTGCCTTTTCCGTTGCCGGTTAAGCTATCTAGCGAGCCGACTATCTTATCATATTGATTTGAATTGTCAAGACTTTTTATAATTTGTTTCACCAGGTTAACTGCGTTATTAATGTGTAATCTACACATCTCTCACTGCCAGTCCGTCTGATGAGGGCGTATTATAGAGGGTTTAATTTTTGTGTCAACCTGTTTTGGTGATGTTTTTGGACTTATTTTAGTGGAACATAAAAACGGTAGTTTTTTCAATGGGTTGGAGCTGGCTGCTTTAAAAGGAAAGAAAATAGAAGTGTGCTCTGATTGACAGTTTTATCAGATATGTATTGCCGTTTATTATCTTTGAAGTATTTTTTACCTCTTTGGATTTGCTTCTACTTCTTCCACCTTCAATATTGATATTACTACAAACATCGCTATACAGAAGGTCAATCGCCAAGTTTTATATAGTTTTGCCAACATTCTATTTTGAACTGTTCAAAAATAACTTTCGCAGTTTATCTCTTATTGAGCTTAAGGCTCTACCCCTTGCTATCTAGTCTTGGTAGTCGGTTTTTGCTATAATCATCCTTTTATTGCATTACTTATTTTTGCTGATTATCTGTATTAGATAGATGACAGAGTTCTGTCTATGATGTCGTTATTGGTTAGACACTCTTGAATAACCAATAAAACCCACAATATATAGCAGTACAAAGCAGTAGCAAGTAATGTGTCACTCTTACTATATATCACAATAATTAGATATAATTGATGCGGTCTCACGGTTATATGATTGATGGTTGCAATCATCACTGCCAACGGACCCAATAACAGGCGAATAGATTATGGTAGCGATTACTTTACCCGATGGTAGCGTGAAAAACTTCGAAGGTCATACAACAGTCATGGAAGTGGCGCAAAGTATTGGGACAGGGCTCGCTAAAGCGACAGTTGCTGGACGTGTCAATGGTCACCTAGTAGATGCGTACGATCCTATCGTCGCTGATGCCAACGTTGAAATCGTAACGCCAAAAGACGATGACGGTGTCGATATCATTCGTCACTCATGTGCGCATTTGCTTGGTCATGCGGTGAAACAGCTTTATCCTGATGTGAAGATGGTCATTGGTCCTGTTATTGATGATGGTTTTTATTACGATATCTTTAGTGAAACGCCATTTACGCCTGAGCACATGGAAGCGATTGAAAAACGCATGATGGAGCTTATCAAGCAAGATTATGACGTTATCAAAAAAATGACGCCACGTGCCGAAGCAATTGAGATATTTGAATCACGCAATGAAGATTATAAGCTGAAGCTTATTAATGATATGCCAGGCGAAGAAGCATTTGGTCTGTATCATCACCAAGAATACGTCGATATGTGCCGTGGCCCGCACGTACCGAACACGCGCTTTTTGAAAGTATTTAAACTGACCAAAATGTCAGGTGCCTATTGGCGCGGTGATGCGAAAAACGAGCAACTGCAACGTATCTATGGTACTGCTTGGGCTGATAAAAAACAGCTAAAAGCCTATATCCAGCGTATTGAAGAAGCAGAAAAACGTGACCATCGTAAAATTGGTAAAGCGTTAAACCTATTTCATATGCAAGAGCAAGCGCCAGGTATGGTGTTCTGGCATGCCAATGGCTGGACAATTTATCAAGTACTTGAGCAATATATGCGTAAAGTACAATACGACAATGGCTATCAAGAGATTAAGACACCGCAAATCGTTGATCGTAGTTTGTGGGAGCGCTCAGGACATTGGGGCAACTACGCAACTAATATGTTCACGACCTCTAGTGAAAATCGTGATTATGCCGTAAAACCAATGAACTGCCCTTGCCATGTGCAAGTGTTCAATCAAGGCTTAAAGTCTTACCGTGATTTGCCACTACGTATGGCTGAATTTGGTTCTTGCCATCGTAACGAGCCATCAGGTTCATTGCACGGTCTGATGCGCGTACGTGGATTTACGCAAGATGATGCACATATCTTTTGCACGCAAGCACAGATTCAGCAAGAAGTAGCAGAATTTATCAAGCTAACGCTTGCTGTCTATGAAGATTTTGGCTTCGATAACATTATTATGAAGCTGTCTACTCGTCCCGAAAAACGTGTTGGTAGTGATGAGTCTTGGGACTTTGCAGAAAAGGCGTTAGCAGATGCGCTTGATAGCTCAGGCCTAGACTGGGATTATCTACCTGGCGAAGGTGCTTTCTATGGTCCAAAGATTGAGTTTAGTCTAAAAGACTCGTTAGGCCGTATTTGGCAATGCGGTACCATTCAGGTAGATCCCAATATGCCTGAGCGCCTCGATGCTGAGTTCGTCAATGAGCAGAACGATCGTGAAGTGCCTATTATGTTGCACCGTGCCATCTTAGGGTCATTTGAGCGCTTCATTGGTATTTTGATCGAACACTATGCTGGTTGGATGCCAGTATGGCTAGCACCGCAACAAGTTGTGGTCATGAACATCACCGATAAGCAAGCTGATGCCTGTGAAAACGTGGTTAGTGAGCTCAAAAATGCAGGTTTGCGTGCCGTTAGCGACTTGCGTAACGAAAAGATTGGATTTAAGATACGAGAGAAAACATTAGAACGTATTCCCTATATGCTAGTATTAGGGGATAAAGAAGTGGAATCGGGCAGTGTCAACGTCCGAACGCGTGAAGGTGAAAACCTTGGCGTGATGAGTGTTTCTGAATTTATTACATTAGTACAGACCGCTGTCAGTAAAAAAGGCCGACAGACCCCAAAAACAGATGAGGAGTAATACCTATTAAACAGTCCAACCGTTTGAACATCAACGAAGATATCAACGTCAAAGAAGTCCGTCTCGTCAAAGAAGATGGCGAGCAAATGGGTGTGGTTGATATCGCAACCGCGATGAAAGCGGCACGTGATGAAAACCTAGATTTGGTTGAATTAGTTCCTGAAGCTAAGCCGCCAGTATGTAAGATCATGGATTATAAACATTTCCTCTATGATCAAAAGCAAAAGGCTAAAGAAGCTAAGAAAAACCAAAAGCAGACTCAGCTCAAAGAGATGAAGCTACGTCCTAGTACCGAAGAAGCCGATTATCAGGTTAAATTGAAAAAAATTATCAGCTTCTTGGAAAATCAAGACAAAGTTAAAATTAGCATCCGTTTCCGCGGACGTGAAATGGCGCACCAAGATATTGGTCGTAAACAACTTGATCGTATCATTGAAGATACTGCTGATATCTCAAACGTCGAACAATATCCTAAGATGGAAGGTCGTCAAATGGGTATGTTGCTTGGACCTACAAAGAAAAAGTAGTCTTTTATGAGATTGCTTTAAGAATTGGCTGTCAGTCCATATAGTTATTTATAACTCTAACCATCAATATGCTACGGGATATTGATGGTTTTTTATTATTTGGACTGCCTACTGTCTCTTTTAAATGTATTTAGCCAGATATAATTGGCTGACGCTATTTTACAAAATCTACCTTCTCAACTATTTGATTACGCGGTAGTCTAAAGGTCTGTTTTATATTTGCTAATCAGCATTTATCAAAATTTTTAGTCAGTGTATAACAATAACGTATATCGCGACCGTTAGAGTCACGGATAAAACACACTACTTTCAGCCGACATCAAAGGAAATTTCATGCAAGAATTGACGCCACCAGAAAACGCCACAACTCCTAGTATCTCTCTCACAGCGCCTGAACCTGTCAAAGAAATACAAAAAAGTGAAGCCGATCAAATGGTCAAGTTGGATGAAAGCCAAATTCCGGAGCTGGATGCCAAAGTGGATGCGTTCGTCGATCACGTGATTACTAACTCTGTGCACAGCCCAGAGTTTCAGCAAAACGTTCAATCTATTCATAATTTAGGTACGAAAGAAATTCGTGAATCCGCTCAAGTCTCTAATCGTATGCTTGAGCTACCGGCCAAAAGCCTCAATGACAGCTTGTTTGATAACTCCCCTATCGCCAAATCTTTAACCGAATTACGCGGGATCGTCGAGGACTTAGATCCAAGCAAAAAAGAGCTGACCAATTCACGTAAGCTATTCGGTCTGATTCCATTTGGTAATAAAGTGCAAGACTATTTCCGTCAGTATGAGTCAGCGCAATCGCATATCAATGCAGTAGTAACCAGCTTATATAACGGTAAAGATGAATTGCTCAAAGACAATGCAATGATTGAGCAAGAAAAAGTCAATATGTGGGAGCTGATGCAGTCTATACGCCAGTATATCTATGTTGGCAAAAAGATAGATGAGCAACTAGAGCAAAAAGTCTACGCCATAGAAGCGACTGATCCTGAAAAAGCGCGTATTATCAAAGAAGAGATGCTGTTTTATGTACGTCAAAAAAACACTGACTTTTTAACTCAGTTGGCCGTCAACGTACAAGGTTATCTAGCGCTCGACACCATCCGTAAAAACAATCTAGAGCTGATTAAAGGGGTTGATCGAGCAACGACGACTACTGTTTCAGCACTACGTACGGCGGTGGTAGTTGCTCAAGCCATGACCAATCAAAAATTGGTACTTGATCAAATCACTGCGTTAAACAAGACCACCAGTAGTTTGATTGAATCAACCTCTGCCATGCTCAAACGTCAGTCAGGTGAGATTCATGAGCAAGCAACAAGTAGTAGCATTGAGCTTGATAAACTGCAAAATGCCTTCAATAATGTCTATGACACCATGGATATGATTAGTAATTATAAAATCGAAGCATTAGAGAATATGAAACAAACGGTCAATAGCTTGACCACTGAAGTCGATAAAGCACAGAAATACCTGGATAAATCAAATCAAACCACAGTGCTAGAAGTCTCAAAAGAGCTAGACAGTAAAAAAATCATCAATCAATCAAGCAGTGTTGATATCGATATTTGATTGATCCCAATAGCGTTCATTTAAAAATGCAACGCTTTTTGCTATTGAAGGCACATAAGGCAATTGACGCAAGGTATTGCGCTGCCGTTCGTGTTAAGATAGTCACTATTAATAATTTAAAAAATAGATACGGTAATTTATGAGTTGGAATGATCCAAACGCCTCAAGTGAGGCACAAAAATACGACAACCCAATCCCTAGTCGTGAGTTGATACTCAGTACGATTGGTGAGCATGGGGAAGTCACTCACAAGCAGCTGGCGCAGATCTTTGAGATTGAAGATCCAGATCAGTTTGATGCTTTGGGCAATCGCCTAAAAGCCATGGCACGCGACGGTCAAGTCAATCGCGAAGGCCGTCCCTATCGCTATCGCACAGTCACTAAGCAAGATATCGTTACAGGCACCGTATCTGCACATCCAAAAGGCTTTGGCTTTGTGGTGCTAAGTGATATGCCAGATTTATTTTTGCATGAAAAACAAATGCGCTGGGTATTCAATGGCGATACAGTAGCAGCAGTTGGCACGTCAACAGACAATCGCGGTCGTACTGAAGGTCGTATTGTCGATGTGATTGAGCGCCGCCAGAACAACTTTATCGGTACACTTGCGCGTGATGAAGACGGCTATTGTGTTGAGCTTGGTAGTCCAAACAGTCATCAACCAATCACTGTCACTGATGATAATGTCCAAGCCCTCAATATCAAACAAGGCGCGCCTGTCAAAGTCGATATCATCGACTGGCCGAACCAGCATGAATTTGCCACTGGCAAAATCACTGAGGTATTGTCTGATGATAACGATCGAGAGCTGATTATTGAGACCACTTTACTCAACTATGATATCCCATCAGATTTCAGTGAAGCGGCGCTCAAACAAGCTGCTGAATATCAAGAACCAACTGAGAAAGACATAAAAGGTCGCACAGATTTGCGTCATCTGCCACTCGTTACTATCGATGGTGAAGATGCTCGTGACTTCGATGATGCCGTATTTGCTGAGAAGCGCTCAGGCGGCAACTACCGCGTCGTGGTCGCAATTGCGGATGTCAGCTACTATGTCACGCCAAACTCTCCACTAGATCAAGATGCTTACGAGCGCGGTACGTCTGTATACTTCCCGCATCGTGTGATTCCGATGCTCCCTGAAGTCCTCTCTAATGGCCTGTGTTCATTGAACCCTAACCTTGATCGTCTATGCATGGTGGCTGATATTAAAGTATCACGTGCAGGTAAGGTCACAGGATATGAGTTTTATCCATCAGTGATGCACTCACAAGCGCGTCTCACGTATAACCAAGTGAACGACTATTTTGTCAATCCGACTGATAAGAGACTTCCTAAATCATTAACGGGCAATAAAGACGTCAAAAAATCGATTGATACATTGCATCAGCTTTATGAGTTACTGCTCAAAAAACGTGAAGAGCGTCATGCCATGGAGTTTGAGACGGTCGAAACCTACATCAAATTTAATGAAAAAGGCGGGATTGACGCTATATTACCGCGTACTCGCGGTGACTCTCAGAAGCTGATTGAAGAGTGTATGCTCCTCGCTAATACCTGCGCGGCAAACTTTGCACTCAAACATGAGCTGCCAGTCTTATATCGTAACCACGATAAGCCTGATAATGAAAAATCAATGCGTATTCACGAATATGCAAAAAACTTTGGCCTACCCTTCCCACAAGAGAATCCAACGCAAGCCGATTATCAGCGTATTATTGAAGCAACCAAAGACAGACCAGATGCGATTAGCATTCATAGCATGTTGCTGCGCTCGATGATGCAGGCAAATTATGCCCCTGACAATATTGGTCACTTCGGCTTGGCTTATGATGAATATAGCCACTTTACCTCGCCGATTCGCCGTTATCCAGATCTAATGCTGCATCGTGCGATCAAAGCAAAAGCAACAAACAGCAAGCAGCCTGTCATGGATTTTTCACTTGACGGCGCGGGTACACAGACGTCTGATACAGAGCGCCGTGCAGAAAAAGCATCTCGCTTTGTAGAGTCTTGGCTCAAGTGTCATTATATGACGGATCATGTCGGTGAAGAGTTCGAAGGGATTGTGACGACCGTGACTAACTTCGGCCTATTCGTTACGTTGACTGATCTATACATCGATGGCTTGGTACATATCTCCAATGTGGGCGATGATTTCTTTGTTTATGATGAGCAGCAACAGCAGCTCATCGGCAAAGACAAGGGCAAGCTGTTTGGACTTGGTGACTTGGTCAAGGTACAGGTTGCTGGCGTCAACATGGACTTACTGCAAATTGATTTTGATTTGAAAGAAAAACTTCAGTCTAGTGCCATGAATCAGACCAAAAAACAGCCGCCTAAGAAAGGTCCAGCAAAGAGAAGTAGTCGTAGAAGCTCTAGCAAAAAAAGCTAATCTCTAGTGCAACTTTCAAACAAGAAAGGCTAACGTGATCGTTGGCCTTTTTTATGCTTTGTTATTTATAGTTTTAGGTTGAATACTTTTTTACTGTGCATTACTCATCTGTTCCAAACGATCTTGCTCAGATTGCTGTGCTTGATCGATTTTATTGGTAGCATCGTCTATTATGGCTTTTGGCTGTTCGCCAAGTGGTTTGCTGGCGATATTTGCAGAGCTATTCTTAGAGCTATCTGCATCAGATACAGCTGCTGTAGGCTTTTCAGAAACAGTACTGCTAATGGCAACCTCTCTGTTTTTCTCATGACTATTGCCATTGATGATGTTAAAGCCCAATAGTGCCACGATGCCGATTACGGCAAATATGATTACATGCTTCATTTCCATAAAAAATCTCGTTTTTGATTAGCTACCAAATACGAGTTCCATTGCACTTTTTGTGCCTATTTTTAAACCTACTATCTCTTACTATTCTTGCGGACTATTATTATTGAGCAAATCCGTTTCATCTGAGCTTTGAGCAATCTCTTGCTCGACCTTTTCCATCAGCTTGTCATCAGGGCGAGCATCGAGGACCTCATCAGCATTACGGCCTTGCAAAATAACTTTGGCTCGCGCCTTCGCTTGCTTTTTATCTTTATTATCAACAGGATTCTCATTATCTTGATGGATAAAAGTAGGCTCAGGCGTGGTTGGGGTGATGGTCATGTCAGATTTAGCGCTATCCGCACTGTTCTGCATATGTTCAATGGCTTTCTCTAATTTGTTATTAAACCGCAGGCGATAAATAGGCTCAGGTAAACTAAAGCCCTCGTTTTCTAGTGCATGCTTGGTCTCACGAATGGCAATACTACGGGCCTTGGCAAAGTCGGTTTCTGATTGATCTACCCAAACCTGAAACTCTAGCACGATATTGGAATCACCCACATTGGTAATCACCGCGATGGCTTTGGGCTCATCCAATACAAATGCGAGCGTATCGATCGCATCCAGTCCTACTTTGATAGCTGCTAGCGGATCATCATTGGCATCAACACCTAATTCAAAAGTAAAGCGGCGCTCGGGATTTTTAGTGTAGTTGAGAATGGTGCCTTTAAACACCTCAGCATTCGGAATACGCAACTGATTGCCATCCAATGTCATCAGTATCGTCGCACGTGAGGTCAGACGAACGACAATACCCTCTTGCCCATTGATAACCACTTGATCACGGGCGCGAAATGGCTGGCGGATACTGAGCATTAGTGAGGCAATATAGTTTTCGATGGTATCCTTGACCGCAAAACCAACGGCAATACCGATGACACCTGCGCCGCCAAGCAAAGTACCTAAGATGGTTTCTGCCCCGATAAGGCTCAGTCCCAAGATCAGACCAAAGATGATAAAAATAACTTTGACGGTTTGTGATAATAGCTCAGCGACAAACGGATTTGGCGTTAAGCGCTGCCACATTCTTTTGCGATTAGATAACCAACTACCAAACCATGTGACCAATGCAAATATAACAACGCCGACCAATAGCAAAGGCAGCGCCTTCACGAGGTTTTCTAATTGTGCTTTTAGACCTTGATAAACCGTCGAGACATTCTCTTGAACGTCCAACGTTCGATTGATATTGTCATCAACGGTGACTACATCAGTCAAACGGTTGGTCAGATTGATGGCCTGCTGCGCTTTTTTTTCGTTGGCAGTCTCTCCTGCCAAGGTGACCACGCCCTGGCTCACACTGACAGTAACGGCTTGTAGGCCTTCGACTTCAGAGAAAATACCATTGATACGCTGACGGATTTCATTATCTTTTTGCGGGGTGGGTGTGGTTTCAATTTGACCGTTATTGGTGCTTTCACCGCTGATGACGGGGGGCTGGGCAGGTGTCGATAATGAGGTGGCGGGGTCTGATGCTTCCTCGTCTGGCGCAGGATCACTATCAGGTGTTGCCTCTTCTGCACTCTCCACGCCAAGTACGGTTGCAATGCCAGAGAGTTCTTCACCAGCAGCATAGGTGGGCCACGTACAAACGATGCTTAACAGCAACAGCATTTGACCCCACGCTTTTATAAAACGGCGTATCATTGGACGGTCAAAATAACTGGCCATAAGCATCCTTTATTTTTTACGGGTTTTTCTCGCTTAGCTGATTGCTGATAATTAGCTGTCTGATTTTAACCGACTAATTTTTGATTTATTTAGCTATCTAAGTAAAGCTGAGCTTCGCTCAAATTCAACGTGCCTTCATAGATAGCACGACCAGTGATGATACCTTCGATACTATCACCATAGGGCTTTAATAGCTCGATGTCTTTCATATCAGTAACGCCGCCTGATGCGATCACAGGTAATCCGCCTTCGCGAGCCAAATTGACGGTTTGTTCAACATTCACGCCTTGCATCATGCCATCGCGGGCAATATCAGTATACACAATAGAAGAAACACCTACATCAGCGAAGCGCTTGGCAAGCTCGGTCGCTTTGGTATCGGTAACATTGGCCCAGCCATGAGTGGCGACCATACCGTCTTTGGCATCGATACCAACAATGATGTGTCCTGCAAATTCACGGCAAGCTTCTGCCACAAAATCCGGCTCTTCAACCGCTTTTGTACCGATGATAATATAAGTTAGACCGGCAGTAATGTATTGCTCAATAGTATTCATATTACGCACGCCACCACCCAATTGAATAGGCAGGTTCGGATATGCTTTGGTAATATCATTGACCACTTGTCTGTGTACTGGCACGCCATCAAAAGCACCATTCAAATCGACCAAATGCAGGCGGCGTGCGCCCTCATCTACCCAACGTGCCGCCATGGCAACGGGATCATCAGAGAATACCGTATCATCTTCCATACGGCCTTGTTTTAAACGTACGCACTTACCATCTTTTAAATCAATAGCCGGGATAATGACAGGCACAGCACACATATAGCATTCCTTATAAAGCATAATATTGGCAATAAATTTAGACAATTACATTGTTGAGAATAAAACGAAATCGAAGCATCAGACCACGATAGAAAACACCACGCAAACGCGGCATAAATTATAGACAGATTCGAAAAACCAAATAAAATAGGTCAGAAATCTGCTCAAATAGAGATAGGATACAATCGAAATCAAACAATCATAACCATAAGTTGTAATACGTAGAATCGGCACCAACATTCGTTAAATTCTATTACTGACTGGCAATTTTAGGTCAATTTAGCGTATAATCCTAGGTAAATTTTTATTTGTTTCTATGTGATAGTAACCATGCGTTACGCTTTTTGTTGAGACGGTATTGCTTAGTCGCACTTCATAATGCCTCAGAGACAATGAGCAATGGCTCAATATATCCGTATGATATTAACTGATATATTGCCAAAAAGGGTTATAATAGAAATCTAATCTGGTAGTCTGTATACCACCGATTCTGCAGTATAAAGCCCCATTGGATGCCGTTTAAAACCCTATTACTAGCTAACAATATAAAACAGTTATGACTAGAGTTTGGCAGATCACAAAAATGATGTGATGCTTGCTTATCTAGGTTGTCTTTTAGCCAGTTTATCATCTACTTCAATAGATCGTTATTTGGTCACACCTCTAAAAAATTGCGTATTTTTGAATGATGCTGATTGGATAAAAGTGGCCCATCATACTGGTATTACAAGTTTTTAATTTCAATGAAACGTATGATAAGGCTGTTATTTTCAAAGTAATCTCTGTTGGCAATGTGCTTTTGGCGATTGATTTTGATTCAATAGTTTTAGCATACACCTTGGTAGCCAGTCGCCACTTTGGTAATTCGAATAAGACATTAACGTGTTGTTAAGGAGTCTAAGGTCAGCGTTAATACTCTTAATAGTAGTTATGATCATGTATTATCTTCAGAGAGCTTTCATCCTTATTTCAGTATAGAAATAGATGATTGAAGGCTTTATTGAGTGAGATAAATGTTCAAGCTACCGATGTACCAAACAGGATGTCTGGTATCGTTTTAGACTATGGACTAAGTTTTCGCTTATGATTACCATCAAAAAAGGTTTGGATTTGCCCATCACCGGTGAACCCTCCCGCGAGATATCTGAGCACCAACCGACACGTGTAGCACTTATTGGCTATGATTACGTGGGCATGAAGCCTACGATGAATGTCAAAGAAGGTGACATTGTAGCCAAAGGTCAGCCCGTTTTTGAAGACAAAAAGCGTGTTGGCGTCATCTATACTGCCCCTGCTGCTGGTAAGGTCGTCGCTGTTAAACGTGGCGAACGTCGAGTGTTTGAGAGTCTTGTGATTGAGGTCGACCCGAATGGTGAAGAAGTAGACTTTGAGCGCTATGACTCACAGCAGCTTGCTGACCTAGACTCTGAAGTCGTTGAAACCCAACTGATTGCCTCTGGCGAATGGACTGCGTTTCGCACACGTCCCTATAGCCGTGCGCCCGAAATCGGCGCTCGTCCACATGCTATCTTTGTGACAGCAATGGACACCAATCCACTCGCCCTTGATCCAATGCTGGTGATCAATGAGCAGCTACAAGCGTTCAATGATGGCCTAGCAGTACTCTCAACACTCACGCCCAAGACCTTTGTCTGCCACCATGGCGACGCCCAGTTGACGCCAGTTACAAACACTGCGGCTAATAATGTCACTGAGTATCATGCCTTTGCGGGTAAACATCCAGCAGGTCTTGCAGGTACGCACATTCATTTCTTGCACCCTATCAGCCGCGGCGTGACCGTATGGACGATTGGTTATCAAGATGTGATTGCGATTGGTAAGCTGTTCACAACTGGACATCTATATACACGTCGTATGCTAAGCTTGGCTGGCCCTGCGGTTACCAATCCGCATCTGATTGCAACCGAGCGTGGTGCTGATATTACGGCATTAACCAAAGGTCAACTGGCGGCAGGCGAGAACCGTATTATCTCAGGTTCAGTATTGTCTGGTCGCAGAGTATTTGACAATATCGCTTATCTTGGTCGTTTTCATAATCAGATCAGTGCACTGCCTGAAGGTCGTGAGCGTCCTGCGTTTCACTTCTTTAGCCCCGGTAAAAACCGCTTCTCAAAGCTGCCTATCTATATCTCGCAGTTCTTTGGTGGCAAAAAGTACAATTTCACCACAACAAGTAATGGCTCACCTCGCGCCATGGTACCGATTGGTGTCTTTGAAGAAGTCATGCCTCAAGATTACCTGCCCACTCAATTGTTACGTGCTTTGATTGTCGAAGACATCGTCAGTGCCACTGATTTGGGTGCACTTGAGTTGGATGAAGAAGACTTGGCACTATGCACCTTTGTATCTCCTGGCAAATATGAGTTCGGTGATATTTTGCGTGATAACTTAACGCGCATTGAGCTGGAGGGCTAACCACGATGAAATTTTTACACAATATGTTCGATCGTATGGAGCCATCTTTTACCAAAGGCGGCAAACACGAAAAGTATTATGCTATTTTTGAGATGTTTGATACGTTTCTTCGGCAGCCAGGCACCACAACGTACGCTTCATCACACGTTCGTGACGGTATCGACTTAAAGCGTATTATGATTACGGTATGGCTATGTACTTTCCCAGCAATGTTTTGGGGTATGTACAACATCGGTCATCAAGCACTAACCGCTATCGCTCAGCTCGGTCTGCAACCTGAAGGCTGGCGTACCGTCATCACTAGTATGGCAGGTTACAACCCAGACAGTATCTGGGCAAGCTTTGTTTATGGGGCCATGCAGTTTTTGCCGATTTATATCGTGACGTTTGCCGTCGGTATTCTCTGTGAGATTATCTTTGCCGTTGTCCGCGGACACGAAGTTAACGAAGGTTTCTTTGTGACCTCAGTTCTATTTGCATTATGTTTACCACCTGATATTCCTTTATGGCAAGTTGCCCTCGGTATTATCTTTGGTGTGGTGGTCGCAAAAGAAGTGTTCGGTGGGACTGGTAAAAACTTCTTGAACCCTGCCCTATCAGGCCGTGCGTTCTTATACTTTGCCTATCCAGCCTATATGTCTGGCGACTCAGTATGGACAGCTGTAGATGGCTTCTCAGGTGCGACCCCGCTTGGGCTTGCCGCGCTTGGTGTGGTTCCTCAAGACTTTGTTGATGTCTATGGTAATGCGATCACTTGGAGTGATGCATTCTTAGGCAACATGCAGGGCAGTATCGGTGAAGTATCGACGCTAGCTATCCTAATGGGTGCTGCGGTGTTGCTTTGGACGCGTATTGCTTCTTGGCGCATCATGGCAGGCTGTGTGGTTGGTTTGATTGCTACTTCATTGGTGTTCAACCTGATTGGCTCTGATGACAATATGATGATGAGCTTGCCATTCTACTGGCACTTGGTTATCGGTGGTTTTGCGTTCGGTGCAGTATTCATGGCAACCGACCCCGTTTCTGCTGCCCACACCAATAAGGGCCGCTGGGCTTATGGTATCTTGATCGGTTTTATGACCGTTCTGATTCGTGTCATTAACCCTGCTTTCCCAGAAGGCATCATGCTGGCTATCTTGTTTGCCAACTTATTTGCTCCACTGTTTGATTATTTTGTGACCCAAGCAAATATCAAACGCCAAACTGCTCGGAGGGTTCGTTATGTCCAAGCCCAAAAGTAATAATGCCAAAACCATCAGTGTGGCTTTGACGCTGTGCTTGGTTTGTTCAGTATTGGTCTCAGCTGTCGCTGTTGGCCTAAAACCTGCACAAATCGAAAATGCACGCTTGGATCGCAATAAAAACATCTTGGTCGCCGCTGACATGTACAATACTGAGTCTGATACAGCAGATGATGTCGCCGAACGTTTTAAAGATTTTGATGTCAAAATCATTGATCTAAATAAAGGCAACTACCTTGATGATGATGAGTTAAAAACGGCTGGTATTCCTGATCGTAATGCTTATGACGCCAGTCAAGCGACCAAAAACCAAGCCTTAAGCGAAGACTTGGGCGACAATGATCCTGCTGGTATTGGCCGTAAGCCAAAATACGCCAAAGTCTATGTCAAAGAAGATGACGCAGGCAAACCTGAACTGGTTGTATTGCCTATTCAAGGCTACGGGCTATGGGGTACGATTTATGGTTTCTTAACGCTTGAAAGTGACATGAATACCATCAAAGGTATCAGTTTTTATGAGCATAAAGAGACCCCAGGTCTTGGCGCTCGTATTGAAGAGCCAGAGTGGCGCGCACAGTGGAATGGCATCCATTCTTATGATGACAATGGCAACGTTGCTACTGGTGTGACCAAAGCGGGTAATCCGAAAGACAATTGGGTCGATGGTATCAGCGGCGCAACACTAACAAGCCGCGGCGTCAGCAACATGATTCAGTTCTGGTTAGGCGATCAAGGCTATAAGCCTTATCTAGATATGCTACGTAAAGAGAGCGGTCAGACCCTTGATGATGCAGATACACAAGCAAATCAGTCAACGTCGGCCGCTCAACTTAACACCGAATTGGCAGCCGCGCTACCAATAGCTAATGGCAAGGAGGCATAAAATGGCTGACACTAAAAGTATTTTAACCACGCCTATTTTTGACAATAATCCCATTGGTTTACAGATTCTTGGTATCTGTTCGGCACTGGCAGTCACAACGAGTATGGCCAATGCCATGGTCATGTGTGTGGCACTCACCTTGGTGACGGCATTTTCAAGCTTCTTTATCTCTATTATTCGTAAGCAGATTCCATCGAGCATTCGTATCATCGTACAGATGACCATTATTGCTTCATTGGTTATCTTGGTAGATCAGGTACTAAAAGCGGTCGCTTATGATGTGAGTAAAGGTCTGTCGGTCTTCGTTGGTTTGATTATCACCAACTGTATCGTTATGGGCCGTGCTGAAGCATTTGCCATGAGTAACCCGCCAATCCCAAGCTTTTTAGATGGTATTGGTAACGGTCTTGGTTACTCAGCGGTCTTGCTATTCGTTGCCACCATTCGTGAGCTGTTAGGCGCAGGTACTTGGTTTGGTATCACTATCCTACAACCAGTTACTGATGGCGGTTGGTATATACCAAACGGTCTGTTGCTATTGCCACCATCAGCGTTCTTCATTATTGCTTTGTTTATCGCAATCGTCCGTACTTGGAAACCAGAACAAGTGGAAGAAGCTGAGTTTGTAATGAAGCCGCAGTCTAAAGGCATTGCACATGGAGGCGGTCACTAATGGGACATTATATTAGTTTATTTATAACCTCAGTCTTTATCGAGAACATGGCACTTGCCTACTTCTTAGGCATGTGTACTTTTTTGGCCGTATCCAAAAAAGTCTCGACAGCGATTGGTCTAGGGGTTGCTGTGATTGTCGTGATGGCCATCACCGTTCCGCTAAACAACTTGCTATTCCAGTTCATCCTAAAAGATGGTGCATTGGCTTGGGCAGGCTTCCCTGATATCAACTTGAGCTTCTTAGGGTTGCTTAGTTACATCGGTTTGATTGCAGCCACCGTACAGATTCTAGAGATGTTCTTGGACAAGTTTGTACCAAGTTTATACAACGCGCTTGGGGTATTCTTACCACTAATCACCGTAAACTGTGCCATCTTGGGTGGTGTACTATTTATGGTCGAGCGTGATTATAACTTTGGTGAATCTGTCGTCTATGGTGTGGGCGCAGGCTTCGGTTGGGCACTTGCTATTACTGCATTGGCAGGTATCCGTGAAAAGCTCAAATACTCAGACATTCCAGCGCCATTGCGCGGTCTTGGTATTACCTTTCTCACGGTTGGTCTTATGTCGCTCGGCTTTATGTCGTTCGGTGGTATGTCCATCTAAACTACTAAGCTCAAAGCTTCTATTAGCTATTTGATCTATTTAATTCATTTATTCGGTAAGGGTTCGGACACAGCATAAAAAATGTCTTCGCACCCCTACCCCATAGATTAAGGATACCTACCATGGATTACGCTACGGCGATTGGTGGCGTTGCTATGTTTACCTTGATCATCATGGGCCTCGTCGCTATTATTTTGGCGGCGCGCTCAAGACTGGTCAGTTCAGGCGATGTCACTATCCATATTAATGATAATCCCGATAATGACGTGGTGACACCAGCAGGCGGTAAACTACTGCAAACGCTAGCGGGCGAAGGCATCTTTTTGTCTTCAGCGTGTGGTGGCGGTGGTACCTGTGCGCAGTGTCGTTGCCGCGTTATTGAAGGTGGTGGTTCTATTTTGCCCACCGAAGAAGGCTATTTTACTCAAGGCGAGATCCGCAATCACATGCGCTTGGCTTGTCAGGTAGCTGTTAAGCAAGACATGAAAATTGAGATTGATCCTGAATTCTTTGATGTACAAAAATGGGAATGTGAGGTTATCTCAAACGATAACGTTGCGACTTTCATTAAAGAGCTGGTGCTAAAAATCCCAGAAGGCGAAGAAGTAAACTTCCGCGCTGGTGGTTATGTGCAGCTTGAAGCGCCGCCGCATGAAGTACATTATAAAGACTTTGATATCGGCGAAGAGTACCGTGAAGACTGGGAGAAGTTCGACGTCTTCAAATACGTCTCAAAAGTCGATGAACCCGTTATCCGTGCGTATTCGATGGCCAACTACCCTGAAGAAAAAGGCCTCATCAAATTCAACATCCGTATCGCAAGTCCACCGCCACGTGGTCCTGACGGTATTCCACCGGGCAAAATGTCTTCTTGGGTATTTAGCCTAAAACCTGGCGATAAGGTGACGGTTTCAGGTCCTTATGGTGAATTCTTTGCCAAGAAGACTGAAGCTGAAATGATCTTTGTCGGTGGTGGTGCTGGTATGGCTCCCATGCGCTCGCATATCTTTGATCAGCTCAAGCGCTTGAAAACCGATCGCAAGATCAGTTTCTGGTATGGTGCTCGTTCGATCCGTGAAATGTTCTATGTTGAAGATTACGATCAGCTAGAAGAAGAGTTTGACAATTTTGAATGGCATGTGGCTCTGTCTGACCCATTACCAGAAGATAACTGGGAAGGTCCAACAGGCTTTATCCATAACGTGTTGCTCGAAAACTATCTGAAAGATCATCCAAACCCAGAAGACTGTGAATACTACATGTGTGGGCCACCGATGATGAACGCTGCTGTGATCGATATGCTACACAGCTTGGGCGTAGAAGACGAAAACATCATGCTTGATGATTTCGGTGGTTAAATAACCCCGCCAGATAAACTTAAAAGTGTATATAAAAAGAGTCTCAATTGAGGCTCTTTTTTTGTGTGATTTTTAGCAATCATTGTGGTTGTTGAGACTACAAATCTAACTGGTAGATCAGCATTGCTATCCTATATCATGAACGCTCTAAATATTAAGAAAGGACGCTTATGAAAACCAAATACAAAGATCTGACCATTTGGATCACGGGTGCTTCTAGTGGTATTGGGCAAGCATTGGCGATTGCCTTTGCCAAGCGTGGTGCTAGAATTATTCTCAGTGGCCGTGATAACCAAAAACTAGAATCCGTCAAGAAAAGCTGCAAGCGTGCAAATAGGCATATTGTCATTCCGTTTGATATCAGTGATGCTGCTCAAGCAAAAGCCGCATATGACAATGCCAAAGCTCAGGCTGGAAACATTGATTGGCTCATCAATAACGCCGGTATTAGCCAGCGCTCACTCATCATGGAAACTGACGAAGACGTCGAGCGTCAGATTATGGAGGTAGATTACTTTGCTCAGACGCGACTAACCAGACTGATACTGCCTGATATGATCGCACAAGGTGGCGGCAAAATCGTCATGGTATCAAGTGTCGCAGGATTACTAGGGACACAATATCGCGGTGCTTATGGCGCAGCCAAAGCCGCATTGCATATGTGGGCAAACAGTTTACGGGCAGAGTTGCATGACAAAGGTATAGAAGTGGCGACGATATTCCCAGGATTTATTCAGACCAACATCTCTATCAATGCCTTGACAGGTGATGGCAGCGCTCAGGGCACCATGGATGAAGCAACCAGTAACGGTCTCACGGCAACTGATTTTGCAAAGCAAGTGGTGAAGGCACTCTCAAAAGGTGAAGAATATATCGTGGTCGCTGGCAGTAAAGAAAAGCTGGCAACACGGGTCAATCGTGTCTCACCGCCCAAACTTTATAAGCTCATACGCGAGTCGCAAGTAAAATAGCTTGGTATGCAGTAGATTAGTATGCGGTGGCTTGGTATGCAGTAGATTGTCACTGGACATTGCCATCATTGGTATTTCTAGGGTCAAGGGGTGTAAAATAAGCGTGTATTGTTTTACACCCTATTCATTTCTGCGTCATACCGAAGATATTATGAAAAATACAATGTACCGTTTACTTTCTAAGAAAACGATCAAAAACACGCTGTTTGGCACAATGAGCCTTACCAGCATCTTAAGCCTCAGTGCTTGCCAGCAAACACCAGATTATAACTATCTGACTGGTGAAACGATGGGGACAAGCTACCATATCAGTTATCAGCTCCCTGATAATGCAGATGAAGCTGCCATACAAGCGTCAATCGATGAACGCTTGAAACAGATTAACGACAGCATGTCGACCTATCAGAGCGACTCGACCATCTCTAAATTTAATCGGTTGAATAAGAATACACCGATTACCATCGACGCTGATTTTAGTCGGGTGCTGGATGTGTCAAAGATTGTCTACGTGCAATCTGGTGGTGCGTTTGATCCTACCGTTATGCCTTTGGTAGAGACTTGGGGTTTTGGCAGTACCATGACAGTCGAGCGTCTACAAAGTCCGCCTACAGCGCTCGAGATTGCCCAAGCAAAAGCACTGGTAGACTTTGAGAGCATTATCAAAAAAGACCAAACGGTGTCTAAAACCAAAGACGGCGTCGAGCTTGATTTTTCTGCCGTTGCCAAAGGGTATGGCGTCGATGTTATCGCCGATGTGCTGAGAGAGGATTATCAAATTCGCAATTATATGGTTGAGATTGGCGGTGAAATTTCGACATCTGGCGTTAACAACCAACAGCAGCCATGGCAAATTGCGATTGACGCCCCTATTGAAGGCAGCACTGTCAGCGAGCGTCAAACAATCTCTGCCATCCGCCAACCAAAAAATACGGCTAGCCAAATGCATCTGGCAACCTCTGGAAATTATCGCAACTCCGTCATATTTGATGGCAAACGCTATAGCCATACCATCGATCCGACCACTGGCAAACCCATCGCGGGCGGTGCGCCCTCCGTCACTGTCGCGGCTGATTCAGTTGCATTAGCTGATGCATGGGCGACAGCGCTGACAGCGATGCCCTATCATAAAGCACTAGATGTCGCTAAAGCTCAAAACTTGGCTGCTATGTTTGTAGTATTGGCTGACGATATAAAAACAGACGGGTCTGAGAGTAATGTTTCTGATAACGTGTCTGATGATAATATCGATGACTGGCAAGTGGTTCAGACACCAGCAATGCAAGCATTACGCGCTGACAAAAAGCCCTAGTAAGTTTTTGGCATTGAAACAAGAGAATACGATAACGCGCAACGAGCAACACCAAAATTTGCTATACTATTAGTTAGTTGCCATTAAAAGTACATCATTAACAGCAACTGCCCCACTTTTGACAATGAGGTTTCCTCTATGCTTAGCCAATTGCTTCCTATGCTTGCCATTACCTTTACAGTGTTTATCCTATTTTTCGTTTTTATGGGCATCGGTTATATGGTCAAAAAAAAGCCGCTCAAAGGCTCTTGTGGTGGTGTTGCCAAATTGATGGGTGATGAGCAATGCTCATTTTGTGGCGATGATCCCAACAAGTGCGACTCATTGATGGCAGAGCAACAAGAAAACGCGTTAAGAGCTGCCCAACTCGGCAAATCTGTGTAAAAACTCATTGGTTACCATACGCGGGTAGTATTTACCTAACATCTGTTCGTATAATAACGTCAAGTCATTCAAAGTGACTTGGCGTTATTTTCATGTCGCCATCTCTTATTATGCCTATTTAGACACTCTCTATTTAGATATTTTCTATTTGAAAAATTGGCTAGCAAACATATCTGTTTTGCCCTCTACAAATTTTTAGTTCTGATTGACGTTATCGATTACCGTTTAGGTACGTGTCTGAGTAAATGATCTTTGGTGTTGTTTTACGAGCGACGTTTTTTCGGCGCTGTCTTATAACGTGTCCTTTTTCCCTGTTATCGTTGTGCTGCTATGTCTACCTCATCCAATCTGCCTTCATCACGTTTCACCTTTTGGTTAGTGCTATGCGCCATGATTTTGCTAGCGACCAATATGCGTGCCCCTATCGTTGCGCTGGGCGCTATCGCGCCAGTGGTGAAAGAAGCACTCAATATCTCGGAGATACAGATTGGCTGGTTGGGCGCGGTGCCGATGCTGGGTTTTGCCCTTGGTGCGCTGATCTCACCAGCCATTGGCAAGCGCTTCGGACTTGAAAATACGCTGATTGCCATGATCGCGCTATTAACCACTGGCATGATTCTGCGTACCGTTATCCCGACGTGGACTGGGTTTTTAATCGGTACTTTATTGCTGACTCTAGCCATTGGCTTTGCCAATACACTGGCCGCGCCTGTCATCAAGCAACGTACTCCGCAACATATTCCGCTGATTACGGGTTTGTTTAGTTTAACAATGACGGTGACCGCTGGAATAGTCTCAGGCATCGTCCTCCCTTTGTCTGAGCAAGTAGGCTGGCAATGGGCGTTGGGTGGTTGGACGGTTTTAGGTATTTTTGCGTTATTGATTTGGTTATTTTTGCGTGTGCGTTTGGGCTCATCCAACCACCAATCCGTCATATCTACAGATAAAGATGCCTCTGATATCTCTATTTGGCGAACGGCGTTTGCTTGGCAAATTGCTGTCTTTATGGGGCTACAATCATTACTGTTTTATACCGTTGCCAGTTTTTTGCCTTCTATTTTGGTTAGTAAAGGGCTATCTACCGTGAGCGCTGGCCAAATGGGTTCTGTGTTTCAGTTTATGGCACCCATCTCTATTTTGAGTCTGACATGGCTGATTAATCGTGGTCGTCCTATTCAAGCACTCGCCGTGTTTGCCGCTGTGCTCAATGTCATTGGCGTATTAGGTATCAGCTATCTATCTACTGAGTTGGCGTGGCTATGGTCAGCCATGATGGGGATTGGTTGCTCAGCGATTTTTACCTTGAGTATGATGCTGTTTTCCCTGCGTACCTATACTACCAATCAATCAAGTGAGCTGTCTGGTATGGCACAGGCCGTCGGTTATTTGATTGCATTTTTTGGGCCGCTTGGCACAGGCTGGCTCCATGAAGCGACTGATAGCTGGAGTCTGCCGCTTTTTATTATTCTGATACTGATGATTGCAAACGTTGTGATTGCTTGGCTCGTCAGTCGTCCAGTGATGGTCGATGGTAAATACATTTGATATTAGCTTATCAAAATCTCTACATACTACTGTCTATAAGCCCTTGATTTCTAACGCGCAATAAAGCTGTCTTGAAATTAACCTTAGGGCAATATTGGTGGCTGTCTTATTTTGCTATAGTCAGTGCAAGATGATTTAAATCTTGAGCTGACTCTACATCAGCTTGATTGCTTATAGGACATAACACCCATGCTAAATACCCCTTCTCGGCTCGCTCAGCGCCTGCCTGCTATTGCCATGCTCGCTGCTGTCATGGCGATCAGTGGTTGTCAAAAAGAGACTGAGCCGACCACACCGAATCAACCGACTGACACCCAACGCTTAGATACTGAAACGACAGACAACCAAGCCAATACAACGTCCGTAGACACCAATGTAGACGCCAATGCTGATGCACCCACCGATATGCAAGTCAACGACGCCCCAATCACTATTTTAGCGCTTGGCGACTCACTGACGGAAGGTCTTGGGGTAGATAAAAATGATAACTACCCTGCGCAGTTAGAAGATCGCCTGCAAGCAATGGGTTATAAGAATACCGAAGTGATCAACTCAGGGCTGAGCGGTGAAACCAGTACGGGACTCGTCAATCGCTTAGACTGGGTACTACAGACCAAACCTGATGTGACGATTTTGACCATTGGGGCTAACGATGCTATACGCGGTATCGACGTGGCGACGATTGAAGCCAATATTCGGACAGCTGTTAAACGTCTACAAGACAATGGCAGTGTCGTTATTTTGGGCGGGATGTCGATCTATGATAATTTGGGCGATGACTACGTTGCCGCGTTCTCAGATATCTATCCTCGCGTCGCTAAAGACATGAGCGTCCCTCTGATACCATTCTTTTTGGAGGGTGTCGGCGGTGAGGCTGAGCTCAACCAAGCAGATGCCATTCACCCAACCAAAGAAGGCTACACCATCATCGTCAATGACAATATCTTGCCTATCTTAGAGCCCACGCTACAAGAAGTCACAGCAGCCGAAACCTCTCAGGCCGACACAACCAAAAATACGCCAAATGAGACTACTTAACGAGACCATTTAACGAGACACTGTAATGACATCATCACCTTCGGTTACCGCATCCACGCCACAAGCAGACGCTAAGGCACCAGCCCTACTCACTGCCTCACAGCTAAACAAAACCGTGCAAGTCGGTGAGCAAAAATTATCTATCATTAAGGACGTCGATATATACGTCAATGCTGGCGAGTTTGTGGTCATCATGGGCAAATCAGGCTCGGGCAAATCCACCTTGCTGGGCTTACTCGCAGCTCTAGATTATCCTGATAGTGGTACGGTATCGCTGGCAGATCAAACGCTCAGCAGCTTGGATGAAGACTCACTTGCGGTTATTCGTCAGCGTGATATGGGTTTTGTCTTTCAGTCATTTCATCTACTGCCGACCCTAACTGTCGCCGAAAACATCGCCTTTCCTCTTGATATCGCACGGCGTCCAAACCCAGCAAGAGTCAACGAGCTGATCGTTGCGGTTGATTTGGGTCATCGCCGTCATAGCTTACCCAATCAGTTATCAGGTGGTGAGCAGCAGCGTACGGCGGTGGCACGAGCGCTAGTATCGCATCCAAAGATTGTCTTTGCCGATGAGCCAACGGGTAACTTGGATGAGCAAAATGCCGATCAAGTCATGCAGCTGCTATTAAATCTACGCCAGCAAGTTGGCTCTGCACTAGTAGTCGTGACTCACGATCCTGCGCTTGCCGAGATGGCTGATCGCGTCATCACCATGCATGACGGCCGGATTGTACCGACATGAATGAAAAGCTGACAGACAACACATCGACTGATATAAAAAAGACTGATACCAGTATGCGTCAAGAGACCAGTTATTCTAGCGGTATCCTCAATCAACTTTTCATCAAAACACTAGGCTCGCAAGCACTCAGCCGTAGTTGGTGGCAGCGCTGGGTGTATCCAGTGTTGTTTCTACTCACATTGACCTTGTCACTTGCAACCTACCTGACCCTCGACTCTGTGCAGCAGTCTGTCGATCGTTATATCAATGACAATCAGCGCGCACTCGTTGGTGGCGACTTGATTTTGAACAGCAAGCAAGACTGGCCAAGCGAGGTATTGGCGCAAGTAGAAACCATCCTCGATACGCAGACCGTGTATGACTATCAGTTTAGCGCCATGCTCGTCACCGATGAGCAAACTTTGCTTGCCAGCGTCAAAGCCGTCACACCGTCTTACCCTTTGTACGGTACCGCTGAGCTTGCCTCAGGAAAGCCGCTGTGGGAGCAACTAACCGCTGACAATATCGTCGTCGCCCCAGAAGTGCTCAGTAGCCTAAATGCTAGTGTCGGCGACCGTATCGATATTGGCGATGCGCAGTTTACGATCAGTGATGTGCTGACCAAAGAGCCTGATCGACCTTTGAACGCCTTTGGTTTTGGTGGGCGAGTCTTGATGAAGCAAGATGCGTTAGAGGCCACCAATCTACTCGGTCAGCGCAGCCGCATCAATTACCGTATCGAGATAGCAGGTGATCCTGAACTGATAAGCACGCAGCGCAAAAAGCTCACAGGCATACTGACCAGCTATCCTGATATCGAGCTCTCTGATGCTGATTCGGCGGACACTTCGGTCTCGCGTATCTCTGATAATGTATTGATGTTTTTAAAGTTACTGGTCATTGCCGTACTGCTACTCTCGGCGGTCGCCATGTACGGTGTCATTAGTGCGTTCGTCAGCAAGCAGCAGTCCAATAATGCCATTCGTTTGGCGTTAGGCGAGCCGCTTGGTTCACTCAAACGTAGCTATTATCAATTGCTTATCGTCACGACTGCCATTGCTTGTATTGCCGCGATTGTCCTTAGTCTGGGCTTGCTTAAAATTGGTCAGCCGTATCTCGCGGCTATCTTACCTGCTGACGTGGGTCTATCTATCAATCCAATTAGCGCGATTAAGACCATTGTGATTGCCTTAGCCCTCACGTTGCTGATTGCTCAGCGTGGTTTAAGCGCGCTTAACACCACCAAACCCGCGACCCTACTCAATCAAGGAGCAAGCACGCAGTCGCAAAACCTGCCGTGGTATCGACGCGTACCATTACTGTGGTATGGCTTGGTGATGACAGGGCTGTATGCCTTCTTTGCTTATGAAGTGGGCTCATTGTCATTAGGCGCGCAATTATTGGGCGGCTTGATCGGCTTTGTGGCGATATTTTGGCTACTGGCGCGTGGATGGCTATGGTTGCTTGCTAAGCTGGCGAGCAATGCCAAGGTCAGTTGGATGCAGCGTATCGCCATTCATAATCTGGCGCGCAAGGGCAATCAATCCGCATTATTCTTTGTCACGCTATCGCTATCGGTCGCGGTGCTGACGCTCATCACGACACTCAATCATAGTATTAATGCGCAGTTTATCACCGCCTATCCTGAAGACGCGCCCAATCTGTTTTTGCTCGATGTGCAAAGCGATCAACATGACGATATTGATGCGATCATTGAGGCGCCTGTCACTTATTATCCGGTCATTCGTGCGCGTGTAGAGACGGCCAATGATGTACCGGCAAAAGATATCGAGCCTGAGGATGGCTTTGATGACCCCACGCGGGTGTTTAACTTAAGCTACGCCGATACGGTCATGGATACCGAATACATCACTGAATCGCTCACAGACGATGCGCTATATACGCCTATCGATGCGACAAATGAACAAATCAAACCCCTATCTATCTTGGACACTGCCGCCAGTATGCTCAATGTCGGTATGGGCGATCAGGTGCGCTTTAACATTCAAGGTATCGAAATCGTCGGGCAGATCACCAGTATCCGCTCGCGCTATGAGCGCGGTCCAAGCCCGTATTTTTACTTCCTGTTTGAGCCGTCGGTGCTGTCCGCTGCCCCGCAGATTCAATTTGCCACTGCGCACGTATCAGAAGATGCGATTCCAGAGCTACAAGGCAAACTGGTACGCCAGTTCCCTGCGGTCACGACCATCGATGGCACGGCTATTGCCAAGCAAATTCAAGAGCTGGTGGTACAAATGAGCCGCTTGGTCTATGTGTTTACCTTGCTGGCCCTGCTCACTGGCGTCATGGTGCTGATTAGCTCGCTGTTGTCTACCTCGCAAGATCGTATGAAGGACAGCGCGTCATTTAGACTGCTCGGTATGCAAAAGCGCGACTTGTATATGCTCAATATATTAGAGCTGGGTGTGCTTGGTATTAGCGCGGCAACCTTTGCAGTCGTTATCGCTAGCGTTGGCGCTTGGGTGGCCATCACGCAATGGTTTAACCTACAGTTTAGTGTGCCATGGACAAGTTTGGCTATTGGCGGTGCGGCGTTAATCGTCTTGCTGTTTGCCATTGCCATTATTTATGTGAGATTGGTGATTGGGCGCGGGATTATGGCCAGGGTTAGGGCGATGATTTAAGTGTATTCAATTTCAGATTTAAACGAAAAAACCCCTTAATAGGGGTTTTTAATCGCTATTTTCTTTCAGTTTGAATGCATTGGTAGCTAGCTCATCGAGAAGACATTTCCTATTGAAGCTAAACCTCCTCTCTATTGATTTTTGGCTCAAGTTGTATGATTGTCACTTTTATAAAATTTATTTTTTATCGAACAGTTCCTTGATTTTTCAATTTCTGTAATATATATTGTTTTTAAGCGCTAAAGCTGAGGTTGATTTCTAATCCTGTGGCCAAGTATTCATACTATACTTAGACAAAAAGATATCAAGTATAACTTCTTTATATACTGTTCAAAAAATTTAATCCTTTATTTATCCATAGTATGCCTTGTCTAACAAGTGGGGTACTCATACTCATAAGAGTATGTAATAAACAAACAGGATTAATTTATGAAACAGCCTACGTCTTACCTCCCGTTGAAAAAATTCCATATTATTCCCATTAATGGCTTATCTCCAGAGTCTATCAAGTCGTCTGTAAAAAATGCTTCTCGTGATAGAGAAAAAGTCAGTTATAACACTTTACTCAACGCATGTGCTAATGCCTTAGGCGTCAAAGGTGGTATTGCTGGCTACAAGACCGAGTATGAGACAAAGCTCAAACCTTTTATGCAAGAACATCACCTCACCACCCTTACTGACTTAGTTTCACCTAAGTTTTCAGGTTACGATAGTCCTCGCTTACGCTTAACCTATCAAGATATTTCTGAACGTTTTTTCTATAGCGGTAAACCTATCCCTAAGGCAATATTTACAGGTTATGACTTTCATTATGATAGACATTTTGATGATGGTAACTATATTGGTCATGTAGATTTAGGAATTACACAAGACGTTTCTAAAAAAATTCAGTGGGCTAACGACAATCCAGACAAAGAGATGCCAGTTCGAGGAAACAAGTACTGCAATATGCGCAGTCTTCTTGATATCATCATAGGTTCTGAGATGTTATTTATCATTCAGCCTGGCTTTAATATTATTGGTGATCAACTTACTATCCCAAAAAGTACAAACATTCCTGAACTGTGTATTTATCAACGTTCACCTGAAAATATCGACTCAGAAAATGAGTTATTCAATATGTTTGTCAAAAGAGTAAAAAATCTTGAAGGTGGTTGGGTTGACGTCATTCCTTACAACGACAATCTTATTTTTCTCAAAGGCAAAAATGGAGAGTATAGTTTTGTTTTTCGTAATCAGCGCGATAAATTGTTTCAACATGACTCACAATTTGAACCTTATTTGAGACTTTCCGAAATTCCTAGTTTTGTCGATGACTACCATTTCAAGCGTTGGTATTATTTTGAATATGAGGGTTTCAGAGCTGAAGATTTACATAAAGCAGAAGATAGTTTTTATGAGAGTGGAGGGAGTATTGGTAACTATCCAGGTATTTTAGAGCTGTTAAAATCTTACTACCATACTGACTATTCAAAAACTTTAAAGTCTTTAAACACGAATAAGAAACTACCAAATTTTCAAAGAGTTGAGATTTCTGACCAAAGCACTCTTATGGTTTCTGATTTAATTTCTATTGAAGATTTTGAAAAATTCAAACGCGAGAATACTGAATACTTTACAAGGCGTTCCAATCCAAATTTGAGTAAAACAAATCTTGATACGCTAGAAACAGCTAATAACGAGGTAGATAGAACGCTTCCTGTTGCACTAACTGGCTATGATGTTCTTAAGTATATTGACTGGTTTAATTCTGAAAATGACGTGGAAGCACGTTTGTTGAGTTTAGATGAATACCTTGCAATTACGTCATATCATCGATTAGTGATGGATGAAAAAAACCGCGATTCAGTTTACTCTTCTGAACAATACTGTTTTTTTGTCGACTCTAACGGTGATAAAACACGTCAACCTCCATATGTGGATGAAAAAGACTTTCAGTCATTAAATATGTATTTCAACAGTCCAAAATTCGTAGTTAGAAACAACCTAAGGTTTATGGACTCTCACTTGTTCGCAGAATGGTTACAGGATTTTAGCTGTATACGTTCAAACTCCTTAACATCATTCAGTGGTGATCAGTATTTTAGACACAAACCCCCTTTTGCAAGTACAGGTAGATATAAGTATATAAAAATTGGCTTTCGCCTATGTTATGAATTTGAAACATAGGAGATAGCTATGAAATTTAGTAATAACTCTCAAATCGACAAGCTTGTTAATCGTAAACTAAAATCAGGTTGGTACTATCGCAAGGGTAAAAAGCATCATGTTCTCATAGCGCCTAATAATCGTAGAGTAGCTATCCCCTCTTCACCGAGTTGTCGATGTGCATTCCAGAACTTTGTACATAATTTACGAAGAATGGAGAGGATTTAATACCTTTAAATAAATAAAAAAAACGCCTTCTATATGAATAGAAGGCGTTTTTTTGCTTCGTAAGCTGTATAGACATATAAGTCAATATCAGCCCCGCACTTTGCTTATTTTATAGCCCTCATTTGCTATACTAGCCCAACTTTATCGGTTAAATACCCACTTATAACACCCTCCCAAACAGCATGGTAGTCTTATGAAATTCTCAAAGTTCGGTCAAAAATTTACCCAGCCTACGGGCATCTCACAATTGATGGATGATCTGGGCGATGCGCTAAAAAGCGATCAGCCAGTCAACATGCTGGGCGGTGGTAACCCTGCCAAAATTGATGCCGTCAATGAGTTGTTTTTAGAGACCTATAAGGCGCTGGGCGTTGACAACGATGCAGACGTGCCCAACAGTAGCGCGATTATTAGCATGGCGAACTACTCCAATCCGCAAGGGGATGCTGGCTTTATCGATGCGTTGGTTGGCTTTTTTAACCGTCATTATGATTGGAATCTCACGGCAGACAACATCGCTCTGACCAATGGCTCACAAAATGCGTTTTTCTATCTGTTTAATCTGTTTGGCGGTGCTTTCACTGATGAGCAGAACGAATCTGTCGACAAATCCATTCTACTGCCATTGACCCCTGAGTATATCGGCTATAGCGATGTGCATGTCGAAGGTCAGCATTTCACTGCCGTATTGCCGCATATCGATGAAGTGACGCATGATGGCGAAGCAGGCTTCTTTAAATATCGCGTGGATTTTGACGAGTTGGAGAACTTGCCCGCGTTAAAGGAAGGTCGTATCGGGGCGATTTGCTGCTCACGCCCGACCAACCCGACGGGCAACGTGCTGACCGATAACGAAATGGCGCATTTGTCCGAGATTGCGGCGCGCTATGACATTCCGCTGATTATCGACAACGCCTACGGTATGCCCTTCCCGAATATCATCTACTCTGATGTGAATTTGAACTGGGATAACAATACGATTCTGTGCTTTAGTCTGTCGAAGATTGGCTTGCCCGGTATGCGTACCGGTATTATCGTGGCTGATGCTAAAGTGATTGAGGCGGTCAGCGCGATGAATGCCGTGGTCAATCTAGCGCCGACCCGCTTTGGGGCAGCGATTGCCACGCCACTGGTCGAAAACGACCGTATCAAGCAGTTATCTGATAATGAGATTAAGCCTTTTTATCAGCAGCAAGCGAAGACCGCAGTTACCTTACTTAAAAAAGAATTGGGCGATTACCCGCTAGTGATTCATAAGCCTGAAGGCGCGATATTCTTGTGGCTGTGGTTCAAGGATTTACCGATTACTACCCTTGAGCTGTATGAGACTTTGAAAGAAAAAGGGACGCTTATCGTGCCGAGTGAGTATTTCTTCCCCGGTGTCGATGTCAGTGACTATCAACACGCGCATGAGTGTATTCGCATGAGTATCGCGGCAGATGAGGACACGTTGGCCAAAGGCATTGCGGTGATTGGTGAGGTGGTGCGAAAGCTGTACGATGAGGCTAAGTAAAACCTGCTCTTTTTGAATATAAAAAACGGACTAATAAATAGTCCGTTTTTTTATATGATGACTTTATGAAAACGATCTAACCAAACTCTTTTAATAAAGCTTTAGCACTCATTTTACCAAAGTCATTCGCTGCTAGTGGCCCATCACCTGAGATTAGCTTTCTATCTTGATGCGTTTGTCCTGAGGCCAGTTTATTATCAATAGTAACGCCTAGGTCTTCAAGCTTATCCCCAAAGTACCATGGCATCGTACCAGGCAGATAGCCAATTTTTGGCATTTGCTTATCCATGACAGTGGGGAACGCGACCATCTTATAACCTTTAAAAATAAAGTCACGCTTGGAATTGTCTTCATCAGAACTGTCAGGACTATTAAGGTCAGCCGCCAATAACGCTGCAGGCCCGTGACAAATCGCTAAGGTAAAGAGATCATTATCGTGTCCCCAACGTAGCAATGCACCGAGGTTCTTGTCCTCAGGCAAGCCTAGCATCGCGCCATGACCACCCGGGATAAAAATCGCTGCATAGTCGTCGCTATTGGCCATGTCATTTTTGACAAAGTCAGCGATACTATTGGGATTGTTAAACTTGGACTCGTACTCACTATAGATTTGTTTAACGTCGTCATCGTCCTCTGGCATCGCCCACTGCTCGACCTTGACCGCCTCGCCTGTTGGCGTAAACACATCGACATCAAAGCCTGCTTTTTTAAAATGTAATAACGGCACCATCATCTCCACCGGATGATTACCGGTATCAAATTTATTGCCGTTCTCCATAGTCATGTACTGCTCTTCGGTACAGACCATCATGATTTTCTTATCGCCCTTATAGGGATTATCGTAATTAGTATGATCGTAGTTGGTTTTATTCGGCGCAGCTATCTTTAGCGATGATGTTGAGGGAATATAAATGCCTGCTTCAGTTTCTTGCGGCTCTAAGCCTAGAGTATTTTTGGCGTTGTCTAAGGTGTCTTTGGCTTTATCTAATAGATCTTGCATATTCATAGTGGCTTCCTTTTTTATGATTTATATTTATTGAGTAGCTAGAAATGATCAATCTAAGGTAACAAATGAAGACAGCATTAAATAGATGAGAATTTTTATGTTTCGTAAGCTTTGTAAAGCAGGATTGAAAAACTGTTTTAACGGGTTTTCTTTAGTAGCTTACTTGGTGAGCTGCTCGCTTGAAAAATCCTTGTCCACTTATTTAGAGCAAACAGCACGAAAGGCAGCAGGCAGGTATTAATGAGATCATGAATACTTGCTTTGATATCTGTACCTTTTAGAGCCAGAAGGCCTTTTGGCACGATGATGTGACGATTGTCGAAATATTCACCTAGCAGTGCTACGCTAATGACGACTAATAGTGCTAAAAAGGCTCTGATAGTCTGATTCTTAATGATAGGGCGTAAGATAAACATGCTGAGCAGATAGACGCCGACGCCGACGTAAATGTGTAACGCATCTTTGGCAAGGCCAGTTGTTTCAACAACGTTTATTTTAAAGGTGTTAAAGTCCACTAGAGTATTCCAAATATAAGCGAGCAGAAAATGATTGAGCGTATCACTAAACAATAATAACTAAAAATTGATAGTTAAGAATGACAATAGTGGAGAATAAAAAAGGCAGACTATACAAGCGATAACCTACCCTATTCTGAAGCAAATGTGCAATTTACGTTTACTGCCTATCTACACATTCCACTCGACAAAATTCTTTAGCAGTTGCAAGCCAGCGGTATGGCTCTTTTCTGGATGGAACTGGGTGGCAAATAGATTGTCTTTGATGATACTGGCACAAAACGGCTGGCCATAATCACAGATAGCGGCGACTTGAGAGTTATCGTTAGGTGCGCAGTAGTAGCTGTGCACAAAGTAAAAGTGCGCGTTGTCCTCGATACCGTGCCAAAGCGGATGGTCAAAATCCATACCACTAATCGTATTCCAGCCCATATGTGGTACTTTTATCGTTGCGCCTTGTTTGTCTTTCCACGTAGGGTCAAACGCTTCTACCGTACCGTTTAAGATGCCAAGGCAGTCTGTACCTCCATTTTCAGCCGATTGCTCAAATAACGCTTGCATCCCCACACAGATGGCCATCACGGGTTTGTTAAACACTGCATCGCGTACCACGTCATCAATGCCTGCCTCATGCATACCAGCGATACAATCACGCATCGCGCCAACACCAGGGAAGACAATTTTATCTGCTGCCGCGACAACTTTTGGAGCATTGGTGATAGAGACATCTGCCCCGACTACCGACAAGGCTTTGCCAGCTGAATGCAAATTGCCCATACCATAATCTAATAGCGCTACTTTGGTCATCAATTGGTTCTCGTTTTTAAATATTTTGACTACTATACTATTTATACTATTTTGTATACTATTTTCTGTTCCTAAGGTGTAGATAAGGTTTTGCTACAAGGAAGTTAAGCGCAGGCTGTACAACCAGTACGCCAAACTTAACTGACCCTCTTGAGTAACCTTGTAGAACAGCCTTAAATGCGTCTTAGAAAGCCTCTTTGGTCGATGGCAAGGTATTCAGCGCACGCTCATCATATTCGCAGGCCATACGCAGCGCACGAGCAAAGGCTTTAAAGGTTGATTCAATCTGGTGATGGCTGTTTTTACCTTTGAGATTATCCAAGTGCACCGTCATCCACGAGTGATTGACGAACCCATAAAAGAACTCACTGAATAGGTCAACATCGAAGCGGCCAACGTGCGAGCGCGTAAACGGAATATCCATATGCAGCCCTGGACGCCCTGATAAATCCACCACAGCGCGTGTCAACGACTCATCTAATGGCGCATAAAAGTGCCCATAACGACGGATGCCTTTTTTATCGCCCAACGCTTTGTTAAATGCTTGACCAAGGGTAATACCGGTGTCTTCAACGCTATGATGGTCATCAATAAAGGTGTCACCGTTGCACTTGATATCCAAGTCAAACAAACCATGACGCTTAATCTGATCGATCATATGATCCAAAAATGGTACGCCCGTGTCTACCACGCCTTTGCCTGTACCATCGAGGTTGATGGTACAAGTGATTTGAGTTTCGGCAGTGATACGCTCAACGGTCGCGATGCGCTCAGGGCGACCGTATAAATTTAGGTTTGTTGCTTGATTTTGCTCAGTTGCATTGGCTGTCATGGCTATTCTCTATCGGTTTTTTATCAGTGAAAAGCGGTCAATTATAAATAGGGTAAAACATCGCCCATTGCTGTCTGTTACATTGAGGCTAGCGCTGCCATCAGCGCCCACAAAAAATGTATGAAAAAGTGATATATACAAAAGATATCAATATATTAGGGTTGATGTGTATCACATATGATTTAGCCTCATCATAGCAAACCCTAACATTTACTGCCACGACCAAGCACCAAACCACGCACAAATTTACGTCATTCTGCTAAAATAGTGTGTTTAGTATTATCAATCATGACTGGCGCGAACGTTGACAGTCTCACCTTTATGGCACTACTCTCTATGACATAGTGCGGTGTAATACTGACTTTATACTATAAAAACCCTCTGTTTATAGGAACTGCTATGCCTTTAGAAGCGATCGCTATTAATAGCTTGGATGCGCCACTTATCAAAAAACCTGCTCGCGATAATGAGCTAGCAGAACGCTTGCAGGCATTGTACGATAGTGATGATGCGCAGCCTGATGGTGCTGAGGTGTTAAGCATAGTGGCGCAAGGATTCAAACGCGGGCAATACCTCTATGTTGGTATGTTCAATGATAAGCCTATCGCTGCGGTTGCCTGTTTTGATGATGGACAGACCGATGCCAAGCGTTTGCAATATCTGACGGTACATCCAGAGAACCGTAAACGCGCCATCGATGCCAAATTTATTAAACTGGTCTATGATGCCGAGGTCAAAAAAGGCGTGCGTGAATTTGTCCCTGCGGATGCAGATATTCACCGAATTATGAGCGAGTACGAACTCCTGCGCGTAAAAGACTAAATATAGAGTAAATAGGGTTTATTTCGCCAATATTTGTTTATTTATCGACTTTTATGAGATATAACGCAAAAATCACTTGACAGCCGAGCCTATATTTAGTTTAATAGCGCCTCAACGAAGACGGCTCGATAGCTCAGTCGGTAGAGCAACGGATTGAAAATCCGTGTGTCGGCAGTTCGATCCTGCCTCGAGCCACCATTCGTTAATAGATTCTAAAAAGCCCCGAACAGCAATGTTTGGGGCTTTTTTTATGTCTGTTATTTATACTCATCGCTCGCTTTACTCACGGTTGTATAACATTTTTGTGCTTTTTTCTACACCGCTTGGCTCAGTATACTCAGTAACTATGAATGAATAGATACCCATCATAGTACAGAGCCTAGGTGGCAGATATGAGAGAATTTGATTACGACTTGGATTATAAAAATCTTGATCTGCGCGCGCATCCTGAGTTATACCGCGTCGGGCGCGGTGAGCAAGGCGTATTACTTGTAGAGCCTTACAAGTCTGAAATCCTCCCGCATTGGCGTTTTGCCACGCCTGATATCGCCCGCGAGAGCAGTGAAACCATTTATCAGATGTTTTTAGATTATTTAGCAGATGATGACTTCGTTGGCGCGGATATGGCACGTAAGTTCATCCAAATGGGTTACACTCGTGCTCGCCGCTATGCCAATCACAAGGGCGGTAAAAAATATAAAGGGCCAGTACCTGATGACAAAAAAGGCCAAAGCGGCGCCCATGGTCGCGAAGAGTTACCACGACAAGCCGAAGACCCGATCAAGGCAGAATCGGCGCGTATTTTTAAGCAAAAATGGGACCAGTGTCGTGAGAACGAAGATTATCTAAGAATGAAAAAAGAACACCGCGCGCGTTATAGTTGATCCAATTTAAGAGTGGTACAAGGCAACCGAGTGCAGATGTATACGTCATACTTCAAGCGAGGTTAACGCTGTAACGCTTTTTAGTGGATTGACTATATAAAGATGTCGAGTAACTGCTAATGCTCATAAACTTGAGAATATAACAACACTAAATTGACCAGTCTTAAAATACTACCGTGCTAAGGTATAACACGGAATATCTAATACAATAAATATAATGACTTTCAATAGTGAGGAACAATGAATAAGCAACTTTTAATTTTTGATTTTGATGGCACACTCATTGATAGCGTGCCTGATTTGGCCGATGCCACCAATGCAATGCTGACCACGCTTGGTAAAGACACCTACCCAATTGAGACGATACGCAATTGGATAGGCAATGGTTCACGAATGCTTGTAGAGCGTGCTTTGGTCGGTGATATCACTGTCCCAGAGGGCGCACTGACCAAAGCCGAGGCCGATCACGCGGAGCAAATATTTTTTGAGGCATATACTAAGATTGGTGGTAGCAAAACCGTTGCTTATCCCGATGTCGATAGTGGCCTTAAACAACTTCACGCGGCTGGCTACACGCTCGCTCTAGTCACTAACAAACCCATTCGTTTTGTCCCCAAAATATTAGAATCATTCGGCTGGCAAGATCTGTTTAGTGAAGTGATGGGCGGCGACAGTCTATCCACCAAAAAGCCAGATCCAGCGCCCCTACTGCATGTCTGTACTCAATTGGGGATTACTCCTGACCAAGCGATTATGATTGGCGATTCTAGAAACGACATCTTGGCGGGTCAAAACGCCAATATGGACACGCTTGGACTATCCTATGGCTATAACTACGGGCAAGACATTCGTGAACTCGGCCCAACCGAGGCGTTTGATCATTTTACGGATTTGGTTACTTGGATTATGAAAGATAACATCTAACCCATAAAAGCCTCTATCAAACGGATGTGATAGTTGGCTCAAACGAAGACTACTCCTTACTACGATAGCTGAGCGCCTCTGACACATGGGCGCTGTTAATATCTGTACTGTTGGCCAAGTCCGCGATAGTACGCGCGACTCGTAACACCCGATGGTAGCCGCGTGCGGATAAATTCAAGCGCTGCTGAGCAAGTTGCAATAGTTGTTTTTCGCTATCGCCTAATTTGATATATTCATCGATTTCGCTCGGGCTTAGCTCATTATTGACTTTTTGTTGTCGTTTTAATTGATGCTGATGCGCGGCTGCTACTCGCTCGCGTACTTGTTTGGATGTTTCCCCTGCCTGCGCGCTTTGTAAGTCAGCAATCTGCAATGCTGGTACGGTAATATGCAAATCAATACGATCTAATAGTGGCCCTGAGAGTTTGTCTTGATAGCGTTTGATTTGCTCAGGTCGACAGCGGCAGCGCCCTGAGGTATCGCCATCATAACCACACGGGCACGGATTCATAGCTGCGACCAGTTGAAAGTTGGCTGGAAAGGTCATTTGCGAGTTGGCGCGGCTAATAGTGATTTGCTTGGCTTCTAACGGCTGGCGTAATACTTCAAGCACGCTCCGATCAAATTCTGGTAACTCATCAAGGAATAACACCCCTTTATTAGCAAGCGTAATCTCGCCCGGTTTGGGCCGTGAGCCGCCGCCAACCAACGCCACGGCTGATATGGTGTGATGCACTTGCCTAAAGGGACGTGTGCCGTAATCGTAATCACTGTCTGCCACTGAATACGTACTAGCTACCTCGAGCGCATCCTCAGCACTGAGATCAGGCAATATCGTCGGCAAACGTGAGGCCATGAGCGTTTTGCCAGAACCCGGTGGCCCTGTAAACAATAACGAATGACCGCCAGCTGCTGCTATCTCTAGCGCGCGGCGGGCATGGTGCTGTCCTTTGACATCGGCTAAATCCACTTGATAGCCTACATGCTGCGGTGCTGGACTGGGCGTTACCACCTTCAAGCAGTCATAAGATCCGCTTGGATCCGCCAGTGACTGCAAGTGGTTACATACTGCTTTTAGACTCTTCGCTGCCAATATCGTCACGCCATCCACACGGCTAGCCTCACGACCATTGTCAATCGGTACGATTAATTGTGGTGCGCTCTGTAAGGTAACATGTTGCTCGTTTTTTACAGAGTCACTCGCCTTTGACAACGTTTTCGACAACGTTGATGCCAATCCTTCTGCCTTAATCGCGCGAGCGACAGCCAAGCTACCGGTCACCTGCCGCAGCTCACCGTTGAGTGCCAACTCGCCAATAAACTCAAACCCCGATAATACTTCTGGCTCAAGTTGTCCGCTTGCCGCCAATATCCCAATAGCGATTGGCAAGTCAAGACGCGCGCCATCTTTAGGTAAATCAGCAGGGGCTAAATTAATCGTTAGACGCCGATTAGGAAACTGAAAACCTGAATTAAGAATGGCAGAGCGTACTCTGTCTTTACTCTCGCGTACAGCGGCTTCTGGTAGACCAACAATGGTCAATGCAGGTAGTCCTTGTGATAGATGTACCTCAATGATGACCTTGGGGGCGTGCAGGCCGACGACTGAGCGGGTATAGACTTGGGCAAACGACATCAGCGTTTCCTAATATTAGAGACTAATCGATGATAAAGTATTATTTATCAGCGTGCAAATGTCGTGTTTTATAAAAAATATAGGTAGGATATTAAAACAATCATCTCAAACCAAAGCCGTCAATATTAATGCTAAAAACCATCACGATATACCATACTAAAAGTAGGGATTTGGTATAATAATGACCATATTTTAAGACAGTTGCTATAATAGCCAAGCTGTTACTGCAAACGTTATCATCTGGCAGCACAAAAAAGCGATGCTATAGCCAATATGGGTCAAAACGAGGAGTACCGCATGACAGATTATTCAGTACAAACTAACCCGCAGCCCTACAATGATGCGGAAGCGCCGCCGTCGACCACGCGTCCTGTTATGCAACCAGACAACCCTTATGCCAGTACCCGCGGCAGTATCACCAATAAGCAGCTACCAGCATTTGATGAGGCCATCATCAATAAGTACAATCGTTCAGGACCACGTTATACCTCTTATCCAACTGCTCTAGAGTTCACGCCGATACCTGAGAATATTGGAGTAAATGGTTTTGAGGCAGTTAGTCTTGAGACGAAAATCTTGCAGAATCGTGAGTCACGCGCGCCGTTGTCTTTATACTTTCACATTCCGTTTTGCCGTCACCTTTGCTATTACTGCGCCTGCAACAAGATTATTACCAAAAAAAATAGCGACTCTGGTGATTATTTGCAGTATTTAATGGCTGAGATTGCCCTTAAACGCCGCTTGCTGTCTGTGTCAGAAGGTAGCGATAAGCCCTTGGTCAAGCAGCTGCATTTGGGCGGCGGTACGCCAACATTTTTGCGTGATGAAGAGATGGTTAAGCTGTGGGAGTTTTTGCAGACGCAGTTTGAGTTTCTGAGTGATGATGAAGGCGACTACTCTATCGAAATCGACCCGCGTGAGCTGAGTGAGAATACGCTAAAGATATTACGAAACCTTGGTTTTAATCGTATCAGCTTAGGCGTGCAAGACTTAGATGAAACGGTACAAATCGCGGTCAATCGCGTACATTCAGCAGAGCTTATTGAGAATGTATTAACAGAGGCGCGAGGGCTTGGTTTTCACTCCATCAATATCGATCTGATTTATGGTTTGCCGCATCAAACGCCTGACACGTTAGACAAAACGGTACAACGTATCATTGAGATGTCACCAGATCGTCTGTCTGTCTTTAACTATGCGCATCTACCTGAGCGTTTCAAAGCCCAACGTCAGATCAAAGATGAAAAACTACCTAGCCCAGCAGCTAAGCTCGCTATGCTCGGCAACACTGTCAACACGCTAACCGAAGCGGGCTATCAATATATCGGTATCGATCACTTTGCTAAGCCTGACGATGAGCTAGCGATCGCCCAGCGCGAAGGAAAATTACATCGTAATTTTCAGGGCTACACCATCATGGGCGATTGTGATTTATTGGGCTTTGGTGTCTCATCCATCAGTCAAATTGCAAATAGCAATACGCGCTACATCTTGCAAAATGACACTAATCTACAGAACTACCAAGCTAAGATTGATATGGCGAAAATCAATCCTATGGTCATGCCTGCGGTGAAATATATTAAAACGTCCATCAAAGATCGCTTACGTGAATATGTCATCATGAACCTGCTCTGCCACGACTATCTTGATTTTAAAGATGTGAATCAAAAATTCGGTATCGATGCGATTACCTATTTTATTGATGAGATTCAACAGCTGGGCGAGATGCAAGCAGATAGACTGATTGATATGGATGCAGCAGGCATTCGTGTCTTACCTAGGGGCCGCTTGCTTGGTCGCAATGTCGCCATGGTATTTGATGAGTATTTAGAAAAAAAACATAAAAACCGTTTCTCAAAAGTTATCTGATATAACGATTTGGCAGCCAATTATTAGCCGTTAAAAAGACCTCAAACGAGGTCTTTTTGCGATATTTTTTGAAATATTTACAGCTTTAATTTATCGCCTACCATCCCTTTAACAGTGCTCAAGATATCGGCTGGCAACACCACCATTTTTGAATTGTCAGACTCCGCTAGTTGACGAATGGACTTGATGTACTGCTCGCCAAGTAAATAGACAATCGGCATCTCTTCATCACCCATCGCCGCTGTGATAAGACGAATTGATTCCTCTGAGCCTTTAGCCAGTACCACTTGCGCTTCGGCATCGCGGCGTGAGGCTTCCAGACGTCCATCTGCTTCCAAAATAGCAGCTTGTTTTTGACCATCAGCACGAGTAACGGTCGCGCGGCGTAGACGCTCTGCCGCGGCCTGCTCTTCCATAGAGGCTTGCATGGTTTGCGAGGGGTTAATGTCTTGAATCTCTACGGTTTTAAGCGTAATACCCCAATCGGCGATGTCTTCTGAGATCGCATGTTTGAGCAAGGCTTTAATCTCATCACGACTCGATAAGGCATTATCCAAATCCATCTCACCAATAATAGAGCGCAAGGAGGTTTGTACCAAATTGCGGATACCATGTTCATAATCTTCAATACCGTAGACCGCTTTGTCTGGACGCAAGATGTTGATATAAGCCACAGCATTAGCGATGATGACCACGTTATCACGGGTGATGACTTCTTGAGATGGGATATCTAGTACGATGTCCTTTGTGGTGACTTTATAAGCGACTCTATCCACAAAAGGAATGATGATACTAAAGCCAGGCTCTAGAGTTTGCTGATATTTACCCAGCCGTTGCACGACCCACTTGTACCCTTGCGGAACAATACAAACGCCTTTAAAAACGGTAAAAATTACCAATGCTATTAATACCAGCATCACGATACCGACGCCATTTAAACTACTCAAGATACTACCCATGTGATTCTCCTTGACCCTTGCTTTATTTGCCAGCGACGTGATTTATGTCCTTTTTTTCTTAATTTAAAAATCTTTAGTACCTGATAACGTTTATTTGCTAGTACCTGTCTCTTTGAGATCGGTTTTGTGCAAACTCAGTCTACCCGCTTTAGATTGTTTGGCAGGCACTTGACTGTTAATCGTCGGAGTACTGTTTGGCCGTATGGTTTTAGGTGCTTGGAGGCGCTGCGAGGGCGCAACGATTAGCTCATCGCCGACCACCTTTATAACCACCACACGATCTCCCGCTTCGACTTTCACGCCTGCTGTGCGGCATGGCCACTCATCTGCACCCCAAATAGGCACGTTAAAGCGCACCATACCTGAAATGCCTTTTTGCGGTTTGACCACGATCATGCCCGTCTCACCAATAATCAGATCGCTACTTTGCCCCATCTTTTTACGGCTCATTAACAGCGGCTTGATGTATTTGACCCAAGCAAACATAAACAAAACCGATAGCGTAAGCCAGATCAGTACTTGAAATAATAATGGAATGGGCAGCAACCATGCTAAGGCAGCAACGATCACCGCAGCCGCACCAAACCAGAGGCTAGCAAAGGTCGGAATAAAAATCTCAGCAATCATCAAAGAGAAGCCCAACACCAACCAATGCCAAGGTTCAATCATCCAGATAGTCTCAATCATCGCTGTCTACTCCTGTATCTGCCTACCTTCCAATGTAGCACAGTTTTGTAGATAATATTATCTTAAAAATCAATTACCTATTATTATTTATGGTGTGGTATTTTGATAAAACAAGCACAATGAATGCTAAAATTGACACAAAAAAACGACCACTTAAAGTGATCGCTTTTAGTCATCCACACAAATCAAAGCTTAGAATTTGTAATGTGCACCAAGAGTTAATAGCGTAAGGTCTTCAGCAACATAGTCATATTCAGCTTCAACACTCATATTAGGATTGAAGTTATAACCCAAGCCAATACCGCCAGCTACACCACTGTCGCTATCGCTGTCACTTCCAGAGTTTCCAAGAAAGTCCTCAGCAGAAACTTCAATCTCAGCTTTAGCAAAGCCTAGTTTACCTTTCGCATATAAACCAGTATTTGGGAATGCATAACGGTAAGTACCATAAGCACCATAAGTTTTTAGATCAAATTCAGCGTCAATACCACTGATACCTGTATCAACATCAGCGTCATTAGAACCTACATACTCAATCTCAGCACCAAAGTTAGGATCGAAGTTATAACCAGCATAAACGCCATATGCGGTTGGATCATCTAAATCATCAGCATCTACCATGAATTGACCAGCTTTAATACCAACGTATGATTGGCCAGCACCATAAGAAATGGCTGCTTGTGCGCTCATGGTCATTACTGAGCCTGCGATTACTGCAAGTAACGCTTTTTGTAGATTTTTCATAAAGTATTTTCAACCTTGGATTCAATAAACAAATAGTTTTTTTAATATCAAATACTACTCAACTCTTTTTCACTTGTTATTAGTAGTGGCGGTATCATACCAAATTATTTGTCAAAGTAAACATGTGTTGCAGAAATATTTTACAGGCATAAAAAAACGACCATATATAATGGTCGTTTCTTCGTTTTTGACTATAGGTACAAGTACGCTATACTATCTTAGAACTTTAAGTTAGCGCCTACAGTAAGCAGCTTAGTATCTGCATCACTATCCATCATGGCATATTCTGTTTCGACATTGAAGTTAGGATTCACTGCGTAACCAAGACCGATACCACCAGCAATGCCAGTATCACTGACTGAGTCATTGTTACCGTTATCAAAATCAGCTTCTAACTCTGTCTTAGCGATACCAAGTTTACCTTTGGCATATAGTGCAGTATTTGGAAACATATAACGGTAAGTACCGTACGCGCCATAAGTTTTGGTATCATAGTCGCCAGCATTGTTATCTAGGTCAGCATCATCTGAACCAACATACTCAACTTCCATACCAAAGTTAGGATCAAAGTTGTAACCAGCATATACACCATAAGCAGTTGGATCATCACCGTCTACATCATTGTCAAATTGACCAATCTTAGCACCAACATAAGGTTGGCCTGTATAGCCGTTACCATAGTTAACAGCGGCGTTTGCACCTACAGTAAGTAAAGAACCAGTTGCTAGTGCAAGTATAGTTTTTTGTAGAGTTTTCATTATTAGCTCCTTCAAGTGAATTTGGACAAACAAGTTATTTAGTTGTATTGACCATTTGGCCGTATCGCCTTGTTTGCTAACGATGGGTACATAGTAACAAACTATTTCAGACACTCTGTCAGTGTTTAATGGTATGAGAGTTAAGATTTGAAAGCATTTGTCAGTGCTCGGGTTACAAAGGCTGATATATGAAACTTTTTGTTACACATCCCGTTTTTGTGCAATAATCCCTACTCATTGTGTTCCGCATATACTGACGAATAAAGAAAAAGGACGGCTCTGCATGTCAGCTTTTATCGACGCGCAGCTACAAACTGCGCTCTTACAACTCAAAGACAAACAGCAGTATCGCAAATTACCAGATATCGAACACTACGGACGGTATGTAATCGCTGATGACAATACCCTATTAAATATCGCTAGCAATGATTATCTAGGTTTGGGCAGTGATGCTGAGTTGCAGCGTGAGTTTTTTGAATTTATTCAGCAATCAATGGACTGTTTGCCCAAAATGAGCGCAACATCATCGCGTCTATTAACTGGCAATGATACACAGCTACAGGCGTTAGAGGATGAGCTACAAGCGTGGTATGAAACTGCAGCTGGAATAAATCAAACCGCGACGAAATCTGCGTTGGTATTAAATAGTGGCTACCACGCCAATATCGGGATCTTACCTGCATTGACTGCACTACCAGTGAAGACTGTTATTTTGGCAGACAAGCTGGTACATGCCAGTATGATTGATGGTATTAAACTCAGCGAAAGCAAACGCTGTCTGTATCGCCGCTATCGACACAATGATTATGCGCATTTGGCTACTATGCTCGCGCAGGTTGCGGAGGATGTGGAGCGTATCATCATCGTCACCGAAAGTATTTTTAGCATGGACGGGGATCGTGCTGATCTACCCGCTTTAGTTAAGCTAAAAGCCACTGACAGTCGTATTGAGCTGTATGTCGATGAAGCCCATGCCGTTGGTGTGCTTGGCGCGCAAGGATTAGGGCTGGCTGAAGAAACAAACACCTTGGCTGATATTGACTACTTAGTAGGAACCTTTGGTAAAGCATTTGCCTCCGTTGGTGCTTATATTCTATGTGACAAGATCGTTAAATCATGGCTGATTAATCAGATGCGTCCACTGATTTTTAGTACCGCGTTGCCACCGATCAATCATGCATGGACACGGTTTATTTTGGCAAAAATGCCGCAGCTACAGACACGTCGAGAGCATTTGGCGCAGATTTCATTACAACTGAGCCAAGCCATTAGCCCTGAATATCGCGTGGCATCGGCAGCAAAAGATCCTATTTACGAGTCACCCATTGTGCCTTATATTTTAGGTGATAACGCTCGTACCATGACAAAGGCAAAACAACTCCAAGACGCTGGATTTTATGCGCTGCCTATCAGGCCACCGACCGTTCCTACTAATACGTCACGTATTCGCTTGGTACTCAACGCAGCCATTACCCATGCTGAGTGCGAGCGCCTAATCATGCAATTATCCATATGACGGCAGCAGTTTTTGATGCTCGTTATAAACTTTTATGTGAAAGAGCGATTATGGAACATCCCCTCACTACTTCCGAGCTAAGTGCCCGCAAGCAGACCATTGCGCGGCATTTTTCTCAAGCCAGTCAGTACGATAAACATGCTTATATTCAGCAGCAGGTTTGTCAGCACTTATTAATGGCTATCGATAATACCAATCAAGACAGTGTGCTTGAGGTCGGTGCAGGCACGGGACAACTAACGCAGCTACTGGCAACATATGTACAAAGTGAGCGATGGTCTATCAACGAGTTATGTGAGCAGCAAGCCACTCATTTACAGGAATTGTTGCCACAAGCACAAATCCTTATTGGCGATGCTGAAACCATGGATTTAGGCGGTGAGCATAGCTTAATTATTAGCGCTAATGCGATTCAGTGGTTCGATAACCCACTGCATTTCATTGCACAGTCAGCCTCACGGCTAAAACCTAATGGACAATTATTACTAAGCACCTTTACCCCAGATAATTTCTTGCAAATAAAAACCCTAACAGGACAAGGACTGCATTATCCAGATATTAGTGAATGGCAATCAGCGCTAGATCAAGCGGGATTTCAACACATTAAGCTATCAGTGCAGCGTTTCAATGTGCCATTTGCCCAGCCTTATGATGTGCTCAAACATATGAAGATGACAGGTGTATCGACCAATCAAATAGATAGCAATCAAACCTATGGCAAGCAAACGTCTAACACACAACCTTTTGTCTGGACCAAAACCCGCTTGCAAGCATTCGAGCGCGATTATTGGCAGCAATTTTCGGGCATAGATAAGGACGGTCAACCTTGCGTGTATCTGACTTATGACGTACTAATCGTTGATGCGCATTTACCATAATGGCCCGCTTGAAAATATATACTTAAATATCAGGCATAAAAAAACGCATCTCGAAAGATGCGTTTTTTTGATCTAGCTAATTTAATTTAATTAACGATTAAATCAGCCTTGAACATCAAGTAATTGCTTACTTTTTGTCTTCGTCTACTTCAGTAAACTCAGCATCCACAACGTCATCATCCGCTTGATTGCTACCAGTAGCGTCAGCACCTTGTTGGAACTGGCTTGGATCCATACCCTCGCTACCTGCGCCGCTGTCAGCATAAATCTTCTGGCTAACTGGCAAGAATGCATTGTCTAGTGCTTCAAGCTTGGCTTTGATTTCGTCATGGTCATCTTCTTTCGCCGCCGCTTCAAGCTCAGTGATCGCAGACTCTACTGTTGATTTTTCTTCATCAGTGACTTTATCTTCTGCTTCTTTCAGCGCTTTTTGTACGGCATGGATACGACCATCTGCTTCGTTACGAACTTGTGCTAAGTTAGCGAACTTCTCATCTTCAGCAGCATTAGCCTCTGCATCACGAACCATTTGCTCGACTTCTTCGTCCGACAAGCCAGAATCCGCCTTGATCTGGATGCTTTGTGCTTTACCAGTACCTTTATCAGTTGCTGAGATGTTCATGATACCATCAGCGTTGATGTCAAAAGACACTTCGATTTGTGGTAAGCCACGTGGTGCTGGTGGGATATCCGTCAAGTCAAAACGACCAAGCAATTTGTTTTGGTTGGCGATTTTGCGCTCACCTTGGTATACCTGAATCGTTACTGCTGGCTGGTTGTCTTCAGCGGTTGAGAATACCTGTGATTTCTTGGTAGGAATCATGGTGTTTTTCTCGATAACTGGCGTCATAACACCGCCCATCGTTTCAATACCTAGCGTCAATGGCGTTACATCAAGTAGCAATACGTCAGTTTTATCACCAGACAATACCGCGCCTTGGATTGCCGCACCAGCTGCCACAGCTTCATCAGGGTTCACGTCTTTACGTGGCTCTTGACCAAAAAACTCTTGTACTTTTTGTTGTACAAGTGGCATACGAGTCTGACCACCAACCAAGATTACATCGTTGATATCGCCAATTTTTAGGCCAGCATCTTCAAGGGCAGTTTTACAAGGGTCCATGGTGCGCTGTACTAGATCTTCGGTTAGGCTTTCAAGCTTAGAGCGGCTGATAGTGATGACCAAGTGCTTAGGACCACTGCTGTCAGCAGTAATATAAGGCAAGTTCACTTCAGTGCTTTGTGCACTTGATAGCTCAATCTTCGCTTTTTCAGCTGCTTCTTTTAGACGTTGCATCGCAAGAGAGTCACCTTTTAGGTTTACATCTTGCTCTTTTTTGAACTCAGCTACCAAATAATCGATCAACGCTGAGTCAAAGTCCTCACCACCTAGGAACGTATCACCGTTGGTTGCTAGTACTTCAAACTGTTGCTCGCCGTCTACATCTGCAATCTCAATGATTGAGATATCAAAAGTACCACCACCCAAGTCATATACAGCAACGGTGCTATCGCCTTGCTTTTTGTCCATACCGTAAGCAAGTGCCGCAGCAGTTGGCTCATTGATGATACGTTTTACATCAAGACCTGCAATTTTACCCGCATCTTTGGTTGCTTGACGCTGTGAGTCATTGAAGTAAGCAGGTACGGTTACAACTGCCTCAGTCACGCTCTCACCAAGATAGTCTTCTGCTGTTTTTTTCATTTTTTTCAATATTTCAGCAGAAACCTGTGGTGGCGCAAGCTTTTTACCGTTGATTTCTACCCACGCATCGCCGTTGTCTGCTTTAGCGATTTTATAAGGTACCATACCGATATCTTTTTGCACGACTTTGTCATCAAAACGACGACCGATCAAACGCTTAATCGCAAACAAAGTGTTGCTTGGATTGGTGACCGCTTGACGCTTAGCTGACTGACCAACCAATGTTTCGTCATCTTTATAAGCGACGATTGATGGTGTAGTACGCGTACCTTCAGCATTTTCAATGACTTTAACTTTGTCACCTTCCATTACTGCTACACACGAGTTAGTCGTACCTAAATCAATACCAATTACTTTACCCATAATCAATTGCTCCTAATTTATTTTTAACTATAAATACTTATTTATCCAGACCGTAGTCAGTCACTTGTTGCTATATATCGGTTTGCTTGTTGTATTTTTCAAGGCGATAATCAAGCAAAAACAGTCTTTCATGTGATTTTTTGTGAAAAACCTTCATATTAGTAGGGTTTAACCCCAAAAAATATTATTGACCAACACGTACCATGGCTGGACGTAGTAGACGACCGTTTAAGCTATAGCCTTTTTGTAGGACTGTACCGACGGTGTCAGCTTCTGCTTCTGGATCGATACCCACTGCTTCATGGAAATCAGCGTTGAATTTCTCACCTTCTGGATCGACCACTTCTACGCCATGACGTGTAAGTACAGAGACCAATGCTTTGTGGGTTAATTTCACCCCTTCAGCGACTGGGTCATTCGCGTCTGCGTTTTCGATAGCGCGCTCTAAGTTATCGACGATATCGAGTAGCTCTTTGGCAAATTTTTGAAGAGCAAATTTTTTGCTCTTATCCGCTTCTTGCTCGGCGCGCTTTTGTGCATTGTAAGCTTCAGCGTTGGCGCGAGCAGTGCTTTCTTTGGCTTGCTTCACTTCACCTTCTAACTCAGCGATACGCGCTTTGAACGTATCAAGATCGATCTCGTTTTCGATGGTGGCTTCTTCACCTGAGTTGTTCTGTGGATCAAACTCGTTCATGGTTTCTTCTAAGATGCTGTCTTTGTGATCAACATTGTCATGTACCACTGTTTGATCAAAGTTTTCTTGGTTGGTATTTTGCTCGCTCATGATATCTCCTTGGAATGTCAATAATAATTGAGATAAGACACAATAAATCAGCCAATCGCTGGCTGTATCATGCCTTTATCAGATACTTAACGGTTATCATTCATTTTTTTTATTAATACGCTCTAATAGCTGCTTGATAAAGGTAATAAGTATAAATTTCAAGCCTAAAGTAAAGGAATTTTTCGCATTTACGACAAATATGGTTAGATCTTTCTTTAAAACAAGTACTCAGCATTTCTGGGCTGTGTTAACTGGTCTCAATATACGTTAACAAAACGTACAAAAAACCGTCAATTACTCTAAATAGGTTACCGTTGCTACCCACGCCATTACCAAATAACACCCTGCTTTACGCACTACTGCCTTATTATTGCTACAAATATTATTCCTTATCTTAAAGTGTACGCTGATGTAACAGTAAACACTCAAAAACAGTTATGAGAGATATTATGTCTAATTCAACAGTATCATCAATCAATACCTTATTGAACAAAACATTGATGACGCTGCATTTGGCGCCGAACGGTGAGATGGTTGGTGAAGTGAAAGACAACGGTGTACAAAAAAAGCGTTTGAGCGTGAAAGAAAAAATGCTCAGTTATAACCCAATGGCACATTGCCAACCACACACTCTGCACTATGCGATGAAAGGTCTTGGCTATCTACCAACACCAGTATTAGAAGGTTTGATTGGTTACTTAAAAGGGCCTCACTCAAAACAATATCAGCACGCCAATGCTCATTTGCGCCTGATCCTTGCGGTGAATAGTCATCTTAAGACGCCATTAGAGCTAACGCCCATGCATGAACTCCGTGAAAGGTTTGCTGCTGATGCGGTGGCGATGCAAGCACCAAGCGCATGGCACCAAGCAGGTGGCAGTATGCTAAGTAACATCAAACCTTTTATCAAAAAAGGCGAAACACCTGTCAATTGGGAAGATAAAACCATAGCCAACGCGGATGATAGCGATATGACCATTCGCTGCTATCAGGCAGGTACCAAGAGTATTGGCGCTAAAAAAAGACGTGCTCATAACCCTGACCAAACAGCCATGTTGTTTTTTCATGGTGGTGGGTTTTGTATCGGTAATGTCGATACACATCACGAGTTCTGTCACGCAGTCTGTGAGCAGACTGGTTGGCCTGTGGTCAGTGTGGATTATCGCTTGGCTCCTGAGTGTCCTGCACCTGCAGCGTTAAAAGACTGTATCACCGCTTATGCTTGGTTGGCTGAGCATTGCCATACCTTAGGTGCCTTACCGTCACGCATCGTTCTTGCAGGCGATAGCGCAGGTGGTGGCCTTTCTACCTTAATTGCACAGCAACTCACCGCACCAAACGAAAACGCTTGGTTAGATTTGGGTGTAGATGGTCAGAAAATGTTTGATCTATTAAAGAAGCTACCTGCGCCGCTAGCACAGATGCCGCTGTATCCTGTGACTGATATCGAGACAGATTATCCGAGTTGGGAGCTGTATGGTGAAGGCCTGCTATTGGATCATGCTGATGTGGCAGTATTTGACGCTGCTTGTCTTGAGAATAGTCCGTTGCCACGCATACATATACTCAATTCGCCAATGCTTGGTGATAACAGCAAAGTATGTCCCACCTATATCGTCGCCGCTGAACTCGATGTATTGCGTGATGAGGCATTTGCTTATGCCAAACAGCTAAAGAGTTATAAAGTCCCTGTTGAAACCCATACTGTGCTGGGCGCACCGCACGGCTTTATTCATTTTATGAGCGTGCATCAAGGACTTGGGCAGGAAACAAAAAATATTATTCATGGTTTTGGCGGCTTCGTCCGTGAGGTCATTAGTACAAAATCGCGGCTCGCGGCATAGCGGTTAGCTGGAACTAGCTATTTATTAGTATGATCAGAAACGGTAATTAACCAAACCTCTGAGCGTGAGCCCAATCGAAACGGAATACCCCAAAAGCCATAACCCGAGGACACCACAAAATGTCCTCTGCCAATGGCCTCATACCCATAGCCTAATCGGTTGATGGCGCTCACGATAAAGTTGGCGGGGAATACTTGTCCATTGTGAGTGTGTCCTGATACCTGTAGATCGATTGGTAACTGGCTGTGCTCATCAATATCGCTTGGTCTATGATCCAGCAGTATCACTGGCTGTGAAGTATCAACTTTCGCGAGCAGGTCAGTTGTCGCGACACGCTGGCGTTTATGATTATCAAAACGTCCAACCAGCCATATAGGCTGACCCTCATGTTCGATACCAAACACGTCATCATTTAATAAATGTACGCCTGCATCGACTAACGCTTGGCTGATTGGCTGTTCGTGCCCATACAAATCATGATTACCCAATGTTGCATAGACGCCGTATGGCAGGCTGCTGCATAGCTCAGCTAAGTTTTTTGCCATATTATAGCTATTAAATGCGTCTGTATTGTCATCCATGATATCGCCTGGCATCAGTAGCATATCAGCCTGCGAGTCAATCATTAGACGGTTCAACCTATCTATCGCCGCTACGCCAAATAGTCGTCCTAGATGCAGGTCACTCGCGACCGCAATGCGCAGTGGTTTAGCGAGCGGTTTGTTGATACTAATGGACAGCTTACGTACGACTGGCACATAAGCACTATACAATGCGAAACCGAACAACCCTAAGAATATCACCAATGCAAGCGCTCGTAGGCCAATAAAAATCATATTAGATTCATATGACGAGGCGCCTAAGAGTGGTGTTACTAGCCAGTATCCACCATAGAATAGGCTTATCAGCAATGCCGTGAGCAGCATAAAATGCATAACCAACATCCAACCGCTAACCCAGCGGTAGCTATTGGCAAATACTCTTTTGACACTTAATATCAACAATCCATTAGTAATAATAAATATAGCAGACCATATAGCGATCTGAAGCGTTGGCGTGATCCAAGGCTGTAACCACCACTGTAAGCTTAAAGCAGCGCCCGCACTAAACAGCTGCAAGAGCAAAAAAATGATGATGAAAAATGCGTAACGCATGGATTGCCCTTAGACAGAAATACAATCTAGTGAATATTTAATATAAGCCGACCTTCTTATGTTTCACATGAAACAATCATGATGTAACTACTTTTGATCCTCTAATGCCTGTTTGAGTGTCACGTGCTTGAATGCGTAACCTGCATCTGATAGCGCTTGTGGCAGCACCTTTTGACCATCTATTAGTAGCGTCGACATCTCACCAAACATGAGCTTGAGTAAAAACTCTGGCAAGGTAAAAAGTGTCGGCCGATGTAACCATGAGCCAAGCGTTTTAGTAAAAGTATGGTTACTCACAGGATTGGGCGCCGTGAGATTATAGACAAAGGCTGGCGTATCACTTCTTGTCTCTATGACATTATCGTTATTTGAAACTCTTTGTTTATGACCAAATTGACTGAAAAGATACTGCTCAATAATAAAAATCACCGCCCCCACCCAATCGTCACGGCTAATCCAGCTCATAATTTGTTGACCATCACCCAACTGCCCGCCAACGCCAAACTTAAATGGCAATAGTAATTTTGCCACCATACCACCTTCAGGATGTATCACAACGCCTGTTCGTACAATAGCGACAGGGACATCGTAATCAGTCGCTTTGAGCGCCAAGCTCTCCCACTCCTCACATAAGCGATGGGCAAAGTCTGTCTCAAAACTGCTGTGTTCAGTCAATGGCTTATCACCTTGCGTGCCGTACCAACCGATTGCTGAGCCGCTTACCAGTAGTTTTGGCTTTGTTGCCGTACGTTCGATGAAGCTTAATATCGATTGAGTAGGCTTAATACGACTGGCTATTAATTGCTCTTTGCGCTCATCGCTCCAACGCGCGTCAGCAATACCTGCGCCAGCTAAGTTCATTATGACATCAAAGCTCATGTCAGACTTTTTAAGCTCGTCATAAGTCATCATATTAATGTCATCAGGATGAGCTTTATTGCTATCTCTGGTCAGCCAAGTAATCATCACCTCTTTACCTTGTGTGCGATACCGTTCGATTAACTCTTGGCTAAATGCACTACCCAAAAACCCTGAGCCACCACTAATTAAAACCTTCATAGCCTACTCCCTATGTGTATCAAATATCGCAGCGATGACCTATTGCTGAAAGATTCATCGTTCAATAAAAATCAGCTCCTTTTAACTATCGTCTACTTTTTTGTCGTTTTTATCAAAATGACTTTTACATACTTTTAGTAAAGCAACGGGAACTAAGGAAGCGGGTTTAGCGATAGCTAGCGCTGAGACGGTATATTTTGCTATGGCTACAGAACGATAACCATAGTAATCTTCAGCTAGTGAAATATGGTTTATCGATGGCGACAGCACAAAAAAGACAGTACAAAAGACTAGGCTATAATGGTATGAAAGGTCGTTTATTGCCTACTAACGAATGACTGAGCCTGTCGTTGCATCACGGATTTGGCTGGGTAAGATATAACCTAGAGTATCAGCCTGAAAATAGCCAATCTGCTCACCGAAATAACCATAGGCAGTGTCAAAGGTGCTAGCAGGCGCTTGACCTGATGGGTTGCAGCTAGTCGAAACAATGAAGCCAAATGGGTTATTTTCGCTGACCATCTGTTGGCACAGTTCTCGTATGATAGGATGGGCGATGACCCTGACTGCAATGGTCTGATGCTCACCCATTATCCATGAGGGCATCGTGGTCGAAAGTGTCTGAGGAATGGGTAATAACCAAGTATGCGCTTGGCGATTGTGTAGCTCGCTGTCATTAACATCTGACTGCCAGCTATCGATAATTTGCTGGCGCTGGGCATTATTTAAAGACGCTAGTAGAGGTGACAAACGCTCTACGCTATCGGTAATGACGATCATGCCTTTGGCTTGCGGACGTTGTTTAATATCCAAGATACGCTGCACAGCGGCTTTGTTATAAGGGTCGCAACCAATACCCCAAACGCTTTCTGTTGGGTATGCAAGTAGCTTTGCTTCTTTAAGCCAGTTTGCAGCTTGTGTGGCAGAGTCAGTGATAAAAGGTATAGATTGGCTCATAGCTTACATGTTTCATGCTGGAATAGAGACACTAATAATAGCACAAGAGACAGTCTGACTAAGGTAGCGATATTTAGAACCCATTCTACTTATTCTTATGTGGCAGGTAGGAGTATCGATACGCTATACACGTAAATAGCGTCCGCCTTGCACACTGATGACGCCCATTAGTTCAAGTTCCATCAGCTGTCCAATCAGTTGTGACGGCGCAAGCTGAGTGGCAATAACAAGCGCATCTAAATCCTGTCCATGCCAATCGAGCTGCTCATAAATCTGTGTTAAGTGATCAGGAACAACGAGCGCGCTACGAGGGGATTTTATATGAGAAGGTTCTGGCTGACTGACCATTGTGACAGAGTTTCTCTTTACATTTGATGCGACAGATGACTGAGTGACCTCCACTTGGTGGCTATCAGCGCTTATAATAATATCTGTTGGTCTATACGAGCGCTTGCCATACTCAAGCTGACCATTGACGTCCTCTAACACCTGCTGAGGATGATAAATCAGCGTTGCGCCTTCACGTATCAGATGATGACAACCCTCGGCATTGCTATTATCAATATGACTTGGAATGGCAAAGACTTGTTTGCCTTGCTCAGAGGTTAAACGGGCGGTAATGAGCGAGCCACTTTTGATCGTCGCTTCGGTCACAATCGTGGCTAGACTCAGCCCAGCAACTAGACGGTTACGGCGCGGAAAGGTATGTTTGTGCGGCTGAGTATGCGGTAGTAGCTCACTAATAATGCAGCCACCTTGCTCGATGATTTGAGCAAATAACTGGTCACGATGATTGGGATAATTCACATCAATCCCTGTCCCCATCACGCCGATAGTACGACCTTGATAGTCAAGATCAGTCTGCGCCAAAGCTCCTAGATGAGCCCGTTTGTCCACGCCTATTGCCAGACCACTGGTGATGACATACCCTGCCTGTGCCAGATATTGCGCCATATCGAACGTGATTTTTTGAGCATGGGCTGTTGGTTTTCGACTGCCCACGATAGCAATTTGAGCTTGATGCAGGCGCGCGCTATTTCCTCGAAAGAACAATAATGGCGGCGGATCATAAATATGAAGAAGCTGAGCAGGATAGTCGGGCTGACCGGCAAACAATAAACCATAGCGACCGTCTGTAAGTGCTTGCTGTATCTTATCAATAGCAGCACGTGTTTGTTCTGGCTGTTCATGGCGTTTGAGATGGGTATGATGAAGTCCTAACTGCTTCCAAGCGCCTACTGTAGCCTGCCAAGCAAGCTGCGCATCACCATAAGTCGTTATGAGCTTATGATAAGCAGACAATGATGCATTTACCTCATACCACAGCGCCAATATGGCGCGCTGATTATCAGATAGGGGCTTAGTGACTGCCGTCATGGTCGTCTGTCTCGCAGAATCAAGCTAGTGGCACGCTCTAAAGAGCCTGATACATTTATAAGTAAGGAGGCGGTAATAGCTGATCGCCAACATTGAGTGGTAGTTCAGAGTCAAGTACGTAAGCATAGCTGATGTTGTCAAAGGTATTAAACACCATCACCATACCGCTTGGCTCATTTGGCAAGCGTACCGGCATGTCATTGTCTCTTACGTCCCTGACCAGCGGGCCTTTTTGATAAACGGTCAGTACATCACCTGGTTTGGCACCATGCAAGCTGCCTAAATTGATCGCTACCACGCTGCCTTTAGCGGCAGAGCTGATTGAGTCCATCACCCGCACAATCATACCACCACGACTGACGTTGGCAGGCGTTGGATAAAAGACAGGTGGAATAGCGTTGTCCAACTCTACAAACACGCGATCGCCTTCACGTACTTCTTTGTCGTAACTGTCAGTAAGCTGCAAGCTGGTAATACCATTCGTTTCTGTCGATGTGACAAGACCAGTCGCTACCTGTGTAACCTCTAATCCGATGACCTCTTGAGTTTTGGGATCGACATACAGATCACCCTCGCGGTATACCCCGTAGCGCTGTCCGACGATCAGTGGCACCCCTTTGGCATAGACTTTATCCCCGCTTGCCGTGATTAGGTTGCGATTTTTGGATGCCAAAATATACGGTGTGGTATTGAAATCTTCTGGATTTACAATGAGGGTTTTATCCAGCCAATGCTGAATAGCAGACCATGGTACAGGCGGGATACTATTAGCAGTCGAGGTGATCGCGACGGTGCTGGCAACCACATTACCTGTTAGCTGCTTTTCGATACCTGCACAGCCCTCACCAGTATCAACCCCTACCAAAGTCTTGCCCTGAATGACACACAGAATAAGAATATCATCAGGATAAATAAGGTTTGGATTTTTGATTTGCTTGTTGGTGGCCCAAATCTCTTTCCAGCGCCACGGACTGTCGAGGTAGCGACCTGAGATATCCCATAGCGTATCGCCTTTTTTGACGATATAGCGATTGGGGGCATCTGCTTTTATGGTAGGTGGTGGATTATTGGCGTGGGCTGTGGTCATCAACATGGCACTGCTAAATGTCGTAACTAATAATCCTTTTGCCAGTGCTTTTGCTGTCTTTTTTAAGCTCATCTTCATCGTTATATCCACAATAGGTACCACTGTTTCGGTCACAATAAACCACGCTCGTTTTTTACCAAATCTATATTTTATTTTATAAAAATAACTTAGATTATCAGTAGTTTATAGGTGATTTTATCATAACAACGATAGGGCAGCTGTTCAGTATAATTGGCTATAAATATTCCAAAAAAGCGTCTAGCAACATAATGACTTGCCGACGCTGTTTCTAATACTACAATTATCTATACCATAACACAATCATAAACACTTTATTACAATGGTGTAACTTTTATACAAACGCTTCTATCTATAGAAGATGAACTCAAAACGTTTATCGCTTATGCTGGATTTGGTTCAACATGTTGACGAATTTGCTTAGCGACCAATGCCGCGTCATTGTTCAACACTATGACATGTTGTGGCAGGCTTTCTAAACCTTCCGTGTGAGCTGGACGCTCGATGTCGATTTGCCCTACTGCTTCAACAATAGTGTCAGCAAATTTAACAGGCAATGCGGTCTCTGCACAGATGATGACTTCGCCTTCACGCTGTAGCTCTTTGGCAACCTTGATACCGTCAGCTGTATGCGGATCGACAAGTTCGCCATGCTGTTCATACAATGCTTTGATCGTGTTTAAGCGATCGCTATGGGTTGATTTGCCAGCAGCAAAGCCATAACGCGTATTGACCGCCTCCATCAAATCAGACAAGTCAAACCCTTGACCTGATTTTACACCGTCAAATAACTCATGAACGCGTGCGCTGTCTTTATCCAGCAACAAGTAAACAAAACGTTCAAAGTTTGAGGCTTTTGAGATATCCATTGATGGACTTGAGGTTACGTAGGTTTTTTCAGTGGGACGTGGCTGATAAGCACCTTGATTGAAAAAGTCATTGAGTACGTCGTTTTCGTTGGTGGCGACGATCAAACGCTCAACGGGCAGACCCATTTCACGAGCGATGTGACCGGCACAAATATTACCAAAATTACCTGAAGGCACGCTAAAGCTGACTTTTTCATCATTGCTTGTCGTCACCGCAAAATACGCTTTAAAGTAATAAACGATCTGCGCGAGGATGCGTCCCCAATTGATAGAGTTGACCGTGCCCAAGTCATACTGAGCTTTAAAATCAGCATCTTGTTGCAGCGCTTTGACGATATCCTGACAATCATCGAACATGCCATCGATCGCGATATTATGAATATTATCGTCGGTCAAGCTGTACATTTGCGCCCGCTGAAACTCACTCATTTTGCCATGCGGTGATAGCATAAAGACTTCGACGTTTTCTTTACCACGCAATGCGTATTCCGCCGCACTACCCGTGTCGCCACTGGTCGCGCCAATAATAGTGATACGTGCCTCTTTTCTTCTGAGGACGTATTCAAAGGCATTGCCCAAGAACTGCATAGCAACGTCTTTGAATGCCAGCGTTGGGCCGTTTGATAATCCTAAAATGTATAAGTTGTCTTCGAGCTTACGGACAGGAACAATGTCATCAGAGCCAAATATATCAGCCGTATAAGTGCGATCAATAATGTCTTTTAGATCCGCATAAGGAATGTCCGTAGCAAAACGCTGCATAATCGCGAGTGCCAGCTCTGGATAGCTCAGCGTACGCCACTCATCAAGGACAGCGCCGTCAACGGTCGGGTAATGCTCAGGCAGCATCAAGCCACCATCTGGCGCAAGCCCCATCAATAGTACGTCGCTAAAATCCATTGGCGCTGTCTGACCACGGGTACTAATATATTTCATTAGATTGTCCTGTCTACAATAATGTTATTCAATCGTTAAAAACGGTTTATTCAGCAGTCTTTTGCAATAACGCATAATAAAAACCATCACCGCTCTCGCTATCGATTGGCAAGCACTGGCGACCAATCGTTTGCGCGATACCCCAATTGCAAGCCTCGGTAAACTCAATCACTGCCGCATCATTATGATGAGTGATAAAGTCCTGCATTTGCTCGACGTTTTCTTGCTTTAAGATAGAGCACGTGACATACAGCAAATAACCGCCAGCTTTCAATTGTGGCCATAGGTTATGCAAAATATCGGCTTGCAGCAAGGCGGTTTGCTCGATGTCTTCTTCGGTACGCAAAATACTAATATCAGGATGACGGCGAATCACGCCCGTTGCGGTACAAGGAGAATCCAATAATATTGCATCGAATACTGGTTCATTAGTAGCCGCCTTTTTGTTTTTGCCATGCTGCCATCTGGTGGCATCAGCGCAGACAACGTTAAGGGCGATATTTTTTTCAGCTTGCTCTAAGTCTTGCTGTTTTAGATTGAGACGCTGTAGATTGTCATAGATGCGTTCGATGCGCGGTGCTTCATTATCGATAGCGGTCAGCTTGAGTTTAGAAGCTAAAGGCTTTGCTTCCGCATCATCTTGTTTCACGTGAAACAACGATGAAGAGTCATTTGAGCTGAGTAACTCCAACCAGTGGGCAAGCTTGCCACCAGGCGCCGCGCAAGCATCTAAAATATGTATCTCGTTATTGGTATTTTCCGTATCAGATTTTTCAGCGTTGAGCTTTGCCATTAACGCTTTATTGATGATAGGTGCCGCAAGCTGAGCATGCATATCTTGCACGCTAGCAATGCCTTCGGAAAAATGAGGCAAAGCATTGACAGCGGTAGTCTGATGCAGTCTTAAGCCTTTGGTCGATAGTATTGTAGTAGTCTCTGACGAGTTTGCTACGTTAAAACCAGTCGTTAGCTCAACGATATCTGCATCAATTTCTGCGCCATACAGCGACTGTTGATAATCCTCTACTGAAGTAACTGCAGAGTTGACTCGCAAAAACATCGGTGCCACTTGGCGTAAGCCTTGGGTCAGCGCATCGTACTGCTCACTCCAATCTTGCTTAAGCTGATAGGCAAGCCAATTCGGTAGGCTGTGTTTTTTATCGCACTTTTTACGAAATTTACTCGGGTTTTTGGCGACTTTGCGCAAAATAGCGTTGATTAAACCAGTTGCATGGGCAAACTCAATCTCTTTTGCCGCTTCAACCGTTTCATGAATCGCGGCATGATCTGCCACTTCCAAATACAGTAACTGCACCAAACCCACTTGAATTGTGGTACGAACTTCTACTTCGTCAATAGGGTTGTCCGCTAGCGTGTCGAGCAATCGTGCAAGGGCATGCCATTGGCGTAATGTTGTGAGCAATAAAGCATGCGCAAAACCTTTATCACCATCGTGCAGGCTGTTTAATAATGGGTCAAGCACGCTTGAGAGCGAATGACCATCTTGAATAGCAAGCAAGGTACGAATCACGCGAACGCGTACGCTGCCATTCATGATTAAATGGCTTGATGGCTTGAGCTTGTTGTTTCTAGGTGCATTGTTTCTAGGTGCATTGTTTTTAGACGCGCTATTGGTTTGTCTCATGAAGTTGTAGTTCCTTGACGTATGATTGATCGCGTCTTGTGCTGGTAGGGTTAAATGTCGTTAAAGCTATTTAGATGAAGCTATTTTGATTCTGCTGTGAATTGATCACCGTCGTTTAGCTGATTACCATGACAAAGCTGTTTCGCGGTCATCGGTTTACCACCAGCAAACTGTAATTTAGTTATCGCCAATGTGTTGCTGAGTTGTACGTCATGAGCGGCATTATCATTTGGTTGTTCAGCCTCTTGACCACAAGCGACTAAGATGGCTTTGCGCCCGACACTCACGACTGTACCCGCAGGCTTATCTGTTTTTTGTGTGGTATTGATGGGCAGTGCCGCGAGTATTTTGACGCGTTGCCCATTTAGAAAAGTATAAGCGCCTGGCCACGGGGTCAATCCACGAATTTGGCGCTCGATGGTAGCAGCGGGCTTTGTCCAGTCAACCTCGCCTTCGGTTTTTACGAGCTTTTCGGCATAATTTGCCTGACTGTCATCTTGGGCAACGGCCTGTGCTTGGTAATGTGATAACTCTTTTAATACTGTAGCGATAGCCGTCGCACCAAGCGCTGCCATCTTATCATGTAGGCTCGCTGCCGTCTCATCAGGCTCTATACTAGCGCTCACCTTATAGAGCATATCACCAGTATCAAGCCCTTTATCCATCTCCATGATGGTGATACCTGTCTCATCATCACCTGCTAATAATGCACGGTGAATGGGTGCGGCACCGCGCCAACGTGGCAACAATGAGGCATGAATATTTAGACAACCATGCGTGGGTGTGGTCAATACACCGATAGGCAAAATCAGACCGTAAGCGGCGACAATCATAAGATCTGGCTGATACGTACGCAACGTCTGTCGTGCTGCCATGCCCTCTGTGCTGGATTTTTTAAAGGTGACTGGCTGCTCTATCGCAATATCGTTCGCTAATGCCACTTCTTTGACAGCAGAGGCTGATAGCTTTTGGCCGCGTCCTGCTTTGCGATCTGGCTGGGTATATACCGCGACAATATCGATATTAAGGGCGTCTTGCTGGCGAATGAGCGCTTCTAGACTAATGGCAGCAAACTCAGGCGTGCCTGCAAATACCACCCTTAGTCGCTCGGTAGATAGTTTATTATTGTTTATAGATGTATTAGACAGATCAAAAGTGGCAGTAGTCATAGTCTTGCATTATATAAGGTTAATTTGCCCATTATAGGTGAGTTTACGACGTTGTGCCATAATTGTGGTAGTCTCAATCCAGTATGACTAATGACGATTTTTGCCTTTATAATATAAAAAGTGTCATTGCTCTAGTTATCGACCTTCTTATAGAATAAAAATACTTCTTCAGCAATACTCTATAAATAACACACTATTATTCTGCTATAGCTAATAAAAAGGTATCAGTACCAAGGTTTTAAATAAATCAATTACTATAAGAAACGTTGATGATTTCACTATATGTTTTTGTGTCGATATAGGGCCATGCTCTCATGCAACAGTTTAAGTCCTTACAGCGATTATTGATCTTCTATGCATTGACCTTGCTGGTCATGCTATTGCTGTACTATGTCACGTTTTTTGATGGGTTGAGACATCATAGCGAACAACACAGTATAGATACTTTTCATGCATTACAGTACAGTATTACTGAGCATGCCGCGCCTATCGATGTAGAAATAGAAAAAATCCTAAAACAGCCTGCTTTTGACCATATCAGTTATCAGCTTATTTTGATGATGCCATCTGGGCAAACCTATATCCATCGTAAGACTCGACCTAATGAATCAGCTTTTACGACAGTAACGTTTCCAACAGTCAATGCCGCCACTTTTTCTAAGGACAATCAAAGTGCTTATACAGTCAGTAGTAGTGCTTTAACAGGAACGATAAAGCTCGAAAGTGGTCATCAGGTTTATATTGTGTTGCGCTATGAGCCTTTGACTATCAAATGGACCTCGTACCGTTATTGGCTACCATTAACGGTGGCTCTGATACTATTTTTTATTGCTTTATTTTATATGCTCCACCGTCGAACCAACTGGGAGCAGCTAATAGCTTACACTGATAATTTGAGTGTTCATGCAAAAGAGTCTTATACGCCGCCGCCCTTTTTACAAGAAAAGTCCACCACTGAGTTTTTGCTGCTAGGTCATGCACTGAGCCGTGTCAGTTATCAGCTACACAACGACTATCGACGTATCAAAACATTAAATCATCGTTTGGAGCGCTTGGTTGATCAGGCACCACTGCCAATGCTGATGAGCTTACGTCATGGTCAGATTAGTTTCTATAACCAACGCTTTGAAACAATATTTACACCCTCTACCAAAAACGGACACAGGCATATAATCACTGATTTCGTCATGGGCAAAGACGAGGCTACTCAGCACATACTTCAAACGCTAGCTGGTTTACAAGTCTCGCGTACATTGACCGTCTACGGAATACAAAACAAACAAAACTACCAGTTGCATGCCACTCCATGGTTCGGTGAGCATGGACAAGTTCATGGTTTTACGGTAATGCTTAATGATATCAATGAGCTGGTTAATCAGAACGAGCAGTTGCAACAGCAAAATAAACAGCTACAGCAAAAGGTTGATGAGTTCAATAAACTTAGGTTTGTCATCGGTCATAAGTTGCGCATACCGCTAGAAGCTATGATCGATATCCTTGAGCCAATCGATCCGAACACATTGAATGCAAGACAAAACAAAACATTAGATACTTTGATTACCACCAGTCAGAACATGCTCACCGCACTCAACGAGACGCTACATATAGGAAATATCGAGGTTAGAAAAACCCGCCTTAATATTGAGCCCGTCGATATTTATAAGCTTGGTCAGGAAGTTAATGAGCTAATCATAAATGAGACGAGGCAAAGAGGGCTTGAGCTGATTTACTTTTTTGCCCCAGACTGTCCACGCTCTATTGGTACTGATGAGGTGCGTCTCCGGCAGATTTTGCTGAATCTACTGCATAATGCCGTAAAATTCACCCCCTCCGGACATGTCGCACTTATTATAGAACAAACTGACTACGAGCAAATGTCAGAGGCTAACAAAGAGACCTTACAGTCTATCAATAACAACCTTACCGCAGATGCAGTGAGTTGCTGGGTGCGCTTTAGTGTGCAGGACACTGGTATCGGTATAACATCTGCCAAACAGCATCAGCTCTTGTCGTACTTAAATAAACCCCATAGCCAAGATATCAACCCAGTAGCGCAAAATGCTATCGATGCAGGGTTGGGACTAAAAAACGTCAATAGCTTTGCGCGATTACTAGGCGGCTTTATAGAGCTAACCAGTACTGTGAATGAAGGTAGCGTGTTCAACCTTTATTTGCCTTGCCGACGCCCAAACTATCAGTCGGTATATCATCCTAGTCAGCACCTAAATCATATTTGCCTAATCGCGGTCGTCCACCAGCCGCTTGTCGCGCAACATTTACAGCGGCTTTGTGAGCACTTAGCGATATCTAGCACTATTTATACTGCTGTAGACCTAGCGACTATAGAGCAATTAACAGAACGCCTAAGTCAAGATCAGCAAAGCTTGGCACCCATACTTCTACTAGATTATGAGTACTATGATACCAGCGCGATCTTAGTTGGTAATAAGCCCGATACTGACAGCTCAGCGAAATATCAAAACTCATTATCACAAGAGCAGGCTGACCTCACAAAATCCCATTTAACGCACAGCAATCACATAGTCACTAGTATCGATAGACGGCAGGCATTAAATAGCCTACTCGCTCATACATCCTTACCTAAAATACTATTTAGTATGAAACCTGAGCGCCGTATACCCTCTATATTACTCGATCAATGTGATGGCTTTTTGGCAAAACCTTTAGATAGTGCGCTATTACTGTCTGAAATCCTGCGCTTGACAATGCCAGCTAGAAAAAAGCTAACACAAACACAAGATATTAAAGAGAACATTAGCGAGACAACTGCTCAAGAAGAAAGTTCACAGCCATTATCACTCCTTATCTTAGTGGTGGAAGATAGTCCAACCAATCAAAAAATAGCCTGCAAAATGCTAAGTAAACTTGGCTATCGCAGTATCGTTGCAGAAGATGGTCAGCAAGCGCTTGATATATTAGCCAGCCAGCGTGAAGAGATCTCCCTGATTTTGATGGACTGCCGGATGCCAGTCATGGACGGTCTACAAGCTACTCAGGCAATCCGCGCACAAGGCGACGATATACCTATTGTCGCGCTAACGGCGAATAATACAGAAGAGGATCGCAAGGCGTGCATGCAAGTGGGAATGGATGAGTTTTTATCCAAGCCTATCCGTAAAAAGGATCTAGAAACCGTTCTACAAAGCTTTATACCCTAAACGTTAATAAAAAAATCACCCTCTCAACATTATAGTTGATCCAATTTAAGAGCGGTACAAGGCAACCGAGTACAGATGTATCTGTCATACTTCAAGCGAGGTTAACGCTGTAACGCTTTTATAGTGGATTGACTATACTTTGATTTCGTAATATGGACAGGGTGAATATTTAAACAGGTAAGTACAGCCTCAAACGTTATTTCATAAAGCCATTATCGGCTAAAAAAGCTTCTGTAATTTGGCTTTGAGGATTTGCAGTATTCATACCACCAGATTGTGATTTATTTAGCAAACGCTCCAAATAGCGTGCAACGATATCCACCTCGATATTGACTTTGTTACCCACCAACCAATGCTTAGCGATATTAGTCACTTGTGCCGTATGTGGGATAATATTTAAAGAAACGATATTGTCACGTACCAGATTGGTAGTCAAACTAATCCCATCTACCGTGATAGAACCTTTGGTCGCTGTATAGTGCGCCAACTCTTGTGGTATCTCAATCTCAATATAAATAGAACGTGCGTCTTGCTGTAGTTTACTGACGACGCCTACCCCATCCACGTGACCGGCAACAATATGGCCACCAAAACGAGTCGTTGGTAGCATCGCTTTTTCTAAATTGACCGTATGACCTGCTTTTAATGCTTCTAGCGCTGTTCGAGCAATAGTTTCACGTGAAACGTCAACAGAGTAATGGTTATTACCTAGCTCTACAACGGTCAAACAGATACCGTTCGATGCAATAGAATCACCGAGCTTTACGTCGCTAAAATCTAGGTCGTTAGACTCTATTGTTAAGCGTATATCACCACCCGTTGGTTGCATCGATTTTACAGTTCCAACGCTTTCTATAATTCCAGTAAACATATCGTCCTCATCTCGTTATTATAATGCTGCTATAAACACATCACTTTATTTATCAAATACTTGACCAAATTTCTTAGTACTGTCTTTCTGAGTACACTTCACAGTGAAACACACGGGAAATGCAGGCGGTCATAGGATAGATTGTGGATAAGTAAGTATAAGTCAATAGAATATTCTTAAAGTTTTTATTAATTATAGAGTTATCCACAATGATGCTAAATTTAGTTTAGCGCTCGCAACGTAAGATTTAAAAAACATAAGTTATTGATTAGTATATAATTTATCATAAAAACTCAAAAACAATCAGCTTTTCATGTTTCATGTGGAACAAAGTTATGCACAGTTTCATGTGGAACATTTAAAATGGTAACGTACTTATCCACATATAGTTCACATTATAAGCATTTTGCGGATAACAAAATCACAAATAAGCAACCTACAAAGGCAATAGCGTTAATTTAAGGTCAGAACCAAGTTTCTCATAATTATAAATATCGAAGCGCAACTGTTGAGCCAGTGAGATAGGATTGAAATTGACCATTGGTCGCGCTTGATCACCAAGGAGACAAGGCGCCTGATAAACAATCAATTCATCGACGAGCTGCTGACTCAAAAAACTTCCCGCAACGCCAGCACCCGCCTCCACCAAGACATCATAACACTGATGGTCTCTGACTAATGTTGCTAGTAAATCAGTGAGATCATCTGTGCGCCAATAAATCGTATCTGTACGGCGGCACAATTGATAATCAGACTGAGCACTGTGCTCTAAACGCTGACGTCTATCGAGCACTACAATCTGAGGTGATGGTATTTTTTCGGGTAATACGCCTAGTTGATTTGAACGCACGTTGAGCTGCGGATCATCAGCTATCACTGTCTCACTACCGGTTATGATTGCCCCACTTCGTGCGCGTATCTTTTGTACATCTTCGCGGGCTGCGTTTGATGTAATCCATTTTGACTCACCAGATGCCATCGCGGTGCGACCATCTAGGCTAGTCGCTATTTTTAATCTGACATATGGCATCTGAGTCCGCATGGCTTTTAAAAACCCGCGATTTAATGCTTCTGCCTGCTCCGTCAGTATGCCAACTGTCACTTCAATACCAGCTTGCTTAAGTAGCTTTACCCCGCGACCTGCCACCTGTGGATTGGGGTCTAGGCCGGCAATCACAACACGCTTTACATTAGCTTTAATAAGTGCCAACGCACACGGCGGTGTACGGCCTGTATGGCTGCATGGCTCTAGAGTCACATAAGCCGTTGCGCCCACTGCTCGATCGCCTGCTTCTTTTAATGCAAATACCTCTGCATGTGGCTCACCAGCTTTCGGATGAAACCCTTGACCGACCACTTCTTCAGTTTGGACGATGACACAACCTACTACTGGATTTGGCCTAGTAGTATATAAACCGAGCTTAGCTTGTTCGATAGCAAGCATCATAAAGTAGCGATCTTGCGCATCTTGAGAGTGATTTATAGTTGGCATAACAGTAGGCTTATGAATGATTGGTAATAATTACGGAGAATTTTATTTAATAATCTAGGCGCTTTGAACTCAAAATCAGTTTAATAGTTAGACATATTTATTGATGTACCAGCTTATTTGTCATTTGGACGGATATTGGCAATTTCCTGATGAAAAGCATCAATGTCTTGAAAGTCGCGATAGACGCTAGCAAAGCGCACATAGGCAACATCATCTAAAGTTTTTAGCTCACTCATGATGATTTCGCCCAAGACTTTACTACTGATTTCACGCTCACCCATCTGTCTGACGCGTTTTTCAACTCGGCTGATCATTGCTTCTTGCTCATCGATAGTGATGGGGCGCTTTTGCAAAGGCAATAAGATAGACCGACGCAGCTTTTCATTGTCGTAAGGTTCAATCTTGTTGCTGGATTTGATAATCCTTGGCATCACCACTTCTACCATCTCAAACGTTGTAAAACGCTCTTGGCAACTGTTGCATGAACGGCGGCGACGCACTTGCGCACCTTCTGCAGCAAGACGTGAGTCAATCACTTTTGTCTCTGATGCATTACAATACGGGCAGTGCATAGCAATTCCTTCTTTTATGACTAAGAATAAAAGCAAAACTTATGAGATAGACAAATGTATTGAGTAATAGATAGAGTTATTCAACCGTTATTTACCAATACAAAAACTACCAAATATTTTGCCAAGCAAATCATCAGCACTAAACTCACCTGTAATCTCACCCAAACTCTGCTGGGCCTGACGCAAGCTTTCAGCAACCAACTCACCTGCTTGGAATACCGTTAACTGCTCATGCGCCTCTGTTAAACAGTTGGCTGTCCGTCTGAGAGCATCTATATGACGAGTACGAGCGATTAAGCTATTTTCTGGTGGATGAAAACCTACCTTAGCGCATAGTGCTTCGACTAAATTATCGATACCAGCGCCTGTTTCACATGAAACATTAACTTGTTCGTAGCCTCTATCTTTGATTTCGGCTTGCATCGTAGAGGCAGATTTTTCGCTACTATCATCGCTCAGTAGATCACTTTTATTGGCAATGATGAGTAAGCGTTTGGCATCTGGCAGCTCGCCGAATAACTGCTCAGCCAATTGCAACGGTGTGCTTTCTTCTTCAACATCGCGAGTCACATCGTAAACCATCAGCAGCATATCAGCTTGGGTAATGGCGGTACGGGCACGTTCAATGCCGATACGCTCTACGGTATCCTCTGTATCACGTAAGCCTGCCGTATCGGTAAGGTGAAGTGTCAAACCATTGAGCACGACCGTCTCTTGTAACGTATCACGCGTGGTGCCAGCGACATCGGTCACGATAGCACGTTCTTGCCCTGCTAGACGATTTAGCAGGCTTGATTTACCAGCATTTGGCCTACCTGCTAGGACAACATGGATACCATCACGTAAGAGCTGACCTTGCTTTGCTGTGGCTAAGACTTGCTGTATCTTATCTTGCGTTTGCTCAAGTTTGCTCTGTATCACGCCGTCAGATAAAAAATCGACATCCTCTTCATCAGGGAAATCAATGGCAGCCTCAACGTGCAAGCGCAAATGAATCAACTGTTCTAATAGCTGGTTTATTTTTTGGGAGAACTCACCACTTAGTGAACGAATCGCACTACTCGCGGCCGCCGCACTGGTCGCATCAATCGCATCAGCGATCGCCTCTGCCTGCACCAAATCCAACTTATCGTTATCAAAAGCGCGATAAGAAAACTCTCCGGCACTCGCTTGTTTGGCGCCTAATTCAAATACACGTGCAAGCAACTGGTTCTGTAAAATAACGCCGCCATGCCCTTGCAGCTCAATCACATCTTCACCCGTGAATGAGTGCGGACTTTTAAAGAACAGTACGAGCCCTTCATCAATAACGGTGCCATCCGCCTGATAAAAGCGGCAGAAGCTAGCCATACGCGGCGTAAAAGCAGATTTACCCGTCAGCGCGCAGGCCATGGCGTAAGCACGGCTACCTGACAGACGTATAACACCCACACCCCCTCGCCCGAGTGGCGTTGCAATCGCAGCAATCGTGGCGAGTCCCGATGTATTAGATTTTTCAGAATGATTCGGTGTGGCTAATGCCATCTCTAAGGAATCCACAATAACTCTCAATAACTAAAAATCCCATTATAGACGTCTGTGCTCATAGTGACAAAGCAAACTTTGAAACGCGGCCTAATCGTTGATATTTTCTCTTTAATGTTGATAAGCTGTGGATAACATTTTAGCACTTATAAAAAAACCACCGCTTGCGCGATGGTTTTTGTTTTTATCCTTCTGATAGAGCGTCAATTAGTCAACTATTTTTACCGTGCGACGTTTCTGCTCTTCTTCGACTTTCTTATTTACAATATATTGCTGAGTCATACTGAACAAGTTGTTCACTGTCCAATATAGTACCAAACCTGCTGGGAAGAATAGCATGAATGCGGTAAAGATAATTGGCAAGAACTTCATCACTTTTGCTTGCATTGGATCTGCTGGCTGCGGATTCAACTGCTGCTGGATGAACATGGAAACACCCATCAATAGCGGCAAGATGAACCAAGGATCCATGGCTGAAAGATCGCGAATCCACAAAATCCAAGGCGCATGACGCAGCTCGACACTCTCTACGAGCACCCAATACAAAGCTAAGAAAATTGGCATCTGCATCAAGATAGGTAGACAACCCGCCATCGGATTGACATTCTCTTCTTTGTAGATGGCCATCATTTCTTGCGACATTTTCATGCGGTCGTCGCCATGCTCTTCTTTTAGCGTTTTTAGTCTCGGCGCAATAGCGCGCATTTTTGCCATTGAATAATAGCTCTTATTAGAGAACCACATCAAAGCAATTTTGACTAAAATGGTGAGGATAATGATTGACCAACCCCAGTTACCCACAACTTTATGCACACCTTCCAAGATAGCAAACAAGACTTTCGATATTGGCCACAATAAACCGTAATCAACCGTCTTATTCAGACCAACTGCCACATCTTTTAGCTCAGACTGTACTTTTGGACCTGCGTACAGTGTGGCATCCAACGTCACTTGCTTATTCGGTGCGACATTGACTGGCTGACTGTTAAAGCCGATAAAGTAGTCGTTACCAGTCTCGCGGGTAAAGAATTTACCCGTGAAGTTTTCAGGCGTCCATGCAGAGACAAAGTAATGCTGTACGATGCCAACCCAACCTTTATCACTGGTCGTCGTCAACTCACCATCGCTGAAGTCTTTAAACTTCAGTTTATTGTATGGATCATCTGGCGTACCCCACGCACCACCTAGATAAGTCGCCATGCTCAGCGCGCCTTTATCAGACATGCCAGGATCTTTACTATCGTCGCGTTTTAGCTGCGCAAACATCTGACCTTGCCACGCATTGGTAGAGGCGTTTTGAATTTTGTAGCTAATATCGATCGGATATTTGTTTTCAGTAAAGGTGAATGTCTTGGTGATTGTCACGCCATCTTTTTTGTAAGTAAGCGGTACTGACAATGTCTGTTGCCCTGCTTCCATTACATAATTGTTGGCGGTGTGGCTATAAATCGCACGGCCTTCTGCCGTATCAATACCATTTTGACCAATCAAGCCAGACTGAGCCACGTATACACGGTTGCTGTTGTTTTCTAGCAATACGAAAGGCTTATCGCTATCGAGCGTCGCGTCATACTGCTTGAGCGCAGCATAGACAATATCACCGCCTTCTGGGTTGATTTTGATTTCATAGCGATCGGTTGTTACCGTGATTAATCCTGTGTCCTTTGCAGGGGTCGCTGTCACAGCTGCGTTATCCACAGGTAGGGTCTGAACCGGAATATCGCCTGCGGCACCAGTGGTAGAAGGAATGTCAGCACCTACTGAACTTGTAGTTTCTGGCACTGCTTCTACAGCTGGTGCATCGGCATAATCATCTCGCCATGCCAAAATCAGCAGATAAGCGGTAATTAGCATCGCAATGATGATCATCACCCGAAATATCTTTTGCATAAACCTTTCCTAGATTAAAAATTAGGGAATGAAAAATTAGGGCATGTGTCATGACTGTATTGCATAGTTATCATCATGATCGATAACCGCGTTGAGAGTCATTTACATAAAATGTGCATCATTTTACTAAAAATCTGCTTCAAATGATACCAAGAGTGTGGATAACTTGTGGGTAAGTCATTGAAGATGATATCTAAAGCCCGAAGTTATGATTTTTATGTTGTCTTCATTAAGTAGTTAAGACGTGGCACATACCCCTGACGATCTCGGTAAACACCCCATCCTCTACTATCGCTACTCGTTGTAGAAGGTATATATTGATACCGATAAGAAGATAAAGGGAGCGGGACAAAATCAATGCCGTGTCCACCAAGCGGATGACATTTACTAAGACGTTTTAACAGCAACCAACTACCTACACGAGTGCCATGCCACGCCAAAGCTTGTTTACCATAGTTTGAACAGGTGGGATAGTAACGGCAGCGAGCAGGTATGATAGGGCTAATTATTTTTTGATAAAATTTTATTATATTTAATATAAAAACAAAAATTATTTTATTTATTAAAACTAATAATTTTTTCATTTTATTTTTTTTCTATTTTTTTAAAAATATTATTTATTTCTTTTTTTAATTCTTTATTATCAATATCCTTTATCGATTTTTTTACTATAAAAACAATATCTTTATTTTCTAATTTAAAAGCTTTTGTACGGAACTGCTCACGGATATGTCGTTTAATCAAATTTCGAACGACAGCAGTAGGCACTTTACGCTTAGTAATCGCCATACCGATACGTGGCTTGTCACAGGCACTGGGTCTCACAAACGCCATCAAGTGGCTCTGATGTATCTTACGCTCAGGTGCGTCAAACACTTCACGAAAAGCTGCTGGTGTCAGTAGGCGCTGCTCTTTAGTAAAATTGGCTGTAGGTGTAGCTAAAAGAGATTTGGGCATGGTATGACCTAATATGATAGGGAATGGCGATATTAAAGATAATAGCAAAATATAGAAACAAAAAAAGCGCCGATGCGGGCGCTTTTAATATATGGCTAAGTGTCAGTTGTGATGATTGACTATTGCAATCTATAAACAATAGGAGCACAACAAGCAATATTAGCCATGCTTATCGCTATCTACTGATTATACAGTTAGACGATGACGTCCTTTAGCACGGCGACGAGCTAAGACCTGACGGCCTTTTTTAGTTGCCATACGAGCACGGAAACCGTGAGTACGTTTACGCTTGATCACGCTTGGTTGGAATGTACGTTTCATAACTCACCTATCAAAATAATGGACTAAATTCGTAATAACGGAGGATTATACCATCCAGTATAGTTTTGGTCAATAAACTAATTTAGCCTGTTTTCAGAGATTCAGTTTCTGCTATCAGATTGCTAGATATTATTTGTTCAATACTTCCGTTTTGTTTAATCAGTGTTTTTAGTTGACAGTAAATAATTTCTGAAGTTATCCACAGTTTTGCATGAAATCTATAATAATAATTAATTAATATATATAGAGTTGTTGTTATTGGGGCTTTACTTATCTGTGGCTAACTCCACTTTATCCTTATTTATCAAAACACTAGGCTATGGATAAGGTTGTGGATAACCTGTGGGCTAAATATGGATAACTTATCTTGTAGAGTTATCCACAAAACTATCCACAGTCTTATCCCCAAAAAACAAGGTTTTATCCACAGGGTATTTATGTTAGATTAGCCCCTACTTCGTGTGTGGCTTCTCATAACTTTCCAGTGTGACTTTTAACATAGTTAATCACTGTTGATACCAAGTATTTCTGTAGAAGGTCAGGCTATTAAAGTTAATTATTATTGCAAATTATAGGGTTAGTATTTTTCATGATAGACACAGCAAATATTTGGGATAAATGTCTGAACGATTTGCGCTATAACGTTAAAGACAACGTTTTTACCATGTGGCTGAGACCTCTATCAGCTTATCAAGAAGCACAAACTCTGATCATTCTTGCGCCTAATGATTATTTTGTCACGTATATTAAAAAGAACCATCTTCAAGATATTCAGCAATTGGTTGCTAAGCACAGTCAAGGTAGCATTGAGGAGGTTGTTGTCCGTGTTGATAATGCTGGACGTGAGGTAGACGATAGTCAGCAGACAAAAACAGGATCATTATTTTTGGAGGATAAGCCCTCCCCTACTCCATCTGAGCATAAATTTGAATCTATCCATCATAATAATTCAAAAGCAGGTATCGACGCTAATATGCGTCAGGGAGAACTGATCGACTCAGTGGATGCCAAGTCATTAAGCTATCTCAACCCTGACTTTACTTTTGAGACATTCGTCACTGGTAAGTCCAACAATCTGGCCTACAAAGCTTGTTACGAGCTTGGTAAAAAACAATCAAAAAATCGACACAATCCTTTATTTATATATGGACCTTCTGGATTAGGAAAAACGCATTTAATGCATTCTGTAGCACATCGATATCTAAAAAATAATCAAAGTTTTTATTATTTTACTTCTGAAAAATTTATAAACCAATTGGTTTATTCATTAAGAAATAATAAAATAGAAGATTTTAAAAAGAAAATAAAAAAAGTAGATTTATTAATTGTAGATGATATTCACGTCTTAGCAGGAAAGACCAAAAGCAGTAATGAATTTTTAACATTGTTTGCAGATTTTACCAGTGGTGACAAACAACTGATTTTGGCTTCTGATCGTCATCCATCACAAATGACGGAATTTGATGAACGCTTTAGATCGCGATTTTCTTGGGGATTGACAGTCGCAGTTGACCCTCCTGAGATTGATACTCGCGTGCAAATTTTGCAGAAAAAAGCCGCTTCTTATGGCATGGTGCTGCCTAAAGAGTGTGCATTGTTTATCGCTCAAAACGTGGTATCCAATGTCAGACGTTTGGAGGGTGCTCTCAATCAAGTTTTTGCAAATGCCAATTTGACAGGTGCACAGATTACTCTTGAGATGGTGCAATACGCGTTAAAAGACATCGTTGCTATGCGTGTACAAGCCGTAAATATGGATAATATCCGAAAAATAGTCGCTGAATACTATGATGTAACGGTGAAAGACATTATGGGGCGTAAACGTACGCGTAGCATCGCCAGACCTCGCCAAATAGCGATGGCCTTATCGCGTGAGTTAACAGGTGATAGTTTTCCTGAAATTGGTCAATCATTTGGTGGACGTGACCATACTACAGTGATGCACGCTTGCGATAAGGTAAATGAATTACGAGCATCAGATCCAGCGTTTGACAAGGATTATAAGACGCTAGCGTTGATGTTACAGGCAGGTTAGTAGAGTGAGTCTTCACTGTATTTTAGGGAGAAAATATCGTTTATAATATTGAAAATATAAGCAGATAGATGCTCTGTAGATTATAGTCGGTAGACAAGGTATTATTAGACGATTACGTCAAATTTTTATAAAAAAATCATTCAAATAAGAGTAACTAAGCATGCAATTATCGATCAATCGAGAATCGTTACTAAAAGCTATCAACTTGATCGCCAAAGCCGCTGATAAACGCCATAATATGGTGATATTGGGTAATATTAAGCTGCAGTTATCAGAGTCCGAGCTTATCTTGAAAGCCTCAGATTTAGAAGTGGAGCTGACATCGACCTTGAAATTGCCTGCTGGTGCTTGTGTTGAAGCAGGAACAACGACGCTACCTGCAACAAAACTAAAAGATATTTGTAAGTCTTTACCTGCACAAGCCCAAGTTAACCTAGCGACTCAAGCGAATGAGCGTTGTTTGCTTACCAGTGGCAAGAGCCGTTTCACGCTAGGCACCTTACCAAGTGAAGACTATCCAAGCTTGGGCAATCCTGAAAATATCACGCCGTTGAACATCAGCCGTAGTCGATTGACAGATTTGATTCACAAAACTCAGTTTGCGATGGCAATTCAAGATGTACGTTATTATTTGACGGGTATGCTGTTTGATGTTTCACAGCAGCAGCTGACGACCGTTGCGACTGACGGACATAGATTGGCCTTGGCACGTAGCGTTATAGATGTGAGTGCTGATCTGAGCATGCAGGCTATCTTGCCACGTAAGGCAGTGATCGAGCTTGAGCGTTTGGCGACTGAGCTTGGCAAAATGCTAGGGGATAAGGACAATGCAGTGACGCTGAGTTTTGGGCGTGAGTTTTTGCAAGTGAGCTTACCATTTGGCGATGTAGATAGTGCAGGGCAAGTCAGCCAAAACCTAATGGTGACGTTTACTGCCCGTTTGATTGATGGCAAATTCCCTGATTATCGCCGCGTCATGCCAAGCAATACAGATAAGCTCGCGTTATTTAATCAAGAAAAAATGACTGACGTATTACGCCGGGTTGCGATTTTGAGTAATGAGAAGTCGCGCGGTGTGGTCTTTAATTTTGCCAGTGATGGTATGGTAGAGGTACGTGCCAACAATGCTGAGCAAGATGAAGCCGTGGAGATGATACAAGCCAAATATCAGGGCGAACCAATGGAGTTATCATTCAATGCTGCGTATCTACAAGATGTGCTAAGTGTTATTCAAGGTGATTTGCAGATGCATATGAGCCAATCGAATGCTTCAGTGTTGGTCAATCAGCTTAATGATGAGTTCCATCAATACGTCATCATGCCGATGCGTATATAGTCTGATTTTTTGCACATCATACAGCATTGAACCGCGCTAGCATCTTTTAAGTATTTACGCGGACAGCTTAAATTTAAATAAACTTTTGCTTGCTTTGAAAGCTGAAAATAATGGGCGGCTATCGATATCATGATTGAACGTCTACAAGTATCAAATCTGCGCAACCTCACACAAGTTAATTTGCAGTCGACCGTTTGCAACGTTGTCATCGGTGCAAATGGTAGCGGCAAAACCTCTTTACTTGAAGCGATATTCTTATTATCGAGAGGCAAAAGCTTTCGCCATCACCAGCCAAAACGTTATATACAGCATCATCAAAACCATGCAACGGTCTATGCTAAGCTCAATGATGATCGTACGTTGGCCATTCAAAAACAAGCAGATGCGACAACCATTCTGCGTCTTAATCAAGCGACTGTCTACAATCAAAGTATATTGACTGAGCAGCTGCCCACGCTATTGATAGATCCCTCAACGATGGATATGTTAGAGCAGGGTAGTGCCAGTCGTCGCCAGCTATTAGATTGGTTGGTGTTTCACATGAAACAAGGTTTCCACCCACAATGGGTCGCCTATCAACGCCTGTTAAAACAGCGCAATAGTTTACTAAAAAAGACTCGTCAATTGACGCAAGTCCAGCTAGCTGAGCTAAAGTCTTGGGATAAAGGACTAAGTAATCATGCGGCATTGATACATCATTATCGTGAGCAAGTATTTACTGAGTGGCAGCCTTATTTTGCCAAAAGTGTTCTGCAATTGTTGCCGTCTTATGCTGAGAAATTGAGCCTAAGTTATAACGCTGGCTATGACACTAATGTCGCGCTTGATGTACAGCTTAATGAGCGATTAGAGCAGGATTTACAGTTAGGATATACCCGTATAGGCAATCATCGGGCTGATATCCACGTACATTGGCGCTCTGATAATACTGTACGGTCTGATGATGTTATAGATAGTCAGGCGACAAATACAAATACAGCGTCCTCAAACCATGAGGTAAATGCTAAATTACCAACTCTAAAAGAGCAGGCAGCAAATGTATTGTCCCGCGGTGAAAAGAAGCTGCTTATTACTGCGCTACGCTTATCACAACTACCATTACTGCTCAATGATAATAAATATAGCGCTTCGTTCGCTAATAACTCAACATCGAGAGCGACTCCTGTCGTGCTACTAGATGACATCACCGCAGAGCTAGACGATAGGGCGATAGGTATTCTTTTATCAACATTAGCGCAGCTGCCTTGTCAGGTGTTCATGACCAGCTTGACGGATGATATCGTACATCTGGTTAATGAGTTATGGTCAAAACCTAGGTTGTTTCACGTGAAACAAGGTCAGATATGGTCTGTTGATTAATTCCTGTTGATTAATTCTTAATCGCTTATCATCACTTTAAGCATTTTCCTGCCTACTTATAACGCCTTTTATGCGTCCTTTACTGAGTATCACAGTCACGACTATTACTTATACTAGCTATTAGACAAAGACACCGACTCATAAGTCGTAAAACTCCCAGTAAACAGTGACTTACAGACAAAAAAATGCTAAAATAACCCTTTATTTTTGTCCTGTTCTCAGCAATTTATTCGATAGCATCATATAACAGACTTCTATTTTTTATTTCTTTATAAGTAATTGATAATTAAATATTTTATTTATTTCAATAGTTTTAACAATGGCTAGAAAAACAAAGACTATTACTAATAAGTAATTTGCCAATTTTATCTCTATGCAGCCTTTTTTAGGCTAACGGTGGTTAGTAGTTTAGCCGCTCATATGCACTCTAAGTGATGAATAATAGAAGTTGGTTTTAAGATGCCATCATGAGGTGCATTTTTATAAGTGCGCTGATAAAAACGGCTGATTATGGCTAGATTAAGGAATGTACATGAGTGATTCATTACCTATTGACCACGAGCAATTGATAGACGACAGTGCTACTGAAGCCGCTGTATCTACTGTAGTTTCAGAAGTATTACCTTCTGATTATAGTTCTAAGGATATCCGTGTACTACGTGGGCTAGAGGCTGTACGCGTGCGCCCTGGTATGTATATTGGTGACACTGACGATGGCACAGGCTTGCATCATATGGTCTTTGAGGTCGTGGATAACTCTATTGATGAGGCGCTGGCCGGTCACTGTGATCAGATTGATATCATCATTCACGAAGACGAGTCTGTCAGTGTGATGGATAATGGCCGCGGTGTACCAGTCGATATCCATCCAGAGGAAGGGGTGTCAGCGGCGCAGGTCATCATGACAGTCCTGCATGCAGGCGGTAAGTTCGATGATAATAGCTATAAAGTCTCAGGCGGTCTGCATGGTGTTGGGGTATCGGTCGTCAATGCGTTGTCTAAAAAGCTTGAGATGAATATCTGGCGTGAAGGCTATCATTACCGTCAGACCTATACTGATGGTGTACCTGACGCTGATATTCAGCAGATGGAAGCGACCGATCAAACCGGTACGCAAATCCGCTTTTATCCAAGCAGCGACGTATTCACCGGCACAGTCTTTGAATATGATATTTTGGCAAAACGCCTACGCGAGCTGTCATTTTTGAACTCCGGTGTGCGTATCGTTCTGACCGATGAGCGTATTGATAAGCGTCGTGAGTTTGAGCATAAAGGCGGCTTACTAGAGTTTGTCAGCTATATCAATGCAGGTAAAGACGGTATCAATGAAGTATTCCATTTTACCAGTCAGCAAGACGATGGTATCAGTGTCGAAGTCGCGCTGCAGTGGACCGATACGTATAACGAAAAAGTATTGTGTTTCACCAATAACATTCCGCAAAAAGATGGCGGTACGCATTTATCAGGTTTCCGCTCAGCCCTGACACGCGGCTTAAACAGCTACATGGATCGTGAGAATTTATTCAAAAAAGAAAAAGTCGCGGCGACTGGCGATGATGCTCGTGAAGGTCTAACGGCTATTGTCTCGGTGAAAGTGCCTGATCCAAAATTCTCAAGCCAGACCAAAGACAAGCTGGTCTCAAGTGAAGTGAAATCTGCTGTCGAATCAGCGATGCATGATAAGTTCAATGATTATCTGCTAGAAAACCCAAGCGCTGGTAAAGCCATTGCTAATAAAATCATGGAAGCTGCTCGTGCGCGTGATGCGGCCCGTAAAGCGCGAGAGATGACTCGCCGAAAGACGACTCTGGATATTGCAGGTCTGCCGGGTAAGTTGGCTGACTGCCAAGAAAAAGATCCAGTACTATCTGAGCTATATATTGTGGAGGGTGACTCTGCAGGTGGCTCAGCGAAGCAAGGTCGTAGCCGTAAGACTCAAGCGATTTTGCCGCTAAAAGGTAAAATTTTGAACGTTGAGCGTGCACGTTTTGACAAAATGCTATCGTCCGCTGAAGTGGGTAACCTGATCACGGCACTTGGCTGTGGTATCGGCCCTGATGAGTATAATCCAGATAAAGTACGCTACCATAAAATCATCATCATGACCGATGCCGATGTGGATGGCTCACACATTCGTACCCTGCTGCTGACATTCTTTTTCCGTCAAACGCCTGAGCTGATCGAGCGTGGCTATGTATATATCGCCCAGCCGCCGCTATATAAAGTGAAAAAGGGTCGTCAAGAGCTTTATCTCAAAGATGATGAGGCGCTAAAAGCGTATCTATTGTCATCAACCATTGATAGTACCAAGCTACATGTTAGTGCGGATGCGCCTGCTATTACAGGGCAAGCGCTTGAATCATTGCTGAATGATTATAACCAAACTCAGCTGATCAAAGCGCGTTTGCAGATTCGCTTCCCAGCGGTCATCTTGGATGCGTTGACGCATACGCCAAAGCTATCCGTTGATATGACTTATGATGAGTCTGCGATGCAGGACTGGCAAAAAGCCATGCAGGCTCAGCTTGACGTCTTTGGTAGTGAGTTAAATCCTGAGATTGAGTTGGTCAATATTCATGCACCGCAGTCACAAGATATGGATTCAGCGGCTGCCGATCTATTGGGTATGACACCTGCAATTGGCACTGAGGCCGCAAGCACCGCAGAAGGCGAAGCATCAGACAATGAGGCTTTATCTACTAAGGCGCAGTGGCTACCACGTGTCACAGTCTATGTGCATCAATTGGCACACCATTATCTGTTAGATGCTAGCTTTATCAACTCAAGTGAGTATGGCAAATTATTACGTCTATCAAGCGAGTGGAATACCCTGCTTGAGAGTGATGCCTTTATCCGCCGTGAAGCAAGTGCGGGCACGACTAAAGATATTCCAGTACGTGACTTCGATTATCTCTGGCAGCAAATGATGCTCGACGCGCGTCGTGGTCTGGCTATCCAGCGCTACAAAGGTCTAGGTGAGATGAACGCCGACCAGCTATGGGATACCACGATGGATCCAGAAAACCGTCGTATGCTACGTGTCACTATCGAAGATGCGATTGCCGCTGATCATATGTTTACCTGCTTGATGGGTGATCATGTCGAGCCACGTCGTGTCTTTATTGAAGAAAATGCGTTAACCGTCTCAAATCTAGATATCTAATTTTGAAACTGATCAGTAACAACGTATAAAAATACCGCTTCGTCTATCGAAGCGGTATTTTTGTTTCACGTGGAACCTTTTTTATAAAGCTAATCATACCTGCTATTCGAGTTAAGAGAAAATACCATGATTGAAGTAGTGCTGCTCGCGATTGCACTCGCGATGGATGCGTTTGCCGTATCGATAGGACTGGGCGCAAAGTCACAGAAACAAAGCCAGCAATATGCACGTCATCTCGCTATTTATGCCGCATTATATTTCGGTATCGCGCAGGGTGTGATGCCGCTCATTGGCTATTTATTGGGTGCAGCGCTGTTGGGATGGTTGGCGGCGGCCGCGCCTTGGATTGGCGGTATCATCTTAATTGCGCTGGGTGGCAAGATGCTGTACGAAGTGCTCAGTGGTGAGGATGACGAAGAAGATATTGACGTGGGCGGTAGTGTCATTAGCCATCGCACCATGTTTACCCTTGCTATTGCTACCAGTATTGACGCCATGGCAGCAGGATTTACGCTAAATTTATTGGCCTTGAACGCGTGGTTAGCTTGCTTGATTATCGCGGTCGTAACGGCGGTGTTTGGCTGGCTCGGGGTCTATTTAGGACGACGCTCTGGTACATGGCTGGAGGATAAGGCAGAAGCATTGGGCGGTGTAGTGCTGATTGCGATTGGTATCAAAGTCATGTTCTTTGGCTAATCTATTTAGAGTTTCACTTAGCCTTTATGCAAAAAGCACCGCCTTGAATATCAAAGCGGTGCTTTTTTTGTTTCACGTGAAACTTAGGCGTGTTAGGTATTCAACGACTATTCTTCGTCGGTATCAAAGCGCCACGCGAGTACACGAGTGCTCTTTTGACCTTGGCTCATCTCAATGATACGCATCTGCGCGACATTAAGCTGCTTTAATAGTAGTTGTAAAGGTTTCACGTTTTCAGATTTTGATACTAACGTCGTGAACCAGCCGACATGCTCAGCATAGCTTTGGCTTTCTTTTGCCATCTTGGTCAAAAACGCAATCTCGCCACCTTCACTCCACAATTCTTTATGCTGACCACCGAAGTTTAGGTTCTGCGCTGCGTTATCTGACTTGGTCGAATGACGGCTGATTTGCTCGCTTTCATTTTTACCGCGATGACGTTGTAGGTTGTGCTGCTTACGACTGTTGGCTTCCATCGCTTCTTCTAATGAGGCGTGAAACGGAGGGTTACACACCACCACATCGAAATAATCTTGACGACCAATGATGTTTTTAAAGATGAACTTAGGCTCAGGCTGTAGCTTTACTTTGACCGCGCTTTTTAGCTTAGGATTGGCGTCACAAATGAGGGTGGCAGTATTGACCGAAACTGGATCAATATCGCTTGCGGTAAATCGCCAGCCGTAGCTTTGGCTACCGACAATCGGATAGATCGCACTGGCACCCGTACCGATATCAAGGGCGTGAATGTCTTTACCCGTTGGCGGTGTGTTGTCGGCATTCACGTGCGTGGTCTGCGCGAGTAAATCCGCAATATAGTGAATATAATCGGCACGGCCAGGAATTGGCGGACACAGATAGCCGTCAGGAATATCCCAAAACTTAACGCCGTAATAGTTTGCCAGTAGTGCTTTGTTTAGCACACGAACCGCCTGATGATCCGAGAAATTAATCGTGGGCTCGCCTTTAGGGTTGGTGATGGTATGCTCAGCAAGCTCAGGCAACGCGCGAGTCAATACGGCAAAGTCGTAACGACCTTGATGTGGATTGCGCGGATGCAATTGACCGAGTTTTTTGGCGGTCGCAGGCGATCGGTTTCTGTGTTTACTATTGGCAGGATTACGGGTCATGGGCTTACTTGTCATAATGTCAGGCTACGATATATGGATATAAGTCAGCAGTGTAGCAGATTTCACCGCTCGCAAATGAGTTATCGATGACGCAAGATCAGGTTGAGTCCCAATACGATCATCGCAGACCCCAACACACGGTCGATCCAATGCTCAAAACGCTGAAAGCGGCGGTGAATTGCAGGGACAGAGAGTAGCATCACCACGGTGCTAAACCATGCCATCTGTAGCACCATCATCCAGACGCCATAAATCGCCAATTGCCAAAGTGGGATGTCTGGCGATAGCACAAGGGTAAAAATCGCCACAAAATAGACAGGCGCTTTTGGGTTGAAGACATTGCAGAAAAACCCGCGACGCAATGTGGTGAAAGTATCGTTAGGCGTTGTAAATTTGGTATGAGTAGAGGCGTCTTGCTTTGCTTGTAAATGATCAATAGGTGCGTTCTCTTGCGTTACTGATGCTGTTAGTTCTACTGGCTTTTTAGGTTTGGCCTGAATGCCTTGCCACCCCAGATAGATCAAATAGCCACCGCCCAGCCATTTAATCGCGGTCAATAGTGGCTGCGAATGCGCAATCACCGTCGCCAGTCCCAGCACCGAATAGATAATGTGTACCGATAATCCTAAGGTAATACCCAAACTACAAATCAAACCAGTACGCCGACCTTTGGCTAATGTCTGCTGTGAGACCAACACAAAATCAGGCCCTGGTGAGGCGGCCGCCAGCAAGTGAACGCTAGTGATTAGCAAAAACCCATGCCAAAACTCCATAAAACCCTCTATACCTTGATATTTTACCCAACCTAGTCTGAATCATAGTTGCACTTATCACAAATGAGTTCAACTTTTATCTATTATCGCGCCATTCGAGTCATTGCTATCGCTTGTGTTATGGTTATATGCTGTCTATATTAAATGAAGTATTAAAAATAGTCCTATCGACAAATCGCTATAAATAAGCGAGCAAGATTCGACGATATAACTAGGGCGTGTTGAACATTCGCAAATAGGCACTGCTGATCGCTAAAATGGTTCCAGACAAGGCACAAAGCGACGATAATGCAGAGATGCCTTAGCGAGATTTGTAACGCAGTATGGGGCAATTTTAGCATCAGCCCCAACGATAAAAGCAGGGGACAGGACTATTTTTTGCCGCTTCATCGTTAAAAATAAGCGTTTAGAATGACTAAACTTATTATTTTTAACATCGAATCGCCTAAAAAATAGTCGCTGTCAGTGCCATGGTCGAATGTTCAACACGCCCTACTCACTTCATAAAAAAGAACTTTGACAAGGACATCACCATGACGACGGACAGTACTACGCAAGACAACCGCATTACTTATGATACAGACGGCACTATTTGCCTGATTGGGCTAAATCGCGCCAATAAACGCAATGCTTTTGACAGTCATATGATTACCCAGCTATCTGACGCATTGACTCGATATGAAGACGATGAGCATCTACGCTGTGCGCTTATCTTTGCGTATGGCGATCACTTCACCGCTGGGCTCGATCTGGTCGAGCTACAAGATAAGCTAAACGATGGTGTGTTTGAGTTTGATGATAATCAAATTGACCCGTGGGGCATTAGTGGACGCTTACGCACCAAACCTGTGGTGGTGGCGGTCAAAGGCACGTGCTTTACCGTGGCTATCGAGTTGATGCTCAATTGTGATGTGGTCATCGCAAGCGACAACTGTAACTTTGCTCAAATGGAAGTCCAGCGCGGCATCATGCCATTTGGCGGAGCGACGGTACGCTTTGTCGCGGCGGCAGGCTGGCAAAAAGCCATGCCATATCTACTCACGGGCAAAACGTTCGATGCGCAAACGGCTGATCGACTGAACTTGGTCAGTGAAGTGGTGGCAAATGGGACTGAGTACGAGCGCGCATTAACACTGGCGCAAGAGATCAGCAAAGCTGCGCCGCTGGGCGTTAGAGGCGCGCTATCTTCCGCGCAAGATGCGAGCCGCAATGGTGCCGCAACGGCACTGGCTAATATCCATAGCTATCTGCCGCCGCTGTTTCATTCAGAAGATGCCAAAGAGGGCGTGATGGCGATGGTTGAGAGAAGGGAAGCGGAGTTTAAGGGGTATTAGGGTAGTAATCTATAAGAATTATATTTGATAAGTAAAGCGTGGAACTAGTTTCTCAGGGTTTTAGTTCTAGAGAAAAATAATTTCACAACATATTTTGGAGAAAATAATTGGCTAAAAAAGATAAGGAAATAAGCAATCCGTTTTCTACAGGAGGTGGAGGTGCTCACTTCGAAGCACATATTCAAGCGTGTTTTGTAGTTTTGATGCTATCTAGAGGTCATGTTCCTAATATGCCATGTTGGCCTATCAAAGAAATAGCCTTTCAAGGTAAAAGGCTAGGTTATGAGACTGATGACTTGGTTCTATTTATTGAAGACTTGGAAACTAATAAGTCTCGCAAACTTTTGGGGCAAGTAAAGCATTCTATTGCTATCACTAAAGGTGACTCTACATTTGGTGAGGTTATACAAGCAGCGTGGACTGACTTTAACAATAGCTCTATCTTCGATAAACGCAAAGATATTATTGCATTGATTACTAGTCATATAAGTGCAACTGACCATAAAAATGTTCAGTTCATTTTGCGCCAAGCTAAATATGCTAAGGATTCTTTGGAGTTTTTTACAAACGTTAATATGGCTAAATTTAGCCCTTCCCAAGCGACTAATAAACTTGATGTTTTTAAATTACATTTAAAAAATGCCAATAATGGTACAGATTTAACCGATGAAGAATTATATAATTTTTTAGGCTGTTTTCAGGTCTTAGGTTATGACTTGGGAGATGAAAAAGGTGTGGTTCTATCTCTAATTCACTCTCATATTTCCCAATTCCAGAATAAGGATGTTAGGAGGGTATGGAGTAGAATCGTAGATGTTGTTCAATCATATAATCAAAGTGGTACAACTATAACTAAAGATAACCTACCTGAAGATTTGTTGGAAGATTTTGCCAAGCATAGGTCTATTATAGAAATACCTAGCCATTTAAAAAATAGTAGGGTGCAAGATCATACTCAATTGATTAGCTATCAATACAGCTCAGAGTTAGCACTTCTACTACTAATTGGTGGATGGAATGATAAAAATGAAAATGATAGAAAAATAGTTAGCCAACTTTTGAAAAAGGAATATGAAGACTGCTTACTTATTATTAAAGATATTTCTAAACAATTTAATAGTCCTCTAGTTTTTAAAAATGGAGCTTGGTTGGTTAGAGGAAAAATAGAATTACTTGAGGCTTTAGGCTCGCTGATTTTTGATAATGATTTAGACAACTTCAAAGCTATTGTAGAATTAGTATTGAATGAAGAAGATCCTGCCTTTGAGTTATCTAAAGATGAAAGATATTTAGCTAGTATACAAGGAAAGGTTATTACATATTCAGGCATACTTCGCCAGAATCTTGCAGAAGGTATGGCGCTGACTGGAAATAATGCAAAATTATTTACTCAATGTACTCCATCAAAAGCGGAAAATATAGTTTGTATCTTAGTAAGAGAGCTATTAAGTGAAGCTACTTGGCAACAATGGGCAACGATCAATAACTTACTACCTGATTTAGCTGAAGCCAATCCTAATGAGTTTCTTAAACAAATAGAAAACACACTAAGCTTAGACCCTTGCCCCTTCGATAAGATATTCGAACAGGAAGGTAGTGGTTTTGGTCAGGCAAACTACCTTGTAGGTCTTCTATGGGGACTTGAAGCTTTAGCTTGGAATCCGCAACATTTAGTACGTGTGGTTTGTATATTGAGTGAACTTGCAAGCCATGATATAGGTGGCAATTGGGCAAATAGACCAATCAACTCTCTCATTACAATTTTACTCCCTTGGAGGCCACAAACTACAGCTGATGCAGAAAAAAGAAAAATTGCTATTAGTACTGTAGTGAGAGAGGAGCCAGATATAGGTTGGATTCTACTACTTGAGTTGTTGCCTAATAAACATTTAACTGCTTTTGAAAACTATAAGCCTAAATGGCAAAATATTATCTCTAGTGAGTGGGAAGCTAATATTTCAAATCAAGAATATTGGGAACAGAACGAGTTCTTGGGTGATTTGATTGTAGGTATGACAGAGAAAAATATTGAGCGTAATATAGAGTTGATTAAAAATTTAGATCATTTTCCTGAAAAAAGTTTTGAGTCTTTTATTGAAAAACTAAGCTCTGAAAGTTTTAGCGAGTATTCAGAAGAAAATAAAAAGGAAGTTTGGAACGAATTAACAACACTATTTATTAAGCATCGTAAATTTACAGATGCAGAGTGGGTATTACCAAGTCATATGGTCGATAAAATAGAGGATGTTTCTGAAAAATTTGCACCAAATAATCCTTTTTTGCTTTATCAATATTTGTTTTCAGAAAGAGACTTTGAGCTTTATGAAAGCAATGACGACTTTAATCAAGAGCAAAGTAAACTTGATGAAAAAAGGAAGGCTGCAATAGAAGAGTTGTTAACTTATAGCGGTATTGAACAGGTTATAGAATTCGTACAAGTAGTATCCTCACCTCAAGCTGTCGGGTATGCTTTAGCTAGTATCTCGAATAATGAGATAGATGAATATTTATTACCAAGCTTGTTAACAACGTCAGATAATAAGTTAAAAGAGTTTTTGAGTTCATACATATCGAAATCATTAAGAGAGAAAAGTTGGAATTGGGTTGATAATATTAATAGACTGAACTGGTCAGAAGAGGATTTAGGTCAGTTTTTATCTTATTTGCCATTTTCTGAAAACACATGGGAAAGAGTCGAGTCTTGGTTGTCAGAAGATGAATCTAAATATTGGACTCGAACATTTACCAATGCTTTATATGTTGAGACAGATATAAAGTTTGCTGTGAACAAGCTTTTACAATATGAGAGACCACGAGCAGCTCTAAGATGTATATCTAGTTGGATGTTTCAAGGTAAGAGCTTGGATAGTGAACAATGTATAGAAGTACTACTAGCTAGCGTAAACTCTAAAGAATCTATTAACGCACTCGTACCATACGAAGTTGTTAAGTTAATAAAATACTTACAGTCTAAAGAAGAGATAAATCAAGAAGCGTTAGCTAAAATAGAATGGGCTTACTTACCATGGCTTGATTACAAGCTTGATGCCAGACCTAGGCTTTTAGAATGGAAACTTGGGACAGATGCGAATTTCTTTTGTCAGATAATTCAGTCGATTTATAGATCTACTAGTGACAATTTCAAAAAAGATACTATAGGTGAAAACAATAGACAATTAGCTACTAATGCTTGGCAATTACTTCATAACTGGAATACTGTGCCTGGAACAGATATGGAAGGTCACTTTGACTCAGGTTTATTTCAAGAATGGTTCGAAGAAGTTAAAAAAATATGTATAGATTCTGGGCATTACAGAGTTGCTATGCAGCAAATAGGTAGTGTTCTTAACAATACACCAAAAGATAGCGATGGGTTATGGATTGACAGGACAGTTGCTGCTACTTTGAATGATAAAGATGCTGGAGAACTTCGTGGTGGTTATAGAATTGGCTTATACAACTCGAGAGGTGCTCATTGGGTAGATCCAACTGGTGAAGCAGAGAAAAAGCTAGCAATCGAATATGATAGTAAAGCAGAGGCTGTTGAAAATGCAGGTTATCACCGTTTTGCAGTGACACTTCGAGAGCTTGCTAATAGTTATAAAAGGGAAGCGGAAGATGTTATTTCTGATTATAAGGACAGCTAAATAGATAGGGTACATCAGGAATAACTCAAACCTCACCCAAATCTTCCATATCCACATACTCCTTTTTACCATGAATCTTATACATCTTACGGTCGATCTCTGGATACAGGGTAATATCGATCGGTGGTCGGCTGCCGCCCATCAGGTAAGTGGCATCGGCATCGCTCTCATTGCGCATCGAATGCGCCGCGCCATGTGCAGGAAAGCCAACAAAATCTCCAGCACTCAGCTCATAATACTCATCACCATAGCGCAGCGACAGCTCACCTGACAGCACATAAATGAACTCATCCGACTCCTCGTGATAGTGATGGGTCGTCGTCTCATCTCCCGCTTCCACCCGTACGAGGTGCAAGCCAAACTTGGTCAGACCAACGATATCACTGAGCGATACCGTATGGCGGATAGCGTGCTCATTGAACTGGTGGATATGCTTAGTCTCAGGCGTGTTGTCGATATCGGATTTGGTCAAGACGTATGCTTGCGTGTCCTTAGGCGGCTTTTGTTCTGGTGTCGTCATCATCGGTCTCCTTGGTTGATGCTTTGAGTGTATACCACTATTAGCCAATAGTAACAGGTTTTAAAAGGGACGAGATAGGCGTGATGTTGATAATCAGACAGCGGCTTTATATATCCTGCATAAAGCGATTGTTGATGACGCCATTCCTGTTGTACCCTGAACCATTATTTTAAATGAAGGGGAATGCGGGTGTTGTATAACTTTGATGAAGTCATCGATAGACGTGGTACGGGATCGCTTAAATGGCACTATAGCGATGATACGATTCCGCTGTGGGTGGCGGATATGGATTTTAAGGCCGCACCGCCTATCTTAAACGCGATTGAGCAAGCCGTACAGCATGGCATATTGGGCTATACCAAACCTACTGAGGCGCTATATGACGCCATTATCGAGTGGCATGGCAGTCGCTATGAGTTACCACTTGCTAAAGAAAATATTTTGTTTTCCCCGGGTGTCGTGCCAAGCTTAGCGCTGATGATGAACGTCTTTACCGAGGTAGGGGATGCGGTGCTGGTCAATGATCCTGTGTACACGCCCTTTATGAGTAAGGTTGAGCAAAATGGTCGCACGCTCATCACCTCATCGTTACAAGAGAGCGAGGGTAAATATCACTTAAATTTAGCTGATATCGAAGCCAAGATTATCGATCATGATGTGAAGCTATATTTAGTCTGCAATCCGCACAATCCGGGCGGGCGCGTATGGATGAGAGAGGAGCTTGAGGCGCTACTGACGATTTGCAAAAAGCATGATGTAGCGATTGTCAGTGATGAGATTCATCAGGATTTGACCTTGCGCGAGCATACCTTTACACCGTTTTTAACGCTGGCACAAGGCTATGAGCATAAGGTGGTCAGTCTGACCTCAATGACCAAGACCTTTAATATTGCGGGGATTAAAGGCTCGCTGATTTTTTCTAAGGATGCCGCACTGATAGAAAAAATTGACGCCCAGCAGCATCTAAACGATGAGTATGAGCTCAACATGTTCGCCTATGCCGCGATGCACAGCGCCTATCGTGACGGCGGTGAATGGTTGGCACAGCTGCTTGCCTATATTGAGGACAATATTGAGTTTACCTTGCAGTTTTTCGCTGAACATCTACCCAATATCAAGGTAATGCGACCAGAAGTGTCCTATCTGATTTGGCTGGATTGCTCAGCATATAGTCAAGACGACGAGCAGCTTTATGATATTTTACGTGCGGCGAAAGTGGAGCTGAGCGCAGGCTATAAGTATGGCAGTGAGGGGCATTCAAAAATGCGTATCAATGTTGCCTGTCCGCGTATGCTGTTAGAAGCGGGCTTGGCGCGGATGGTGGTGGCGTTTGAGGGGTTGGGGAATTAAGACATTATTGAGAAAATGGGCAATGCCTTATTGCTGACCTAGTGAAACAAGCAAACTATTGATTCTATTAATCGAGATCAAACATGGATGAAAAAGTTAAAGCATCATGGGAGCGTGTACTTCACCCCACGACGCTTAAAAAAAATATCATTACAGCCTCTATATTTTCGATGGGCTTCGAGATGCTCAAGAATAGTATTGTTGAAAAGATAAAAGGCTTTTTTACTAATGGGTTCGATGAAAATGGAATGATTGTTAGCGCTGAGTATAAAGAAAAGGTGCTTGTCTTGAATAGAAGCCGACTCTATGCATCTTTAACGTGGCTACGAGATATGGGTGCCATTGATGATGAAGATTTAGAGAAATTTGAGTATATCGAAAGGTGCCGCAACACCTTAGCTCATGAAATGTTAACATTTGCTTCGTCTGGGATTGACTTTGATGTCACAGAAACTTTTGAAGAAATGGTCGGTTTATTGAGAAAGATAGAGATTTGGTGGTTTGTAAACCTAGATATGGCAATAGACCCAGATGCTTATCCTGAAGATCTAGATTTAGAGCAGGTTACTCCAGGTCCAGTATGGGGTCTTCAAATGCTTATTGACGTTGCGTTAGGTTCAGAGGATGAGGCGCAAAAATACTATAATTACTTTGTCGCAAACTCGGACAAAGTTTAAGATGTGCATTTCCTCGGAATTTTTCAACTCTCCTACAACTAGCTGCGAATGTATGTTGAATTGTACAAAATAGTATGGTCTAAATTTTCAACCACTTCCCAAAGCTCAATCGGTCATAACCATTGAGCCTTAATATCTATACAGTTACTCTATCGGAGATAGCTTACCATGCGGGCTTGAGCGCAGGTACTGTTTGGGCGCTTTCACTTTTGCGGCAAGCTCACCTGCCACGCATCAACAAAACCACCTCTAAACAAACGGTGCATCAGGACAATGCGACGCTTCCAGTTCTTTTTCTGTAGGTGCGCGCAGCAACGTAATCGGCGCTGTCTGCGCCGCTTGCCACTCAATCAAGCCGAGCTCAGCAAACTCACCCAGCCAGCCTGCCATTGCCCAATGTTGCCACTGATCATAAAAGCGATTGGCATTGATAACGATACTGTCCAAGTGATTTAGCGGCGGACGGCAGACGCTGTGCTGCTGATGGTAGACGATTTCGGCAGTCAGATAAAACGGCATGCCGCACGCGCGTGCGCGAAACGCAAAGTCAGTGTCCTCCGCGCCGTAGCCGACATAAGCGGTGTCAAAGCCCCCAAGCGCATCAAACTGCTGGCGCGTGATGGCAAAGCACAAGCTCCAAAACGCCCCGAAGTCCTCGGTCTGCGTCATCGCGGCGGGCGCGAGTGAGTCTGTGGGCGCAAAGTTGGGACGATAAGGGTTGTATACGGAGAGCGCATCTAGCGCGGCATTATTTAGCATCCCAGCTGACAGCGCTGCTGACTCGGCGGCTGACAGCGGGCGCGTCAGATATTTGGGCTGCCCCATCAGCAGCGCGTTAGGATGCGCCGTGAGCTTGCTATACAGTCCAGCGATGCTGTCCGCCGCAACCAGACAATCGACATCTAAGAATATCAGCGCATCGAAGCTCGCGTGCGTGGCGCCGATATTGCGATTGTGCCCGATATCAAAGCGCGCTTGCTTATCGTTGCCATCTTTCGTGGTCGGAATCTGTACGATGTTCAGCGCGTATTCGTTTAGGCGCTTGGGGTCGGCGTCGTCATTGACGATGATGACTTCGGCAGGTGGCGTACTGCTGTTGGCAAGGGCGGCAAGCAGATTGTATAAGTGCGTGTTACGCCCATAGCAGGTAGTGATGACGCTCACAGGCGCGGTCGGTCGCTTCGGGGAGGCGGTCGGTCGCTTCGGGGAGATTGGGTCGTGATGCATCATAGGCTTAGTTTTTCTTATTATTAAAAGATGATTATTCGGGACGCAGCGCAAGTTTGGGCAACAGCCACTCATTAAACCATGCCTTGGTATCGCTATAGTCGCCAAAGCTATGCATCAATGCGGCAGCTGAGGTGTCCGAGTCAGGCGCTGTCTGCGTAATGGCTGTCGGCGTAGGCAGCTGCCCGTTATTGTTTTGCACCGTTTTACAAAAGTCATTCCAGCTGAGCGCCCGACCTTGCGCAATCAAAGCATTGGCGGTGGCAACTTGCTCGTCATGCGGGCGCGCGTCAGGTTGTACGATAAGCGGCGTCTGCTCGTAATAGACCTGCGCGATGCTGTTCAGCCCGCACGCCATAAACAAGGCATCGCTATGAATGATAAACGGGCGCACGTCTTTGACCTGTGTGGCGATATCGACCAGATGGAGTACATTATCGTCAATAGGACCGAGCGAGATGATAAAGGCATCGGGCAATAGCTCACGCAATGTGGGCAGGCGCGCATCAATCGCTTGGTGTCCGCCATAGCCTTTTATCACCGTGATGATGGGCGCGCCCTCACGATGCGGCGTAGCATCGTCTGCTAAATCATTGAGTAATGTCAAAAACTCGGAACGGGTTAAATCCGTACTGAGCGCTGTACCGATAAAGTCCAAATGCAGGCTTTTCTTTGGCATCCATGCAGGCGTGTCTATCGCTTCAAGCGCGCGCGGATACGGGGCAAGCATTGCCAGCGCACCTTTAAAAGCCTCTATGTGCGGCGTATCGTCCCGCACGCCAGTCAAACGCACGTACAGATAGGGCATGCTGATCGTGCGGCATAGCATGGCAATTTCCACACTGACATCAATAATCATTAGAGCAATCTGCCGCGCGTGTAGCGCCTGTATCAGCTGATGGCTACGCGTTTGAATGTCGCGATTGCCGACAGGGGAATAGTGTAAGCTCTCAGGCTGCCAGTATTGTCCCGCACGCCCTTTGAGCACATCGTCTGCGCGCTCATCTTCAGGCGCGAGGCGGACGACTTGCGCTTCACTGATATTGCTAAAGCTATAGTCCGCCGCAGACACGCTGGTAAAAACCGTGAACTGCGCGCGCACAGGCTCAGGCAGTAGCGCCGCCAGCTTGTCCGCCTGCCGACAATGCCCCGAGCCGTGATGATGGGCGTAATAGCCGATGCGCATCCCTTAACCCTCAGCGTGCTGGGGCAAGGTGTCGAGACTTGGCGTCGCTTGTGGTGGTGGCATCGAAGGTAAGCGCTTGGTCATGGCAGCACTGGGCTTTTGCGCTGTGGATAGCGATTGTTGTTCTGGTGTCAGCGTTTGATAATACAAATCCAAATAGCCATCGACCATCGTGGTATCGGCACAAAATAACTTGGCACGCGCACGGCACGCCGCCCGTGAGATGTTTTTGATGCTATCAAACGCTTTAATAAAGGCGGCTTTGTCTTCTTTAGCGACCACAATGCCCGTTTCAGACGTGACAATCTCCGCGCACGCACCCACATCAAAGCCAATCACAGGCGTGCCGCAGGCGAGACTCTCTGCCAATATCAGACCATACGGCTCATCCCACGTACTGGTAAACAGCATCGCCGTCGCTTGACTCAAGTAGCGGTTAATCTCTGCTTTGGTTTTGTGACCGACATAGTCGAGCAAATCGCTGCCCTGCTGCTTGTCTTGGAGTAATAACGGCGCGACAGATTGCTCAAAATACTGTGCATTGCTTTTGGGGCCTGCGATAATCAGGCGCTTGCCCGCCGCCAAGCAATATTGCATTGCCAAATGCGTGCCTTTTTCAGGGCAAATACGTCCGTACCACAGATACACTTCGTCATCGATAGGTGTCAGCTGCGCGTCAAAAGAGTCCACATCAATACCGTTATACACCACTTTAGATGGCACAAATTCGGCAAACAGTTTTTGCTGATAGGTACTAATCGAGGTGAATTGCGTATCGGTGCCCAGTTGTAGGGTCAATAATGCCAAGCGCAGCTGCGGAAAAATCGGCGTATGAAAAGTGGTAAAAAAGCGCTTGCCAAAGACCTGACCCATCATCATCGGAATATGATGCAAGCTGTGATTGTGTACCACATCAATCTCGCCGCGTTCGTCACGCTCGATGATATCGCGAAGCGCATGTTGATAGGTGAGGTATTGGTACATCTCCTCGCGCCCCATCGCCACCGACTCATGCTCGTTTGGATAGACCATCGCCTCAAATTCTTGACGCGACAATAGCGGTACAAGGGTCGCCTCCGTCTGACTGTCAGCATGCGCGTAAAGCAGCACCTCGTGCCCCGCCGCAACCAGCTTATCACATAGCAAATGCGTAATCATCTCAAGCCCGCCTGCGTAAGGCTCAGCAATCGGGTATAAAGAATGCGCAATGATAGCAATGCGTAAGGGTCGCTTCTGCGGCGTGACAGAAGCAGTGGGTAAAGATAAAAGGGTCATAATATTTCCTATGGCGGCGCTTATTCATCATCGTTATGGCCGCCGCTGTTATGGTTGTTGTTATTGAAAATAAAGGTAAAAGTCAGGATAAAAATGTGCGCAAAATAAAAAGTAAAATAAAGGTTAAAAGTTGATGGTCTGCTTATCTTGTACGCGATCAGTCGTCTTGATAAAGGGCATTTTTTGAATGTTTAGTGGCTTTACATATTCTGTATTTAATAAGGGAAAAGGTGCTGATGGTTCTGATAAAGAACGCAGGTACTCGGCCTCGCTGGCAGTGCTGTAATTGGCTAAGGCAAGTCTTGCGGCAATGAGTTTTAAACCAAAGACGGTGAGCGCACAGACAAATAGTATCGGGGAATAAGCCGCAGACAGCGGTGATACCAACAGGGCAGTGAGTGCATTTAATATCAATAGTAATTTGGGTAAGGCACGGCGATTGGCGTGCTTTAGCGCTGATTGCGTGGCATCAGGAGCGATTTTTGGGGTACACACAAAGGGCTTTTGCCGTCCCCACAATACAGGCAACCAGCACAGCGCACCCACTTCCCAAAAGTTTAAATGCATCAGCCATGTACGTAAGCGTTTAGGAATAGAATGTCGATAGCCGCGCTGCATTTGCTGGGTGAGTGGCGCTTGGTCGTGCAAATACGCCCATAAACGGCGCAGTAAAAATACGCCGTAACCTGCATAGATGACAGCCAAAATCGGTAACGCCCATGTGCTGTCGTGCCCCACTATCAAGGTGAGCGCCATCAGCATCACGGTGATAAGCTGAAGCAAGATTAAAATCCCTGTGCCGTTGACCCATGCACTGAGCTGCGACAAGTGCGCGCGCTGATAGCGGCGCTGCTCAGCTTTGCTGTGTTTGGTTGTCGCCATACTCGCGGCATACGTCGGATGCAGACGACGTAACAATGGCGCGGCAAGATAGCGACAAAAAATCTGCATATTGCCATATACCCAGCGCTGACGCTGTGCCAATAAATCACACAAGGTTGCGGGCAGCAGTCCCGTTGCAATCACTGTAGGAATAAAGGCGCTACGCATATCATGCTGATGCATGAGCACCCCCATCTGCGCGTCTTCGGTGATTGATGCGCCCGACCAGCCGCCCAGCTGCTGCAAATCACGACGGCGAATGACCGCATAGGTGCCTGTCGATAAGGCGCGTATACGATTGCGCGGCTGATATAGGTGATGGTTAAAGTAATGATTCAGCTCGCTGTGAATGTCCTCAAGATGGGCGCTGCGATAAAACTGCGGAAACTGTAATAGTGTGTGCTCAGGATAGTCGTTAATGGCTTGTACCATCGCCTCACGGGCATGCGGCAATGCTTCATAATCGCTATCCACCACCACGATATGACTACAGCGTCTGTCCATCCACGCCAGCGCCAAGTTAAGTGCACCCGCTTTGTAGCCTGCAATCTCATCAATATGATAAAAGCGCACGTTGAGCGCGGCATCTAGCGATTCACAAAAGGCGGCCAGTGGTTGATAAAGAGATTTATCCGTATGGTTATTATCAATAATTAAGATTTCATCCACTGCCTGTTTGACAGCCAATAACGACTTAATGGTTGCAATCACAATCTCAGGTGGCTCCGCTCGTGTCATTAGCTGGAAGCTAAAGGCAATCGTGGCAGTAGTCGACTGAGATGATACGGGCGCAAAAACTGTATCTTGCACACCGTGCATCATACGAGACGCAGACGTTAAAGGAGTCATAATCTTTTATTCTTATCGTTATCGAGCTGTGGACGTTGGAAACAGGGGCAGCAAATAGCGCTTTGGTTTTAATGAAATATTTAATTGGCGCTTGAGAGAACAAATTCATAGTAATACAAAGCTTGGTAACATATTGATTATTAAGTGTTAGTTTCTGCACTATCTCGTAATGTTACGTAAGTTTTTCAGTCATTAACTTAAGAAATTTAGTGAAGCATCGAAAATATAGAGATACACACCTATAAAATAAGGTTTTATAAAAGGTTTATAGCGATAGGCGTCAAAAATCTGTCTTAGTCATGTCCTTATGTTGAGTGCGTCAACGCTTGAAAAAAATAGTTAAGAATAAACCGCATATCAACCGCCATTCATGGCGCTAAACTTGTTAAAATAGGGCACCAATTTTTTATTGATGGATACTCACCTTATGACGACCGCATCATCGACGCCAACTATCAAGCAAGACCGCATTTTAATCCTCGATTTTGGCTCGCAATACAGTCAGTTAATCGCCCGCCGTGTGCGCGATTCTGGGGTATTTTGTGAGATGTTCCCTTATGACATCGACACTCAGCGTATCATCGATTTTGGCGCAAAAGGCGTCATCTTATCGGGTGGCCCTGAGAGTGTGCATGCGGACAATAGCCCGCGTATCAATGACGCGGTGTTTGAGCTCGGTGTACCAGTACTTGGCATTTGCTACGGTATGCAGGCGATGGCAGATCGCTTCGGCGGGCAAGTTCATGCCAGTGATATTCATGAGTTTGGTGCGGCGACCATCGAAGTAAATGGTCACTCGCAGCTGACTGACGGTATCGAAGACAGCAAGACTGACGGCGCGGCTGCCAAGCTAAACGTTTGGATGAGTCATGGTGATAAAGTCATCAAAGCGCCTGAAGGCTTTGACATCGTTGCTAGTACGCCAAGCTGCCCGATTGCGATTATGGCTAATGATGACAAGAAATACTACGGTCTACAGTTCCACCCAGAAGTGACGCACACCCTACAAGGTCAAGCGCTGCTAGGTCGTTTTGTCCATCAGATTTGCGATTGTGCTGGTGAGTGGACGCCAGACAATATCGCTGATATGCGTATTGCACAGCTCAAAGAGCAAATCGGTGACAAGCAAGTATTGCTCGGACTATCGGGCGGCGTGGACAGCTCAGTCGTTGCAGCACTACTGCACAAAGCCATTGGCGATCAGCTGACTTGTGTGTTTGTGGATAATGGTCTCTTGCGTCTGCATGAAGGCGATCAGGTCATGCAAGTTTTTGCAGAAAACATGGGCGTCAAAGTCGTCCGCGTCGATGCCGAAGAGCGCTTCTTAACCGCGCTGGCTGGCGAGAGCGACCCAGAGAAAAAGCGTAAAATCATTGGTAAAACCTTCATCGACGTATTCGCTGATAGTGCGCGTCAAGTGAGCGAGCAGAGCGATGGTAAAGTTGTTGAGTTCTTAGCACAGGGTACGATTTACCCAGACGTGATCGAATCTGCTAAGTCACATCAAGGTAAAGCACACGTCATTAAGAGCCATCATAACGTTGGCGGTTTGCCAGATGACTTGGCGTTTGAATTGGTTGAGCCGTTACGCGATCTATTTAAAGATGAAGTGCGTAAACTTGGTATCACCCTTGGTCTACCAGAGAAGATGATTTACCGTCATCCATTCCCAGGGCCAGGTCTAGGCGTACGAATCCTTGGCGAAGTGAAAAAAGAATACGCTGATGTCTTGCGTTTGGCAGATGCTATCTTTATGCAGGAGCTGGAGCGCTCTGGCTGGTATGACAAAACCGCGCAAGCCTTTGCGGTATTCCAACCAATCAAATCAGTTGGCGTGGTCGGTGATGGCCGCCGCTATGCGTGGGTGATTGCGCTACGTGCCGTTGAGACGGTGGACTTTATGACCGCGCGCTTTGCCCATCTACCGTATGATTTGATTGAGACAGTATCGAATCGCATCATGAATGAAATCGCTGAGGTCTCACGCGTGACGTATGATGTATCGAGCAAGCCGCCGGCGACGATTGAGTGGGAATAATCTCTACTCAGTATTTAGCTGAAATAAAAAACACTCAACTTGGTTGGGTGTTTTTTGTCTAAATTCCTGTATCAGGTGGTATAGGGTTATTTTCTTCGTACGAAAGATAGTCAAAATTGATACGTTGATATTGGCGTAAAGTACCTACAGAAATTTTAAATTCAGTGCCTACTTTAGGAACAGAGACGTCCATTCCTGCATCTTTTAATATATCGGCATATTCATTAAGTGCATCAGTAGCAGAAGCAATAGACTGATCATTAGAAGCTATACCTAACAAATTAACTGAATAAGTTTCTTCATCCTTAATATCTCGATTTGGATAAATATCAACATATATACCAGTTAGATATTCATTAGCTCGCTTAGCAATCTTTTTTCTTTTACCTTTTTTATCAGAAGACGCGATTAGCTGATCGAATTTAGTAGGTAATGCTGGTCTTTTATAACGACCAGCTAGCCAATCAATATACTGATTTAGGTTCCCTTCTAAAAAGTTAATTGAAGAATCAGGTTTAAATTCTTCAAGAAGTGACTTTTTTATTTGAATTTTTTCGTGAGCTTTTAGCTCTAAAATAACCTTCTCATCAGAGCTGTTTGAGTTGGCTTCTATATGCAATATTCTAGGATGACGATTATGGCTATACTGTTTATTAAACGCTTCAGCTGATAAAGGCCGGACAATAGAGAGCTCGATGTATTCTTCTTGCGAGGAGGCAACGTCGCATGATTGCGAGGCAACAACCAACAAGTTGTTAGCAGATATAGTGAACGTACTATCTATATCACCTATTAGCTTTGCAACTGTTTCAGGTTTGACAAAGCTGCCTTGTCGCCATCCTAATGCTTCGAGTATACGCTGCATTTAAACCTCTAAATTAAACCTAATTCAGGCGTCAGTGATTGATGAGCAAGACGTCGACCTGCAAAAATTATTTTTTCTCTATCAAGCTTTTCGTCTGTTAACATTTGCATCACGCTAGTAGAACCTAGGATAGGGGTAAACAGCTTTTCTTTATCAGTAGGAAGCTTGTTATAACTCCAGTCTTCTGCGATAACGCTTAACTCAAACACTCTTTGTCTATCTTTTTCTTTACTAATCCCTTGCTTCTCCCAGTTGTACAGTGTTTTTCTTGAGACACCAACAAGCTTAGCAAGCTCTTCATCACTCAAATCAAAATACTCTTTTATTGTCGAAAGCTGAGACTGGCGAGTATTGTACTTAACATTAATACTTGATCCGCTTGCTTGGCTCATTTTGTCAATTATATAACGACTGTTATCGTAACTGGTTGATTTCTTAAAAGCATAGGCTGGAGTAGTGGCAAGAATAGAAGCGCCTATAAAAGCGGTAGTAATGTTCTTATTTATCCAGCTATTTGCTCCATAACTGTTTTGTCTCATTTCCATGCCTCCTTGGCTTGTTCTGTTGTTACATTCCAAAATGCTTTTCGACTGATTTTATGCATGTGTGATAGCTTACTAAGTATTAATCCTTTATTAAAATCTAGTGGACCGGACTCTTCTTCCTGAGCATTCCATACATGGTCGATATCCAATAGTAGTCTTTTGACAGGCTTATCAGAAGATTTTTCTATTGCAATGGGTAAATTCTCTGCATCAGGCCAAACTAAAACTTTATCCTCACCGTATATCGAACGAATAAAAATAGCCCCTTCTGTGGTTCTCCATAAAGTTTCATTAGTCTGTCTTAGTAAGCTCCCTGACAGTTTTAAATCATCGTTGTTGTATAGTCTAGGCTGAACAAAATCTTCTATTGAGCCTTTGCCTTCAATGTTAAAAATGGTATCGCTATAACGTAAGCCAAGACCTAAACAGAGGCTTGGGTTAATAACATCTATAATAGTTTGTAATAAGAAATCACAGTTCTCTTCAAATCCATTAAAGCGTTCATATTCACTAGTCATAAACAATAAACGATTCTGGTTAACCGAAGCTGCGGTATGACTATTTTTAGAGATAAACTCCCAGTTGGCTTGAGCCTCTAAGCTTATACCGTTAGGCGACACCGTAATTTCTTGGGTCTCAGTGTTCCTTAGAATTGGTAGCTTATTTCTCAAAGCATCTTGAATCTTAGGTATGTATTCCTTTATACCTAGTATAGGAGAAAATCTAAATTCTGCTAATACAAAGACCAAAGGTTGATTTGATAACTTTTTATAGTCACACATGTTGAACTCTCAGTAAGCTGATAAGTCTATTTAAAGTTATTATATAATACACACTATGTGTAATTAGTTGTGTAATTTTTGGAAAACAATTGAGAATTCCAAAAAAAAGCAGCACCCCGAAAGAGCACTGCCATCATCTAAAAACTCATTTCTCTAAACCAATAACCTAACCCCGCACATTCACCACATAACGCCCAACCACCTTACTCGAAATAAAGCGATCTAAGTATTCAGGCGTTTGCTCAAGGGTAATTTCTTCAGCATAACCCTCAAGGTCAGGCAATTTCATATCGGTTGAAACGCGCTGCCAAATCGCTTTTTTGTCCTCAAGGGGGATAAGTACCGAGTCGACACCCAATAATGACACTGCTCTGGTGATAAATGGCATGACCGTCATCGAAAACTCCGCACCGCCCGCTAGGCCGCAACTGGTCACTGCGCCGCCCGCTTTGGTTTGCTTGAGCAAATTAGCTAGATAATCGCCACCGAGTGTATCAATGGCATTGGCCCACAGCTCACGGCCGATAGGTTTGCTACCGATTTCATTGATCGTATCGCGATGACGGACTTCGCTTGCGCCAAGATTTTTTAGATAATCGCTTTGTTCAGGCTTACCTGAGAAGGCGATAACCTCGTAGCCCAATTGACTTAATATAGCGATACTGATACTACCGACGCCGCCCGTTGCGCCCGTGACGGCGACTGGTCCGTCTTCAGGTTTTGCGCCCATTTTCTCAAGCTTTTGCACGCTTAAGGCTGCGGTTAGGCCGCCAGTACCATAAATCATTGCTTCTTTTAATGTTAATGATTTTGGACATTCTATCGCCCAATCAGCGGGTATCGAGATTATCTGGCCAAGCCCGCCTGCGGTGTCCATGCCGAGATCATAGCCGAATACCAACACTTCTTGCCCTGCGCTAAACGTGCCTGATTTGTCACTGACGACGACACCTGCCGCGTCAATACCAGGGGTATGCGGATAGTTTCTGGTGATTCTTTTATTGCCCGTGGCTGACATGGCATCTTTGTAGTTCAATGATGAATAATGCACTTCGATGAGCAAGTCATTCTCTGGTAAGTCACTGACTTTGCGCTCGTGAATGCTTTTTTTGAATTCACCGTCGTTAGTTTCTTCAACGACTAAGGCTTTAAACGTTTTCTCGTTTGACATAGTGATATCCCTATTACGTTTTATTGTTTATGTTCATGAGTCATGGCTTAACTATCGCATGCTTCATTATCTCATGACTGCAAAGCCATTAAAGCAAAAAAATCCCACTGTACTTTAGGATAAATACAAACGGGCTTCTTGTTATTTTATGCTACCTCTGATGATAATAGTCGTTGAAAGGTTAGTGTGTAAATTATAGTTTTGACAATACTTTAAAGTTACTAAGGTTTTAATAGTACCTTACCTTTTTTGCCAGATTGCACATCACCTGAGACGGCTTTGGTAATCTCATCAAGCCCATAAACCGCTTCAATTGGTAATTTTAGATTGCCGTTGGTCGCGCGCTCTAGTAGTTCATCAATCAGACGCTGTTTGTTGTCCAGATCCATTTCTTGGCTAGTTTTGCTGCCCCAGAAGCCTTTGACGATAGCTTGCTTAAAGATCAGGCTGCCAGCGTCTAGTTGCATTGGTTTACCTGACATAATACCAAACGAGACCAACGTGCCGTTGCTACCGAGTAGCGATAGCAGCTCATTGCTTGATTCGCCACCGACGGAGTCCACAGCAGCGGTGATCTTGTCCTCACCGATGATAGCGCGGACTTGGTCTTGCCAGTCATCATCAGTAGTGACGACATTGTTTTTGATATCTAGCGCGGTCAGCTCTTCTAACGAGTCTTTGCTACGCACGAGATTAATGGTGTTCACACCGCGTGCCGCTGCCAGCATGGCTAGTGTTTTACCAACAGCACCATTAGCCGCATTATGGATGATCCATTGTCCACTATCTACTTCTAGGAATTCAAGAAGCATCAAGGCGGATAATGGCATAGCAATCAGCTGCGCGGCCAGTTCGTCTTCGATGCTATCAGGGATGACAAATACCATAGTGGCAGGGGCGACAAAATACTCTGCCCACGTTTCGTGCACACTGGCACAGGCCACGCGCTGACCGATGCTTAAGTCTGTGACCTCATCACCGACCGCATCAATAATTCCTAACGCTTCACTACCGCCAACCGCTGGCATTTCTGGCTTGTAGCCGTATTGCCCGCTGACCGTTAGCATGTCGTGGTTATGAATGGGGGAAAGGATGGTTTTGATACGTACTTCGTTGGCAGCAGGCTGCGGCATAGGACGCTCGCCCACGCTCAGTACGTCGGAAGGTTTGCCAAAGTGATCATAAGTAGCAACGCGCATAAATTATCCTTAATCAATTATTTGTTATTATGTGTGTGGGTCCCAGACCAGCACGTTATGGTGTAGCTATCGTACTGTGTGATCTGGTTTAAATATAATCAGTATGGATCATACTATAGATAACAATAGACTGGTCGTCTAGTAAATAGATGATAACGTTATGTATGGTTTTGTTTCAGGTGGATTAAATGCTCAGTCATTGTCTTGACAGCATAGATATGGATTGCTGCATTTGATAAAGATGAGCAGTCGCCATACTGATCATGTACAGACATAGTGCTTGAGCCGTCAATGACACGGCGCTATATGGAAAGAGATTGACTATATAGAATAGAGGCTTAATAAAATAGCGGCTTAATAAAACTCAATGCGACTAAGGATGTGCTCCTGCACCATATAAGCACAAAAATACGCGCTGGGCCACGCCACGATAAAGGCCAATCCCCACGAGTGCATCAGCTCGGTAAAAAAACCGTCAATATAGCCCACCTTTATAAGCAATAATACGGTTGAGATGATGAGTGACATCATCATCGCCATAAGACCAGTAAAGATCAGGCGATAGTATTTGCGGCGGGTGCGTATTCTGATGGTGGGGAAGTTGGCCATAGTTTCGATTATCCTACAAGTGATAGCAGTGCTCATGATACTCCGTGATGACGGACTGGTAAAATCGTTATTATCAATCGTCAGGTTTGCTATAGATTCATAACCATCTTTTTATCTTGAGAAAAACAATATCTCTAGATAATGCGCTCTTCTAGAGAGCAACTTTTGCTACGATAATCTATGATAAGTAAGACTAAACGATAAATAGGAAAATAGCGCTATTGGATACGCAGTTTACGATGACCCAAGATTTTTATAAGCAGCGTCTGACAGATAGCGGTTTGCAAATGGTGATACCTCAAGAAGACGCAAGGGTAGAGGTGCACCGAATTATCTATGAGGAGCTGTGCCAAGGGCAGTTATTGGATAGCTCAAGAGAATATTATCAAAGGATCATTGAGCAGTTAGCTGATGCAGGCTGCGAGGGCGCGATCTTGGGCTGTACTGAGATTGGCATGCTGATTAAGCAAGCTGACAGCCCCATCCCTGTGTTTGATACCACCGCTATCCATGCGCGAGCTGCGGTAAGGTTTTTAGTGGATAAGGCAGTCGGCTAAATACTGCAAAGATAGCATAAAGCCTGCTGCGACCGTTTAGCCTTTATCGTAAGTTGGTTAATGGCTATCATGAACCTTTTTGTGCACTTTGACGATACGGCGCAGCGGTAACCGTCTCCATGGTGTCGTTGGTAGGGCAAATAGCAGCATGGTTTTGGCGATAGACCCTTTGGTAAGGTCACGCGATTTATTAGAGGGCGTACTCGTGTCGCTTAAGGTGCATCCTTATATGCCACTTTGATTGGGCTTTGATGAGTGTCAGTTGGGTTTAATTGAGAATAGATAGTGAGCTTAGGGTTGTAGTTATAACCACTACTGCTATAAAGCGCTCCTATTATAAATGACAATGCTTAAGCTATCTTGGCTAGAAAGGTAAACAAGAGCTAACGATAGTCTTGTTTATAGGCATAAGAAATAAGGGTTTGACTAGAAAGTTATAAATTAAAAAATCTAGGCACAAGTTTAGCGCTAAAATCAAAGTCAGATTTTGTTTCCACCTTAATTCTAAACAAGGATGTCTTTATGCTATTTAAACGCTTAGGCCTTGCCGCACTATTTAGTCTCTCTATCGTAGGCTGTACCACAGCGCCCAATACGCTTGCCGTTAACACTACCCAAAAAATTATCCAATATGAGCGCAATAAGTCTGATCTGGATGTCAAATCATTTACGCTAACTTCTGGCGACAAGTTAGTTTATGCCGAAAACGCCAACCTAACAGGCGAGCCCTTACTCCTTATTCACGGTTTTGGTGGTAATAAAGACAACTTCACCCGTATCGCTGATGAGTTAGAGGACTATCATCTGATCATTCCTGATCTGCTGGGTTTTGGTGAATCGAGCAAACCTATGAGCGCAGACTATCGCTCACAGGCACAGGCCACGCGCTTACATGAGCTGTTGCAAGCTAAAGGATTGGCAAGCAATATTCACATCGGCGGTAACTCGATGGGCGGCGCGATCAGTGTCGCGTATGCTGCACAGTACCCAAAAGACGTCAAAAGTCTGTGGCTTGTCGATAGCGCAGGGTTTTGGTCAGCAGGCGTGCCAAAATCGCTTGAGGGCGCAACCCTTGAGAACAACCCATTGCTGATCAATAGCAAAGAAGACTTCTACAAGATGTACGATTTTGTCATGTATAAGCCGCCTTATTTGCCCAAGTCAGTCAAAGCGGTATTCGCGCAAGAGCGTATCAATAATAAGGAGTTGGACGCCAAAATCCTTGAGCAAATCGTCACTGATAGTGTCGAGGAGCGCGCTCAAATCATCGCGAACTATCATATTCCAACGCTCGTGGTTTGGGGTGATAAAGATCAAGTCATCAAACCTGAAACGGTCAATGTGATCAAAGACATCATCCCGCAAGCGCAAGTCATTATGATGGAAGATATCGGTCATGTGCCGATGATAGAGGCAGTAGAGCAAACGGCTGATGACTATGAAGGGTTTCGTGCAACGCTGAAGGGTCAGTAATTCACAAACCTTTTATTAATCGTGTCAGTAAGGCGTCTGTACTTTCGTTTTTGACTAACGTGACGCCTTGCCCTGCCCATAACGACAGATGCTCGGCGTCCAAACGCTTGGCTGCATCCGCCCGCATAAACTTGGTCATGGCATTGAGTTGCGGGTAGGGCGGTAGCGTATCTGCACACTCAAACTGAGCAAAATCACGCAAATAGTTGTTTAATAATCCACGTGCAAGCTTATCTGAGAACAATCTGGTTAAGCGCGTCTCAGTACTGCGTAACCCTTGACTGGCATCAATAAGCGCTTGTTTATACGTATCATTAATACCGCATTGATCTGTGGTCAAAAACGCCGTTCCCATTTGCGCAAGCTCAGCACCTGCCGCTTGTACTGCCTTAATATCCTGTCCCGTCATGATGCCGCCCGCGGCGATCATTGGAATATCCGTGCAAGCGCGCGTTTGACCAATCAATGTCAGCAGCCCCATGGGGTCATTTGCGCTTTGTGGCAGCCAGCCACCGCGATGGCCGCCCGCTTCGACGCCTTGTACGCAGACGGCGTCCGCGCCAATATCCGCCCATGCTTTTGCCTCGTGAGGATGATTGGCCGTACCGACGACACGTGTGCCTAGACTCTGTAAGTGCTGCACTTGCTCGGCACTGATAATACCAAAGGTAAAGCTAGCGACAGGCACGGGGTTGTCATAGAGCACTTGTAACTGGTCTGCAAACCTAAGCGCTGGTCGCTCAGGCAATGAGGTGTCTATCTGGTTTTTTTGATAATATTCGTCTAACCAAGCAGGGATGTCGCTAGTAAAGGTATTAGACTCATGCTCAGACAACACCATTAAATTAATCATAAAAGGACGGTCGGTGCGCGATTTGATGGTATTGATTTGCTCGTTTAACACCTCAGGCGATGTGGTGCCAGCACCCAATGAGCCAAGCCCACCAAAATCACTCACTGTCAGCGCCAGCTCAGGCGTAGTCGCTCCTGCCATTGGTGCTTGGACGATGGGGTAGGTGAGGTTAAGCGTATTGAGTAAGCTCATGAATGGCTCCTTTTTATTAGGATATTTGCATGACTTACTGTAGCAGAGGTAGGCGGTGCGCGTGTTGGATAGTGTTTATTTAGTTGATGAATAGGGTGGTGGGTTTTGGTCATGCTTTTGCATTTGAGATAACTATATAAAGATTAATTCTAAAGTCTAAGAAACTTCAAGTATATTTTTTAAGAAAAATAATACTTCAGGGTATTCAACATTCATTTCGTTAATATCAGATTGTTCAATTATAGTCAATTCCACCTAAAAGTGTTATAAATTAATTATCAAATCCAATTGTTATTATAAAGACCATGACTTACTCACTAGATTTTCGCAAACAGGTACTAAAAAGCTTAGACGAGGGTATGACCTTTGCCGAGGCGGCTGAGTCTTATAATCTGAGCCCAACCACCATACAGAACTGGAAGCGGCGTGTTCATAGTAAAACAACCAGGCAAACCAAGCCCTATAAAATACCAGATGATGTGCTACTTAATGATGTCAAAGAGTATCCCGATGATTACCAGTATGAGCGAGCTCGTCGTCTAAACTGTAGTAAAACAGGCATTC
>NZ_FNAL01000015.1:3115-72027 GCF_900101915.1 Psychrobacter pacificensis | reverse complement strand
GCTCAACAATTGGTTCAGGCTCAACAATTGGTTCAGGCTCAACAATTGGCTCAGGGCCAGTAGCCGCTGACAGTGTCACATCATTATCATCAATAGTGCTTTGAGGCTCATCTAGAGGCTGTGGATGGTAGTCAACATCGTAAGCCTCTAATGGGGCTGAGGCTTCATGCGTCATAGCATTTGGAACCGACTCTGCTGCTGCGATAGAGGCCATATTATTGCCATAGTTATCAGTCAACACTTCATCGACAGGCAAAGGGCGAAACGCCAGCAGTCGCAAAATGCACATCTCAAGCGCTTGCATCGGCGTACTAGCAAGCTTGACGCCTTCACGTGCTTGTACAACAATTTCATAGTATAGCTGTAGCACATCAGGGCTAATATGTTGGGCAAGTGTATAGATGTTTTTGGCTTGCGCCTCATTGACATTGAGAGCGACCTCAGGCAACAGTTGGGTCAATGCCAATTGATGGAGTAGCTCAGCAAGCCCATCAAACATACTCGTTGCATCAACCATTTGCGCGCGCATTTGCTCAATATGCGCGGCAACAGCGGTTTTGTCATGGTTATAAATATCTGTGATCAATCGTACCAAGTCGGCAGAGTCAATAAGACCAAGCATTGCATTGACAGTGGCATCATCAAGTGACCCTTGACCAAATGCAATGGCCTGGTCTGTCAGTGACAATGCATCACGCACAGAGCCTTTAGCCGCACTTGCCAGTTGCCAAATGGCAGGCTGAGTATACCCAACCTGCTCTTGGGTTAAAATATTTGCTAGATGCTCGCTAAGTAATGTTTGTGGTAATGGACGCAATACGAACTGCAAGCAGCGCGAAATAATCGTAATCGGTAATTTTTGTGGATCAGTGGTCGCTAGCAAAAACTTTACATGCTCAGGTGGCTCTTCTAACGTTTTGAGGAGTGCATTGAAGCTGTGGGTCGACAGCATATGCACCTCATCAATGAGGTACACCTTATATCGCCCTTGGCTTGGCGCATAAGGCACATTGTCAAGCAGCTCACGCGTGTCCTCGACCTTGGTACGAGAGGCGGCATCAATCTCAATAAGATCAATAAAACGTCCCTGATCAATCGCCACACAATTATCACAAACACCGCACGGCGTGCTAGTAATACCCGTATCACAGTTCAAGCATTTAGATAAAATACGCGCAATCGTCGTCTTACCCACACCTCGGGTACCAGTAAACAGATACGCATGATGCAAGCGATTATAATCAATTGCATTAATCAGCGCTTGCGAGACATGCGTCTGCCCAATCAACTCATGAAAGTTTTTGGGTCGATATTTGCGAGCTAAAACTTGATATTGCTGCGACATAGCTATCCATTGTGCCAAGTAATTAATATTCTTATTTTTAATACGATTTTTCGGTATTCATTATAGCAAAAAGCCAGCGCATTCGTCTGGCTTCTTGCTGATTTGATTATGACTCAGCCGCGCTTAATAAGCGGCTTTGGTTAACGACTCATTCATCATTAATCGTGTTTGCGGCGCATGTGTGGGAATAAAATCACATCACGGATACTGGCAGAGTCAGTAAATAGCATCACAAGGCGGTCGATACCAATACCTTCACCAGCGGTTGGCGGCAGACCGTAAGACAATGCTTCGATATATTCTTCATCAAAGTGCATGGCTTCATCATCGCCTGCATCTTTTTCGGCAACCTGACCACGGAAGCGCTCAGCTTGATCCGCTGGATCATTAAGCTCGCTAAAACCATTCGCCAACTCGCGACCACCAATAAACAACTCAAAACGATCGGTAATCTCAGGATTGTCATCATTACGGCGTGCCAATGGTGACGTTTCAGCTGGATATTCAGTAATAAACGTTGGTTGACGTAATTGATGCTCAGCCGTTTCTTCAAAGATGATGGTTTTGAGCTTGCCCACACCGAACACCTCTTTGACCTGCTGTTTAAGGGTCACTGAGGCGTATTGTGCCAGATAGTCACGATCGTCGATACGTGACATATCAAAGTCTTTGGCATATTTTGCAATGGCGTCAGACATGGATAGACGAGCAAATGGCGCTTTTAGGCTGATGGCTTCTTCTTGATAGGTAATCTCTGTCGTACCCAAGACATCTATCGCTAGCTGATTAAACATGCGCTCAGTCAAGTCCATCAAATCATGATAATCAGCATAGGCTTGATAAAACTCAATCATGGTAAATTCAGGGTTGTGTCGGGTTGAGACCCCTTCGTTACGGAAGCTACGGTTAATCTCAAATACTCGCTCAAACCCACCAACGACTAAACGCTTGAGATAAAGCTCAGGCGCGATACGCAAGTATAATGGCATATCCAAAGCATTATGATGTGTCTCAAATGGACGAGCCACCGCGCCACCTGGAATGGGATGCATCATTGGCGTTTCAACTTCCATAAAACGCTCATTCAGCATAAACTGACGAATGCCGCTGACGATCTGACTGCGAACCATAAAGGTATCGCGAGTCGTCTCATTGGTCATCAAATCAAGATGACGGTTGCGATAGCGCGCTTCTACATCTGCTAGGCCATGGAACTTATTTGGCATCGGACGTAGGGTCTTAGTCAACAGCGTAATCTCTTCAATATGCACATATAAATCGCCTTTACCTGAGCGACCAATATAGCCTGACACACCAACAATATCACCTAAATCCAAAGATTTGATGCTTGCACGCGTTTCCTCATCAAGCTCTTTACGTGCCACATATAATTGGATGCGACCTGTCATGTCTTGGATAACGATGAATGAGCCACGGTTTAACATGACACGGCCCGCCACATTGACCTGTGTTTTGTCACCATTCGCCGCTTTTTCTTCAATTTCTTGTTTTGACACACCATCAAAAGCCGTTTGCAAATCTTTTGCATAATGGGTGCGTTTAAAGGTGTTTGGGTACGGCTGTTTATCTGAGGCAGTGATATCATCTAGCTTGGCTTGAAGTTGCGCGATCAGTTCATTGGTGTCTTCTGGCGCTTGGGTTTGGTCTTGGTTATTTGTTGACATAAAACTCTCATAATACGATAGCCGTAAACTATCTTTAGTTAATATTTGATACTCAAAACAATAGTATCTCAAATAGAGGAGACCTAGTGAATAAGACTTTCATAAGGAATGTGCAGCCCTTCATGTAGTTTTCTTATCATTGGCAAACTCAATCGGCGTTTACGATTTAATACTTCAGATACTTTACTTGCCGATCCCAAATAAGGTGTCAAATCCTTTCTACTTAAATTTAGATTTTCCATCTGAAAAATAATAGCATCGACAGCTTCGGCATGTTCGATAGGATAATATTTGTTTTCGTAAGCTTCAATTAAGGTTACTAGCACTTCACGCTCGTCAGCCTCAGGTGTACCCTCATCAGCTTGAAACACAGCTTGTAGCTGAGCAAATGCATGTGCTAGATCTTGATCATTACGAATTGGTTTAATATTCATTGACAACCTCCACATCAATTTTATCGTATTCACTATGAGTACCGATGAACTTGACCCAAGCAATACCAGCCTGATACTGCATCTCAACCACCAATCGGTATTTATTGCCTGCAATATTAAAAACGACTCTATTATTAGCGCAAATACTCGCATTCTTAAAATCGTTTTTGATATCTTGCGGCGATTGCCAACTGGCTTTTAGTGCAAAATCATGCCAAGCTTCTAGCTGACCTTTTGCATCACCATTGTTAGGCTGTTCCCAGAATTTACGTAAACTGCTTTTGGCAATAACTCTCATATGACTTAGTGTATAGTATCCAATTATATTCCCAATTTGGGAATATGGCAACGCTAATCGCTATACCCCTTCTTAACCTCACTCGCATAGTTCACCGCTATGGCTTACATTTCGCCGCCGATGCTGGCCATCAAGTCAGCCTGATGCTCACGTAACAGTGCATCAAGAATCTCATCCAAGTCACCTTCCATGATGGAGTCAAGCTTGTATAAGGTAAGGTTGATACGATGATCGGTCATGCGCCCTTGCGGGAAATTATAGGTGCGAATACGCTCTGAGCGGTCGCCACTACCGACCAAGTCACGGCGTATAGAGTCCGCTACATCGACCTGCGCTTGTACTTTGGCTTGCTGGATTTTAGAGACCAGCATTTTCATCGCATGTGCACGGTTTTTGTGCTGGCTACGCTCTTGTTGACACTCTACCACAGTACCCGTGGGAATATGCGTCAAACGTACGGCTGAGTCAGTGGTGTTAACGTGCTGACCACCCGCGCCACTTGAGCGAAAGGTGTCCATCTTAATATCCGCAGGATTGATATCAACGGTATCATCGATTTCAACTTCTGGCATGACTGCAACCGTACAAGCTGACGTATGCACGCGACCTTGACTTTCGGTCTCAGGGACACGCTGTACACGGTGAGCGCCAGACTCAAACTTTAAACGTCCATAGACGCTATTACCCGATACGCGAGTAATGATTTCTTTATAACCGCCGTGTTCACCTTCGTTCGCGGATAGAACTTCAACAGTCCAGCCCTGGGTTTGCGCGTATTTTTGATACATGCGGAACAAATCACCAGAGAAAATCGCTGCTTCATCACCGCCCGTCCCAGCACGAATCTCCAAGAATGCTGGCACCTTATCGTTAGGATCTTTTGGTAGCATCATGACATTAAGCGCTTCTTCCATCTCTACAATGGTATCACGTGCCGTTTCAATCTCATCGAGCATCATCTCTTTCATGTCAGGATCTGTCGCGTCAGCTAGCATCGCTTCTGCATCGGCTTGATCCGTTTCTGCATTCAGATAGTTCTGCCATAAGGTCGTGATGTCCATCAAGTCGCTGTGCTCGACAGACAATTCGCGAAATTTATTATTATCACTGATGACACTAGGATCTGATAACAAGGCGGTGACCTCTTCATAACGGTCTACCATCTGGTCTAAACGCAGGCGTAAGGATTCTTTCATAAAAGGACTTTTAATTGGATAAGAGGAATAAGCTCGTGATTATAGCAAATTTTTTGGGGTAAATTAAAACCTCTAAGCATTCTTCTCAATATTCGCAGCAATCTTGTCACTATACTCTCAAATATCTCTACTTATTCTTAAATAAAGATACTTGGTTCTGATACCATTAGTAGACAAAAAAATAGCTAAGAAGACTCTTAGCTATTTTTATCTATCAAAAACATCGTATTAAAACGTTAGACTTTACGAACCAATACTGAGCCAATAGAGTAACCGGCACCAAATGAGCAAATAACACCTAGATCACCTGACGCTAGCTCATCCTTATAGCGATGGAATACAATCATTGGGCTCGCTGAGCTGGTATTGGCAAATTCAGCAATCACGCTTGGTGCGATTGATTTGTCAGCATCTTTACCGATGACAGTGCGTAAAATCAAATCTATCATGTTGGCATTAGCTTGATGTAGCCACATCATCTTAACATCAGAGGTCGGTATATCATTTTCTTGTAGGTGTTCAGTGATAACCTCAGACACCTTTGGACAAACTTCGCGGAATACTTTGCGACCATTTTGCAAAAATAGTTTATCAGTGACCGGCGCTTTGATGTCTGGATACATCTCCGTTTGCGCAGCTAGATACTCTGAGCGATCCATAAAGCCATATTCGTTTTTGATGTTGGTCGAAAACTGAGTAAATAGCTTAGCGTTTAGAATCTCATAACCCTTTGGCGTGTCTAATTCTTCAACAATAGTCGCCGTTGCTACATCACCAAAAATAAAGTGGCTGTCACGATTGCGCCAGTTTAGATGCGCGGAGGTAATCTCGACATTGACCACAGCCACACGTTTGGCTAGACCAGAGATGATAGAACCATGCGCTTGTGATAGGCCAAACGTTGCCGCACTACAGGCGACGTTCATATCATAAGCGAAGCCGCCAACCATACCAATGGCATTTTGGATTTCAATAGCAACCGCAGGATAAGTGCGCTGGAAGTTTGAGCAAGCAAGGATAATACCATCTAGATCGTTGGCCTCAAGTCCAGCATCAGCCAATGCGTCTTTTAACGCAGCCGCGCCCATTTCTGCCATCACAGACAGCTCTTCACCTAAGTTACGATAGGCAATGACTGGTGCCATGATTTCAGGGTCTAAAATACCGTCTTTTTCCATCACATAACGTGATTTGATACCAGATACTTTTTCGATGAAAGCAGCTGAAGAAGGCTCAAGTGCCGTCATTGTCTCTGCAGCTATCTCTTCAGCATGTTCGGTATTATAGTTTTCAACATACTGGTTAAATGACTCAACTAGCTCTTCGTTACTAATGCTGTAAGGTGGGATATAAAGACCAGTGCCTGTGATACAAGTCGTCATGATACGCTTCCTTGTCTACTACTGTGGTGCTTGGAATAAGCATAAAAGTGGAAAATAATAGCCATTCAAACTCAGTGAATAACTGTAAACTTAAAATCAGTGTGTTTATTATGCCTGAATATTAAATTTTTTCTAATGCTTTGTTACAAATAATCTGTTTCTGGCGATAAATAAGCAAAGACTCACGTCATTCTTTGATAGCTACGTTATAATTAGCGCCATTTTGCTCTGTATAACCACCCAAACACATCGATACACGCTCATCTTTAGGAATACTAATGGCAGAACTTCTTACTTGGTTATTTGGTCAATATGCGGATTACTCCACAACATTTATCGTCTTAGAGTTGATTGCCGTGGTTTTTGGTGTGGCAAGTGTCTTGCTTGCCAGCAGAACCAATATCTTAGTCTTTCCAATTGGCTTAATCAGCACGGCGATATTTGTATATTTACTATGGAAATGGCAGCTGTTTGGCGATATGTTCATCAATGCTTACTATACGGTGATGAGTTTATATGGTTGGATTAACTGGTCAAAGAACAAAAAGAATCAGCCTATAGAGACTCATGAGTCAAACAATGTCCGTATTGAGCATTTGCATGCAGGCGATGTACCTATCTTGTCTGCTTTGGCAATAGCAACCATGTCATTTGTGGCGCTGATATACTATTTCCGTCCGGTGATTAATAACGGCTTTAGTTTTGACGGTGCCGTTCTTGGTGTACATTTATTCACTTGGGTGGACTATACCGACATGCTCACTACAGCCTTGTTCCTGATGGCCATGTGGCTTATGGCACGGCGCAAAATTGAGCATTGGATACTATGGATCATTGCTGATGCGATATCAGTACCACTGTACTTTTATAAAGGCTTTACTTTTACCGCGCTACAATATGTAGTCTTCACTCTCATTGCAATCTGGGCCTATTATGAATGGCAACGACGCTACCGTGTACAACCTCGAACAGCATACGCCTGAATCTGTCATTACTGTCGCAGTTTTGGGCGCAGAAAGTACGGGGAAAACAACCCTATGCCGTGATTTGGCAGCGCATTTCGATAGTCTGTGGGTGTCAGAATATATGCGTACTTACTTGCAAGCGAAGTGGGATGATGAGCAGCTTACTTGTACATGGGATGACCTGCTACCTATCGCACAAGGTCAGATTGCGTTAGAGAACAAACTGGCTAAACAAGTCACCCAAACGTCTAATGAAAACCGCTATTTGTTTTGTGATACCAGTCTGTTTGAGCTAATGGTCTACTCTCATTGGTATTATGGTAACTGCCCCACCGCTCTTGAGCAAGCAGCATTGGCACATCATTATGATTTGATACTATTGACTAAGGTTGATATACCTTGGGTGGCTGATGACCTGCGAGACAGTCCGTACCAACGTGATGAGATAAGCGCCTATTTTGCCAGTCAATTAAGCAAGCATCAAAAACCTTTTGTGCGTATTAGTGGCGATAGAAAAGAACGTGTCCGGCAAGTAATCGCGCAGCTCGCTCATCTCGGTAATCCCTAGAATGGTTTTCCACATACTATTCATCTTCCTTGCATATTTTCTCGCTACCTCCTCTCTATGATGTCTATTAACGCCGCAGCCAACTGTATCAGCAGCTGTGGATTCAAGACATTTAGGAGGCGCCAACATGCAAAAACACTATTAACCAAATTATTTTTTATGTCCTATTGCTACCACTTGCTGAGCAAATTGTCTTTTGGCAAGTATATACTATAGCCGCTAGCGCGTGCGTGGGACTTATTGGTTGGTATAGCTACTATGTATTTGGCGGTTTGAAACGGGCTTTACTCTTTACCGCAACACTTGCTGGACTATATGTTGCCTTTTTCGGCATTTTAATTACAGAAGATCTCAATCTATTACTGGGCGCGATATTCTGCTTTATGGTACTTGCCTGTGTCATGGTGATGACTCGCAAACTTGACTGGTACAAAGTCACATAAGCCAAGCGCTGTATAAATAAAGTCACATAAACTGATAATAGTTTGAATTAATGCTGCCTTAGCTTAGTTGATAAGGCAGCATTATCGTTATATTAGCCTAGTCGTTACGCTACTTGACTATCTGATTGTTTAACGCTTTAGCCCAATTATTGCAATCATCCTCACAGCGCGGGCAGCATTTATCAGCTTCTAATATTTGCTCGACATAACCACAATACATGCAGGCGTAATGAGCCCCTATCTCTACTTGCTCAACAGCTTGATATTGCTTGGGAAACAGCGGCATGCCGTAAACTGTATTTTCAGAGGAATGCAATAAAATACTAAAGTTGCCGTCCGTCTCAAGCAAACCGATGCGCACTTGACCCAAATGCTCAACGCCCTGTTGACGCATTTCAGCAAAAAACTCATCGTGAGACATTTTGCCTTTCTTAATTTTATCGAGCACCAGCATGCTATCTTCTACGATATAAAGTGACTTGCCTTCCAATAAGTCTTCAAAAGGCTGCCATTTCATCATAACCCACGTACAGATTCGGTAAAGAACAATGACTGAACCCATGATTAGTACGGCTTGAATAATCGGCAAATCCTCAGTAAACATAGGGTCACCCGCGATAGAGCCAAGTGATAGGATGATGGTCAGCTCAAAGATAGAAAGCTGACGAATGCCGCGCTTGCCAGTGAAGCGCAAGAACGTGATAATTAATACAAACATGACGGTGACACGTATTAAGATTTCAACGGCAAACGACCAAGTTGTGTCATGAATAAAAATACTTGCCCAATCCATATTCTCATTTCCAATTTATTTATCTGATGTATTGTGTTTAATGAATGATGTTCTAATAGTTCGTTTGATGCGAAGCACATCATCCCTATTTTCAGACCTTATCGTCAATACAACTATCGTTATTCGTATTTAAGAAAGACTTTTTGTCACAAGTACGACAAAATATACTGTCTTGTGAGACGGCAATTGTTTTTGCTCAAAAATACGTTATCGTTATATTCTAAATTCACCATTGAAACGCTATGCAAGCCTGTTTTATGCTCCCTTATTCATTGTAGGAATTATTTTTGAAAGCCATTGTTTATACTACTATTGCCTTGATCGCATTTGCTGCAAACTCCCTGTTTTGCCGGATGGCGTTGGCAGAAGGTTATATAGATGCTTGGAGTTTTACGGTCATTCGTCTGCTCAGTGCGACTGTTTGCTTAGTGTTTATTATGACGATTCACGCCTACAAACTACAGCGTCAAGTACTCGCCTCTGACAAGCCTTCTGTTGATGCTATCTTAAATGACAAAGGCAGTTGGCTTAGTAGTGTCAGCTTGGTCATTTACGCGTTATGTTTTTCGATTGCCTATGTAGAGCTTAATACTGGTACAGGTGCTTTAATTTTGTCTTCGGCCGTTCAGATTACGATGATTGGCTGGGGTATCTACAAAAAAGAGCAGCTTAGTGCTGTACAGTGGCTGGCATTTATCGTCGCAGTCGCAGGATTTGTGTATTTGATGTTGCCATCGGCGGCCGTTCCATCACCCAACGCTGCAGCATTGATGGCACTGAGCGGTGCGGCTTGGGGAGTATACAGCATACGCGGCAAATCATGCATCTCACCGCTACGAGCGACAGGGTTTAACTTTGTGCGGAGTTTGGTGGCCGTTCCGATATTACTACTGGTGGGCCTAATGTATCTGGATGAAATAGGTTTAAAAAACATCAGCTTAGAAAGTATTACCAGCGAAGGGATATTGCTCGCCTGTGCGTCAGGAGCGATCGCATCAGGGCTGGGTTACAGTATTTGGTATACGGCGATGCCATTGTTAAAAACCACACAAGCGGCGATCGTTCAGCTGTGTGTGCCTGTGATTGCGACTGTACTAGGCGTGATATTTTTATCTGAGCAGCTGACGCTCAACTTTCTGATCGCCAGTATAGTCATCTTAGGGGCGGTACTGGTATTTATGTTAAACAAAAAAACAGTGTAAACAAAAAACCAAATATCGCTCAATCACTTAAACGACCAGGACTTAGCAAATCACGAAAAAGACAGAAATAATTACCTTAGTAGACTCTAACCATAACACGAAATTACATTCGAACATGTATCATATTGCTCAGTATAACAACGCACATTCACTTACCAACTTGAGGAATATCGTTTATGAAAAAATTACTTGCTGTTGCTCCTTTTACCGTTTTGTTAGCCGCTTGTGCAACCAACGCTCCGACCACCACCGCCCCAACCACTGCTGCCAAACCAGTCGTTCAGTCATTTACCTGTGAAGACAACGGCATGATTACTGCCGCCTATGCAGCGGATGGTCAAGCGGCCAACCTAAACGTCACCTTGCCAAAGGTAGGTCTACAAGACGCAAAAATCACGCTAGAGCAAGCAGTATCAGGCTCTGGCGTACGTTATGTAAACAATGTAAACCCAAAGACCACCTATGACTGGCATACCAAAGCAGACTTTGGCATTATGACCATCGCCTCAGACAATGGTCAACAGTATCAAGTAAACTGCCAACTATAGTTATTGACTATAAATAATGTATTGACTAGTGTTTTTACACTTATGAATGATGAGAGTCAGTAGTGAAGCTACTGGCTCTTTTTTATTGTACCAACCGCAATCAAGACAATCCCAATGTTGGGAGATAATGAATGATACCTGACATCCACGCCCTAAAAAGACGTGGCTTTATGGTGCTTTTTGATAAAAAATGATTGACTTCTCTTATATATTCGATATATAACATATAATATATTCAAAATATTGGATATAGCGTAGTTTTTTATGCACATTTATCGAAAAGCTTGGGGAGGAAATGATATGATTCGTTTAAGCTACACTCTCAAATGCTGGGCGCTAGCCATTACTTATTTTTTAGTATTTTACTTTATGGTCGTTATGAGTGACCCAGGCTTTGGCAAATATATCTATATGCTGGCCCTCAGCACTCTACTCTTCCCCATTGCCAAGCGTGCAGTGGATGTGATGACAGATTTTTTTACCCCAGATCTCGAACTATTTAATGGATTGCTGCCGTCAATTCTGATTAACGTGGTGATTTGGATACTGACACCATTTATCGTAGCACTGACAGTGATTGCGTTCATGCTTTATAGTATGGGCGTGCTCACAGAAAAGATGAGTCATTAAAACCTACTTAAATAAAAGGCCGGAGTAGCAATTGCTGATCCGGCCTTAACATTCAAAGAAACTTTTAGTTCTAGCCCACCTTATCCCACATTTTACTAAGACGCTTGGGCGAAACTGCCACACGAGTTTTCATCGGCTGAGCAAATAGCTGGATACGATACTCCTCCACCATCCAGCGATATTCGCTAATAGCTTCTTTGTCCGCACGCCCTGCTAGCCGCTCCATATGCAAGTCAAGCGCGTAGACACCATCAAGGTCGGCATCCAAATTATGCTCAAGACGCTCTAAGCGAATCTCTAGTGCCTCAAGATAACGTGGATACTGCTGCCAATGGCTATAATCCATGCGGTAAACAAAATCAGCCAAATACAAATCTTCTAATTGATCTTCGATATCATCGATAGATTCCCCAAATATCTCGCGGTCTAACATCAACAGACTCTGGCGAATACGCTGCCAGCGCGTATAAACATTTTTCAGCGTTTTTATGACGCTTTGACCGGTCAATAAGAAGTTATTTAACACAACTTCTAGCGTCTGTGCATACTCTTCAGGCGTAAACGGTAACTCCTCGCTCAATCCAACTGCGATATCGTCAGCGCTCTCAGGCAGGCTCTCGGTATGATCAAATAACACATAATGCTCTTCAAGCGTAGCATCCAATGTAGCATCAATGACGATTGTTTTTAGCTTTTCCATATCACCAAGCGGTGCAAATGCCAGTTTGAATATTTTATCCACTTGACTGGTGAGCTGTTTTTTCTTTGCGCCAAGCTTCCCTTTGATCAAGGTCAATACGCCGATACGATGCGCTTGTAGTGCGGCATTGACATCGGTGTACTGATGGATCGATACCGCTTCGCCTGCTTCATCAGCCACGAGCGCCGCAAACTGCTTCATAACCACGCCTGCACTATGATGATTTTTGCTAAAGGTAAAATGCTCAGGGAATTCAGTATGCGCGCCTTGTTGCTCATTCACCGCTTGACTGGTCTCAGAGGCATGACGAATCTGTAGCGTTTGTAGATCACGACCTTTTTCGATAATGCGGTTTTTGTCATCGACCACACAGATTTGTGGCTGCAGATAACGATCAATCGTGGAAGGGCTAAAGCTCTCTGGCGTCACCGACATAATACCGCGGCGATTGAGCGCTTGGCACAGCTGTTTTAACAGCCCTTGTCCACCTTGCTGCTGCAGCTCATCAAACAAATTATCTGCGGTATCAGGTATCGGGACGATCTGACGACGGATATCTTTTGGCAATGATTTGAGCAACTGCAATACCAGCTCGTAGCGCCAACCAGGCACACCCCATAGTAGCTCAATGGCGTCGAGCTGTGGTAATGCAGCAAGCGGTACGCGTATGGTCACGCCATCATCATCACTTGCTGGATCAAAGACATAACGCAGTGGCAGCTTTAAATCACCCAGCTTCCATACTTCTGGGAAATCGCCCGTGGTCGGTGCTTGGCTAGTAAGTACGTCTTCATCGGTAAAAAACAGATACTTAGCATCGTTTTTTTCTACTTCTGCGCGCCAGTCTTCAAACGTTTTGCGGCTGGCGACGTGTTCAGGAATCTTTTTGTCATAGAACTGATATAGCGTTTCTTCATCAACCAATAGATCACGGCGACGTAGCTTATCTTCGATGCGCTCAACATGGGCAATCTTGTCCATATTGTGCTGTAAAAATGGCGCATTACGACCGAAGTTACCAGTCACTAACCCATCACGAATGAAAATCTCTCGCGACTCGACCAAGTTTACTTGCTCATAATTGGTCAGCTGCTTGCTAATGATGATCAAGCCAAATAGACTAATCTGCGCGTATGCTTTGACCCGCCCAGTTTTCTTGGACCAATGCGGTTCAAAATAATGATATTTGAGCAAGTTTCCTGCCGCTGAAATAATCCACTCGGGTTCAATTTTGGCAACGGTACGCATAAAGACTTGCGAGGTTTCAACCATCTCAAACGCCATCACCCAAGGCGGTATTTGTTTAAATACCGTACTCGCTGGGAATATTTTGGCTTTTTGCTGACGCGCCGCCAAATACTCACCGCGGCTTTCAGTCTTATGCGCAATGATGGACAATAGTCCTGTTAATAACGCTCGGTGCAAATTGGCGTATTTGACCGCTTTTAACGCTTCGTCTTCGATTGCAGTCGGGTCATTCTTAGCGACATTTTTATCGGATGCTTGTGCATCACTGGTATCTATCAGCTTAAGATCTGTCACCATTTGTAGCAATTGACGATGCGTTTGATGCCATTCACGAACACGCGGGAAGCTCAGATAGTTCTTTTTCGCAAACTGCTTACGCTGATTACCAGACAGTTTATTGCCGTCTTCGTCTTTTTCAAACAGTGCCTTCCATAGACTTAAGTAAAACAAGAAATCTGAATCATCTTGACGGAATACTGCATGCTTTTGATCCGCTTGCGTACGCTTGTTGGCAGGGCGCTCACGAGGATCTTGTACCGCAAGCGCAGCCACGACAATCAGCATTTCACGAATACAATCAAAGTCAGAACCAGCCACCAGCATACGTGCCAGCCTTGGATCGATTGGCATACGTGCCATTTTCTGACCTGTTGCGGTCAAGCGCAGGTGATCAAGCCCTTTTTGCCGTTTTGATGGGTTTCGTTTATCTTGAGTACTGTCCTTTTTGGACGTAATGGCTCCTAGCTCATCAAGTAGCTTGTGACCATCTGTGACTAACCTACTATCAGGTGGCTCGATAAAATCAAAGCCATCGACACTGCCCAGACGCAGATTGGCCATCTGTAATATCACAGATGCCAAATTGGTACGTAGAATCTCAGGCTCAGTAAATTCAGGACGACCGTTGAAGTCCTCCTCAGAATATAGGCGAATGCAGACACCTGGCGCGACACGGCCACAACGACCTTTACGTTGGTTGGCAGCCGCTTGCGAAATCGCTTCAATCGGTAGACGCTGCACACGTGAGCGATACGAGTAGCGCGAAATACGCGCAAATCCTAAGTCAATCACATAGCGAATACCCGGTACAGTCAACGCAGTCTCAGCAACGTTGGTCGCAATGACAATACGTCGACCTCGACCTGATGGCTGAAAGATACGCTGCTGCTCTTCATACGTCTGCCGTGCAAACAGCGGTAGCACCTCGGTATGACGTGGACCATGGCGCTCAAGCACTTCTTGCATTTCACGAATTTCTGCTTCAGTCGCGGCAAATATCAAGATATCAGCCTGATCGGCATGGCCTTTATTTTGCGCGTCGCTAAAACATTCCTCGACAGCAGCAACCACCGCACGCGGCAGGTTCTCTTCAAAATCATCATAGCTGTCATCTTCTGAGCTGTTTACTGGCTCATCGGTCAGCGGACGATAACGAACTTCTACTGGAAAACTGCGTCCCTCGACGTTAAAGATAGGTGCAGGGACTTGCCGTTTTAGCTTGGCATCATAATGACTAAAGTACTCACTAAAGCGCGTGGTATCGAGGGTCGCTGAAGTGATAATGACTTTTAAATCTGGGCGCTTAGGCAGCATCTTTTTGAGATAACCCATAATAAAATCGATGTTCAAACTACGCTCATGCGCCTCATCGATAATAATCGTATCGTACTTACTCAAAAAACGATCGTGACCCAGCTCAGCCAGCAAAATACCATCGGTCATCAGCTTAACAATCGATTGGGCGGAGCCTTGCTCATTAAAGCGAATCTTAAAACTAACCGTATTACCCAAAGGCTCACCCAGCTCTTCGGCAATACGGTTTGCGACGCTACGAGCCGCCAATCGCCTTGGTTGCGTATGCCCTATCTGTCCAGTAATACCGCGTCCTGCCAGCATGGCGAGCTTAGGCAACTGTGTGGTTTTACCCGAACCTGTCTCACCCGCCACGATAATGACCTGATTATCAATGATCGCTTGTACCAGATCTTCTGCGCGTTGACTAACAGGCAGGTCAAGATTTAATTTGGCAGGTAAGTCACTTGGGATGCTATCAATACGTGCCTGCACTGCTTTTTGAGAGCGCGTTTTTATCTTGTCGTATTGGGCACGCTTCTTGGTAAGGACCTCGTCGTGATTGTTTTTTTGCTCAGAATCATGATTAGATTTTTTGTTTTTGGACACCGCAGCGCGCGCCAGCTCTCGTTCGAGACGGCTTAAATAATAGCTATCTTTAGCAAGTACTGGTAAATCACTCAGTAATTCCGCTGGTTGCTTTGTACTGTTATTTTCATTTACGGTAGATGTTTTTAGACTGGTATTTTCAAAAGTATCAGACATATTTGCTTAGGCTATTTATTATGTATAAGTGGTTAGATTATGGAGGCAAATGCAGGGTGATTCAAGGTAGTTATGATGCTTGTATGATGCTTAGTTGCAAAGCTGAAGTTTTTTCTATGGCTATGAGGACGATAATGCCTCTATCTAATAATCAGTGTTAAATCAAGACACACTTAGACCATAAATATTAAATTTCACACCATTAAAGGCATAGAAATGGTCTAAATGAGAAAACTAATGACTAACAGTATAAATAACCTGTTGGTGAGTCGCAGCCCCCACAAAAAAGGTATGCATTTTTTGCAGTGCCAGCCTAGGAAAAGGAAGATGTAGTGACAGTAACAATTTTTCAAACCCTAACATCTCATTAGCTAACTCTTTCGCTACGTCAGGACGAATCTGCGGGTTTTTATAAATATTGTCAATCAACCACGTTAATCGTGGAAATTTTGCGTTATCGTGAATCTGATAAAGGATGGGCAGCATATCATCAGATATCTGACAGCGCGCTTTGCGGATTAGACCACTTTTATAATACATATCTAGTGACATATTAGGATAATTTCCTTAGATTTTTAATACTCAGATAACCCACATATTCTTTATCTTCTTTGATATCGACACCGCCTGCATCAACGATAGGCTCAATCAACAGCTGAGCATTTGAGAGCAGATCATTCACGTTATAGATATCATCTATATCGACCTCAAACTTATCATCAATATGTGAAGCGGCGTCGAACGGCGATGCATTATCTTTAAAAGTGAACTGTTTATAAAACTCGCTTTGTTTGGCTTGCTTAATGGCCTCGGCTTGACTGGGGGCAACGATCAGAAGCTTATAATGAAACTCTTCAAAACTTCCCTGCTGATAGCCGCCCAAATTGATAAAAAACAGCTTTAAGTTAGCATCTTTGCTTACCTGCTCACCTGATTTAACCAGTTTGATCGCATAGCCATCAACTTTAGTAATCGCTCGATACGAATCAATGTGCCATTTGTTTTTGACTTCTGGCCAATGCTGATTGATATCCTCTACCAGCTCGCTGACGTGATTGGCCACGCCAAAAAAGATGTCATGCTGTTCAATCAGGCGACCTTTAGGACGGCCACCAAGTTGAGCCATATATAAAGTTAACATGTAACGCCGTCCTTATAAATTTTTCATTGTAGCTAATTTTAATTGAACATAATATCGAGCGCGTCTTATTACAATACCCGCCCTGTTTTTAAAGCAAATGCCCAATCTCTACGTCCATTTTTGAGCGCCAGTTCTGCTGCTGCTTCATGATCATAAGCGATCTTAATATGCTCAGTTTGCCAGCATTTACCTCGCGGTGTCTCTATACAGGTTATCAGCGCGTAGCTGGCATGAGGCGAATACGTTTGCATCTTATGAAGAATGGGCAAATCATCTTCGTAGGCGGGATAACCCACACTGCCACTATTAATAATTATCTGCCCTGACGATAGTGTCACCGTGCGCGGAATATGCGTATGTCCACAGATAATGACAGGGCTGGCCATACCATTTAATAATGATAAAATGTTCGAGTCGCTACGTACTGTCGGTGCGCCTGTTGCGATATCTTCAAGCAAATATACCATGTCATCAGTTGGCGTCCCATGACAAAGATAAACATCCTCACTTAAATGACAATCAAACGGTAAAGCGCGCATCCATTCAATCGCGTCTTTAGGTAAATTTTTGACAATAAAATCCATCGTTGGATTATCAGCAACTTCTGCCATGGTTGATAAATTCAGCGCCTCATAAATCTGCCTATCTTGATTACCCCGAATGGTAACAATATCATCTCGATGGGTCATTAGTAATTCATAGGTCGCCTTAGGCGCTATCGGCCCATATAAAATATCACCAAGATTGACGATTTGATTGACATTGCGCTTTTTGATATCAGCAAGCACAGCGTCAAGCGCGAAGACATTACTATGAATATCTGAAATATAGTTAGATTACTATAAAATCAATACAATAAGATTCAACGTTATTTTTCGCAGCCTCTGGAGACGCAGTCACAGCAAGCAAGAAAAATAGCGTTGAATCAAATGAATTTATTGTCCTGTATTGTTTTTATTTAGACTTGACTATAGCAGCGATTGTAATGCAATTTTTATTATTGAATGTCGTCATAATGTCTATTATCCCCCATAAGTTATGATGTAATAAATTAAGAGAGTATAAAAAATAAAAACCTGATGCCTCATTAATATTGGGACATCAGGTTTTATTTATCATGGTAATGCTAATGGTTCGTTAGACTTATAGTAGGAAGAAATACGCCCAACACCCAACGATAACAGTAGAGATAATATTAAGGATGACACCTGTACGTACCATCTCTGTTTGTTTGATCAAACCGGTACCAAACACGATAGCGTTTGGCGGCGTCGCAACTGGTAGCATAAAGGCACAGGACGCACCGATACCAATAATAAGTACTAAGACTTCGCTCGGTATACCCATATGCTCGGCAATTGCCGCAAATACAGGGACTAAGAGCGCAGCTGATGCCGTGTTTGATGCAAACTCTGTTAAGAAAATAATGAAGGCTGAGATTGCAAGCATCACAACCAATAGCGGTGCAGTTTGTAAGCCATTAGCAACCGTCTCACCCAGTACTAATGACGCACCTGATACTTTTAGAATATTTGATAGCGCAATACCGCCACCAAATAACATCAATACACCCCAATCTGTGTTGTCTGATACTTGTTTCCAAGACACCAGACCCAAACTCACGACCGCCACTGCTGCAAGCAATGCAACAACGGCATCTGTATCTTCGATACCAACTGCAGCACCAATTTGCTTAGAGAGTATCCAGCTCATCGCTGTCACAATAAAGACAATAATCGTCAGCACGCGCGGTTTGGTCCAATGAATAGTTTCATCTTGCTGTAGGGTCATCGTGCGGTTTAGATTAGGCTTTAGAAATAGGTACATCGCGCCCAACAATACTGGTAATAGTATTAGCATCATTGGAATACCAAATTTCATCCAATCAACAAACGCAATATCCAAGGCTTTTGCGGCGATCGCATTTGGTGGCGAGCCAACAATCGTACCCAAACCACCGAGACTTGCTGAATACGCAATACCGAGCAGTACAAACACAAATGTACCGCGATCTTCTTTACTATCGACTTGCGTCAAAATACCGAGGGCAAGCGGTAGCATCATTGCCGTTGTCGCCGTATTTGAGATCCACATTGACAAAAACGCAGTCACGCCAAAAATCAATAGTACAGCGGTACTTAGCTTACCACCTGATAACGAAAGAATTTTTAGCGCAATCTTTCTATCAAGCTTTTGTACATGTAACGCGGCCGCCAAGGCAAAACCACCAAAGAAGAGATAAATAATGGGACTGGCAAAGCTTTGCAGACCGACTTCAGCATTAAAATCAGGAATGCCAATTAATGTCCCAACCACAACCACCAAGATCGCAGTGATTGTGACGTGTATCGCCTCAGTGAGCCATAGCACGCCGATAAAAAACAGCATTGCTAGCCCTTTGTTAGCACTGACCTCAAATGGCAATACACTGTAAATAATAAAACTAATGATTGCCGCAATGGCGACCACGATCAATCCTTTTCCCGTTCCCTTTGGGAATGTATCCGTAAATAAATACTCGTTACCATCATCAGGAATATGGCTATCCAGCTTTTTCTCTGACATAAATTATCCTTATCGCATCCAAAGTGAGTATGAAGTCAAAGTTATTGCAACACACTTATTATAAGACATCATGATATTCATATAGCGAACATTACGCGCGAAAATATCATATCAGAATAACTTATATATGAATACATTTTGATTATTTTTGTTTTTTTAGGATGTCTGTTTGATTCGTTGATGATAATCACCTCTCGACTTTGTGAGATTTTTCAATAGTAACTCTCTCACTACTTTGTTCTCACTACTTTGTTCTCACTGCTTTGAATGGACGCCTTGGTTGATAAAAATTACATAAAGCATTCAAACATTTATCATTTGGGGCTATACAAGTAAAAACCGATACCACATAATCTTAGGGTTAGATAGATAATCATCAATAAAAACAAGAGGAATGACACTATGACAGATGCAAATAAAACCGATGCAACCACAAAAATGGCGCCAAAAGACATCAATCAAGATAGTCTGGCCAAAGAAGATCAACAGCGTACTGACGACTCAGCGCTAGATATGATGCAAGGTATGCATGAACATGAAGATCATCAAGAAGAAGGCGCAAAATAAAAGATGGCAGAACGGCAGATAAAGCCAGTTATCTAGTATTAACAGCAAAAATAAGGAGCGCTTGTCATGATGATGAGCGCTTTTTTAGTTTTGTTTCTCTTTGTTCTGGCAAGTGATTGGAGACATAGTTATATATAAATGCTGCTGTTAGAACAATTGCAATGGGTACAAGCAACGCATCATAGCCAACTTTGGCAAACAAAAAAGCCCCTACTGTACTGCCACCGCAGAAGCAATACCAAATAACGGCCTGAAAGCCCAATGTCGGCTTACTAATGGAGCGACCCGCAAGCCAGTTACCGATTGCTGCACCCATATCAGATGTCAGTCCTGTCAAATGAGTTGTGCGAATAACTGCTCCACTATAAGTGGCTACCATCGCGTTTTGTAATCCGCAGGCCATCGCTGCTGCCAATTGTCCGAGATAGTCATGCTGCTGATATAACCAGTAGGCAGCTATTAGTAATGCTGCTTCAAAATATAGCGCACGCCCGTAACGACGGCCTAGTGTTAAGGATGTCTGCCCAATGACAAAACCGCTTAATATTGCCCCTGCCAAAAAAGACAATAGTAGCGCTCCGATGTACAAAATACTGTGGGCGTCTGAATAAGCGATAGCTGCTGCAAACAAGCTGACATTGCCAGTGACATGCGAGACCGATAAATTGGCAAATCCCATCAATGCGGTTGTGTTCACGCAGCCAGCGCTAAATGCCAATACCGCCCCACCCCACAATATCCACTTTGGTAACTTGGTTATCATATTTGTCACCTAAAGGTCTACTGCCAAAAAGACTCATAGTATAACGAGAAAAGGCAGCCAATTGGCTGCCTTTTCAATTTCAATAGCTGAGTGAATCATTGGTAATGACCATCAACGCAAAAAATACTTAAATGATTATTGCGCTGGCTCATCCAGCATCATCAACTGCTCACTGATAGCGACGGTATTAAAACCTGCATCAACAAACATGATCTCACCCGTGATACCAGATGCCCACGGAGATAATAGGAATAGTGCTGCGTTACCTACTTCCATCTGATTGACATTACGTTGTAGTGGTGCGATTTTTTCGCTGATATCGAGCATTTTGCGGAATGATTTAATGCCACTAGCAGCTAGCGTACGAATTGGACCTGCTGAGATCGCATTGACACGGATACCTTCGCCGCCCATAGAAGTCGCTAAGTAGCGCACGCTGGCTTCAAGACTGGCTTTTGCCATACCCATGACATTGTAGTTTGGCAATACTGAGATACTGCCTTCATAAGTTAATGTCAGCATAGAACCATGACGCATTGCAAGCAACTCACGAGCTGCTTTTGCCAATGCCACAAAGCTGTAGCTAGAGATATCATGTGCTATGTGGCTGCCTTCACGCGTGGTGGCACTCACAAAGTCACCATCGAGCTGATCCATTGGGGCAAAACCAATGGCGTGTACCACACCATCAATACCATCACCCCAATGCGCGGTTACTTGCTCAAAACATGCAGCAATCGACTCATCAGAGGCGACATCACACTCTAGCACCAAATCCGCTTCGAACTGTTCGGCAGCCATGTCCACACGCTTTTTGATTTTATCATTCGGATAAGTCAGGATCAGTGAGGCGCCTTCGCGATGTAGCGCTTCTGCAATAGCCCAAGCGATAGAGAGTTTACTTGCGATGCCAGTTACGACAAATCGTTGTCCTTGCAATAGCATAAGATTTCCTTTTGAATCAATCGAGATGATTTAGAATATAGGTTTATTTAGAGTAATCAGAAAGTGACGCGTCATGAAATGATGCAAATCAAAAGATGACTTATTATACACGAATTAGTTTAAGTAAACAGTCGTAAACTGTACTTGGTTACTATCATTAGTATCGCAATAATACTAACGAAATATCATCATGGTCACCGCTCTAATTGCATCTCTGACAGCCCTATAATGACTAAACTCCGAACTACTCACCACAGCAGTATGAAGTTCAGCAGATTTCGAGTATAATCACAGCCCTTCCCAGCTTGCACAATTTTATAAGAATCCTGACATGATAGGATTCAACGTTAAGCTACACCCACATTTTGGATGGCTGCCAAACTTATGAGTAACACCCCAATAATAACCCCAGATTATAAAGAAAGTATCGAATCCTATCGCCAACTGATTGGTTCGACTGGCGAAGACTTAGATCGTCCTGGTTTATTAGACACGCCTGTACGTGCGGCAAAGGCTTTTGCTCACTTAACCAAAGGCTATCATCAAAGCATTGAAGAGGTGGTCAATGATGCGGTTTTTCCATCAGCCAATCGTGAGCTAGTACTGGTGCAAAACATTGAGTTTTATTCACTGTGCGAGCATCATATGCTACCGTTCCATGGTGTGGCGCATATCGGCTATCTGCCTGACGGCCAAGTACTGGGACTGTCGAAGTTTGCCCGTATTGTCGATATGTTTGCTCGTCGTCTACAAATACAAGAAAACCTGAGTGAACAGATTGCACAAACCATCATGGATGTTACTGGCTGTCGCGGCGTGGCGGTAGTCATGGATGCCTCGCACATGTGTATGATGATGCGCGGCGTCAGCAAACAGCATTCAACCACGCGTAGTACCGCGATGCTTGGTGAGTATCAGCACAACAATCAAGCCCGTAATGAATTTTTGGGTGCCGTCCCTAAGCGCCAACCGGCGTTTTAAACTATTAATATTTTAGGCTGTTATGAGTAACAACAAACAAAAAGGACGCTAATGCGTCCTTTTTGTTTTAGCTATACAAAGTAAGATTTCAAGTTTTAGCAAATCAAGCTCATAGTCTTTGCCGTATACGCCAGAGTCTTGCAATGATTGTTACGATAGCTAGGCCAATCATTGTAGATGATAATATGCGATTCATAAAAATCTCCCAAACATAATATCATTTAACTATCGTAACGCTTATGTATAGTTAAGTCTAAATAAAAACGATACAGGATAATAAATTCATTTGATTAAACGCTATTTTTCTTGCTTGCTGTGACTACGTCTCTAGAGGCTGCGAAAAATAGCGTTTAATCTTATTGTATCGATTTTATAGTGAACCGACTATATCAATAACACATTCCTGTATTGTTATATACTTACAATTTATTAAGTTATTTTTTATTAATTAAGTCGTAGCACAAGATAAATTACAAAATGATTTGATCATGACACAGGCTTTAGGATAGTTAACATATAGAGATAAACTATTTTATTTCAATATCTTATATTGTTTTAAACCTGTTAAAAAAGCCTATCCTCAAAAGAGTCATAGGCTTTTTTTGTCTATCATAAGTCTATCAGTACAAGTACAAGTACAATGCTATGATGCTTTCTGAGTGTCTTTATCAGCACTCTCATCACTTACTTGCTTAATTTTCGTTAAGATTTCCTTAATTTCAGCTGCTGAGAGATAGGTTGGTACGGCATAAGTATCGCTGACTTCTTTTGCTGCTGCTTTTGCAATATCATCAAAATCACTGGTCTGCATACCGCTAACGGTCGGATCAATATTTAAATTTGCGATAAGCGCTCTGACTTGTACGATGAGATGATCTGCTATTTCTTTATCACCATGACCAGCTTGGCCGTCTGCTACCATACCCGTTCTTTTTGCCAGTGCGGCCAGTCTCTGCTTGCTTGCTTTACGATTAACATCAAGCACATAAGGCAACACGATTGCATTAGCACGACCATGAGGAATGCTATAGTAGGCACCTAATTGGTGAGCAATGGCATGCACATAACCCAAGCCCGCTTTGTTAAAGGCGATACCACCATAATGGGCGGCAATTCCCATCTCTTCTCTTGCTTTTAGATTGCCACCATCTTTGTAAGCTAATGGTAGATAATGCATGACAGATTTGACGGCAGAGGCTGCATAGTAGTCCGTCTCCACGCTGGCATTGGCACTCATCCATGCTTCTAATGCATGGGTCAATACATCAATACCCGTATCAGCGGTGATGTGTGCTGGCATACCTTTCATGATAATGGGGTCAATCGCTGCGGCGAGCGGCACCATTCTTGGATCAATAGACAATGCTTTTTGGTGTGTTTTATCATCAGATATCACTGCACCAAGGGTTGCCTCTGAGCCAGTACCCGCTGTTGTAGGCACGCAATATAATGGCGCCGACGGCTTTCTTGCTTTAAGGATCCCGATCAGTTGCTGAGGCTTGCATTTATTGCCTTGAGACATAGCGATCATTTTGGCAGCATCGATCACTGAGCCGCCGCCGATGGCGATAATAGCGTCGCAATTTGCTGCTATAGATTGGCGCAGTCCTTCTTCGACTACGTTAAAAGTAGGGTCTGGTGTAATGCCATCATAGACATGATAGCTGATATTTTTTGCATCTAGATAATCAGTGACTTTTGCAGGGATACCGAGTTTGTTTAGCACGGCATCAGTGACGATAAAGACATTGGTATTGCCTTCGTTGATGAGCATGTCGCATAGCTCATTACAGGCAGCCTCACCGACAAACAACATCGGTCTTCTGATAGGTATCACGTAAGAGATTGCTTTTAGCACTTTAGCGCGTGTCTTAGCCACTGCCAAATAACCAGCATACTGCAAGCTGTTATTCTTTACTAATTTAGTAATACTGTTTTGTTTTTTCATGGGTACAAAAATCCTTTTTAATGATGATTTTAACCGCGATAACAATAGTTTGAGCTAGTTGATAAAGGCTAAACGACGTTTGCCAATAGCAGAGTAGATAAGTATATGTACAGCAAGGATGTTTGAATAAAGCAAACCACTGTCTAGCATGATTGTACCACTGCCTTTTTTGGTATGTCGCTATTATTGTGTACTGCTCGCCTTTAATAACTGCTTGGCATACGGATGCTGTGGCTGGCTAAAGATATCTTCTGTGAGCCCAGATTCCACGCATGCCCCTTGTTTTAGTACCATAATATGCTGACATAGTGCGCGGACTACTTTGAGATCATGACTGATAAAGACATAACTTATTTGCAGCTTTTGTTGAATTTCACGCAATAAACTGACCACCGTTACCTGCGTGGTACTGTCAAGCGCAGAGGTAGGCTCGTCCAATATAAGTAGGCTCGGTTTCATGATGAGTGCGCGCGCCAATGCCACGCGTTGACGTTGACCGCCGGACAGCTCATGCGGATAACGCTGCGCGAATGCTAAAGGCAAATGGACGGTAGCCAAACTCTCCATCACCGCCTGCTGACGCGCGTCTTTATCCACGCCTTGTACCAACAGTCCTTCTTCCACAATTTGCATGACCGTCATACGAGGGTTGATACTGGCAAAAGGGTCTTGAAACACCATTTGAATCTGCGAGCGAAAGTTACGTAGCACTTTTTTGGACAGTGCTGAGATATCTTGCCCATTCACCACTATCTGTCCATGCACTCGTGCTTGATTGCCAAGCAGCTGACTCAGCGCCAGTGCAATGGTGGTTTTGCCAGATCCAGACTCACCGACGATCCCTAATGCCTGCCCTTTTTGCAAGGTCATATCAACAGCTTTGACCGCATCAAACCAACGTTTTGTACTCCCAAATAGACTTTTTTCGATTGGGAATTGTACGTTGAGATTGCTCACTTTTAATACAGTTGATGGTCCATCTGCATGATCTGCTACTGGCTGTAGCGCTTGACCGAAGTCTTGCTGAATGAGCGTGCGAGTATAATCGGCTTTAGGCTGATCAAATACCGCTGACGTTTGACCCTGCTCAATCGTCTGGCCTTGGCGCATCACGATGACCTCATCACTATAGCGCCTGACCAGATTGAGATCGTGGCTGATTAATATCATCGCCATATTATGCTGGTATTTGAGATCATTCAGTAGTGCCAAAATCTCATGCTGTAATGTCACATCAAGTGCGGTGGTTGGCTCATCAGCGATCAAGATATCAGGCTGCTGAGCCAATGCCATCGCAATCATTACTCGCTGACGCTGACCACCTGACAACTCATGTGGATAACGATTCAACTTGTCAGAGGGATCCGTGATATTGACGTCATTTAGCAAGGCAATGCTGGTGGCTCGCCATTGTTTTTTGGGTACGCCGCTTAAACGCAGTGATTCAGCGATTTGTTTTGCAACGGTATGTAGCGGATTTAGCGCTGTCATCGGCTCTTGAAATACCATACCGATCCGCTGACCACGAATAGCACGTAGTGCGGCATTACGCGATTTGTCATTCGCTATCGGTAGTTGAGACATGCCTGCCGTGCTTGCCAGCTGAACCTCACCCTTAATCGTCAAATTCTCTGGTAGCAGACCTAGTAGTGCAAGACTGGCAATCGATTTGCCAGATCCTGACTCACCAACGATAGCCAGAGTTTGCCCCTGTCTTAGCTCATAAGATAATTCATCGACCAGCTGGATGCCTGTAGCAGTTGTGATACTTAGGCTATCTACTGTCAGCACGAGCTTGTCTTGCGCGCGATTAAGATTTTCAGTTGGCGCGTTGTATTGCTCGGTAGCCATAATATTATCGGTCATATCAAGAGCGCCTCGGATCAAACGCATCACGCAGTGCTTCGCCAACGAAGATGAGCAATGACAAAATAAAGGTCAAACTAAAAAACCCTGATAAAGCCAGCCAAGGGGCATCAAGGTTATTTTTTCCTTGTACCATCAGCTCACCTAAAGACGGCGAGCCAGGCGGCAACCCATAACCCAAAAAATCCAGCGCAGTCAACGCAATGATATTAGCTGTTAATATAAAAGGGAGCTGAGATAAACTTGAGGCTAACGCATTGGGCAGAATATGTCTGAGCATGATTTGGCTATCAGACACACCGAGATTGCGCGCGGCACGCACATAATCAAAATTACGAGCACGCAAAAACTCTGCTCTTACCAAACCGACCAGCCCCATCCAACCAAATAACAGCATCATGGCAAATAGCATGATAATACTGGGACTAAATAAACTGACTAAGATAATAATCATAAATAGCTGAGGCATACCGCCCCACACTTCCATAAAGCGCTGCCCTGCCAGATCTACCCAGCCGCCATAATAGCCTTGTATTGCACCGACAATAATACCGATGAGAGCACCAGCGAGCGTCAGCGCCAGACCGAACAACAATGAGACGCGCATACCATAAAGTATCCGTGTCAGCACATCGCGTCCCATATCATCAGTGCCAAGCCAGTTCTGAGCGTTTGGAGCCGCTGGATAAGGCAGACCAAGCTCGACATTGGGTGTCTGATCAGCAAACGGAATAGGCGGCATTATATAAAACCCTTGCTCATCAATCAGCGACTGCACTGCAGGATCTTTATAATTGGTTTCGGTCTCAAATACACCGCCAAATGTCGTTTCAGGATAGGCCTTTAATACCGGAAAGTAATAGTCGCCTTGATATTGCACCAGTAAAGGTTTGTCATTGGCAATGACGTTAGCTGCCATGCAAATGACAAATATCACTGCAAAAACAAACAGTGATATTACCCCAAGACGATTTTGGCGAAAGCGATTTAAACGCGCTTGCCAAATGGGGTTTAAGCGCTGCTTTTTCGGTAGCGCTACCTGAGGATTGTGCTCAGGCATTGGCGCTTTATCTGGTTCGCTATTAATAGTACTGCTCTTTGATGAAGATTGATTATTTGACATTAGCGCCCCTCAAAATCAATACGGGGATCAATTAAGTGATAGCTTAAGTCGCTGATTAATTGCAGTAGTAGCCCTACCAAGGTGAAGATAAATAGCGTGCCAAATATCACTGGATAGTCGCGTTGTTGAATGGCCTCAAAACCTAACAACCCCAACCCATCTAGTTTAAAGATAATCTCAATCAAAAAGTTACCGGCAAAGAAAATACCAACGATAGCGGCTGGGATACCTGCGATGATAATCAACATAGCATTGCGAAATACATGACCATACAACACCTGACCCTCACCCAGTCCCTTTGCGCGAGCGGTCAATACATACTGCTTGCCCAACTCTTCTAAAAAGCTAAATTTGGTCAGATACGTCAAGCCCGCAAAACCACCTACGGTACTGGCTAGCAGCGGTAGTGCCAAATGCCAAAAGTAATCTTTCACCTTACCAAGCGCGCTGAGTTGGTCAAAATTTTCGGACGTGAGCCCTTGTAGCGGGAAAATATTCCAATAGGTGCCACCTGCGAAAAATACCAATAAAATAACTGCAAAGACAAACACAGGTATCGCATGTCCAATAGCCAGCAGCATAGCAGTGAATTTATCAATGCCTGAGCCATGATGCATCGCTTTATACACCCCTAAAGGAATGGCAATCAGATAAATGAGTAGCGTACTCCAAAGACCAAGCGATATCGAGACTGGTAGCTTCTCTATAATGAGATCGGTCACCGACTGCCCTTTAAAAAACGACTCACCAAAATCTAGCTGAGCGTAGTTCTTTAACATAAGCCAAAATCGTTCTGGAGCGGATTTGTCAAAGCCATATTGAGCATTAATAGCAGCGACCATTTCCTCAGAGAGACCGCGCGTTCCTTGATAAGTGCTGTCATTGCCACCTGCACTGCCCGCGCCAATATTACCACCAAGTGCGTTATCTTTTGACCCCTGCTCAATAAGGGCAAGCTGCTGCTCAACAGGTCCGCCTGGTGCCGCTTGTACGATTACAAAGTTGGCAAGCAATATCAAAAATAGTGTCGGTAATATCAGTAGGAGTCTTTTTAAGATATAACGACCCATAATAGCGACTTCCTAAATAAAGAGAGAGGGCGATGACGACAGCAGTATATTCTTTCGTGCTAAAGGTCTACACAAATATATCTATGTATTAAAAACTTGCATTAAAAATTATTTTTGAGCTCGCGTAACGCTGCAAATACCGTCAAAGAGTTATCATCGTCGATAGTTACTTTTGATTTAACCCCTGCAATCACACTTGGCTCTTGGGTACGCAAAAATACGTTGATCGCACGCTCATGCTCTAGCGTCACTGGCAGTGTCGGCACACCTTGTGCCGTTTGTGCCTCAGCTTGCGCTAATGCTTGTTGCATTGCCTCGTTGTCAGGCTCGATAGACAATCCAAAGCGTAGGTTACTAGCCGTATACTCGTGCGCAGGATACAGTAGTGTCTCATCAGGTAATTCATTTAGACGTTTAAAACTATCATGTAACTGCTCAATCGTACCCGTAAAGACACGTCCACAACCTGCACTAAACAACGTATCCCCGCAGAAGCAGTGCTTTTGCCCATCAATATCTAAGATATAAGCCATGTGGCTGGCGGTGTGTCCTGATACGTCCCAGACTTGTGCAGAGCAGCCCCATGCACTCACCGTGCTGCCATCTTTAATAGTTTGATCCTCATCAACCCCATGCTCACTATGCGCAACCAGATGGGTCATCGGATACGACTCCTGCAATTCTGCGACACCACCAATATGATCATGATGATGATGCGTGGTCCAAATCGAGGTTAGCTCTAGTCCATGCGTCTCTAGATAATCGATAACCGGCTGGGCTTGACCTGGATCAATGACGATCGCCTGCTTATTATTTTCATTAATTAAGGTCCAAATATAATTATCATTGAACGCTTTAATGGGGTGAATACGGATACTCATGTCAAATCCTTACCAGTAGTTATTTTTTTACTCGTTATTTTGAATTATTTCGTTTTGATTTTACTTCTCGCTTTTACTGCGTGGTAACAGCCTATGCGTTTGGCAGTCAGCTATTACTAGACCAGATCCTGTCAAAAGGTACTGCTTACTGCTTCAAATATTTGTTGATGCGTCCTTCTGCTTCTTTGTCCACCCACCAGTAGTCGATGCCGACGGCGTTGGTCGGTAATGTGTCTGTATGACGGTATTGGTCCCAATAAGCAACGTTAGTGCCAGACTTACCATACAATGGTACGACATAATGACCCGCTCGCAACAACCGATCAAGCACCTGCGTATATAACACAATTTCGTCACGATTTTTGGCATTACCAAGATTAGCAACCACCTCATCGACGGCTGCATTTTTGATACCAGCACTATTGTGATTGCCAGGCTCATCAGCCGCCGCACTACCCCAAAATGCAGCCTGCTCAGCACCAGGCGATAGACTTTGGGCAAACACATCGACGACCATATCATAATCAAAACGGCGCGTTCGCTCATAATATTGCGGCCCATCCACTTGGCGCAAGGTTGCCTCAAACCCTAAGCGTTTTAAATTACGAATATAAGGCAACAAGACACGGCCCATGGTCTCACCTGTCATCAAAATTTCAATTTGGGCGGGCTGACCATTCGGTTGATATAGCTTCATATCATCATAATAAAATCCAGCATCTAGCAATAACTGCCGCGCTTTTAGTAATCCTTGTCGATTAAAGCCATTGCCATCACTGCTGGGTAGCTGCCATTCTGCTAAGACGGCTTTACGCTGAATCGGTTCAAGCTTAGACAATAAAGGCGTTAACACCTGCATCTCTTCACTAGACGGTGTACCAGTTGCCGCAAGCTCCGACCCGTGAAAGAAGCTCTGCAAACGTTCGTACTGTCCATGAAATAATGTCTTATTCATCCATTCAAAATCATAAGCAGCCGTTAGGGCTTGGCGCACCCGAATGTCCTGAAAGATTGGGCGGCGCAAATTCATCACCAATGCCTGCATGGGCACTGGGTTTTGACTGGTTATGGTCTCTTTTTTGATAAGACCTGCTTTCACTGCAGGAAAATCATAACCACTCACCCAATTTGATGCTTTGTTTTCGGGGCGAAAACGGTACTGGCCAGATTTAAATCCTTCAAAGGCAATCTCATCGCTTTGATAATAAACGAACTTAATCATGTCAAAATTATAACGACCACGATTGACCATCAAATCACGACCCCAGTAATTGGGATCACGTATGTAGCTTACTGAACGCCCCGCATCGACACGTCCCAGCTTATAAGGCCCACTACCCATTAAGGGTGTCAGGCTGATCTTTTCAAAATCAGCCTCAATTGAGGATTTGGCAAAAACAGGAAACTGCCCAACCGTCAGTAGGATTTCTTTGTTTTCAGCGGAGGCAAAGACAAATTTGACTTGCTGCTCGTCGATGACTTGAACGGCTTTGATATCAGCCAAATAGCTACGAATAGACATCGGACCTTTGTTTAATATTGCATCAAAAGTCGCTTTGACATCATGACTGGTCACAGGCGTCCCATCCCAAAAACGGGCAGCAGGATTGATGTGATAGACAATCCAGCTGGTATCGTCTGGATCATAGGTTACCTTACTTGCCAGCTGTGGATACATGGTAAACGCTTCATTTAACGAACCTGTCATCAAGGTATCATACAGATAGTCGGTGCCGATCATTGGCACGCCCGTGGTCATCCACTTATTGGCACTATTAAAGGTACCACGCGCATCTAGCGAAAGCGTGCCTCCTGAAGGCGCTTTTGGATTGGCATAGGGCATGTAAGGCGCATTGATGTATTTCGTAGGACTGTTATGTCCAAGCGCTGTCGTTGTGATAGGCGCCGCAATACTGCTCGATATCCAGCTGACAGTGATGGCTAGCAAAACAGCTTTTAGCAGAGCATTTTTTCTTATCATAACGTTATAACAAACCTCTATGCTAACCAATGCGAGTATCAAAAATTAAGCGCTGACGGCAAAATAGCCTGATAGCAAAATTTCATCATAACAAACTTAGGTTTTTTAACCTAATATTTTGCCATGTTACGCGGCGTCAGTGCGACATCCATCAGTATGACATCATTGGTATAGTGAAACCATTATAAAAATGGTATAGCAAGATTAAACGCTATTTTTCGCAGCCTCTGGATACGCAGTTACAGCAAGCAAGAAAAGCAGCGTTTAATCGAGCGCGTTTCCTATGCTGTATCAATTTTATTGAGGTTCTACTATATTAGATGTAATGGCAGCAGATATTGAACGCTTTTTACTCAAACTGTGCATCGATCAATATACTCATAAAAAAAGACGCAACTTATAAAAGCGGCGTCTTTTATTTTAAAGTCTAGTATGACCTATGCATGCTTTTTCTCAAACGCTATCATAAAATCAACCAACTGCTGTACCCACTCAAGTGGCACGGCGTTGTAAATACTGGCTCGCATACCGCCTACGTCACGATGGCCTTTTAGATTAAGTAGGCCAGCTTTTTCTGACTCTTCTAAGAACACTTTATCAAGGCTGCTGTCTGCTAAAGTAAATGGCACGTTCATGATAGAGCGATACTGAGGATCGACTGGGTTGTGATAAAAACTGCTCTCATCGATTGTCTTATAAAGTAAATCGGCTTTTTGCTGGTTGATTTTGCCAATAGCAGCCACACCACCCTGCGCTTCCAACCAATCAAATACCAGTCCTGCTAAGTACCAAGAGTACGTCGCTGGCGTGTTAGACATAGACTCTTTGTCTGCTTGGTGCTCATAATTCAGTAGCATAGGACACCATGCGCTAGCCTGCCCCAACAGATCATCACGGATGATTGCAATGACCAAACCTGCAGGACCGATGTTCTTTTGGGCACCTGCATAGATCATACCAAATTTAGACACGTCTATCGGCTGTGACAAGATACAAGATGACATATCGGCAATGATTGGCGCGTCTACTTGTGGTGGCTCAAATATCTGTATACCATGGATAGTCTCATTGGCACAGTAGTGAAAATAAGCGGCATCGTCACTCACATTCCACTCACTTTGGGCGGGTACAGTCGTAAAGTTGTCCTCTTTGCCAGTCGCGACCAAGTTAATCTTACCCAGACCAAGTGCTTCATAGCGCTGGGCTTCTTTAATCGCCTTACCTGACCATGCACCCGTCGTCAAATAATCGCCGCGTCCACCATTGAGCAGGTTCAATGGAATGGCAGAAAACTGCAAGCTAGCGCCGCCTTGCAAAAACAGCACTTTATAGTTGTCTGGTATCTCCATAAGCGTGCGTAGCTTAGCTTCTGCTTTGTCAGTAATCGCCATGTACTCTTTACTACGGTGGCTGACTTCCATGACCGATAGGCCGCGACCTTGCCAGTCGAGCAATTCGCTCTGAGCACGCTCCAATACGGATGTTGGCATGGCGGCAGGGCCAGCACAGAAGTTTGGCAGACGATGCGGGGTACTATTATTAGCGGTGGGTGTAGACGTTTGGGTTATAGACATAATCACAGTCCTAGGTATGATGAAATAAAGAAGCGACCTTTATTTCAGTTTGTTGATAAAAAAATTTACATCGATATCAGTTTTAATATCACTCAATGAGATATGCGCTCCCACAGCTGACGTTTAGCATCACTATCTACAATCATGTCATCTAATGTAGGCACAGTCATAAGGTTGGGGTGCTGAAGACCTTCAGGTAGTACTGTTAAAGCAGCAACTTTTATCTCTTCGCGCAGACCAATTCTAAAGACATATCCAGCAAGGCTGGCATTGGCAAGCTCTACTGTGTCCATACCGGCGCAAATCGGAAATGAGGTCGTCTCATGAGTCATTGAGAGTGCTTGAGTGATATTATTCCATAGCTTTTGGCTATCACTATTAAGTGCCTGAATATCAACCAATATCACCCAATCCCCATAGCGTCCACCTTGTAAGCTAAATGGTGCTACCTTTTTCAAGCTGTCGTCATTTACACTATCACTATTATGACTGCTTTGAGATAATTGCTGTGGCGCAATAGGCGCAGTTGTTGACTGCACCACTTCATCTATAAAAAATGCGGCGGTTTGGTTTGATTCGATATCTGGACTATTGTGAAGACGAGGTGCATCTGAAGTAGCAGATATCTCATTGCTCACACTATCAAAACTATAGGTGACTGGGCTTTGCTCGGTGGCTGCCTGTTCATGAATACCTAGACCATGAGCATCGTTATTCACATCATCATGGTTGCTGCTATAAGAGTCATTCGTATCATAACCACTGGTCGGCTGAACGACTGTCTCTACAGCAGCTCCAGCACTCGCGGATTCAGTATCAATAGAGCCACTATTTGAGTGCTCAACCGAATCTATCGTGATATCCGCTATATTTACGGTACTTGACTCAGGCCGCACCCATTGATTGATACCCATCATCGCTAGGATTTGGCGCTGCTGCACACGGCGCTGCAATACACTTAGCGGGTCTTGGATATCACTCATACGACTCTACTATCCTAATTATGTTGTCTATATAGTTTTTTAGATGATTTTGGTAGTTCTTATCAAAAAAGCTGCCGTACGCCTAGCCAGCGCTCTGACATTGCGATCAGGCAATCATATTCATCTTGGCTGATTATCGTATCGTGTAACATCACGGTATGCAATGTACTTAGCCATTGTCGATACTCATGATGAGCAGGTCTTATCGTGCTATCGTCATTATAATCTATTTGACTACCATCCTGTTGTCTCTCTGGATAATTAGTACTACCCAAAGTATTTATGGGGCGATTGATAGAATGAATAGTAGAAATAGGAACCGCAGCAATAATCGCTAATAATTGAATACTATTTAAGTGTTGTGCCGTTAATAACAACCATTGCAAATTGACATCGCTCACTGTCGTCAAATCAATATAAACCAAACGCGCATGACGTCTTAAATCTACAATGTAATGCGCCACACTCTCATCACCTTCACTCAATAATGAGCGCTCATATATTGAGATCATCTGGCCTTTAGCGTCTTTTGATAGGCGATACGCCAGTAAAACTATTTCCGAAATCTGAGCATTGCTCAGTGCTTCAAATACTTGACCTGAAGGATCTAGCTGTACCCTTACGCCTTCTATACCAGTTTTGAGTGTCTGTGATGATAGAGCTTGCGTATCCGTATCGTGTAAAACCTCAGACAATATCGGTAGTAACTGCTGTAATTGTAACGCTTGCCATAATGACAGTATGGATGATTTTTGCCTCTCTACAGCTAATGAATGATTGAATGAATTCGCTGCCGAGTAAGAGCGATCACTCGATATTTTTTGATCTACAGAATCACAAGCTAAGCTTTTAGTTAAGTCAGATGTCAGCTGTTGGTGAAATAACTCAACCATACCTTGTTGGTAACGCAACAACATCGTACGGCATTTTGCTTGTTTTTTATAGTACTGATCGCTTTCGTGACTGTGTTCGCTGTCACTTCTAAGCTTTAATTTTTTGATATGTATTTCAGATAAGTCATGACGACGTAACTGGGCTAATGCAAATACAATCAAAGCACTGTCCAAACGTCTATCCAAATTGGCCACTATGGCCAGTAGCTTAGCATCTATCCTATGGGGTAATACTTGCTTATGACTAGTAGAGTCACTTTCAATAGAAAAGCCCTCACCCCAAATATCTGCCAAACCATATAATGCATTTGTTGACAATGGTTGATGCTGATGGCAAAGCATGACTGCTTCTATTAGCGCTTGTGCACCAAGTGGATGATAAATATGATCGAGTACATATTGCGGGAGTGACACCTTTTGAATATCGCTCGCTTCAATTAATGTATCTTCTGGTAGGTGAGCGTCAGGTCTGGCCTGCCAAGGCTTCAGCAAATTATCGGTATCTATTGGTGCTATTTCTACCTGCAAGCGACCATCGATAATGGTATCTACCTCTTTAGTGAACTCAAGACCTTTATCTGTCTGGCTTTCACTGTTACTTGCAGTGTTATTAAAAATAGCGTTCTGCTTATGGTTTTCTTCTGCATCAATATCGAACAATGATCGATGCGGCAATTGAGACTTTTGAGACTTTTTCTGTGAATTTTTGCTTAGGCTATTTTTTATTACAGCTCCCCAATCACCTAGATGGCGCTGCCGATATATTTCTTTTATCTTCTGCTGATTGATCCGCTTTTCTTTAACGACTTGTACGGCAAACTTACGATAGGCATCAGCATTAATAGCACTCATACGCTCCGTCAAGCTTGGATGAGTGGCAAACCAAGACACATCACCCAAGTCCGCGCCACTACTGGCAAAGAAAAAATGGCTGAGTCCGTTGATATCAGCAACACTCGATAATCGTGAGCCCAGTGAATCTTGGTGAATAGCTTTTAAGGTTTCTATGATCGCAGGCGAGCGCGTTAATTGTACGCTGGTTGCATCAGCAAGTAACTCACGCTCACGATTAAAGCTGTGTTTGATTAGCTGGGCACTTGCCATACTCGAGAAGCTCAGACCATGGAGCAGTAGTGTCCAGACACTACGGGGTGCTCTGTGAGGCATCGCTGGTGTATTTTGTACCCATCTAGACTGATGCTGGTGAGACTGCTGTTGCCAGTACGCTACCCACTCGCTGTGGGTCGTAAAGTGATTAGTCTGAGCTTCGGTATTGCGCGCGCGTCCATCAACGTGTCTCTGTGATAGAGGAATATCGGTGGCAACTGTATTGTCAGAATAGCGAGTATTAGGAATGGGATCGCTCCAATCATATAGAATCTGTAGGCCAGCCAGTACCACCATCAGCTGTAGATTGAACGTGGCATCCCCATGCAAGATATGACCATACTCATGACCAATCAGCCCATATAATGCTTTATCAGACAATTTATCTAGCGCGCCTTGGGTCACGATAAGCACCATATCTTGACGATGGCGACCCGCGACAAAGCCATTGATTCCTTGCTCATTGGGTAGTACGTATAAGAGAGGCGCAGACAAACCTGACGCAATCGCTAACTGATGGGCAATTTCATAATAACGACGATAGACTGGTGGGAAATCACGCTCGCTTCGTACTGCTATATGATGTGAGCGATAGTGAACTTTTTCTTTGATTTCATGTTGATGCGCGACCCCATGGCTGTGCTCCCATGGTTCCTGACTGTTATCAATAAATAATCTGACCGCCCCTACTCGCTGGGCAATAGCGCGACCACCCGCTCGCAAACGCCGATATTCTAAAAAACTCCCACCAACGAAACTGCCTACTATAAAGAGAATGACTAGCATCAATACCCAATGATATATACCGCCTGTGAATACCGTTAACAGCAGTCCCATGATAGCCAGTGCCACCACGATATGGGCGAGCACAATAAGAAAAAACAGTCCATACAGTAATAGACTGCGGCGTGTACGTATCCGCTGTTCACCAAAAAAATCCATCAACTGGGCTGCCTAACCTTGGTCAAATTTATCTAAATCTTAGCCCAGATTAACATTCGGTGCTTTAGCAATGGTATCTCTGTCTGCAAATACCAAGGGACTAAGCGGACGAAAACCAAAGGTTGTACTGACAAGATTGTTAGGGAACACTTCACGATCATTATTATAAAACATCACACTATCGTTATAGTGCTGACGAGCAAAACCGATTCTGTTTTCGGTATTGGTCAGCTCATCCATCAACTCTTTGATCATACTGTCCGCTTTAAGCTCAGGATAGGCTTCTACCACTGCCGAAAACTGACTCAACGCTTTGGACAACATGCCTTCTGCTTTGGCAAATAGTGCCATGTGCTCTTGTGAGTCTGGCTGATGCTTATGCGAGTCTTGTAGGTTTTGAGCATGATTACGTGCGCTAATAACTCGTGTCAGTGTCTCTTCCTCATGAGTCAGGTAACGCTTAGCTGTTTCGACTAGATTTGGAATCAAATCATGGCGACGTTTGAGCTGCACATCTATCTGCGCAAAGCCGTTCTTTGCTTGGTTACGTGCACGCACCAATTTATTAAATATGGACACCCCAAACATAACGATTAGCACCACAAATATAATGAACAGCCAAACAAACATCTTCATAACCAAACCTCAAAGTGTCTAGAATGTTATTAAAACTTAATACATTGTATTTTAACGCATATTAATCAATGACGCTTTTAATTTAAATAAGAAATCGAATGAAATTTTAGACAAAAAAAAGCCCTTTACAATGAAGGGCTTAATACAGAATACCGGTATATTAGGTACTTTATTAGAATATCTATCAAATTTTAGGCAAAAAAAAGCGACTCCATCAGCACATCCTCGGCACACATCAAATCTATTACCGTTGCTACCTTCCGGTCCTGGCGGGATTCATAGAACAATGTTGCGAGGCTACCAATGGAGCCACCGGATGAGATTATACAAGGATTTTTTAATTTTACAACCCCTATCTCAAAACTGTTTGTTTTAATCGAAAAATAACCCAGTAACCTAGCTCACAAAATTCTCACAGCAACTTATACAGATTTTGTTATTTTAGTGAATGAAGTTGCACACATGTCAACACTTAAAAATAAGAGGTACAACTTCCTTTGTAAATACCTTTTGAAAGTATTCATATGAATACCCTTAACATTGATTTAGGAGATAACCATGAAAAATGCTCTATTGAATAAACTGGCCATCGCTTCTGGTACTGCTTGTTTAATGACAGCCATGATAGGTAGCGCCCATGCAGAGCCAACAGGCTATGACCAACTGACGTTTCAGACAGAAGTAAAAGAAGAAATCCAAAACGATGAAGTACGTGCCAGCTTATATAAAAAGGCTCAGGCAACGGATGCCAAAACTTTAGCCACGATGCTTAATACGTCAATCAATAATGCCATGAAAATTGCCAAACGCTACCCAAGCGTGACTGTGAGCACTGGGCAGCAGCGTACCTATCCACGCTATGACAAAAACGACAAAATCATTGGTTGGACAGGTCAAGCAAACATAGACTTGAAAAGTACAGACTTTGCAGCAATCAGTCAGCTGATTGCGGATTTACAAGAAACCTTAGTCATGGATAATCTTAATTTTGGGGTTTCAGACACCAAAAAAGATGCATTAGAGCAAAAACTAATGACAGAAGCGTCTCGCGCCTTCCAGCAGCAGGCCAAAAACCTGACGCGCGCTTGGAATGCACGCGGCTATCGCGTCGTGAATGTTAATTTGAATACCGGTAGCAACTATCCACGCCCAATGTATAGCGCTATGAGCATGAAATCAGGCATGGCAGACGAGTCGGTACCAAGCCAAAGCTTTGAGTCTGGTAATAGCACTATCTCAGTGACTGCCAATGGTACCATTGAGCTGACCAAATAAGTAAATGACAACAGGCTTATTTAAAGCTCAGTAGAAGCAATACATAAAAAGGGCAGACGCGATGATCACGTCTGCCCTTTTTATTTATATATTACTAATGACTTTGCTATTGAGATACAGCGTCATTACCGCGCATTTTTAACAAGACCTTTTGGTGCCATGGCAAGCGCTCGTAAGCAAGCAGCTGCTCGGCAAGCTTCTTTTTCTTTTGTAGAATCAAGGTGTTTTGAATGACATGTACCGTACGATTGACCTGCTGCCCTGTTTGTCCTGATACCTTCTTAACTACAGCGCGGATGCTATGCGGGCCTGGCTGCAGATCGACTGTCGCGACAGAAGCACTTAATCCTTGGGCGATTTCTTTACCATCCAAATATATACTCACTTGATCGCCATTCTGTAGCGCAGGCTTTACATCAAGCGCGATGACGATACTCTGTGCAGGGCGCTGATAGGCACGCTCTGTACTCGGCTCAATCATACTCAACTGATAGTTGATATTCACCGCAGGTTTGGTGGCAGCGGCAGCTGGAAGATCAGTATTGCCTCTGACCTCACTTGGCATTCCTTTGGGGGCGCTACTTTCGCCGGTATTAACGCTGGTCTGGCTGACTTGTTTTCCTGCCTGCTCCTCATAGGATTGCGGACGATCGGTAAAGGTGATTTGCCCTGTTTGCTCATCAATCACTTTATAGATGGGTGCTGCGTTGCTGAGAGGCGCACAAAGACTAGCCATGATAGCCAATGCTCCTAACTGTATATTACCTCGTAACAAATCTCGCTTTGATAACAAACTCATAGTCAGTCAACCTAATTAGTATTTACTATTAATATACTTTTATAAGAACTATTATGCGACACTTTTGGTGCAAAATCAGTAGGATTTGATGTGAAATCAATGGTATTTAAAAAAATATCATCCATTTATACCACTATCTTTTCCAACAGGTACAAAAAAACCAGCCAAAATTCACTTGACTGGTTCTTTTTTATCGAATTAACTTAACGGACTAATTCGTTATTAGCAGCTGTAGTACATGTCAAACTCGACAGGGTGTACAGTCACGTTTAGGCGTTGTACTTCTTCTTCTTTCAATGCAATAAACGCTTCTAGCATGTCTTTAGTGAACACATCGCCTTTTAACAAGAAGTCATGGTCATCTTTTAGTGCTTGCAATGCAACATCTAGACTCTCTGCAACCGTTGGGATTTGTGCTTCTTCTTCTGGTGGCAAGTCATATAAGTTCTTGTCAGCCGCTTCACCTGGATGCATTTTGTTTTGGATACCGTCAAGACCTGCCATCAATAGCGCGGCAAATGCTAGGTATGGGTTCGCTGTTGGATCTGGGAAACGCGCTTCGATACGTACCGCTTTTGGGCTGCTTACATGTGGCACACGAATAGACGCTGAGCGATTAGACGCTGAATACGCAAGCTTGATAGGTGCTTCATAATGCGGTACAAGGCGCTTATAGCTGTTCGTTGATGGGTTGGTAATTGCGTTCAGCGCACGAGCGTGTTTGATGATACCGCCGATGAAATACAGTGCCGTTTCAGATAGTCCAGCATACTCATCACCAGAGAAGGTGTTTAAACCATCTTTTGAGATTGACATATGTACGTGCATACCTGAACCGTTGTCACCAACGATTGGTTTTGGCATAAAGGTCGCTGTTTTACCAAACTGGTGCGCCACGTTATGGACAACATATTTCAATTGCTGAACTTCATCCGCTTTACGTACCATCGTGTTGAATGCAACACCAATCTCAGACTGGCAAGAAGCCACTTCGTGATGATGAACTTCTACGCGGCCTTCACCAACGATTTCTTCGATGCGTGCACACATGACAGAACGCATATCGTGTGAACTGTCGATTGGTGGTACTGGGAAGTAACCGCCTTTGACGCGTGGACGATGCGCCATGTTGCCCCACTCGTACGTCTCGTTAGTTGACCATGCTGCTTCTTCAGCCGTGATTTTATGACTCACGCCAGACATGTCAACTGACCATTTTACATCGTCAAATACAAAGAACTCAGGCTCAGGACCAAAGTAAGCAGTATCACCAATACCAGTGGATTTTAAGTACTCTTCAGCGCGGCGTGCGATAGAGCGTGGGTCACGATCGTAGCCTTGTAGTGTTGATGGCTCGATAATATCGCAAGTCACGACGACAGTAACCGCATCAAAGAACGGATCAACGAACGCCGTTTCTGGATCAGGACGCAAGATCATATCAGACGCTTCGATACCCTTCCAACCAGCGATAGATGAGCCGTCAAACATTTTGCCATCTTCCATGACATCTTCATCGATAGTCGATGCTGGGAAACTGATGTGCTGCTCTTTACCGCGCGTATCAGTGAAGCGAAAGTCAACCCATTTAGCATTAGAGGATTGAATAAGATCTAATAATTTGTTCGACATACATAATCTCCGTTGTGTTGGTCACGTTATTGCAATTTAAAATTGTTGGTGCCATTTCTTGTGCAAGAATTCCAGATGTCCTTCCAATACCAAACAGCGCATTCGATATTATGCTTATTATCAGCACTATTTGTTGGATTAGTCAAGACACTCACCTAAGACGCTTTCTTAATTAGACCAATAGTCATCTCAATGGTCTACAAACATCCTAAGTCAATTCTCATATCATTCTAGCAATATATAACTCGTCATGCTGAACTCTTCTGGCACTTATGAATAATTATTTTTAGACCCGTTTTTATGGTCATCAATAATCATACCAACTTCAATAATGCAAAGGCTATGCCAATATCTCAAAGAAATTACTATTTACCTCACTTAAAACAAAATTTTCCCAATAATTACAGAGCCTTACGCAAAATAACTTTTATATAAAAATATATTTTTGCTAACAACCTTTATATTGAGAGGTTATTCGACGCACTAATTGTGATAATTTTGCACTATATTGGTGCTGAGAAAATCTTATAATTATTATATTGTTCTTTTACGGTGCAATAATAAAATATCGATTTGCTGATGTTTCTCTGATCGTGAAATCATTATGATGAGAGAAAAATATTTTTATGTAATGCTTATTTAGCTAGCCCATGCTCTGCATTTGATAGAGAACAAAATAGTGGTAAGATAACCGCGCGCCATAACGCCCTATGTCGTAATCATAGCTGCTTGTGTTTGGTAACTAAAGCCCTGAACATCGGTAGGCGTATATCCTATATTACAAACAGAATAAAACTGATAAGTTGAAACCTTCATGATTTTGATGATCGATAATTACGACAGCTTTACGTACAATATCGTACAATATTTCGGTGAATTGCAGCAGGACATCACCGTTTGGCGTAATGATCAAGTGACTATCGAGCAGATTCGAACGTTAGCACCGGACGTGATTGTTATTGGCCCAGGTCCATGCGACCCTGATCGTGCGGGTGTTTCGCTCGAAGTTATCGAGACATTCAAAGGCATTATTCCGATACTTGGTATTTGTTTGGGTCATCAAGCGATTGGGCAGGCGTTTGGTGGGCAAGTCGTCAAAGCAGGTGAAGTTATGCACGGACGGTTATCAGCCGTCTATCATAATGACCAAGGCGTATTTGCCGGACTACCAAACCCATCGCAAGTCACACGCTATCATTCACTTGTCATTGATAAGCGTACCCTACCAGATTGCCTTGAGCTGACCGCATGGACGCAGAACGTTGATGGTAGTATTGAAGAGATCATGGGTATCCGTCACAAGTCACTTGCCATAGAAGGCGTCCAGTTTCATCCTGAGTCCATTTTGAGCGAAGCAGGTTATCAACTACTTAATAACTTTTTACACACTTATGGCTTGGCAAAACTAGCATCAGATGCGCTACCACAGGTAGGCTAGTTTTGACTTAAGAACCTGCTTTCATTACTCTATCTCAAATCATAGATAGATTCACACAAAAAACAGATTCACATAAAAAAACAATCATAAGCGAGATCATCATGAGTACGACAAAAACAGAAGAAGCTCACACGCCAGAGGGTATTGCAAAACTGTCTGATGCCCAAATACATCAATTATTGACGACGGCTTTGAGTAGAATCTTTCAGCACATCGATTTGACCTTTGATGAGATGTATCAAGTGATGCTGATTATCATGCAAGGTAGATGTAGCGACGCGATGATGGGCGCTATTTTGACAGGTCTACGTATGAAAGGCGAATCCATCGATGAGATCACCGCATCAGCCAGTGCGATGCGTGCGCTGGCTGCCAATATTGAGCCAAAAAACTGCGACTATTTGGTCGACATCGTTGGTACTGGCGGTGATGGTGCCAACTTATTTAACGTATCGACTGCATCGGCATTCGTTGTCGCGGCGGCTGGCGCACAAGTTGCCAAGCATGGTAATCGTGGTGTCTCAACCAGATCTGGTAGCTCAGATTTGCTTGAGCAAGCAGGCATCAGTCTTGCGCTGACTCCAGAACAAGCAAAAGATTGTATCGAGAATGAAGGGATTGGATTTTTGTTTGCGCCCAACCATCACAGCGCCATGCGTTATGCCAATCCTGTACGTCGTGAGCTAAAAGCGCGTACCATCTTTAATATTTTAGGCCCATTAACCAACCCTGCTGGTACGCCCAATTTAGTTATTGGTGTCTTTACCGCGCAGCTGTGTGAGCCAATTGCCAAAGTCATGAAAAACCTAGGCGCACGGCATGTCATGGTCGTCGGCGCAAAAGATGGTTTGGATGAAATCAGTCTAGCAACCTCGACCACAGTTGCTGAACTAAAAGATGGTGAAATATCCGTTTATGAGATGATGCCAGAAGATGCAGGTATTGAATCGCAAACCCTGATTGGTCTCGATGTCGACTCTCCTGAGCAAAGCCTTGCACTGATCCGCGCTGCTCTATCTGGTGCTGATACCCATGACCGTGCTGTACTTAAAGCCCGCGATATGATTGCTTTGAACGCAGGTGCGGCAATATATACCGCCGGACTTGCCAGCAATTATCCTAATGGCGTTAGCCGAGCTCAAAAAATCATCCAAAATGGTGATGCTTTACTCAAGCTTGAGTCTTTGGCCAAATACACGCAGCAGCTAGTGATTGAGGGTTGATTTATACGCACCAATACAGTGCAAAACTATATATCACTACCTATTTACCTTTAACAATATTCGGATAACAGCATGACCACAACTCATTCAGACATACCTTCGGTACTACAGCGCATTGTCGCAACCAAAGTAGAAGAAGTAAAAGCAGCTCGCGCGGCGCTATCCCTTGCAGACTTAAAAGCGCAAGTCGCAGCTGCTAACAAACCGCGCCGAGGTTTTGCTGCTGCCCTACGTGCTGCTAGCCCTGAAAATAATGGTGTTGGCATTATTGCTGAAATCAAAAAAGCCTCGCCATCTAAAGGCGTTATCAATCATAATTTTACCCCTGCTCTATTTGCGCAGCAGTACGAGCAAGCGGGTGCCAGCTGTCTATCAGTGTTGACTGATCGCGATTATTTTCAGGGCGATGATACGTACCTTATTCAAGCGGCAAATGTCTCAAGCTTACCAATACTTCGCAAAGATTTTATGATTGATGTCTATCAGATATATCAATCTTACTTAATGGGTGCTGACTGCATCTTACTCATCATGGCCTGCCTAGATGACACACAAGTACAAGAGTTGCACGCGCTCAGTATTGAGCTTGGTATGGATGTGTTGATAGAAGTGCATACACAGTCTGAGCTTGATCGGGCGCTACAGCTACCACGCTCAGCGCACAATATTTACGGTATTAACAATCGTGATTTAAACACGTTTGATGTGGACCTACAAACCACGCTCGATTTGAAAAATATCTTAATCGAAGCACTCTCTGCTGATGCTGATAATGCCGATCAAAAACCACTGATCGTGACCGAGAGCGGCATTCATAGCAGGGATGATATTCGGCTTATGCTAAGTCATGATATTCAGCACTTTTTAATCGGTGAACAATTTATGAAAACCGATCATCCGGGACAAGCGTTACAATCCTTACTTGCGGGCGTCGCAGTAGACGAGTAAAGTAACTCAATAGTTCAAGCCTCAATAGAATCAGATAGCTTGAATAAAATATTTACCCTATAAATGACTCAACTTTTCATTCATCAACCAACGATACGTTAACTTTTATGTCAAACTCTCTGTTTTCAAAAGAAATGCAAGACCAACTTAAAGAATTAAAAGGCCAATTGAGTAAAGGCCGTGATACCAACTCACCTGAAGGTGAAAACCAAAAGCCCACTGAGCCTGTTACTTTGCCAACGCAAAAGCAAGTGAAAAAGACCGTCAAGCAGCTAGACAGTGAACATGTTGACGATGACAAAGTACTGTTCATGCAAGCTATGCATGGTGTCATTCAGCTAGAAGACAAAAACGTACGCTCACCTACTAGCACGGCAAGAGTAGGCAAACCTGATGCCGCAACACTATCAAAACGTGCGGCCGCTCAAGGCAGTGAAGCCAGCGATTTAGGCGCAGGCTTGTCAGACATGCAAGCCCTACTGAACCCTGTCGCCGCTGAAGCTTACCTGTCATATAAGCAGCCAACCTTGCAAAACAAAATCTTTGACCAGCTCAAAAAAGGCAAGCTGCGTTGGTACGATGCGGTAGACATCCATGGCTGTACGATAGAAGAAGCACGTGACGCCATGACTCAGCTACTGAGTCAAGCGAAGCAAAAAAATGAAACCATGGTAAAAATCGTCCACGGTAAAGGTAGCGAAGCAATTCTAAAAACCTGTGTCAATGGTTGGTTACGTCAATTGCCAGAAGTATTGGCATTTTGCTCTGCACCGCCAAAAGACGGTGGCAATGGCGCGGTATTGGTACTGCTCAAAAAGCCTAAAACAGATGGCGAATAGAAGTCATCGCTTATGATAACTCTATTAAATAAAAAAGGACTGCTTACTTGCAGTCCTTTTTTTATCGATTATCCACCTGTCAATCCTTAACGATTATTCCTTTGATATTCACCTATCAGCCTTTACTATTGAATTATCCACTCACTATTTAACTACCAAAGTGACATCAATATGAGCATACAAACCATTGAGACACCCCAAGAGCTATCCGAAAACATCAGCGCATTGATTGCAATTGAGCCAAAATTCGCGGCTATCTACGAGCAAGTTGGTCTACCTGATCTTAGGCACAATGCAGGTGGGTTTGAGCAATTAATGAGAGCAATGGTCGGTCAGCAGTTGTCTGTTGCGGCGGCGGCAAGTATCTGGAAGCGGTTGGTTGATGCTGCGTTGACAACGCCGTATAAAATCGGTGAAGCAACTGACGAGGCTTTAAAAGCTCAGGGATTGTCTAAGCAAAAAACTCGCTATATCCGCTCCTTAGTGGATCATAATATCGATTTTGCAGCTTTAGAAAATATGCCTAATGAAGACGCCATCAAAACGCTTACGGCGGTCACTGGTATCGGACGCTGGACCGCTGAGATGTACCTGCTCTTTTCTTTAAAACGCGCAGATGTGCTTGCTGTTGACGACTTGGCCATCAAGGTTGCGGCGATGGAGTTATTAGGCTTAGCAGAACGACCAACACCCAAGCAGCTTAACAACCTCACTCAGCACTGGTCACCGTATCGCAGCGCTGCCAGCTTACTGCTCTGGTCATACTACGGCTTATTACGCAATAAAACCGCAGTACCTTTATAGCTGACCGTGTAGAATAATTGCCTATATGGAAAAATCACTTCTAAGGCTGATTCCATATAGACAAGCTAAATTTGTTTTTAGTATGCTTAAATTTGCTTTTTCTTAGCATACGACTTTTGTGTTTGAGCGCTTTGAGCGCACCCTTTCTACTGACAGTTGCCATAGATGACTTTTGGTTATTTGCCATATCATCGTTAGCATTGTCGGTGTCTTTGTTGATAGTCACATCATCAGAATTATTATCATCATTGTCTTCTAAACTGACATTTGTTTCATTGCTATTCGTATCGCTATGGTCTTCTGAGGCGTCATCCTCTGTTTTAACAATATTGTTTTCCATATGATGTTCAAGCTCCGCTTGATTGACAATCAGCTGCTGGGTTGGCAATGCATGTTCGACATCATATTTTGCGACTTGGTTTAATACATCAACGAACACCACGTTTTGCTTATCATAAAACTCCATCACATCATTGGCATTGATATATGCCTGTAGCTGAATGACGTAGCAGTCTTGGCGTAGCTCTAAAATATTAACTTGATTCCACTCTTGGTTGGTCATCTCATGCTCTTTTAAAAACTCATCTAAGTCTTTGACCATCTTGAAGACCACATCGATATCCGCAGTACGCTTCAGATACAACTGATGAAAGAAGCGGAACATATCACGCGAGGTAAAGTTTTCAATCTGCATCGATGAAAAATCACCGTTTGGCACCGTGACAACGGTCCGTGTCAATGTGCGCACACGTGATGAGCGAATACCGATGTCAATAACAGTACCTTCATAAGTGCCAAATTTGCAATAATCACCGATACGTACTGGTGAATCCGCGACGACTACGACACTACCAACAAGGTTTTCAATGGTCTTTTGTGCACCAAGTGCCAATGCCAAACCACCCACACCCAGTGCAGCAATACCTGTGGTTAAGTCAAAACCCAAATTACCAAAAATGACAATGACCGCAAATATTAAGAGTAGCGCTTTGACGACTTTTCGGAGCAGTCCCAAGATTGAGACACGCTCAGTATAGTTTTTCTTATAGCTTAGGTTGACCGCTCGAGTAAATATGGCATCAATAACTCGTAATAGCAGCCAAGTTAGCGCAAGCCAAGAAGCAATATCAGTAAAGCGATTGACTGGTTCGCGCAGCGTGACGGACACACCTGCATAGACCATCACTTCAGATAAGATCAGCGCCATAATGACCACAGAAAGCGGCAGTATCACTTTGTCAGGTAATGGCAAAGGCACGCCGCGCACACGAGGATAAACAATCCTCAATAGATGGTATAACAGCCATACTGCGATATAAGTGAGGACAAAGCTACTCACAATCATGGATAGCGCAGCAACCAAATCAGCCAGCTGATAACCAAAGAGCTTTTTGCCATCTAATGAATCCACCGTGTAGCGCGATACCAAGGTCGGCTCTGAGTTTTCTATCACTTCCGGTATAGAACTCAGCGTCTCACTCGAGAACTGCCAATACTGCTCGTTCTCCTTGGAGACCACTCTTTCTAGTAACAACGACACACTTTTTTCACCGATGTTAATCACACCGACATTTTCTTGACTTGGTGGTAGTTGATCGGTGAGATTGCCCTCAGGGGTATTACTGATTTGCAAATCAGGTTGGAATCGCCCACCCGCATCAAGCGCTTGTTTAAACTGACGTACGACAGTCGTTGGGTTATCGGACTTGGATAAATTTAGATAGTTACTTGCCAGCAAGTAGTCGTTTTCGCTCAGCGCACTGATAAAACCCTGTACAGTATGACGCGGTGTATCTCGCCCAAATGAATCAGGTAAAGGTGTAGCTACCGTCTCCTCACTACTATCACCATTCACGCCAAGCGCGCCCGCATCCACAGCAAAAGCAGTATGCGGCACCACCATACTCAACACGGCAGCCAGCACCAGCGCTATGACTATAGAGGATATTTTGATGATGGAATTTAGGAGAGAGGACGCGGTACTGGGAGTCAGATTATGCTGAGTAGACAAAACAAACCTCTTAACTTTATGAGTGGCACAATGAAGAACACATAATATCGGCACTATGATAACAATTATTTATAACAGCAGTGCTTTTGATTATAGGTTTTTGTCGCTAACTGTGTGAGTCAGTTGTTTTTAGCGCTCTGTGCAATCCATTCCGCTTACTAAAATAATAGGCGTTAATAAAAAAGTAGCTCTCTAATTAATAATCAGCATCTCATCATGAATTATATTCATCCTACCGTGAAGAAACATTAGGTTAAAGTGGTTTATAAAGGCGGAACTTTTGTAGATAATGAGCGCAGTTTTGCTTATATACTGTTTTTTGTAACTTTTGACACCTTTTACGTCTTAATAGTTATTTTTTATGTCTGTATTTTTTAATTTGATTATTTTGGAATTGACCATGTCTTTATCACGTTCATCTTCACGTACCTATCTTCGCCTAAGTATCTTAAGCACGCTTGGTTTATTTGCAGTCAACACAGCAATGGCGGCGACCCCTGAGATAATCAATACTAACGATAGCGAGATGCCCCAAGTTGAGCTTGACAAAATTGTCGTAACAGCCACGCGTACGCCTACCAAAACCAGTAATGTGATTGCACAAACTCGCGTGATTGATAAGGAAGAGCTACAGCGTTATCAAGGTCAGACGGCACTTGACGTTTTAAAACGTCAGCCAGGGTTCAGTCATTACACCAATGGCGGCTCAGGGACTACCTCAAATTTTTATATGCGCGGTTATGATAATAAACAAATATTAGTACTTATTGATGGTATACGGTATAGCTCGTTAAGTGCGGGCGGCGCCGCGTTAAACTTGCTACCTGCTGATCAAATTGATCGAATTGAAGTTCTCTATGGAGCATCAGGTTCTAGCATCTACGGTGCGGATGCGATGGGCGGTGTCATTCAAGTATTCACTAAAGGCGGCAATATAAATCGAAGCAGTATGTCAGTTACCGCTGGTGTCGGCTCAAATGATCAATACTTATACGGTGCTAGCGCACAGTTCGCTAACGAGACTGGCACGACATTGAGTTTGTCAGCTAGTCACAATGAAGATGACGGCATTAGCGCCAAGCTGCCTAATGCAGTTGGTTATAATAAAGATGAAGATGGATTTGAAAGCGACAACGTAAGTATTGCTTTAAATCAACGTATTAATGATCAATGGTTGGCAGGCGCCAGTGCTTTGTACAGTAAATCCACTACCGATTTTGATGATGGTGATTATGAGAATGCTCATGCTGATCAAGAAAACGGTAGCGCTCAAGCATACGTAGATTGGCGTTATCTACCAGGCTCTTCACTTAAATTACAGTATGGTCACTCAATTGATAAAAGTGACTCTTCTAGCGAATACGGTGGAGTGTTTGACAGCAAACAAGATCAAATCAGCTTAGTAGGTCAACATCAACTTGCGGTCGGCCAAGGCGTTTACGGCGTTGAGTACCTAAATCAAAGCCTAGATAGTAGTGAATATGACATTGATGATCGCGATGTGACCAGTACCTTTTTAGGCTATGTTTTGGCAACTAACCAGTTCGATGCCCAAGCTAATATACGTTTTGATGACAACTCACAATATGGTGATGAAACCACTTATAATTTCGGCGGCGCCTACCATATTAACCCTGAATGGCGTATTGGTACCAGCTACGCAAAAGGGTTCCGCGCACCTACGTTCAATGATATATACCCTGGATATGGTGGCAACCCTGATCTACAGCCGGAAACCAGCGACAACTATGAAGCCTTTGTTGAATACAGCACACCATTACAAGCTACACGGCTGACTGGCTATTATAATGATGTTGATGATCTAATTTCGTTTCCAGAAGGCACAGCTGTCAATGTAGATAAAGCTGAAATTAGAGGTGTATCATTAACATCTGATTGGGTTATTGATAGCTATTTATTTGGTGGTAGCTATGACTATCAAGATGCTAAAGATAAGAGTGACTATACTGGCAGAGTAGATTTTAGTCAGAATGCCATAGATTACAGTGGTAACCACCTTCCTTATCGTCCTGAACATAAAGGATTAGTCTACATAGGCTACCGTTTACCAAGTTTAGATATACGCGCTGAATATCAGTATGTGGGAGACTATTACAGCAGAATTACCAATACTGACGCTCAATTTGTAGACAATTATGGATTGCTGAACATCAGTGGTAACTATAAGCTTACTGATAACTTGTCTATGACGGCACGCTTAAACAACATCACTAACGAAGATTATATAACAGATATTGGCTATAATACTGACGGTACTAACTTTTTCACCTCTTTAACCTATAACTGGTTCTAAGCCTGTCTAGCAGTATAAAAATCCTATCATTATCAAAATAAATTAAGGTCATCAATCGATGGCCTTTTTTTGTATGAGTAAATACTCCAAACGCTTACTATTTATATCAAGCAAAAGGTGACAATTAACCACTCATCTATTACAATAACGACCTCCGAGAGGTGTTGCGCCATAACAGTGATTTACCGCATTAACATTCTATCGTTATGCAGTCACAGGTTATGTTAGGCTCGGTTAACTGTTGGCTACCTATTCTTGGTCATCAACAGCGCAAACAACGGCACCTGCGTTTTTATTCTTTTTATCATTCGTTAACCACTGATAGGAGCATATTATGGACGCAGTGTCTACTACACCCTCTGCCCATACGATCGATCCCTCTTTTACTGACTATAAAGTCGCTGACATCAGCCTTGCTGATTATGGCCGCCGTGAAATTACCCTTGCCGAAGCTGAAATGCCTGCCCTAATGGGCTTGCGTCGTCGCTACGAAGCAGACCAGCCGCTAAAAGGCGCGAAAATCGCTGGCTGTATCCACATGACTATTCAGACTGCTGTCCTCATCGAGACACTAGTCGCACTAGGTGCGGAAGTCCGCTGGACCTCATGTAATATCTTTTCGACCCAAGACCATGCTGCTGCTGCGATTGCTGCTGCTGGCATCCCTGTTTATGCGTGGAAAGGCGAAACAGAAGAAGAGTACGAATGGTGCTTGCGTCAGCAAGTACACGTTGGCGGCGAAGCCTCAGGTCAGCTGTGGGATGCCAACTTAATCTTAGATGATGGCGGTGATTTGACAGCTCTTGTTCACAATGACTATCCGCAAATGCTCGATATTATCCATGGTATCTCAGAAGAGACCACCACTGGTGTACACCGTTTGGTTGAGATGTTGAATAAAGGTACATTAAAGGTGCCTGCCATCAACGTCAACGATGCAGTTACCAAGTCTAAAAATGACAACAAATACGGTTGCCGTCATAGCTTAAATGACGCTATCAAACGTGCTACCGATATGTTCCTTGCTGGTCGCCGCGCTTTGGTTATCGGTTACGGCGATGTAGGTAAAGGCTCTACGCAAAGCTTACGCCAAGAAGGCATGATTGTCCGTGTGTCAGAAGTGGATCCTATCTGTGCCATGCAGGCATGTATGGACGGCTTTGAAGTATTATCACCATACATCGACGGTGACAACACTGGCGGTGCAGACAGCATCAACAAACGCTTGCTTGAAGACACAGACTTGATTGTCACCACGACTGGTAACTATCACGTTTGTGACCGTCATATGCTAGCGGCCCTTAAGCCTGGTGCGGTTGTATGTAACATTGGTCACTTTGATACCGAGATTGATACTCAGTTTATGCGTGATAACTGGCGCTGGGTTGAGATCAAGCCACAGGTGCATCAAGTATTCCGCTCAGATGATGAAAACGATTATTTGATCTTGCTTGCCGAAGGTCGCCTAGTGAACTTAGGTAATGCTACTGGTCACCCATCACGCGTCATGGACGGCTCATTTGCCAACCAAGTATTGGCTCAAATGTATCTGTTCGAAGAAAAGTTCGCTGATCTGCCGACTGATGAGCGCTTTGATAACTTATACGTAAAAGTATTGCCTAAGAAATTGGATGAAGAAGTGGCCGCTGCGATGGTTGCAGGCTTTAACGGTACATTGACTAAGCTGACCCAAAAGCAAGCTGAATATTTGGGTGTGCCTGTCGAAGGTCCATTCAAACCTGACGCTTATAAATACTAAAAGGAGCCTGACTGTGAGTAAGCCTGCTTTCTCCTTTGAGTTCTTTCCTGCAAAAACCGAGCAAGGTCACGAAAAGCTTCTTAGCACTTATGATGAGCTAAATAAGTTGTCACCGGCGTATTTTTCGGTGACCTACGGTGCGGGCGGGTCAACTCGTAGCCGTACCTTAGACATCGTACAAGCACTAAGCGCGCGCAGTGAGACTGAAATTGCGCCGCATATGTCTTGTATCGGCGATGACAAAGCGCAAATCGCTGAGTTACTTGAGTTTTATAAAAGCTTAGGAATCAGACGTCTTGTCGCACTACGTGGCGATTTGCCATCCGGTCAGGTGGGTATGGGTGAGCTGCCATTTGCGGTAGATTTGGTCAAGTTCATTCGTGAGTACTCAGGCGATCACTTCCATATCGAAGTGGCGGCCTATCCTGAGATGCATCCACAAGCGCGTAGCTTTGAGTTTGATGTTGACAACTTGGTGAATAAGTACCGCGCTGGTGCCAATGCATCGATCACGCAGTTCTTTTATAATGCAGACAGCTATCTGTATTTGCGTGACACGTTAGAGAAACGCGGTATCGATACCATTGCCCAGCCATTGGTAGCTGGCATCATGCCGATCACCAACTCTAGTAACCTGATACGCTTTGCTGATAGCTGCGGCGCTGATATTCCGCGTTATGTGCGCAAGCGATTGGCGGATTTTGGCGATGACAGCAAATCTATTCGCGAGTTTGGTTTTGATGTGGTGTATCGCTTATGTGAGCGCTTAATGAGCGAAGGCGTGCCAGCCATGCATTTTTATAGCATGAACAAAGTTGAGCCAAATAAACGCTTGGTTGAAGCATTAGGACTTACTGTTTAATACTTGATAATCTTGATCATTAAGCAAGTATATAATGAATTTATAACTAACTGGCGCTCTTCGGAGTGCCAGTTTTTTTATTGGAAAATTTTATCTACTGGACATTCATGTATCAAAAAACACATTTCATCTTAATGTATTTCTTAAATTTTTCTGACTATATGATAATGTCGTTTATCCGTTGAGCGCTGTTATCTGGCAGTAATTATCATAAAAGGAATGCCTTTCGTGGCATCAAGTGATATTCTATTGGGTCAATAATAACCGCTCACAATCAAATAATAGGAATAAGACCAAGTGCGACGTTTTTTTTATGCCATTAATAACGACAATATTGATGCTATGCCTTTACCTAAGCTGGGTGACCTACCTCTAGGGAGCCACGTTGAGTTGCCAGACAGCATCGTCCATCATTGGTGCCGAGTGCTGCGTGCAAATATCGGTGATCAAGGTATCTTGTTCGATGGATTTGGTGGTGAATATAAAGTAGAGCTAAAAGCAATCAGTAAAAAAAACGCGACGGCTACCCTCCTCACTCATCTAAAGGATGATCGTACGGCGCCTATTATTAGTAAAATCGGCTTAGTAATGAGTCGCGGCGAGCGTATGGATTATGCGGTACAAAAAGCAACCGAGCTTGGCGTCACGGCTATTCAACTGCTTAGTAGTCATCATGGCGAGGTCAATCTGAAACCTGCACAAATCGAGAAAAAACTGGCTCACTGGCAACAAGTCGCTATAGCAGCCTGCGAGCAATGCGGCCTGAATCGCCCACCTCTGATACTTGCCCCACTATCTATCAATGAATGGCTGAATCAACCTGCGTCTGATGCGTTGAATACAGCAACATTGGTCAGTCCTATCGTCTCTATACTCAGCCAAGACACTTATTATCAAGTGCTACGTAGCGCTGCAAATCTACGTATGCAGATGAGTGTGCCAGCAGCAGGACAACCTGCAAAACCCGAGAAACTGGCCTCAGTTCTCAAGCAAGAGTCTCCCTATATTGAACTATTGATTGGTCCTGAAGGAGGTCTCAGTGACGATGAATGTCAAAAAGCCGAATCTGTAGGTTTTATGCCTTGGCAAATTGGCAGTAGGGTATTACGTACAGAGACAGCACCCGTGGTTGCATTGACTACTTTACTCGCTTTGTATGGTTAAAATCAGTATTATTAATGAGATTTACTATCATTTATAGACACTTTAAAATAGAACTTTTGTTTTATACTCTGTAGAATCAAAAGTGATCTTAGTTTTAATTTAGTAAATTGAATCACAGTACTTATTTTTTATAAGCCTTTATTTTTTGTGAAACATTATTATGAGCAACTTTGACCCCATTCCAGTATCGATTAAACAGCGACTCATGGCCCAACTGTGTGAGCAGATCGAAGATGCTATTTTTGTGCTAGACAGTAATTTACGCTATCTATCTGTCAATGCCAGCTATGAGCTTATGATTGGCTATAAAGAATCCTTTTTGGTCGGTCGTCCACTCGGTATTTACGCGGCTGAATTTTTGTCAGAAGAAGAGCAGCTTATCCTAAAAGAGATTAAGGATAATTTAAGAGAGTCAGGTTTCTACAAGTTGGATTTTTCCATGGCCAATCGCTATGGTGAGACGATCGATTGCCAAATCACCTATCGTAAAATTTGTATCGACCAAACGGTATTTCATGTGGGTATGCTACGCGACATGTCTGCCGTCGTTAAAGATCAAAAGCAGGTTGCTCATTTACTCAACTACGATCAACTCACTGGATTGCCCAATCGCAAAGTGTTTTTGAGTCAGGCCAGTGACGTTTTATTAGACACTTATCAAGAAGTCGTGATTGTACGTCTCAATATAGACCGCTATCGCAATCTGGCAAGCTTGCTGGGATCTGAGGGAATAAACACTTTAATACAGAAGTTTGTGAAACGTATCAAAGAGCTCCATTTAGAGCATTTACGCTGCTTTTCCCACTTTGGCGGGGATGACTTTGCGTTATTGTTTGAGTGTCAAGATGGCAATATGGTACGTCATCAATTAGATACGCTCATGCAGATGTGCGAGATACCCTTCACAATGAATGGAAACGCGGCCACAAATGCAAATATCTACTGCCATATTTCTGTAGGCGTCAGTTACTTTCCCAAAAATGATGCTCAGGTAACAGGACTGTTGAGCAAAGCAGAAAAAGCCTTACAGTATGTCAAACAACACGGCGGCGATGATATCCGTTGGTATGACAAAACGATTGAGGAAGCCACTTCAGGTAGCCTACAGTTAGAAGCCGATCTGAGAGCAGCATCGGCTGAAGGACAGTTTATACCCTATTATCAACCAAAATTCTTATTGGATACGGGGATTATCACAGGGTTTGAAGCACTAGTTCGCTGGCAACATCCCACTCGCGGTCTACTCAAACCAAAACATTTTATCGATGCTATTTTGACCCATAAGCTCTCGTTTGAGCTGTTTTCACAGATGGCTAACAAGATTGCCCATCAGTTATCTGAATGGCAACAGCAAGGGTTTTGTCAGCATATCTGCATCAATGCCGATGCGGCCGAATTTAGTCATCCTGAATTTTTTGACATGGTGAGCGGCCTATTGGTACAGCACAATATTGCGGCGTGTCAGTTGCATATCGAAGTGACCGAATCCTCTTTGATTCAGCGCCATGATGATGTCAGAAAACAACTCAACTCTCTCAAAGAATTGGGCGTCCGTCTTGCCTTAGATGATTTTGGTACGGGCTATGCATCCTTGAGTTACCTGCAAGACTACCCCTTTGACTTTATCAAAATTGATAAGAGCTTTATCTCAAAAATTGATACCGACCGTACTCAGCATGCCATTGTAAAAGCCATTCTAGACTTGGCAGATGCTCTAGACATGCATGTGGTGGCAGAAGGTATAGAAACCGAACAGCAGCGCGATGTGTTGCTCGATATGGGCTGCAAAAATGGACAAGGCTATTGGTTTGGCAAACCTGTGCCCGCTGATGTGGCCACTGAGATGCTGGTCAAACAGTATGCCACCGAATAGCTCTTGTTTTCTGGGTATCATAAAACCGCTTATTGGCGCCTTTGCCTCTGAAGCGGTTTTTCTTTATGTGAACGTTATTTTTATGATGAAAATTGGCTGATATAACTCTGAATCTTTGATCTGTCCTGTTGTATATCGGTCAATGTTTCATAGGGTTATTAATGATTCAGATTGAGGCCTAACGTTGATTGCACAATCGATGCAAGACAGGTTCATGACTTATCAGTGCTTTCACCAAACTTGTATAATCGCTAATGAAAGCCTATCTTTTATAGTGAATTTGTTAGAGCACATTTAATCTTTCTTTGACTCTGACAATCACCACTCTTTTCAACACTATTTTATGTAATCGATAGCATGGTTGACCTGCTTCACTGTTTATCATTTATTTAGATTTCCAGACTGGCTAGGTAAGAATAACGCACTAGAGGATAGTGCGACCATATGCTCATTGTTGGCTATGATCGGTTACATTCTAAAAAGGACAGGAAGTTATGCAATACAAAGCGCCCTTACGTGATATTCAGTTCGTGATGCATGAGCTACTCGATAGTGAAAGCCATTATAAAACATTACCAGCGTTCCAAGAAGCTGACCGCGAGCTAATGGACAGCCTATTTGAAATGGCGGCAAGCTTTGCCGAAAACGAGTTGTCACCACTGAATCAAAGCGGCGATGCAGAAGGCTGTAAGTTTGACAATGGTAAGGTCACCACGCCAAAAGGCTTTAAAGAAGCTTATAAGCAGTACTGTGAGCTTGGCTTCCCTGCTTTATCTGCTGAAGAAGAGTTTGGTGGTCAAAACATGCCGTTCTCACTATCAACGGTCATCAATGAGATGGTCGGTACGGCTAACTGGTCATTTTCTATGTATCCTGGCCTATCGCATGGCGCAATTCAAACCATCGAGCACCATGGCACTGATGAGCAAAAACAAACTTACCTAGAAAAAATGGTCACCGGCGAATGGTCAGGCACCATGTGCTTGACAGAAGCCCATGCGGGTTCTGACTTGGGTATTATCCGTACCAAAGCTGAGCCAAATGATGACGGTACTTATAGCATCACCGGTCAAAAAATCTTCATCTCAGCAGGCGAGCACGACCTCACCGACAACATCATTCATATCGTTCTAGCCCGTCTACCAGGCGCGCCTGCTGGCACCAAAGGCATCTCACTGTTTATCGTACCTAAAGTGTTGGTCAATGAAGACAACAGCCTTGGCGAAAACAACAACGTCGTCTGTGGCTCTATTGAGCACAAAATGGGTATCAAAGCGTCTGCGACTTGCGTGATGAACTTTGATGGTGCAAAAGGCTACTTGATTGGCCCAGAAAACCGCGGTTTACAGTGCATGTTTACCTTTATGAACGTCGCTCGTATCGGTACTGCTGTTCAAGGTTTGACCGCAGCAGAGTACGCGTTCCAAGGCTCATTGACTTACGCAAAAGACCGCCTAGCGATGCGCGCGCTATCAGGTGCCAAAGCGCCAGAAAAAGTCGCTGACCCAATCATCGTTCATCCAGCGGTTCGCAACATGCTGTTGACCGAAAAAGCCTTTGCCGAAGGTGGTCGTGCGCTGGTTTATTACCTCTCACACTTTGCCGATACCGTTGCCAAAGGCGAAGGCGATGACCTGAAGTTTGCTGACCAAATGCTGTCACTATTGACACCGATTGCTAAAGCATTCTTGACTGAAACGGGGCTCGAAGCTGCCAATCACGGCGTCCAAGTGTATGGTGGTCATGGCTTTATCAGTGAATGGGGCATGGAGCAAAACGTCCGTGATACCCGTATTGCTTGCCTATACGAAGGCACCACTGAGATCCAAGCTCTTGATCTTCTTGGACGTAAAGTGCTGGGCTCGCAAGGCAAACTGCTTGCAAACTTTGTCAAAATTATCCAGACGTTCTGCCAAGAGCACAAAGACAATGACGAGATGGGTCAGTTCATCCGCCCGCTTGCCAAACATGTCAAAGAATGGGGTGATCTAACATCACGTATTGGCATGCAAGCCACTGAAAACCCAGACGCTGTTGGCGCTGCTGCGGTTGACTACATGTACTTTAGTGGTTATGTAACTTTGGCTTATTTATGGGCGCGTATGGCATTGGTTGCTCAAACCGCTATTGCCGACGGCACTGGCGAAAAAGCATTCTATGATGCCAAGGTTAAAACGGCTCAGTTCTATTTCACTAAACTACTACCACGTACCACGACCTATGTACAGCGTATCAGCACAGGCGTTGAGCCATACATGAGCATGGATGTGGACCAGTTTGCTTTTTAATTAGCCCCAAATCCCTCTTATATCGTATTTTTATCGGCAACATACTTCGGTGTGTTGCCGATTTTTTCGGTATGGGTCTTACTGTGCTGATTATGATCGTTGATAGCAACCAGTCGCGTGCTTTTTATAAGTAGTTGCTCTGTCCAAAACCTACTTAATGACTGCAATAGTGGCTGCTAACTTTTGGTGCACGCACAATTCACGAAGAAATACACCCGCCTACAAGCTTATTTGTTAAACTTTGAACATGAATCGCTAAGGTTACATCAAGAGAACAGTTGATAATCTTAACAACTCCAATTTTATCTATTTAAACCAAAGGAATGTTTATGGCTGTTTATAACGCCCCTCTTAATGACATGCGTTTTATATTAAATGATGTATTTAAAGCGCCACAATTTTGGCAAAATAACGAAAACCTAGCTCATGTCGATACCGAAACCGTCGATATGATTTTAGAAGAAATGGCAAAACTGTCAAAAAACGTTTTGTTGCCTATCAACCGTAGCGGTGATGAAGAAGGTGCAACCTTTGAGGGTGACGGCGTTGTTACTACGCCAACAGGTTTTAAAGACGCGTACAAACAGTATGCTGAATCAGGCTGGGTTGGCTTAAGCGGTAACGCTGAATACGGCGGTCAAGGCTTCCCAAAGATGGTCACCATGCTGACCGAAGAGATGGTATTTACCGCCAACCAATCCTTTGCCCTCTACCCTAACCTAACCGTTGGCGCGACGCTTTGCCTCAACGCGGCGGCGTCTGAAGAGCAAAAGCAGACTTACTTAGAAAAAATGTATAACGGCGAATGGTCGGGCACCATGTGCTTGACTGAGCCACATGCAGGTACGGATTTGGGTATCATCAAAACCAAAGCCGTGCCAAACGATGATGGTAGCTACAATATCTCTGGTACCAAAATCTTTATCACTGGTGGTGAGCATGACCTCACTGACAATATCATTCATTTGGTATTGGCAAAAACCCCCAATGCGCCAGAAGGCTCAAAAGGCATTTCATTGTTTGTCGTGCCAAAATTCTTGGTCAATGAAGATGGTAGCTTGGGCGAGCGCAACACTTTGGCGGTTGGCTCTATCGAGCACAAGATGGGTATCAAAGCCTCAGCGACTTGCGTGATGAACTTTGATAACGCCAAAGGCTGGATGGTTGGCGCAGAAAACACTGGCTTATCTTCTATGTTTATCATGATGAACTATGAGCGTGTGACCATGGGTCTACAAGGCCTTGGTGGCTCTGAGCTGGCTTATCAAAACGCAGCATTATACGCCAATGACCGTGGTCAGGGTCGCAGTGACACCCAAATCCAAAGCCCAGAAAAACCTGCTGATGCCATCATCCACCATGCAGATGTACGCCGTATGCTATTGAACGCCAAAGCCAACACCGAAGCGTCACGCTGCTTTGCCATGTATGTCGCCAAAAACCTTGACGAAGAAAAATTTAGTACTGACCCAGAGGCCGCTCAAGCCGCGGCGGCGCGCGTTGCCCTACTGACGCCAGTTGCCAAAGCCTTCTTAACCGACAAAGCACTAGAAGCCACGGTTGATTGCCAGCAAGTATTTGGCGGTCATGGTTATATCCGCGAATGGGGTATGGAGCAAATCGTTCGTGATACTCGTATTGCGCAGATTTATGAAGGTACCAACGGTATTCAGGCACTTGATCTGTTAGGCCGTAAAGTGGCAAAAAATAACGGCAAATATGTCACCCATTTCTTGGGTGAGATTCGTGATTTTGTTAACAATATGCAAGCGGATCATGGTATCAAACAAGCTACTTTAGATGCAGCGAATACGATTGAAGAGCTCACCACAACGGTGCTGAACAATATTGGCGAACGCAAAAACGAAATCAACGGCTGCGCGGTTGACTATATGCATGCCTTTGGTTACCTTGCCTACTCGTATATGTTTGCCTTGATGGTCGAGGCCGCCAATGGCAAAGAGGGTGAGTTCTACACCAACAAAGCCAAGCTTGCAGATTATTTCGTTGGCCGTATCTTGCCACGTATCAATGCGTATGCACAAATGGTCAAAGCTGGTAGTGACCCGATGATGAACTTTGATCTTGACTACTTTGATGTACCAGCCAGCTAAATGCTCATCATGAAGACCCGATAAAACCATGAAAAAAGGACAGTTCAATGACTGTCCTTTTTTTTGGCAAAATAACTGCTAACAAAATAATTCACTATCGATGCGTGGTTACGATTAAAATAGCGCAAGATAAAGTGTCACTTAAGTGCCATAAAAAGCCATGATTCCTAACAATATCATGCACAGTGTTAAATAATAAAAACGATTGAAACAACCACAATAAAGGGTGCGACGTGTCAGAATTAAAACGCATATTACAACAGATTACAGCCCTAAGTGATGTGCCCGATCCTGCGGTGCTCAAACGCTTGATCGAGGAACTACGAGTCAGTGACAAAGAACCTGCTTTAGCCAACCAAAACATTCAAACCCTTATTGATATTCTCCATCAACATCCAGAATACGGCGATGGACTCTCTAGCTTTGTCCTAAAATTGATTATCCAGTATCGTCAAATCACGCTATATACCGATACAGGTATTATGTCGGATCAAGGATTCTTTAATAGCTTAAGACGATTGGTCGGACATCGGTTTTTGCCGATACTCCCTCAAGATGACTCCGTCGTTGAACTGGTTGGTTACTTGTTTGATAAGCGTACTGATGAGCGCTGGCTTGCCAATATCGAGACTCAGAAATGGGACGAACTCGTGCAGCTTCTGAGGGTGGAAGAAAAACACCTAGACTTGGTTGCTACAGCAAAGAACAGTATTTTGAATGCGATTATTATTTTGTCTTATCGCATCAGCGGTCTTGGCTTACATCCTGATTTGATGGACGCTTATCCGCAGATGCTCAACTACTCTGCTTCTTTTGTTGCTCAAAACCAAGAAGCGGTGCTCTTTGTTAATCAATATAGACAAGCGCACGAGCTTGATACCTTAACCGACATTACCCCAGAGCAAGCCGTTGATCCAGCGCCACTGCTGGTTATGATTGAGCAATGCGAAGACATTGTTGCCACCATTCGCAAACGGATCTACAAAACAGGTATTTCTATTCGTTTGACCAATATGATGCTGCGCTTAGATCAAAGCTTGCAGCGCATGCGTATCTTGACGGAGCTGGTCACAGACGACAATCAAAGAAGAGATCGCGCCGTCATTGAGTTGATCCAGACCCTGATCACCACTGCCAATCGCCGCTATAGCATTGGTCATTTGATTGATAACAACACAAAACTGCTGTCACGTAAAGTCACTGAAAATGCCAGTCGCGTGGGTGAACACTATATCAGCACCGATAAGGCTGGCTATCAAAAGATGCTCAAAAAGGCCTCTATTGGCGGTTTTGTCATTGCCTTTATGGCCACCATAAAAATACTGGCTTACCAATTGGCGCTCGCACCGATGGGTCGAGCATTTATTAACAGTATGATTTATGGCTTGGGCTTTGTGTTCATTCACGTGATTCGCGGAACGGTCGCTACCAAGCAGCCAGCCATGACCGCTGCCGCTATTGCTTCTACTATATCTGAAGGCTCTGGCAAGAAGTCTCATCAGTTAAATAAGCTATCAGAGTTGGTCGTTGATATTTTACGTACTCAGTTCATCGCTATCATGGGCAACGTTATGTTAGCGATACCCGTTGCACTTATCATCTCTTTTGCTTGGTTACAGTACACAGGCGCACCGATGATTGGTACCGAAAAAGCAGGTCATCTACTCCATGACTTGGATCCATTTCATTCATTAGCGCTTCCTCATGCGGCTATCGCTGGCGTATATTTGTTCTTAGCGGGTTTGATCGCGGGTTATTACGACAATTTAGCGGTCTATAACAAAGTAGGTGCGCGTATTCAACGTCATAAACTACTACAATATATACTGCCTGTATCATGGCTTAAGCGCTTAGGCGGCTTTATAGAAGCGAACTTGGGCGCTATCATGGGTAACTTTTTATTCGGGGTTTTCTTAGGTAGTACAGCAACCATCGGCTACATATTCGGCTTACCAATTGATATTCGCCACATTGCTTTTGCATCAGCGAACTTGGCACACGGATTGTTCAATATATCTGCTGATGACATCAGCTGGAGCCTCATTCTGATTTCTATATTGGGTGTGGCGCTTATTGGTATGGTCAACTTGATAGTCAGTTTTTCTCTGGCGTTATTTGTTGCTTTACGTTCAAAAGAAGTGCGTTTCTTTGAATGGAGTCGTCTCACAAAGCTAGTGTTTGGACATATCATTAGCCATCCTTCTGACTTTTTCTGGCCACGCGACAAGCCAATGAAATATGCACGCATCGATAGTCAAGGTCACATGATATTTGATGACACTTCAGCACAAAAAAATGGAAAAGCCATACCAAGCAATTATGTGGTACGCCGATTGTCTGATGTCAGAATATTACCCGAGTCTAAGCAAGCAGTAGCAAAAAACGCGGAAGCGAATACAGACATATACTATGACAGTCAACCACAAGGCGATCACACCCAACCTCACAACTCTCCTAAGAAGGTTGTCAATCTTGATGATGGTCTGGCAGATGAAGATCTAAATAGCACGCCTTATACCGACGATATCCAATATGACAAAGTCACCAAGACGCTCAATACCATCGATAATGAGGATACTGTTGGTCACGAGTCAAATCATGCGGATGCTGATGGCAAGTCTACTGGCGATGCCAAAACACCTTTGCCAAAACCTAAAAAGCCGCCAAAGCTGCCTGATTAAAAGGCTCGCTTGGACGGCTTTATGCTTGGTGAATTATTGAGATTAAAACTATTTGGTACAAGGCCTGAAGCACTCACACAACTTAGCTAAAGCTTTTACCCCTTAATCTTGAAAATATGGGCGTAGAAGCAAAACTCTCGCACAGCTCAACAAACTTAGGATTCAAAAATCATCTAAAATAATGAGGAGCGGGCTCAATAAGATATTGGGATAGATTACTAAACGAGGACAAGAATGAATATAGCCAGTCATAGCAAACTGGAAGAATCTATGAAGGACGTTGCATCAACCTCCCTTGTAAGACTCATCTATGTTAGTAGAGTTAATACCACCGATAGATCTGTATTTGAGCATATCCAAAGACACTCGCATGTCTACAATAAAAATAATAAAATTGCAGGTTTTCTATGCAATGATGAAAAAAGCTTCCTTCAATGCTTAGAAGGCGCAAAAGACGTTGTATTTTCTCTTATGCAAAGAATATTTAAAGATAGGAACCATAAAAAAGTAGACGTCGTTGCTGTTGAGCAGGTCAGTCAATGCCGCTTTGAAGATTGGCGTATGCACAGTCTTAACTTAAGCGCCAGCAATTGGCATAGACTGTCTGATCATGCGCAGTTAGGAGAGATCTCACCATTCAAACCAGAACACTGGCCATACTGGTTTATTGAATACTTTATTGAATGTGTGAGGAAGTTCGACTACTCTAACATCAGTCATGACACAAACTACATCACCTTTGATGACTTAGGTTACTCTGAGCTTGAAGAAAAGTTAACTCAAGATAATATCTTATTATTTATATTTCTTGGGCTACTGGTCGCGTCAACCGCCGCTGTCCTATTATTCAGGTACGACGTTATTCCTTAATGACTCAGTTAGACACCTTATTAATCATTTGAGCATAACTCAATGTTAATCATCTCAGTATATCTCAGTTGAACCATTAAAACAGGGCTGTTAATTGATCAATAGCCCACTTGAAACAGACGGCATTTGTGGACCTATTTAAAAAGATTATTTAGGCTTTTATACCAAGGTATTTGTAGTCCGGGTATTTGTAGCCTACGTTATGAACTCGGGCACTGTGCACTTGAGGCTATTACCTTGCCGTCGCTGAGACGATACGCCAACAGACAGTTGCCCCATACACACCCACCATCGAGTGCACGCGCATGTGGTAAATCAATCTCGCCTTGTAGCGCGGCCCAGTGACCAAATAGTATCTTACGCGTGCGCGGTACTTGCCACTCAAACCATGGTAAAAAATCGGTTGGCATAGGCTCATCTAGCCCAGCATTAAAATCAAACTCAAGCAAACCATCCTGCTGACACAGGCGCATACGAGTAAAGTAATTGGCAATTGCTCGCATTTTGGTAAAGCCTTCGATGCCTGAATGCCATTTATCGGCTTTTTTACTATAGAGATTTGGCAGTAGTTCATCAAGCTGCTCTAAGCTACCTTGCAGCTGCGATTCTAGCTCTTTTGCATATGTTGCTGCTGCCTCAATACTCCAATGTGGTGGAATCCCTGCATGTACCAGCACCGTATGCTCATCTGGGTACGCCAATATCGGCTGCCTGCGTAACCACTCAAGCAATTCATCACAGTCATCGGCTGCAAAAATTGGCGCTGTTTTGTCTTTGCTCTTGAGTTTTGCAGCGCCGCGCCAGACGGCAATTAAATTGATATCATGATTGCCTAATACCGTTGCTGCAGCGCCCTGCTCACACAACGCTTTGACGTCGCGTAAGGTATTTAATGAGTCCTCACCACGCGCTACCAAATCACCGGCGAACCATAACTTGTCTTGATTAGGATCAAAATCTAATGTCTTTAGTAATTGTAGATAAGCCGCGTGGCAACCTTGTAGGTCACCAATGACATATTGATGGCGAAAACTCATAATCCCTCTATGATTTTTATATAATAATTGGTCATTATTTACATTAAACGTCTATTGACGAGCCTGATTGCTTAGATTGACAAAATCTGTAACGCTCAACGTCTCAGGACGTGCCTGTGGGTCGATACCGCAAGCGGCAAAATCATCCTCACTCAGCGTCGGCAGCAAGGTTGATTTTTTGAAGATAGCGCGAAGCGTCTTGCGACGATGGTTAAAGGTCTCACGTACCACAATGGCAAAATACTCTTCATCCTCTGCTACTATCGGTTTGTCAATATGCGGCGTTAGGCGAAAAACGGCACTGGTGACTTTGGGCGGTGGATTAAAAGCGCCGCGAGGCACAGTCAGCAAATAATCTGTATCACAGTAATACTGCATAATCACAGACAGACGACCGTAAGTTTTGCTACCAACGTCGGCTGTGATGCGCTCAACCACTTCTTTTTGTAGCATAAAGTGCATGTCTTGAATGACATCAGCAAACTCAAGCAAATGAAACAAAATAGGCGTTGAGATGTTATATGGTAAGTTCCCGACGACACGTAGCTTACCGCGCTCCTCGCTGTAAAGCTCACGATAGTCCACATGCATGGCGTTATCTTTAATAATCGTAAAATTTGGATGGCTATTGGCACCAATACGAATGCGCAAGCTGTCTGCCAAATCGCGATCCAACTCTACGACTGTCATCGCATCTACTTCTGCCAATAAAGGCTCGGTCAATGCGCCCATACCAGGCCCAATCTCAATCAAATTGTCATCGCGCTCGAGACGAATGCTTTCCACGATTTCGCGAATGACGCTGGTATCATGCAAGAAGTTTTGACCAAAGCGCTTACGCGGTTGGTGCTTGGCTGTACGTAAACTGTTAGAAATGGCTTGAGCATCAAATGTAGAGTTGGACATAAGAGAGTCTTAATGGATAAAAGATAAATGAGAGATGATAGCAATGTGCTGGTGTTATAATGGCAAATTATAACACAGCTCATAATTAGGCTGTGTTTTTGAGGTAGTTTATCTATAAGTCATCTAAAATGTATCACAACCGACATGGCACTTTTTTGTTCTCGAACCATCTAGCATAAGACCCATAATGGGAATAAGGATGGTACCCTAGTGAGGACTTGAATCTTTGGCTGTGAGCTAATGGTATTAAGGTTTCAACTTGCTGAGATAGCCACAGTGTACTTCATGATGTACTTACCATAGATATTCTATCTATGATCGGTGCGCTAGTGAGGACTTGAAGAGACCATCCCAGATTCTGTGTAACTGACGTTTAGATTAAATACTTACACAAAATTTAGGAAGGTCTCCCAGATTCTTATCAAAGACTTCATCATCTATTATTCGCCAAACGGCAACTTGCTGATGGTCTTTGGTGGTGACTAGATTTAAAGTTTGTTCAATCATTGCTTGAGGTCTCATATCCTTATGATGTTTATTTGCTTCAAACCCAGTTACTTTACACTTAGCGGTTTAATTAAGCTACTTACTTGAGCTATTTGCTTCAGTTATTAGGCTTGGCTACTTACTCAACTTCAATATTCTAAAGGCGCCCTGAATAACTAAAGCAAATACGATGCTACCAATAATCAAATCAGGCGTACTAGAGTGTAACCAATTAACCAAAATCCCTGCAACAATTACCCCTAAATTGATAATCACATCGTTTGAAGTGAAAATCATACTGGCTTGCATATGGGCTTCTTCTTCTTTGCTTTTCGATTTTTGTAGTAAATAGAGGCAAATCAAGTTTGCAATTAGCGCAAGAATCGATATGACTATCATGGTAGAAAAGTCAGGTAACTGCTCATTGCCAAAGAAACGTCTTAGTACTTCTAAAAAACCAAGAATCGCTAGCGTAATTTGAAAATATCCGGCAATTCTAGCAATCCGTTTTTTCTTAATGACCGTTCCACCGACCGCAAATAAGCTAATTCCGTACACGAAGCTATCTGCTAACATATCTAAGCTGTCGGCGACCAACCCCATCGAACGAGAAATCAGTCCCGTGCTCATTTCAATAATAAAGAAAGCAAAGTTAATGACCAGCACTATCCATAGTAGCTTTCTTTGCTCAGCATCTTTTTTGTGACTAGAGTCAGCATCAATTTTAAAATTATTGTTGGGATCAGAGGGGTCAATGGTTTCGGTCGAGAGTAGGGTGTCTCCTAATTTTAGGTCATGAATAGCAGTCTCTATCCCTTCTATATTGTCATGATGAAACACAGTTAATTGACGGTTAGGAATGTCGAACTCAAGATGTTCAATATTCGAGTGGCCCTCTAATTTCATTCGGATTAGGTTTTCCTCCGAAGGGCAGTCCATCTTCGATATTTTAAAAGTTGTTTTATTCATAGTTACATTTATATCCGGGTGGTGGTTCAAAAAGTAGGCTGAAAAAAAACAGGCTGAGAAATTGATAAATAACCCCAGTTCGGGATAAGGGCTCAAAAAAAAGATAAAAAAAGAAGTCCGAAGTTGCTAAAGTGAGTTTACCAAGACAAACTTCACAACAAGGACTTCTTACATGGACAACCTAACCGAACTATACTGCCATATTGACGACTTTTATCAGCAATTCAAACCTGAGTTTGACGCTCATTTAATCGCAACGGGACACCAAAGGTTAAGAGCATGCCAGATAAGTGTAGCAGAGATGATGACCATCTTGGTACTGTTTCATCAACTGCGGTATCGACAGTTTAAGTCTTTTTACTACCACCATATGCTTGGCATGATGAAACGGGCGTTTCCAAATCTGCCGAGCTACTCGCGATTTATAGAGCTTGTGCCGCGCAGTATCATGCCACTGTGTGGCTACTTGCAAAGCATGATGGGCGACTGTACGGGTATCAGCTATATTGATTCAACCAAGATAGCAGTTTGTCATAACAAGCGTATCTACCGTCATAAAGTCTTTGAGGGTCTTGCGCCCCGAGGTAAAGGTAGTATGGGCTGGTTTTATGGCTTTAAGCTGCATGCCATTATCAATCATAAGGGCGAGCTTGTATCTGTTAAAGTCACTGCGGGTAATACGGATGACAGAGTGCCTGTTAAGGATATGGCAACGCCTGTGTTTGGCAAGGTGTTTGGTGATAGAGGCTATATCAGTAAAGCCCTAAACGAGTGGCTCACAAAACACAATGATACCACGTTGATAACCAAACTTCGGCGTAATATGAAACCCCAATTACTTGAGCCTATGGATGAGGCACTACTCAATCATCGCTCTTTG
>NZ_FNAL01000015.1:0-3105 GCF_900101915.1 Psychrobacter pacificensis | reverse complement strand
AATAACTCGATGAGTCTGCTTTGTTTATACCAACTTAGTTTACTCTTTCTCATAGTGCTATCCTAAATAATTTTACTCATCTAGGACAGCCCCTTACTTGAGCCTATGGATGAGGTACTACTCAATCATCGCTCTTTGGTTGAAACGGTGTTTGGGGAGCTTAAAAACTTGTGTCAGATTGAGCATTCACGCCATCGTAGTGTCACGGGGTTTATCACAAACTTGCTGTCAGGTTTAATTGCTTATTGCTGGTTTCCCTATAAACCCACCATCAAAAATATGCCTCAGCAGGGACAGGTAGCAACATTGTAAATAGTATCAATGAGTTACAATGTGGCTTATCCCGAACTGGGGTTAAGTAGTTAAATGAATAGTAATAAATAACGTTAAACCAAGGATTTAGCGTCTATATTAAAAAGGCTATTTAGTAAGATTGAAAAAGCCAACGTCCTATTATCAAAGGACGTTGGCTTTTTAATGGGTAGAAATGATGTGGAATTTATCTACATTTAAACGATTAATTTAGCGCGGTTAAGGTTTGCTCAAACGCTGCGCGCCCGATTTCACCCACTTGCTGATTGACCAATTGCCCGTCTTGATAATACAGCAATGCTGGCGGACCAAATAGTTTATAACGCGCTAAGATTGCTTTTGAATCCGCTGTTGTCTCCGTGATATCAAGTCTGACCAATTGCCAATCTTGCATTTGCGCAGGGCGATTATGAAATAAGTTTTTCTCCATAATCCGGCATGCAATACACCATTCGGCGGTGACATCGACCAGCACTTTAGGATTGGCGGCGACAATGGCATCTAACTCAGCCAGCGTCGTGACCGTCTTATCGGTTGCATTACTGGTGGCTGGTTGACCAGCAGTTGTCTGCAGCACCGGAACCGCAGTTAGGGAGGCAAGCGGATGCAAGCTGTCGTCATTGCCCAATGCGGCGCCGACGATTAAACACGTCGCCCAAATACCAGCGATTAAGCCTAGCGCTTGGGTCAGCATCCGACCTTTGCCTAGCCAGCTCCACGCCCACATCGCCACGACCATAAACCACAGCGCCCAAACCATCAGCATCACAGGCGAGATAAAGACGCGTTCAATTAATAACAATGCCACGGCAAAAAGCAACAAAGCAAAGCCCTGCTTGACCCAGTTCATCCACTCACCCGCTTTTGGCATGATTTTACCTTGGGTCGCGCCGATTAAAATAAGCGGCGCTGATAAACCAAAACCGAGCATAAATAAAGCCGCAAAGCCAAGTAATGGACTTCCAATCGTTGATACAGCAAGCAGCGCCCCAAATAAGGGTGCCGAAACACAAGGCGATACCACGAGCGCCGATAAGAATCCCGCAATTAAACTGCCGCCCGTACTACCAAGCTTGCTATCCCCCGCTTGGCTTAGACCCTGCATTTTACTACTGATAAATCTCGGCAGACGAATGCTAAATACGCCCAACATATAAAGGGCTAATAAGACAAAAACGATGGCAAACCCAATTAAAATAATCGGATTTTGTAGCCAACCGATAATGCCTAACGATTCGCCAAATACCGCAATGACCGCGCCTAAAATACCATAAGCGATGGCAACACCAATAGCGTAGCTGGTCGTTAAAATGACACCTTTTTTAACTGTTGGGTTTTGCTGGCGAGCGACGATATTGGCGACAATCGGTAGCATCGGTAATACGCATGGCGTCAATGCCAAGCCTAATCCTGCCAAAAATAATAACACCAATGCCAACCACGGATGCGAGGCTAAGCCAAAAGGGTCGCTATCAATCGTGTTATCACCAACAACGGTATTGCTTGTTGCAGCAGCATTATTTATGACAGCGTCATTGTTCGCTGCTTCACTTGTGACATTATCGCCTACCACTTCTTCATCGGCTCCAGAGATGGTATTGATTGCACCAAGCTCTGCATCTAACGCTTCGTCATCTAACAATGCATAATCAATCACCTCGTCATCTGGCGTAGTTTGCTCTGTAGCAAGACTATTGGTAACTGTCCCATCTGTAGAGGCTTGCGCAGTTTCTGCATTGCTGTTATTGCTCGCAGAACCTGTAGCAGTGCTACTTGAACTATTGGCTGCCGATTGTGACGCAGCAGCAATATTGACTGTGGTTTTTATTTTCTCCGGTGGATAGCATAGACCCGCTTTGGCACAGCCTTGCCAACCTATCGTCACGGCGGCATTATTTATCGCCTTGCCATTACTACTACTCAAAATGGTAGTAGCAACCATATTGGCTTGGTCAAATACCAATACTTGCCCAAAAGTTGGATCGTCGATGGAGACTGGCTTTTGGCTAAAGGTAAAAGGTGCGGCGCTCACGCCTGCAGGCAGCGTTAGCTTAATTTGGTCTTTATAAACATAGTGCTCAGGCGTAATGTCAAATTTAATGGCTAAGCGCGTGCCATTATTGGTCGGTTTGCTGCTGCTGCTAACTTGAAACGCTTCGTTAACGGGCAAAAATTTCGGTTGGGTCGCGCTTTTATCACTGCTAAATAAATCGCCCAATCCTGCCGCTTGCGATGCCACTGGCACGGCCGTCAGCCCAGTCGCTGCTAGCCCTGTCAATAATGAACCCGCGCTGAAAGCGAACGCCAACAGATAAGATTTTTTCGACGATTTATTTTGCGTTAATGACGGAGACTTTTCTGCGCTCTTAAGGGACATGAAGGGCTACCTATTATTTCCAATATTCGAATTGACCAATTCACTGTCTGTATGGACTTGTCTATTTACAACCCCAGTTCGGGATAAGCCACATTGTAACTCATTGACACTATTTACAATGTTGCTACCTGTCCCTGCTGAGGCATATTTTTGATGGTGGGTTTATAGGGAAACCAGCAATAAGCAATTAAACCTGACAGCAAGTTTGTGATAAACCCCGTGACACTACGATGGCGTGAGTGTTCGATTTGGCACAAGTTTTTAAGCTCTCCAAACACCGTTTCAATCAAAGAGCGATGATTGAGTAGTGCCTCATCCATAGGCTCAAGTAATTGGGGTTTCATATTACGCCGAAGTTTGGTTATCAACGTGGTATCATTGTGTTTTGTGAGCCACTCGTTTAGGGCTTTACTGAT
>NZ_FNAL01000021.1 GCF_900101915.1 Psychrobacter pacificensis | reverse complement strand
AGATGCTGTTTGCACTAGATTACTTTAAGCACAACATTAACAGCAGCATATTCTACAACTGGTGCAAACAAACCCTAATCCCAAGTCTTAAAACCAAATGCGTGATTGTGATGGATAACGCTCGATTTCATAAGAAGAAGCGCATTCAAAAGCTACTGAATAGGCATGGTCATCGTATTCTATGGCTGCCACCGTACAGCCCTGATTTGAACCCTATTGAAAAGAAATGGGCACAAGTAAAGTTTCTACGCCAAGGCTGGTTGGAAAACGACTTATCCAAGTTGTTTTATGATGTTTGTCCTAACCATAACAATTTTATTTTGAACTGACTATAGACTAAAATCTTAAGATATCCTAACGTGACAGCGGCGCAATGGCAAGATTCACGCCCGCCATTGCGCCGTCAGTTAGGCAAGAATGGACGATAGAGGCTATTCTAAGCCTTCCATCTTACGCAATTCTTTACGTAGGATTTTGCCAACGTTCGACTTTGGTAATTCGTCAACGAACTGTATGTGACGCGGACGCTTGTAGCCAGTCAGTTGTTTTTTGCCGTACTCAAGCAGCTCTTTTTCGGTAACATCGCCTTTTTTGACCACAAATACTTTTGGCTCTTCACCGCGCTCATCATTAGGAACGCCAATGGCACCGCACTCTACCACAGCTGGATGCTCACTCATGGCTTCTTCGATTTCATTTGGATATACATTAAAACCAGATACCAAGATCATGTCTTTTTTGCGATCAACAATTTTGATAAAGCCTTTTTCGTCCATAATGCCAATGTCACCGGTTTTTAGGTAGCCACTCGCGGTAAAGGACTCGGTTGTTTCTTTTGGACGGTTTTGATAACCAATCATCACCTGTGGACCTTTGACGCATATCTCACCGCGATCACCCAGCGCGACGACGTTTTCTTCTTCATCGATGAGCACGACATCGGTGCTAGGTGCAGGAATACCAATCTTGCCAGTAAACTCTGCGATGGTCATTGGGTTAAAAGCAACGATTGGTGACGTCTCAGATAGTCCATAGCCTTCAACGATAGGTAGACCTGTGATTTTATGCCACTCTTTGGCAACGCTCGGCAATACGGACATACCACCGCCGATAGAGGCTTTTAGATTAGAGAAATCTAGGTCTGCAAAGCTGTCTTTGTGCACTAAGCCATTAAATAGCGTATTCACAGCTGGGATAAAAGAAGGTTTGTATTTACCCATCTCTTTGATAAGCCCATCGAGATCGCGCGGGTTAGGAATAAGCAAGCCTGTATAACCCTGGTACATGCTACATATACCGCATACCATAAATGAGAACACATGATACAACGGCAGTGCTGTCAAGATGACATCTCTGCTGTCTATATCATCTTCGAATGCACTATTCATCAGTGCATTAACCTGTAGCATATTGGCGACTAAGTTGCCATGAGATAGCATTGCCCCTTTCGCCACGCCTGTCGTCCCGCCTGTATATTGTAGTAATGCCACATCACTCAAGTTCAACTCAGGACGCTCATAATGACTGGCAGAGACTGCGCTCAATGCTTCCTTAAAGCTCACGCTATTTGGGATTCGATAAGGAGGAATCATTTTTTTGATATGACGAGCGACGAGGTTGACCACGACCCCTTTGACCGTACCCAGCATATCCCCAATCTTACAGACGACAACATGCTCAATCTGCCCTTTATCTTCGGCATCTTGATAGGTTTTCGCAAAATTCTCAACGATGAATAAGGCTTTGGCACCACTGTCATGGAGCTGATGGGACAATTCGCGACTGGTATATAAAGGGTTTACATTGACGAGTATCATACCGGCGCGAATGACACCTAGCGCGATGATCGGATACTGCAAGAGGTTGGGCATCATAACCCCAACCTTATCGCCTTTAACCAACCCTAGCGATTGCAAATAACTGGCAATCTGGCGGCTATATAGGTCCAATTGCTTAAAACTAATCGAGGCGCCCATGCAGATATAGGCCGTTTTTTGGCCATAACGGTTAAAATTACGCTCAAACACATCAAGTAAAGAGGTACTGTCCTCTGGCATCTCAATCGTAGCATCAATGCTATAACGCTCATAAGCGCTCAACCATGGACTGTCACTGGCGATAGTCGGCATAGTAGGGAATGCATTGTCTTGATAAATATACTCAGATGCATTGCCTTTATCACTGGTGCCAGCGTTATTATCTGTTGTCTCTTTATTGATATTGTCCGTCATAATTTTCCTTAAATATTACTGTTAAAAACATAGAATACTTTATATAAAAACTCTGTTTTTTTGATGGTGTAATGTTTGATGCAGCATGGTGAAATCGTATTAAATGAGCTCACAGGTCAGCGTAGCTATATCATTTTTATAGTAATCGCTTTGCAAGTCATATTGAGTAAAATCATCACTCTATTATAAATAAATGCAAAAACCTCTTGGCTGGCACTATAGCATTTTTACTAAAAATTCTCTATCTATACTCCTTATGCCTCACTATTCACAACAGGCACAAAGACAAAAAATGATAAGGCAGCACGAGACAACCTTATCATTTTGGTTATAACAATAACTAAATCTGGTTACTCAGCATATTACAAGTACCAATCAATCATAGAGGTACTTATAAATAGCCAGTGATAAAACCCCATCTAAACATAAGCCTTCGTAGATTAACCGTGGTTTTTCTCTTCGAGTGCTCGTAAGTCTTTACGTAAGATTTTACCGACGTTCGATTTTGGTAGCTCGTCAATAAACTCAACATGGCGAGGACGTTTGTAGCCAGTTAGGTTTTCTTTGCCATACTCAATGACTCCCTCTGCGGTCAGACTAGCGTCACTACGTACCACATAAATTTTGGGCACTTCACCACTCTTCTCATCATCAATGCCAATAACCCCGCATTCCAAAATTTTTGGATGGGTGGACATGGCGTCTTCTACTTCATTTGGATACACGTTGAAGCCTGAGACCAAAATCATGTCTTTTTTGCGATCGACAATTCTAAAGTAGCCGTTTTCATCCATGATACCGATATCGCCTGTGCGGAAATAACCGTCAGACGTCATAACCTCAGCAGTCGCGTCATCACGCTTCCAGTAGCCTTTCATTACCTGCGGACCACGAATACTAATCTCACCACGCTCACCCAAGGCCACTTCATTGCCTTCTTCATCCAAGATCGCAACATCGGTGCCAGGTACTGGTAGACCAATCGTACCATCAAAAACGGTGCTACCCATGGGGGTGGCAGTGGCCACAGGTGCTGTCTCAGATAAGCCGTAGCCTTGCGAGATGACGTTGCCCGTCACTTGCTGCCATTGCTCAGCCGTTGAGCCAAGTACTGCCATACCACCGCCCATTGAAGAGACCAGCTTACTATGATCCAAAGACTTAAACTCTGCGTTATTGGCTAAGGCGGTGAACAACGTATTCACTGCTGGGAAAAATGCGGGTGGATAGTCTTTATATGCTTTGATCAAACTTGGTAGATCACGTGGGTTTGGTACTAGCAGCCCGATGCAACCACGGTATAGGCCAAACATACCACAAACAGTAAATGAGAAAATATGATATAGCGGCAGTGCCGTCATAATCACTGGCTGCTCATTACTCTTCTCAAACTTGTCAAAAGTATCGCCTAAATAAGTATCGCTTTGGATCAAGTTAGCCACCAAGTTACCATGCGTTAGCATAGCGCCTTTGGCCACCCCTGTCGTACCGCCCGTGTACTGAAGTACAGCGACATCATCGAGGCTGATATTGTTAGGACGTTTATAGCTTTTAGCAGAAAAAAGGTTCATTGCTTTTTTGAACTTGACGCTGCCTTTGATATGATAAGCAGGCACCATTTTTTTGACGTGACGTACCACGGCATTGACAATAAAGCCCTTGAGCGGACTCATCATATCACCCATTGAGGCAACTACGACATGATCGACGAGGTCTTGGCCGATATCTTCATAAGTTTTGGCAAAGTTCTCAAGCAAAATCAAAACTTTGGTATCTGAATCTGTTAACTGATGTGACAGCTCTTTGCTGGTATAAAGTGGGTTGACGTTGACCAATGTCATACCAGCACGTAGCACCCCTAGCACCGCAACTGGTAGCTGCAAAATATTAGGCATCATTACTGCCACTTTATCGCCTTTTTGTAGTCCTAATGACTGAAGGTAAGCGGCAACTTGTTTACTATAGAGATCCAACTCTTCGTAAGACAGCTTAACATCCATACAGACAAACGCCGTTTTGCCTGCATGATTGATAAAGTTTTGCTCAATGATATCAATCAATGAGGTGTTGGCTGGCGGCATATCAATATCATACTGAATGCCAAGTTTTTCGTATGTTTTGAGCCATACTTTGTCGTTGCGACGAATCAGGTTACCTTGATCTTCCATAATCTTTTCTCTCCTAGTAATAATACATTACCGTCAGCTCATGCAAATCACAGTGTGATAAACAGACGAAAAACCAGAGCGCAGTCTCACCATCATGATGACAAGCGAGGCTGCGATATAGTCGTAAGGTGATGAGCAAACAATGTAGTGGTAAATAGCCCTTTGTTCATTAACATACACACTTTATATAGACTACTCAATACAAAAGATTGTTATACGAGTTCTCAAACTGGCTTGACGGCTGATATTTTCATTAATATCAATTATTTATACCAACAAAAACTGGTCATGTCACTGAATTTTACCCACAGTATCTCTTTTATTTTAGACACAATATTTACATAATAAAACTGCCTTCGCCTGTGCTCTCGAGGGCATCAGCTGGCCCAGTGAGCGGCGTAAAGTTACAGTAAGCTCCCTCTTCTCTTTGTCGCTGCTCGGTTTAGCTGCGCCGGTTCTGTCACTAATTCGGCACTGTCACTCTAAGATATTTATTAAAAATAAATGTTAGGTTTACTATACTTAACTTTATCTATAAAAGCCACGTAAGGGGACATGGCAAGTAAAGTCTATAAAAGCCAGTATAAGCACGTCATGAGCTGTCGTATATTCTGATACATGTCTTTTTAATTGGATCAATATCCTTTACGATAGCACTATCTTATTTTTACGTGAATATCGCGCCGAACCTAAATGAGCATACGGTGCAGTTCACACCTATACTATGCCTAACTATATAAACCATACTAATTAAAAACTCATAAGCGAAGTCTATTTTATGTCTGATGTTATTGATCCTACTGTTGCCCCAATCATTCCTAATGAGCCGATGGATACTCGCTCAGTGGCAGAGTTCACTGAGCAGGCCTACCTCAATTATGCCATGTACGTCATCATGGATCGGGCGCTACCAAATATCGCTGACGGCCTAAAACCTGTTCAGCGCCGTATTGTCTACGCCATGAGCGAGCTTGGGCTAAAATCCTCTGCCAAGGCAAAAAAATCTGCACGTACGGTCGGTGATGTGCTCGGTAAATACCATCCACATGGTGACAGCGCGTGTTATGAAGCCATGGTATTAATGGCACAGCCGTTCAGCTATCGCTATCCGCTTATCACGGGTCAAGGTAACTGGGGTAGCCCTGATGATCCTAAGTCCTTTGCGGCCATGCGTTATACCGAAGCCAAAATGTCTGCTTATGCCAACACCCTACTTGCAGAGTTGGGACAAGGCACGGTCGATTGGCAAGATAACTTTGACGGCACGATACAAGAGCCAACCACTCTACCCGCTCGCCTGCCCAATATTTTATTAAACGGCACTACAGGAATCGCGGTTGGCATGGCAACTGACATTCCGCCGCATAACCTTAACGAAGTGGTACGTGCTGCTATTCGTTTATTAAAAAATCCTGAGCTGTCTGTTAAGCAGCTTACCCAGTCAATACCAGCACCAGATTTGCCAACGCCAGCTGAAATCATCACTAGCAAAAAAGACTTGCAGGCGATGTATGAAACAGGGCGTGGAAGTTACAAAATGCGCGCGACTTTTCATATCGACCCCAAAGAGAAGAATTTAGTCATTATTGACGCGCTGCCCTACCAAGTCTCAGGCAACAAAATCCAAGAGCAAATCGCCAAGCTCATGACGGATAAAAAACTGCCTTGGATTACCGATATTCATGATGAATCAGATCATGAGAACGCTTGTCGTATCGTATTAGAATTGCGCTCAACGCGCGTCGATGTCGATCGCGTTATGAGCCATCTGTTTGCTAGCACCGATCTTGAGAGCAACTACCGCGTCAATATGAACATGATTGGCCTCAATGGTAAGCCACAGGTCAAAAATCTAAAAGAAATCTTAGAAGAATGGCTCATTTGTCGCCGCTCAGTCGTCACACGCCGTCTGCAATATCGTCTTGATAAAATCGATAAGCGCTTGCACGTCCTTGCAGGTTTGCTAATTGCGTATCTCAATATCGATGAAGTCATACGTATCATTCGTGAAGAAGACGATCCAAAAGCAACATTGATGCAGGACTATAACCTGACTGATATTCAGGCCAATGCTATCTTGGATATTCGTTTGCGTCAGTTGGCAAAGTTAGAGGAAATTGAGCTACGCCGCGAGCAAGATGAACTCGCTGCCGAACGCGCCACCATCCAAGAGTACTTGGACAATCCAGACAGTCTCACCAATCTGATGATTGAAGAGCTCACCGCCGATATGAAAGAACACGGCAATGAGCGTGTGTCGCCATTAGCAGAACGCGAAGAAGCACAAGCATTAAAAGAGTCAGACCTCGTACCGAGCGAGCCGGTCACCGCTATCCTATCGAAAGCGGGCTGGATTCGCGCGGCCAAAGGCCATGATGTCGATGCCGCTGGTATGAGTTATCGCTCAGGGGACAGTTATCAAGCGCACGTGCGCGGCAAGTCCAATGAGAAAATTTACGTCCTCGATAGTACAGGACGCAGCTATAGTATTGATACGCACAACCTTGCCTCCGCGCGTGGTCAAGGCGATCCGCTGACCAGTGTGTTAAAACCGCCAGCAGGTGCCAGCTTTGAGCAGCTATTGACTGGTGCTGACGATCAACGCATCATTCTTGCCAGCTCGCAAGGTTATGGCTTTATCAACACCCTTGGTAATTTAGACAGCAATCAAAAGGCAGGCAAGAATGTCATTAACCTCGCTGCCGATAGTCGCCTGCTGTCTGTCGCTCGTATCGATGCGCCAGTAAAAATGGCGGATAACACTGACGACGAGACCACCAAGTTAGAGATAACGCCTGACCATGTCGCAGTGGTAACCAATGCCGGATATCTACTAATATTTGCCCTCGATGATTTGCCCGAACAGGCTCGCGGTAAAGGAAACAAACTGATTAAGCTGAAAGATGATGAAGAAGTGCTGGCTATTACGCCACTCAGTTTACAAAACAGCCTCGTCATTACTGCTGGCAAACGCCACGTGACACTCAAGCCAAATGACTTGGCTAACTATACGGGCACTCGCGGTAATCGCGGCGGACGGTTACCACGAGGCTTTCAGAATGTAACGAGTGTTGAGGTTGGGTAGTTTTGGTCTCTCAAGTTTGATCAAGCTAGATTAAAACCCAGCTATCACGCATCAAAAAGCCGCCCATACACAATGTATGGGCAGCTTTTTTGTACTAATAAAGGTTTGTATTACCAAGAACAAAAATTTGTACTACAGCAGAAAAATGTCTGGCCATATTTGAATATTAAAACTAAGAGCCACCAAAACTAGAAACGATTAAAAGTAGAGTGAAAAAACACAGTTGTAGCGAACAGATACGCTCCATTTAGATATCGTTAAGCAGTTCATCTGTGAACAGCGCATCCATAAAACTTGTGATTCGATCTTTCGGCATTAGGTAGGGATTAAAGTCAGTACCTGCCGAAAAATGTCTGAGGGTATGTGCTTCATATTCAGGAGTTGATGCTAAGTATCTGATCAAAAATCCATCCCATTTACGTGTCTCTACCTCTTTAATATCTACAACATGGATAAAAAGATGTGGACGTTCCGTGATAATCCTCGTTATCAGCTCGTTGACATCAAGTCTTGAACCTTCAATATTTTGAATAATATAGTTGTCGTTGATGGCCAGTGCTGAGGTTATACCGCTTTTCTCGTTGTTTCGTCTTGCTATCTCAAAAGTACGGGCCATTTTCACGCCATTATCTTTTTCGCGGTTTTTGCCAATATACGTTAGACTGGTGAGAATGTGAGCACCGTTTTTATTTCTCTCGTCTGAAATCATTCCCTTCTCTCTTCTAAATTAGAATTCAATAAATCTACGCATAAGGTATCTAATTAAAAATCCATTTAACTTAAGATACTATTTAAGAATTATCCTAATCAATAGCCCCTTATTTTTTTGTTATATAGTTGCTAATTAATAACCTTAAGTTATTAATTCTCGAAGACCCATCTTGTATTTTTATTCCAATTCCACTCAAAAAAAATCTAAAAAAAGCATCTATAATATCTTTCTCTGAGAGTTCTGTAGCGAGAACAACTCATCAACTCTTTCTTCACAAACCTTTTCAGTCATTATGTCGTTATAATTTTTTTTGATCTGCAAAAATCTCATGTAAAAAGTTCTCAATCTGACTACTTCTCATAAGGTAAGGATTATAGTCAGCACCTGTCGAGAAGTTTTTCAAAGCATACAATTCATCTTCATTACTTGACGTTAAATGTTTGATTAAAAAACCATCCCATTGGCGTGATTCTATTTCTTCTATGTTGATAATGTTAGGAAAAATAGTTGGATGCTCGTCGAATATCTTGTGCAAGGCAGTACTGATAGCAGGTCTTGTTCCCTGAAAGCTTTGGACAAAATAGCCTTCACTGATAACTAAAGCTGAAACGATGCCGTTTTCTTCGAAATACCTTCTCCAATACTCAAGTGCACGAGTCAACTCGATGCCTGAGTCTAGATCGACATTTCTGGCGATATATGTCATGTTGATAAGAATGTGCTCGCCATTTCTTTTTTTGTTCTCTGAAGCATGGCTTGTCGTTGTATGCATAAGAAACCCTATTTGCAAAATACTTATCTAAATTAAGATACACTTTATTATAAAATATAATCAATGAAATTGTTACGTTTTGACCGAATTTTTACCATCTATTATTATTTTTTAAATTGTGACATGACCTTTTTGATGAGATAGGACACCAGTATTTACTGCCGCGAATTTTACTACAAATGTTGGTGAAAACTGTGTGATTGTATTATTCTAATAGCTCAAAAGCCTAATCTATATCTGACTATAATTACTATTTTTTAATCCCAAAATAGCAATAACTAAGCTTTCCTTAATCGAAAATCTCGAGTTTTCAATGTTTTGAATAAAATAATGATCCTTAATGACAAGCGCTGAAGTGATATTGCTTTTTTCGTTATTTTTTCGTGCCGTCTCAAAGGTACGAGTCAGCTTTATGCCATTATCTTTCTCACGATTTTTACCGATATATGTGAGGCTAACCAGAATATCTGCCCCGTCTTTATCTCCCTCCTCCAAAACTTCAGCACCAGATTCTGAGATGTACTCAATAACTTTATGCATAAAAGATTCCAATGATCAAAACAGCTTTAAATTAAGATATCCTTTACTCTAAAGTACAATCAACAACATTTTGTATTTTTTAGTAGGTTTTTACCCGTTATTACTATTTTCTAGAGAGCCAACGTTGCAGTTTCAATAAGATAGCGTACTCCCACTCCTATCGCTACATCGTAGTACTACAGATTTTGATACATTCAGTGCGGTAGTCTTGTCTGATAAAAAATAAAGCTGAACTATTTTTCGCTATAACACTAATTTAACCCCAAAATAGGAATCACCAAATCTTCTTCATCAGTGAGGTGTTGCGACAGTAGCTCACTTGCATCCATTAAGCGCTGATGCAATTGCTCAACCAGCGCTTTATCTTCAGTATTGCTTGATGCTAGCCTGCTATTTAGCACTTGCAGCTCATTAAGCAGTGTATCCAAATGCACATGATCACGATCTAATATCTCAAAACCTGCTTTTAGTTGAGGGTACATGCGCATGAACTGCGGAAAGTAGCCTGTATCTTCAATATTATGGTGCTGATGTAATTTAAAAATATATTGATTAATCCGTGATGAGATTTGTGAGCGGTATTCTAACCATTCAATATCACCAGCATGATAGGCATCACTGATTTGGATAAGAACGTGTTGGCGTTTACGTATGTCAGCGTGAATACTTAGCCAAAAAGATGTCTTATAAACATAGTCGTTACTGAACCATTGATCTGGTGGCAGTTTGTCATACAAAAATAGCCATTCTGATTGTAATCGGCTCTCAGGGTGACGTGGCATAGACGCATCGAGCGTGTTATCTGCTATGGCATCATGATTTGATTTTGGGGTAGAAGCAGTCATAATCTTGTCCCTATAAATTATTTTGCTTATTCAATTTTCTCTATAAGTGCTTGAGTCGTTATCAATAAACCCTCTTTAAAGAACTTAGCTCAGAAAACGACATAGTAATTTATTAGATAAAATTCATTAGATGAACTAAAAAATATTTAATTTAAGTGTAGTCTATATATAGTCTAAACATAGAATATCAACGGTATCTTCGGTAATACGTTAGCAATTTTATGAATCATCAAAGTGAATAGCGTAAGACCCATGCGTTACACAACCTAGTCAAAACCATCCTCATTTTTGGCTAATGAGCCTGTAGGATAAGACGAATAATAAAGTCGCTCAGGCATTAGTAATCAGCTACTATTACCTTTAGTAGCAGCGCTTAAAATGTAGAGGATCATCATGTTTATCGAAGATAAAATTGCTCAAGAAAGTATGAATACCAAAGTTTCTACACCTAAAATCATCTTTTTCGATATCGATGATACCTTGAGTCGCAGCGGCGTCATTGCCGAACATAATAAAGCAACCCTTGAGCAACTGGCAGACACTGATATCAAGCTGGTGATTTCAACTGGGCGCTCCAAGGCCATATTGCCTGAGGATATCTTAGCATTGCTTGATGCAGATATATTGGATGCCATTATTTGTATGAATGGACAGTATAGCTTTGATAAAAAGGGCCGAATCAGCCACTATCCATTGTCAGATGAGCAAACAGATAAAATCGTGCGTCTTTGCCAGCAGAGCGACTTGATTCATAAGTTTGACTCTGCTACTCATATCGCATGGTCAGATGAAAACGACCGTTTGCGTGAATTCAACGCTGTCACACCCAACTCTATTCTTGACCCTGAGTATTACAAGTCAAATATCGTCTATCAATGCTCAGTATTTTTTAATAATCAATTCGATAAAATGCAGGACATCGATTTTGCGCAGTATGATTTAAAGCTGGTACATTGGCATCAAATCGGTGCAGATATTTTGCCAGTAGATGCTTCAAAAGCGCGCGGCATCAAAGATGTCTGCGAATACTATGCGGTCGATGTCAGCGAGTGTATGGCGTTTGGCGATGGTATGAATGATTTAGAAATGTTTGATTTGGTGGGGTTTGCGGTTGCGATGGGGGATGCTCAGCCCGCTCTGATAGAACGAGCTGATTTTGTCACTGGTACGATTGAAGAGTATGGTATCCAAGCCGTGCTTGAGCAGTTCTACACTGCCGCGTCCACCAAATAAAAACCTTGCTTGAGCCTATATCAAGTACCCGTTAGCTTTTTGCTAAGGCATCGTCAAACCACCATCAACCGCGATGGACTGACCGGTGATAGCCACGCTCAAATCAGACGCCATGAGTAGTACAGAGTTAGCAAAGTCGGCAACTGAGGTGGCTTGACGCAGCGGCGTGGTGGTAGCGATATAGTCAAAGACTTCCTCAGTCGTGAGGCTGCTAGCATCGGTAGTCTTTAACAGGCCGCCTGCTAATAGGTTTACGCGAATGCCGTGCGGACCAAGCTCGCTAGCTAGATTGCGCGTGAGCCCCAGCAGCGCCGATTTGGCGGTCGTATAGTCATAATAAGTCACGACAGGATTGTAGACAAGGTTGGTTGAGATATTAATGATTTTACCCATCTGCTGCGCTTTCATCTGTGGCAATACCGCTTGTACAGTGTTGACCGCGCCTTTGACGATACCGTCGATTTGCTGAGAAAAATGCGCCCACTGCACGGTCTCGATGCTAGTATTGTCAGCACTAGGGTCAAATTGATAGTGTGGCAATGCATTATTGACCACAATATCGATACGACCATGACGGCTAATAACTTCAGCCGCCATGGCCTTTACCTGCTCAAGCTTGGTGACATCCGCCTGATATACGAACGCCTGCCCGCCTGCTGCCATGATATCAGCCACTACCGTCTCAGCCGCCTCTTTACTGTTGAGGTAATTGACACAAACGATTGCGCCAGCTGTTGCCATTTGCTGAGCAATTTGTGCACCAAGTCCACGACTGGCGCCAGTGACGATGGCGACTTTGTCCGTAAGTAATGCTGGTATAGCGACAGGTCTGTTAGTAGAGGTACTTTGAGTCATCACGCGGTATCCTTTATTATTGTGGTATGGTTCATTGAGAGCCAAGTGCTTTTTGCGATTTTGCGCTTGAGCCTACGTTTATAGTAGCATGGTTATATCACCTCATTGCCCAGCACCTTGTGAGCAGTTTTTTAGAAATTCGACTGATTATCATCTGTGTTCAAATCAGCTGTTATGACAAATTTGATTTGTCTCATGAGCGCTATGTATGCGCATTACGACATATTGTCTTAGTAATAGCCCTTTAAATTGTGCAAAGTGATAACCATAATAGTGTTATTAGCGACATTAGGCATTAATTGCCTTATCATTTTTATCCGCATCTTTGATTTGAATTGTCTTTATTTAGGAGAGGTATTTTGACCCATTTATCATCGTTCCATTCAAGCAGCCCGGCACGCTTTGGACGTATGCTGCCAAAAGCATTACTAGCAGCCACTGTTGGCTTGGCATTATCCAGCTGTAGCAATTCTGACAATGCGGCAGATGCTAGCGCTGCTGCGAGCAATGAGACGCTTAATCTGTATAACTGGTCAGAGTACATGCCACAAGAGATTTTGGATGGTTTTGAGGAAGAAACTGGTATCACGGTCAATTACACAACGTTTGATTCCAACGAAGCCATGTACGCCAAACTCAAATTGCTTGATGATTCTAGCCAGTATGATTTGGCCATTCCATCGACTTATTATGTCGAAAAAATGGCCAAAGAAGGGTTACTGCAAGAGTTAGATAAGTCTAAATTAAGTAACTTTAAAAACCTCGATACGTCATTTACCAACACCAAAGTCGATCCTGACAATAAATACTCTATACCGTACATGTGGGGTAGCACCGGTCTTGCGATCAATGGCGATAGTGTCGATCCTGCAACTGTGAATAGCTGGAACGACCTATGGGATCCTAAGTACAAAGGTCAGGTGATGCTTACCAACGATGTGCGTGAAGTGTTCGGTATGGCGTTACTGACGCTAGGCTACTCGGGCAACAGTAGCAATCCTGATGAAATCAAAGCGGCTTACGACAAGCTTACAACGTTAATGCCAAACGTCAAAACGTTTAACTCTGATGCGACACGTATGCCGTACATCGAAGGTGAGACGTCTCTTGGCATGACGTGGAATGGCGAAGCAGTCATGGCGAATGACGAAGGTCTAACGAGCCTGGCTTATAAATACCCAACTGAAGGCGCTATCTTGTGGATGGACAACTTTGTCATTCCAAAAAATGCCAAACAGGTTGATGCAGCACATAAATTTATTGATTACTTATTGCGTCCTGAAAACGCCAAAATCGTGAGTGAAGAAATTGGTTATGCCTCACCAAACCAGGCAGCACGAGAGCTGATGGATGAAAGCGTTCGCAACAATCCAACGATTTACCCATCTAAAGACGTGTTAGCCAAAGCGGAATTCCAAGAAGATGTGGGCGATGAAGCACTACAAGTGTATCAACAATACTGGGATAAGCTAAAAACGGGGCGCTAATAGCCATGGTTTAATACCTTTAAAATAAAGTAAATCTTTAAGAAAAAACGCTGATCCTAAATGGTCAGCGTTTTTTTGTGCGTTATAAATGCAAATCTGTCTCGCCGCCCTGCTCTTTCATCCGGCGCTGCTCACGGCGCTGATAACCCAGCCCAGATGCAGCAAACCAGTGTGGCTTAGAGGTTTGTAACAGATCACTCAATTGCTGCAACTGGGTTTGCAACGTCTGTGTTAACCAAAAATACCCCTGCCACTCAAATGCTAAGTGCTGCACACTTGGATATTCTGACACAGCAATACGAGTAATCGGGCGAAACACTTCATCGCTTGGACTTCGGAGTACCGCCGCCATATGCTGCATGGCTTGCGTCAATTCGTGCTGATAATGCATCAGTAACACATGGTTTTCTTCATCAATTTCGATATTCGCCAAACGCGGAGCAGCACTTAATAATAAATCAATCGTTCCGATAATATTACGATGGGTACGCTGAATGGTCTCTAGCGTCTCTTTTTCGATTCCTGACTCACTTGCTGTCGCAGCGATATGTGGACGCACAGCCAGCAGGCGTTTGTTGATCTGCTGTAGCGCTGTTACCAACTTCCTATCAACGGGTACTTCTTTAATAGGAAAGGCGATTGGGTTTGATTTTTGAGTAGCATTGTCCATTACCCCATCCGCTGCATCAATATGATGACCCACGCCAGCATAGAGACTGCTACAAGCGTCAAGATTACTACTCAATAAAAACCGCCACATCAACGTTGATTTGAGCGGTAAAATCAGCGTCACTGCTACCGAAACACCTGTACCCAGTAAGATATTTAGCGCGCGGTAGATGCCATCTTGACCGATGCTGTTGTGACCCAAGTCAGAGACAATCATCAACATAGTGATACCCGTTAGCAGCCCTGTGTAGCCAAGCTTACGAACGGCCAGATAACCAATGATGCCGCTTAATATACCGATAAGTACATAATCGATCCATAGCCATGCACCTGCATTTTGAATGAACCACAGCACCCCAAGGGCTGTACCTATGCCTAATAGAGTACCCAAGACACGCTCTTTGGCTTTGGTATAAATAGCGCCTTGATACTGCAATAATCCCAAGATAATAAAAACCGTAATGGTGGTCCACTCACCATGCGGCAGGTTGGTGAGTTTATTGGCCAGTAGCGCCAGTATGACAGCCGTTCCTAAGCGAATGGCGTGCAAGACGTCGGCATGTTGATAGCGAACATAAGGCTCAGTAAATGGAGCAGTAATAAGCTGGTAAAGGGTTGATTTCACGCAAGGCTACTCTTTTTAGTGAATAAACGAGTTTTAGTGGATAAATGAGGTAAACGATAAAGCATATAGGGTACGCAAAAACATGCTAGCAGTCGAGCCTCGATTTACCAAGCATCACTCAAAAAAAACGCCTTTTGTCTGATAAAAGACAAAAGACGTTTACATCACAAACCACTAATAAATCGTGGAATCTAAATCGAGGTAATTATACTTCTAAAAAGTCTAGTATACCTTCTGCTGCTTCGCGGCCTTCCCAAATAGCCGTCACGACCAAATCAGAGCCACGTACCATATCACCACCTGCAAAAATTTTGGGATTCTGCGTTTGGAATTTAAAGGTTTGTTTTTCTGCAGCCAACACTCGACCAGAGCTGTCCATTGCCACTTGCTGCGACTCGAACCAATCAGCAGGACTTGGTCTAAAGCCAAACGCCATAATCACGGCATCACATGGGATAATCTCTTCAGAATTAGGAATCGGCTCAGGACGCTGACGTCCGCGGTTATCTGGCGCACCCAAGTGCGTCGTGACGACTTTTACCCCATTGACCTTGCCGTTTAAGCCAATGATTTCAGTAGGCTGGCGGTTGAATAAAAACTCAACCCCTTCCTCACGAGCATTGACTACTTCGCGGCGTGAGCCAGGCATATTTTCTTCATCACGGCGATAAGCACAGACGACTTTTTCAGCACCTTGACGAATACTGGTACGGTTACAGTCCATCGCTGTGTCACCACCTCCTAGTACGACAACTCTTTTGCCTTTAAGGTCGATGTACTCTTCGGCATCTTTTTCCCAGTCATTACAACGGTTGACGTTGGCAATCAGGTAATCTAGCGCATCATAGACGCCTGTCAACTCTTCACCAGCGAAGCCGCCACGCATATAGGTGTATGTACCCATACCCATAAAGACCGCGTCATACTCAGCCAATAGCTCATCAATGGTGACGTCTGTACCGATCTCTGTCTCTAAGCGAAACTCCATACCCATGTCTTCAAAGATGACACGGCGGTTACGCATGACGTCTTTTTCCATTTTGAACTCAGGAATACCAAAAGTTAATAAGCCACCAATTTCAGGACGTTTGTCAAAGACGACAGGCTTGACACCATTTCTGACCAAGATATCTGCGCAACCAAGACCTGCTGGTCCTGCGCCAATGATAGCAACTTTTTTGTCTGTCCAAACGACTTCAGACATATCTGGGCGCCAGCCAAGTGCAAACGCGGTATCGTTGATATATTTCTCGACATTACCAATGGTCACTGCCCCAAAGCCATCGTTCAATGTACAAGCGCCTTCACACAAACGGTCTTGCGGGCAAACTCGTCCGCATACTTCAGGCAAGGTATTGGTGCGGTGGCATAATTCAGCCGCTTGGAATATCTGTCCTTCTGTCGCCAACTTTAGCCAGTTAGGAATATAGTTGTGTACTGGGCATTTCCACTCGCAGTACGGGTTACCACACTCAAGACAACGATGCGCTTGCTGAGCAACAGCTTCGTTTTCAAAAGGTTTATAAATCTCAACAAACTCTGTTGAGCGCGTTGCAATGTCTTTTTTGGTTGGATCAAATCTCGGTACATCTAAAAACTGGAAGTTATTTTCTAAGCGTTTTGCCATGGTGCTATCTCTTTTATATAAGGCTCTTTTGCAGTGGGTGGCGACAGTCATGCGATGTGTTGTTTGTCTAAAATCTAAGACATATATCACTGCTGTCACGTACCTGCTGAAAACCTGTGAGTTAAAACGTCTCTAAAAACGGAACGCTGGCTACCCTAATTAAAGTCATTGTCGATTCCTCAATACGATCTCTTAAGACAATCGATTGACACGACCGACAATGACAAATCGGCTATTGTGGGTCGGCCATGGTAGTTTTAAGAAGACTTGCAATGTTCGCCGCTTTTGGCTTCACCAAATAGAATTTACGAACATAGTGCTCAAAGTCGTCCAATATCGTCTGACCCCACGCACTGCCTGTTTTATCTACATGAGCTTCAATCACTTGTTGTAAGTGAATGCGATGCTCTTCTGTTTGCTCGCTTGAGATACGGTTGAGATCGATCAGTTCATGATTGCAACGATCAAAGAAGTCACCTTCCATGTCGAGTACATAAGCAAAACCACCCGTCATACCAGCGCCGAAGTTGAGCCCAGTACGTCCAAGAATCGTGACGATACCGCCAGTCATATATTCACAGCAATGGTCACCTGTACCCTCGATGACTGCATGCGCACCAGAGTTACGAACGCCAAAACGCTCACCTGCGGTCCCAGCAGCATATAACTTACCGCCCGTTGCACCATATAGACAAGTATTACCGATGATGGCGGTTTCTTGTGCCGTAAAGTTTGAGTCTTTAGGTGGATAAATGACAATCTCACCGCCAGCCATGCCTTTACCCACATAGTCATTGGCATCGCCTTCAAGCTCAATATTTAGGCCGCCAGCGTTCCACACACCCAAGCTCTGCCCTGCGGTCCCCGTCAGACGAAGCTTGATCGGCATATCGCTCATGCCAAGGTTGCCCCATACTTGCGCAATCTCACCAGAGATACGAGCACCAATAGAGCGGTCACAGTTGCCAACGAAATAGCTATAATCGCCGCCTGAGCCTTGGCGAATATTGACGAGCATATCGCGAATCATCTGCTCAGCGAGCAAGCCTTTATCAAACGGCTCGTTACGCTCCACCTGACACGTTTGGGCTTTGCCCACACTGGCTGGGTGACTAAATAGCAATGGCGTTAAATCAAGATGACGCTGCTTGTCCGTATTACCTTCTAAGATATCTAGCAAGTCAGTACGACCGACCAGCTCTTCCATACTACGAACACCTAGCGCTGCTAACCATTCACGTGTTTCAGTCGCCACAAATTTAAAGAAATTAATCAGCATTTCTGCTTCACCAATGAAATGCTCATCGCGTAGCTTGGCTTTTTGGGTAGCAACCCCTGTTGGACAATTATTTAAATGACAGATACGAAGGTACTTACAACCAACCGCAATCATCGGCGTAGTACCAAAGCCAAAGCTCTCTGCACCAAGAATGGCAGCCTTGACGACATCCAATCCTGTTTTTAAACCACCATCGGTCTGAACACGTACCTTATCACGTAATCCATTCACTCGTAGAGACTGATGGGTTTCAGCCAGACCTAGCTCCCATGGCGAGCCTGCATGATGGATAGACGATAGCGGAGATGCTGCTGTACCACCATCATAACCTGAGATCGTAATCAAATCGGCATAGGCTTTTGCAACGCCTGTCGCGATCGTACCAACACCCGGACGCGACACCAATTTAACCGATACCAATGCATCTGGATTGACTTGCTTCAAATCAAAAATCAGCTGCGCCAAATCTTCGATAGAGTAAATATCGTGATGCGGCGGCGGTGAAATCAAGGTCACGCCTGGCACCGAATAACGCAAGCGCGCAATCAGCGCATTCACTTTACCACCAGGTAGCTGACCACCCTCGCCCGGTTTTGCGCCTTGAGCGACCTTAATCTGCATGACTTCTGCTGAGCGCAGATATGCAGGTGTCACGCCGAAACGACCAGAGGCCACTTGCTTGATCTTTGAGTTACGCAACGTGCCATAACGCGCAGGATCTTCACCGCCCTCACCAGAGTTTGAACGTCCACCGATAGTATTCATCGCCATCGCAATTGACTCATGCGCCTCAGGAGACAGCGCACCTAGTGACATGCCTGCTGAGTCAAAACGCGTCAAAATCTCAGAGATATCCTCAACATCATCGACATCGATACTGTTGTCAGTCTTTAATTGCAACAAGTCACGTAAGGTCGCCACTGGGCGGCTATTGACTAGATTGGCATAATTCTGATAATTCTCATAATCGCCCGTACGTACTGCCGTATGCAGGCTGTTGATCACGTCAGGGTTAAAGGCATGGTACTCTTTATTGAAGACAAATTTGAGCAAACCGCCCTGATCTAGTGGCGCACGACGCTTAAATGCGTTGGCAGCCAGTTGCGCTTGGTCAGCGGCAAGATCTGCAAAGGTAGCGCCTTTGATACGGCTTTGTACGCCTTTAAAACATAGGCTCACGACCTCTTCAGACAGACCAACTGCTTCAAACAGCTGCGCACCGCGATACGACACAATGGTAGAGATACCCATTTTTGATAAGATTTTTAGCAAACCTTTATCCAAGCCTTTGCGGAAATTAACGCGAGCTTGAATCGGATCACCAAGCAACTCACCAGTCGCCACCAAGTCATCGATGACATCATATGCCAGATATGGATACACACAAGTTGCACCAAACCCGATCAATACCGCGACTTGATGCGAATCGCGTGCAAGACCTGTCTCAATCACCAAGTTAGCATCGGTACGGATACCTTCTGCAATCAGATAATGATGTACGGCTCCTGTGACCATGATGGCATTGGCAGGTACTTTTTCTGCATCGATCTCTTTATCAGACAGTACGATCAAGGTATTGCCCGAACGGATTTTATCTGCCACTTCTTCGCAAATAGCAACGATAGCATCAGATAACTCTAAAGTACGGTCATAGTTCAGATCGATACGAGCCATCTTGAATGCTGGATCATCCAAGGTTTCAAGCTGCTGCATCTTGCTGGCTGACAAGACTGGTGATGACAAAATAATACGGTGAGCATCTCTTGCTGATGGCGCAAACACATTAGTCTCAGCACCTAGGCAAGTTTGTAGTGACATCACGATTGATTCACGTAATGGATCAATTGGCGGGTTGGTCACCTGTGCAAATTGCTGACGGAAAAAATCACCGACATGGCGGATTTGCTGCGATAGTACTGCCATTGGCGTGTCATCACCCATCGAACCTACTGGCTCTTGGCCGTTTTCAGCATTAGGACGGATGATCTCTGTACGCTCTTCATTGGTGATGTGATACATCTTTTGTAAAGCTTTTAGCTTGTCGCCACGGCACGCTTGCGCTGCTAAGGTTTCTTCTAAGCGCTCATCATCACGGACACGTGTCGCTTCTTCACGCAGCCACTTTCGATACGGATGCGCATTTTTCAGCAACGTTGCAACAGCAGTCGTATCCATCACTTGACCTGTCAACGTATCAATAACCAGCATTTGACCTGGGCCGACACGACCTTTTGCCAACACATCTTGTGGTGAGTAGTCCCAAACACCAACCTCTGATGCGACGGTGATATAACCGTTCTTGGTGGTCACCCAACGTGACGGACGCAGACCGTTTCTATCGAGCATACAGACGGCATAGCGTCCATCTTGGATCACAAGCCCTGCAGGACCATCCCACGCTTCCATATGCTGCGAATAAAACTCATAAAACGCTCGCAAATCCATATCCATGCTATCGACGTTCTGCCACGCTGGTGGCACCAAAATCGACATCGCATGGAACAAATTCATACCACCAGACATTAGCACTTCAAGCATGTTATCTAGGCTTGATGAATCAGAACCTGTACTGTTTACAAGCGGCGTCAATTCATTCAAGTTCGGCAGTTTGTCTGATTTGAGCTTTGGCGTGCGTGCTTTAGACCAGTTGCGGTTACCTGTAATGGTATTCAATTCACCATTATGAGCCAGATAACGGAACGGCTGTGCCAATGGCCAACGCGGCAAAGTATTGGTGGAGAAACGCTGATGGAAAACCACGATATGTGACGCCAAGCGCTCGTCTTGAAGATCCAAGAAAAATGCTGGCAGGTCTGATGGCATGACCAAACCTTTATAAATAATGGTCTGGCAGCTTAATGAACATACATAAAACAGCTCGTCATCTGTCAGGCGCTGCTCTGCTTTTTTGCGTGCAACAAACAGTTTACGGTTGAAATCTTCAGCAGCCAAGTCATCTGGCGCATTGACAAATACCTGCTTAAAACCTGGTAATGTCTCACGGCCGATCTCACCCACAATACTTAAATCAAGTGGCACATCACGCCAGCCAGCGACTTCTAATCCTTGGGCGGTAATCTCATCGCTCAATACTTGCTGGCTATACTTGGCTTTATCATCATCCAAATTGACGAACACCATACCAACAGCAAAGTTGTCTGTGATTGCGAATTGCTGCTCATCAGCGATCTGTTTAAAGAAGTCGGTAGGCGTCGCTAATAGTAGACCGCAACCATCACCAGTTCTACCATCTGCCGCCACACCACCACGATGTGTCATGCAACTTAAACTATGAATGGCGGTTTTTACCAAATTATGGCTGGCTTCACCCTTAATATGAGCAATTAGACCAAAACCGCAATTATCAGAAAAATCATCTGGCGTGGCCAGGTGTGTTTGCGAGGAAATCATTGACATAGCTTGTCCTTTTAAGTAGACGGGCAACTTACATCTCCAATGCGGAGCATAAGCTGGTACCCGTAAGCAGAACGGGCTGATAGTGGATATTCGGATAGTTGAATTAGTAAATGGTGCGAGGCTCAATCAACATCATGCTCTAAAAGCAAGTAACCCTTTGACCCTCTTGGTCATTAGCTAATGTCGTGACATATGCGTCGTATATTAAAGACAGTGAATGGCAGCCCTTTGAAACAGAGTAATTTATACCCCTAAATGCCAATTGCCCAATCAGTAATACGTTATGTCGTTCGTTTAAGCATCGTGTGTTATGTCGTTATATCTAGCAATGAGAGCTGGACATCCAACCATTTAATAATCGTGCATGTGGTTCGTCTTGAATATCTGACGCTCTGTATTCAAGCGCCTTATTCACTCTAAAAAGAGTGACAATAAGAGAGGTTGCGTCACTTACAATGATCTTGATGTCGGTTGTAAGTAGCCGCGCTTGAGACAACAAATTTCAGTAATAAACTCTATAAATGATAGATCTATCACTAAATGCTTGTTTAACAATAGTTTTTTACGATAACTATACAGAACGTCGCCCACAGTTATATTAGTTAATGATTCACAAAAAATCTAGTCTTTTCTATCGATTCATCAGCCATAATTTGTATATGGTCTCATTACTATTGGTTATAGGACGATTAAAAACCTATTAGAAATATAATATAAAGCGCCTATGTTAGGGTTACCTGAGGCAATGGATGATATCTGTCTACCTTGAATACTTTGCCCCAAAATAGCGACAGTAGCCACTAATATATTAAAAAAACGAAGTATAAAAAAACCCACTAACCAATTAGCTAGTGGGTTTTCAATAACAAAAAATGCGTATCAGTTGCTTTTGTCCTCTATTAACGACTTGATACTGTCACTATTATTTTTAGGCGCATTATTATTTTTAGGTGCATTTGCATTACTATTTGCCCCATTGTTGCTCGTATTGGGCGGTTTTGGCGCAGGTACAGCGGGTGGTTTTTTAGCGGTGCTATTATCTGCACCTGCTGTTGACGGCTTTTTATTTTCCTGCTTGGAGTTATTGGTATTACTTTGCGTTTGACTTGATGCCTCATCAGTTGATTGTGGCTCATTACCAACTGTGCGCTCTTCTGTGACAGATAATGTTTCAGAGGTATCTGCAGATTGACGGATGCTTTCTACTGGGGCGCTATCGTTAGAGGAACGTTGACTATCGCGACTCGTATTAGTGTTAGCGGCTTCTTGCTCATTAGCCGTATTGTTGACTGCTTGCGCTTGCTGACGTACTGGTATTTCACGCTTAGTCGGTTTTAGATTGACAGCGCGCGTGCGCTTCGTACTTAAGTCTTTTACTGGATCAGGACGCTCGTAGTTATCGATAATACTTACGTATCGATTGATCTCCTCCGGTAGTACACGTACATTGGCAGGCAGTTTAAAATCTGTGAGCTTTGCTGCCCCAACGGCCTCCTGTGGACTACTCATGATTCCGTAAGTCAGCATATAACGGACTTGATTTTCACTATCAAGATAGCGGAAATAAGCGAACTTATCACGATCTTCACGGCCTTCTAAATAGCTGACAATCACGTCATTTTCAGCGACATTCATCACCTGCACGGTCCACTTACCCTTGTTGGCAAGTAGATAGCGCTTGTCTTTAAACTCGTCAGGATAATTACGCAAGTCACGGACAGTCGTATCAAAACTAATCGGCTGTACATCGGTATCCAGCTCGTGAAGCGACTCGATTTTTAATGGTTGCTCAAACTCATCAGCCAACATTTGCGGTGCTGATACTGGTTCGTTTTCAATTTTGGCACCCATCGCTGGCGTTTGGCTTAGCATCCAGACTAACGCTGTCACAACACCTAATAGTAACGTCGCGACCAGCCAGATCAGGGCTTGACGACTGTATGATTGGCCAGCGGTACGCGTCTTCGATTTTGATGCTGCCATAGGAATATCCTTGGTAAAAACATATTTAAGAGCATTACACCAATGCTCATTCAAATAGAAGTGCAGTGAGTGCAGCCTATGAATCTGCTGTACATATCAAGTTTTAGTACGAATACTCACTAAAATTTTGATACATTATGCGCTGTGTTGTGACAATACTTCGAGCAACAGATCGTTATCGAAGTCATTGGTCACTACTGCACTCCCTATTGATTTTAACAAAATCAGCCGGATTTGTCCGTGTTTCACTTTTTTATCGTGTCCCATCAAGTCCAGAGCAGTTTGTACATCAATGGCAGGCGGTTTGGTTGGGAGGTTACCTAGCATCAAAACACGCTCAATGCGTTCAACCTCATCAAGGGTCAACCAACCAATTTTTTGGGAGAGTTTAGCTGCTTGCATCATGCCCGCCGCTACCGCCTCACCATGCAACCAATTGCCGTAACCTTGATGGGTCTCGATCACATGACCAAACGTATGCCCAAAGTTCAACAGGGCACGCACACCTGACTCTCTTTCATCTTGAGCGACCACATCTGCTTTGTATTGACAGCAGCGCTTCACGGCTTCGCCAAGTACTGCCAGATCCAACGCCATCATTGCAGTTAAATTCTCTTCAAGCCATGTCAGGAATGCTTCATCCATGATAAGCGCATACTTGATAATTTCAGCGACTCCTGCTGACAGCTCACGTGCAGGCAACGTTTTGAGCGTACTCATATCAGCGAGCACCATCTGTGGCTGCCAGAATGCGCCAATCATATTTTTGCCTTGCGCATGATTGATGCCCGTTTTGCCGCCAACGCTAGAATCGACTTGCGATAATAAGGTCGTTGGAATTTGGATAAAGTTGACCCCGCGCATAAAACTTGCCGCAGCAAAACCTGTCATATCACCCACCACGCCGCCACCAAGTGCGATAAGCGTGACATCACGATTGAAATGCTCTGCCATTAGTGCATCATATATTTGGTCAATGCTTGTCTGGTTCTTATATTGCTCACCATCTGGTAACACGCAAACTTTTACCGTAAACTGCTCTGCTAGCTCGTCTTCTAAAGCTTGCAAGTATAGAGGTGCCACGGTATCGTTAGTCACAATCAATACTTGGCAACCCTTAATATAAGGTGCGACTTGCTTTGCCATACTGCTGTCTTTTGACGTCGCATCTTCAGTAATAATGATTGGATAATCATGACTTTGCGTACGAACTGTTAAGCTATCATGAAACAGTGACGTTGCCATGAGACACTCCTTAAGCATTTATAATTGGGTAAAAGTAGCTGAGTATACCTACCTATCATATCAATAGATAATATCGGTCTACTCTTTATTGTCTTTTGGTGTTGTGTCAGTACAATCAAAAAATGCGTTCAGCTGCTGCATTAATTGGCTGACCATATGACGCGGATAAGTGTGACCAGTGGGCATAATAATATGCGCGACCTGACGATATAATGGATCGCGAATACTATATAGATCTTGCAGTATTTTTCTAGGATTAGGCTGTTGTAAAAGAGGCCGTGACTTGTCTTTAGAAGTGCGGGCCATTTGTACATCGACTGGGGCATTGAGATAAACCACGATGCCACGCTGTCTTAAGAACTCTCGGTTTTCAGCAGCCAATACTGCGCCACCGCCAGTTGCTAATACAATTTGGGGGGCTTGAGTCAGCTCATCAATGGCACGTGTTTCACGCTCACGAAAACCCGCTTCACCTTCTTTGGCGAATATCCAAGCAATGTCAGCACCGGTTTGCGATTCGATATACCAATCACTATCTACAAAAGTGCGACCTAACTGCTTGGCCAGTAACTTACCGATCGTCGTCTTCCCCGCTCCCATCGGACCCACTAAAAACACCGACGGCAATTCCTGCACCATAATACTCACTCAGCTAAATTAGCTATCATACAACGTCATTGATATTCTGGCTAGTAATGCGCTGTGATTATTGTTAGTAATATTTAGCGCTTATCGTCCATTAATCCATGCATATAGCTCGCAATATTAAAGATGCTAAGTTTATGCCCAAAAAAAAGTAAGCACTAAGGTTTACTTTTTTAGTGAATAATAAACAAATTTATGATTAATTCAAGCGCGCTGTACCATCATTGATCAATTTTGGTGTGACAAATATCAACAGCTCTTCCTTATTGTTATTGCGCACATCTTTACGGAATGCACGGCCAATGTATGGTAAATCGCCTAAAAACGGCACTTTGTCCACATTGTTGTTAGTACGGTTTCTAAAGACCCCACCCAATACCACCGTTTGACCATCTTCAACGATCACATTGGTTGAGATAGAATCTTCATTGATAGCAACGATACCATTGGTAAATAATGGTGTACCATTGGTGATAAGTAACTGCAGACCAATTTTGCCATCAGGGGTAATATTTGGCGTCGCCTCTAAACTCAGTGCCGCTTTTCTAAAACTGGTTGTAGTTGCGCCGCTCGCTGAGGCTTCCTGATAAGGAATCTGGGTACCAGAAGAAACTTTTGCGGTTTGCTTGTCGGCCGTCAAAACTTTCGGGGTTGAGATGACTTCACCGCGATTGTCCGCTTGCAATGCTGATAGTTCAAGATCAAGCATCACATCAGATAAACTTAATAGGCCAAAAGCGATACTACCGGCTGGATTATCCACCCCTAAATCAACGTTTAAGTTATCAGGACGGCTGATGTCATATGAAGGATAAGAAACCGTTTGTCCATTGACAGTCGTGGTTTCTACGTCAAAATCTTTTAAGTCCCACAAAGTTTGATCACTACCACCAACCAACAAGCTACGATTATTGGCTGCACCATTTGATAAGATTCCCCAGCGAACCCCAATCTCTTTACTAAAGCTGTCAGTGGCACTAACGATACGCGCTTCAATCATAACCTGACGCACAGGGATGTCAATCTTGCTAATTAAGGTACGAATATTTTCAATGCTATTTGCCACATCTTTGACAATCAAGGTATTGGTACGCTCATCAATTGTTACCGTACCACGATCCGACAACAACGTATTATTGTCATTTCCACGATTTGTAAGTCCGCTCGTGCCCCCTATACCGCTACTACCAGATGAACCACTTCCTTGAGAAATCAAAGTCAGGACATCTTGTGCTTTTGCATAGCTTAAACGAATATATTCAGTACGTAATGGCGCATAAGATTGAACAGCTTGCTGCGCTTCAAGCTCACGTGCTTCTTGTTCAGCGAGTTCAGTAGAAGGCGCAACCAAAATCACATTACCATTTTCGCGCTTGCCTAGATTTTTACTTTTTAGGATAATATCGAGTGCTTGATCCCAAGGCACGTTGATCAAACGCAAGGTGATGTTACCAGCGACTGAATCACTCGCAACGATATTCATCTCGGTAAACTGCGCTAAAATATCTAACACACTGCGAATTTCAACGTCTTGGAATTCCATAGACAGTGGCTCGCCGCTGTATACTCTCTCCTCAAGTGTCGGCTCACGTAGCAGCTCAGGCTTGCTAATACTAATATTTAACTGATTGCCCGATTGGTAAGCTTGATACTCGTAATCATCAAACATATTAATAGTGATGACACCATTTTGTCCTTGGTTTTTAGTATCGATGCTACTCACCAAACCACTATTAATATTTAATCGACGTAGCAAGTTTCTTGGGACCGTACTGCCTGTTAAACGTACGACAAGCTTATTACCTTGGCGTTGTACATCTACCGGAATGGCTTCGTTGGCAAGTACCATGCTGACGTTACCGCCACCATCATTACCTGCCGAAAAATTGACCGCGCTGAGACCATCATAGCTGTATTGCTTACTCACTTGTGCCGAAGCAAGTTGCGGGTTCAACAGTGGATTAACTCTGACTACCATCGTATCGGCTGGTACTTCGTTTTCTACCACGACGGTATTATTTGTACTGACAGCTGCAACGGGAACCGTGCTGGTCTCAACGATTGGCGTGACGACTGCAGTGGTGGTGATGCCGCTAGAGTTATTAAGGACATCTTGTACAGGGTCACTAGTAATCACTGGACGATCAGGATCTGTAATGGTCAGTAGTAGCTCGTTACCCTCAATCGCTGTTGTATAATTGCCTGATTGCTTGAGGCCAACGATAAGACGCGTCGTACTGTCGCTACTCAACGTGGTGACATCATTGACCATACCGATATTGTATTCGTTGAAACGACTGGCAAGACCGTTTTGTACTTGTTCAAAGTCTAATACCAAGCGGCTAGGATCATCAAGCTCGTAGGCTGCAGGCAATACTGGTAAACCTGTGAACCCCAAACGCATTTGTGTCACTGCTGGTGCAGTTTGCACTACAGACACATTATTGATGCGCTGTGCAGCGTGGGCGCTACTACTGACTGCCACCATGCTGACTGCCAGTGCTGAAATGGCAAAAGCAGAAGAAACGCGGTTGCTCATCATCATTACCTTGTTATTGCGTACTGTCATTATTTATTCCTCAAAAAATCTGCCGACTTAGCTTATAGGGGATACCAGCGACTGGGGTTTTTCAATAAACCCAGCGCGGCTGTCTGGCACAATTTCAATCAAATTGATCTGGGTCGGCGTGATTTCAACAATACGGCCGTCATTCAATCCAAGATAATCACCTACCTTCACACTAGCAACTGAACCATCAGGACGTTGTACCAATGCGTATCGCTGACCTTCAGGCGACACTACTACGCCTCGAAAAACCAGTTGCGATAACTCGTATTGTTCAAGTGGTTCTTTTACACGTGTAATATCTGGGCGCACGCCATCAATAGAAGTGGTAGGACCCTCTACATTCACCAAGCTCGGTGGTAAAAACGGGCTGCGCTGTGAGCTTGCACTATAGACGAAGTCTTCTACTAGTTCAGCTTTGGGTGGTGGTTCGATAGGCTGCGCTGGCTGGTTACGGATGTCAGTCATCGCTTGCTCTGCCATACCGATACGATCCGTACAGCCAGTCATCGCTAGCACTGAGATACTTAAAGTCAACAGCATGGGTAGTTTTTGCATACTCATTAGTTACCTCCTGCATTTGCATCAGTAGCGGCGGCATCACCTGCAGGAGCCGTTTCATCTTCAGGAGTCGCTTCTTTTGAACGATAGGTTTTGGTTTGCAAGACTAGATTAAGCTCAGGTAAAACATCTAAGCTCGGTTGTGGGTTACTCACCTCAAAATCGTGCATGGTGATGATACGAGGCAGTGCTGCAAGGCCACTAATAAAACTACCAAACTGATGATATTCACCTAAAGCAGCAATGCGAATCGGTTGCTCAATGAAAAATTCATTTTCAATCTCAGGTTCGACAGAGATGTCTTGAAAACGAATATTACTACCGACACCTGTCATATTGATACCTTCTACCAGCTCTGACACACGCGTGTCTTTTGGCAACTGGTCTAATAAGGTATTAAACTCCGTTTCCATCTGAACGACCTGTGCTTGATAGGCTTGTAGGTGACGCGCGCGCGATTCTTTTTCACGATAGCTTTCAAGCAAGGTCTGTTGCTGACTTTCAGCAGCATTGATCTCATCGATTTTACTACTAATCGGTAGCGCCCATGATAGGGCCGCTATAAAGGTAATAATAAGACCGATCACCGTCACCTTCACTGGTAACGGCCAGCTGCCATAGTTTTCAGAGTCTAGTGACTCAAAACTGCGACGAAATTCATTAAGATCAAACTGCTTCTTTGGTTTTGAAGCAATTTTTTTGGTCTTGATCAGGCTTTTTTTACGGACAAGTTTCATAACTCCCCTCCCACACCATCTTCCGCAGGGACAGGCGTTTCTGATTGTACTTTAGTCGTCACTACGAACTGTACATAACTGTCTTCAGGATAGACTGGACGCGGTGTCTCACCAGCCGTAGTGACGGTATTATTTAGTACAGGGGCCGCTTCATAAGCGCTAATGTTCTGTTGAATATTGCTAACTGCTGAGTTACCCATCCATTTACTGCTGTCCAAATTACGTATCAGGCTAGATACAATGTTTGGGTTATCAGCCAGACCAGTCAATGTTAATACATCGCCTTCGCGTTTGAGATTGGTTAGATAAAGCGCTGGTGGAATCGCTCTTGCCAGATCATCCCACAAACGTACTGGTACAGGACGCCGACCTTGCAAGTCTTGAATGACCTGCATACGTGAGATAATATCTTCACGGCGCTGCTCTAAACTGTCAATCTCAGTCAATGCGGTGTCTAAGCGTGCATTTTCTTGTTCAATCAAAGCATTAGCATCAAGCTGTTCATCAAGCTCATTGTTAAAATAGCTCCATGAAGCAAAGGCCGCCAATAAGGTGAGCAAAGTCACCGCAACGATCAGAGTCATAAACTCTTTGTTACGACGCTCGCGCTCCTCTTGTCGCCAAGGTAAAAGGTTAATACGAGCCATTAGTCAAAGCTCCTTAACGCAAGACCGCATGCAGCCATTAATCCTGGCGCGTCAATGGTCAATTGCTCATTATCGATATTAGGCGCAATGGTCATATTGGTAAACGGATTGGCAACACTAACGCTTACACCGAGTTTTTGTTGTGCCATCCCAGCAAGACCTGCAATGGAGCTACTACCACCCGCAAGTACCACGTGGTCAATACTACTATACTGACTTGAGGAGAAGTAAAATTGTAAGGAACGAGTGATTTGCTGAATGGTATTTTCTATAAAAGGGGTCAAAACTTCAGGATAGTAGTCATCAGGCAATGTGCGCTCACGTTTGCTCAGCGTTGCCTCTTCAGCTGACAACCCATACCGGTTTTGAATCGCTTCTGTTAACTGAACACCGCCAAACAATTGCTCGCGACTATAAATAAACTCACCATTCTTTGCGATATATAAAGTGGTTTGATTATGGCCGATATCAACCAAAGCGACCAGTTCTGGCATATTTGGCAGATTGTCTGCCATCAGTCCAAAAGCGCGCTCTATTGCATGTGACTCGATATCCATAACCTTGGTTTGCATACCACCAAAGGCCAACGCATCAACACGCTGATCAACGTTTTCTGAGCGAGAGGCCGCAAGCAGTACTTGTACCATATCCTCACTCACTAAAGATGGACCTAGCACCTCAAAATCTAAATTGACATCTTCTAATGGATAAGGCACATATTGATCAGCATCCAAACGTATTTGTGCTTCACGCTCAACATCGCTTAGCATCATATCCATATCAATAATTTTGGTGATGACGGCAGATCCTGATACGGCGGTTGCAGCATTACTGCCCGCAACTTGGCAACGTCTTGCTAGACTCGCTATAATGTTGCCAACCGCCTCTGTATCAACTAGGAGTTTGTCGACGACTACACCTTCCGGTAGTCTCTCAATACCGTAAGATTTTAGGTGGAACATGCCTTGTTGACGCTGTATGTCCACTATTTTTACTGAAGTGGCACAAATATCCACACCAATCAAATGTCGACTTTTTGAAGTAAATAGCCTCACAAACTCTATACCTTATATTAAGTGTACAATCTGATAGTTATTTGTAATAATTGAATACAATACTTTACTTAATTGATAGATTCAAGCGTTTAAAAATATATTAAGGCCTACTTACACATTTATTATGACCTGTTGATTTTGTTCAAGGTATAATACCTTATCCGCTACAAATTCTAATGAATAAGTCTTATTATGGCCAAAAAAAATGCTACCGCTCGTCTCATTCATTTCTTGGTGGGACTTTTTGTCGCTTGCCTAGCATTGGCAGTTATCTTAGCGCTTGCTGTACCTATTGGTTTTTATGGGATGGCGATGTATTTATCGCCAACTTTGCCCAGTATTCAAGAGATAAAAACTGCCAATTTAGAAATGCCATTGCAGATTTATAGTAGCGATGACAAATTAATCGGCCAATACGGCAATCGTTTATCGTTACCAGTCACATTTGATGAAATTCCTGAAGATTTGACTCACGCTTTTTTAGCGGCAGAAGATGCTTCTTTCTTTCAGCATAGTGGCATCAGTATCAAAGGTCTTGGACGCGCGGTCACTGAAGTGGTGACTGATGATGACAGTCAGACTGGTGGCTCAACTATTACGATGCAGGTCGCCAAAAATTATTTTTTAAGTCCTGAGCGTACTCTAAACCGCAAACTGACGGAATTATTTTTAGCACGTAAAATCGAAGACGAGCTGAGTAAAAACGATATTTTGACTTTATATGTCAATAAGATTTATTTGGGCGAAGGCGCTTATGGTATCCGCGCCGCTGCCAAAAAATACTATAGTAAATCACTAGATAATCTTACTATTGCTGAAATGGCAATGCTTGCCGGTTTACCAAAAGCCCCTTCTAAATATAATCCTGTTGCCAATCCTAGCCGCGCGTTGACTCGGCGTAACTGGATTATTGGCCGTATGTATGAGTTGGGTTATATCACCAAAGCTCAGCATGATGAGGCCGTTAACTCCCCCGTTGGCATTAAGCTATATCAAGAAAAACTCGACGTTAATATGCCCTATTTGGCAGAAATGACACGTGCGACCTTAGTTGAACGCTATGGTGAGCAAGTCATGCACAGTGGTTGGCGCGTTCGTCTCACGGTCGATAGTAAGGCACAAACGGCGGCAGAGGCTGCCATATTAACTGGGTTGATTGCTTACGAGCATCGTCATGGTTGGCGCGGCGCAGAGGCAAATGACGAGCCTCTCGAAAACTTTCAGCGCTATAGCAATATGTCTCCTGCCAAAGTTACCAAAGTCAACTCTCGTAGTTTTGAAGCGATATTACAGTCTGGTGAAAGTGTAACGGTCAATTGGTCTGGCATGAGCTGGGCACGCAAATACATCTCTGCCAATCGTATCGGTTACTACCCTAATAATGCTAGCCAAATAGTGAGCAAAAACGATATTGTCCGCGTGATACCTACCGCAAATGGTAATTGGCAACTAGGGCAGATACCCAAAATACAAGGTAGTCTGGTTTCATTAAATCCAGAAACCGGCGCGGTTAATGCATTAGTAGGCGGTTTTGATTTCAAACACAGTAAGTTCAACCGAGCCTTACAAGGATGGCGCCAACCTGGCTCAACCATCAAACCATTAGTCTATACCGCCGCTTTGGAAAAAGGCTACCGCCCAGACAGTATTGTTTCAGATCGCCCTATTCAAGTAGGCGACTGGAAACCTAAAAACTCTGATGAACGCTTCTTAGGGGATATCACGCTACGTCGTGGTTTGTATTTATCTCGCAACTTGGTTTCTATCCGTCTCCTACAAGCCATTGGTATCTCTGATGCGCGCAACCTCTTAGATGAGTTCGGCCTAGACAAAGAAAAACTACCAACAACTTTATCGTTGGCTCTAGGGGCAGGACAAGCAACCCCATTGCAAATGGTAACGGCGTATTCAACCTTTGCAAATGGTGGTCACCGCGTACAACCTTACTTTATTGAGCAAATTTATAACTATAAAAATGAGTTATTATTTCAGGCCAATCCACTTCAGGCTTGCGCCTTATGCTTTAATGAGCAACTTGAAGCGGTTAATAAAAACCTGATAGAAGAATATAACAAGTCATTAGAAGATAAAAACAGTACTACTGAAGAATTGGCTACCGAGAGCACAGAGCTAGAAAATAGTGAAAATGTAGAAGTAACGGATGAAGCAATCGACCTTACCGTCTACGACGCTGGTCCACAATCAGATCGCCTAAAAGCACCTGTCGTACAATACATAGCAGCCAAACAAGCACCAAGAATATTAAAGCCTAGAGTAGCATTTGAAATGGCAGATATTTTACGTGATGTGGTGCAACGTGGTACTGCAGTACGAGCAAAAGCCTTAGGCCGTGATGATATTGGCGGCAAAACCGGTACAACCAACGAAGCCAAAGACGCTTGGTTTGCAGGGTTTCATCCTACCAATGCAACGGTTGTATGGATGGGGTTTGATCAGCCAACATCTATGGGTCGCCGAGAGTATGGTGGTGTGGCTGCCCTGCCCATCTGGATGGACTTTATGAAAACTCAGCTCAAAGACACGCCAAACCAATGGGTGTCTATCAATAACCGCTCAAAATCTAAAAAGCAGCAACAGCAAATTATAGAAATGACCGATGATGGTATTATAACTGATGATGACGACATCTCTGATAATAGCGCACCAGCAAAACCGGTCAAGACTCAAATTCAGCAGCGCAAACCGACAGTCGCCGAGCCCACTGCAGATACTAACAACTCAGCAGTAGCTCAAGCAAACAATAGCCGTAGTAACGATAGCGTGCCGCAAAACCCTTTATCGGTCACGCCGGTCCAGCGTATGCCCCCGATGCCAGAGTAATCTACTGGTATCTCTAGCTACCGATATAAAAAAAAGGCTTATTCAGTCATCACTGAATAAGCCTTTTTTTGTAGATATTATATTTCGAATAGACTCATCCTGCTAAAACTCAACCATCCCTGCACGTAGTTGCTCGATCAGTTCTAAAAGCTGATTACGCCATTCTCTTATCGTTGCCTCATCAGGTAACCATTGATTTGACAAAGTAACGACATTCACAATAAGGTCGGGCGCAGATAAATCGCTACTTGGTTTTTCATCCACAACCGTATCTGGTGGTACCGCATAGAGACAACGCTCATAAGCGCGCTCTATATTTGCAATAAAGCCTTGCTGCTGCAATTGCTGCAAACGCTGAATCTCAGGAGATACCTGCGTGCGCTCGCTTAGTGCTTGCTCAATATCTGACAAAGTTGGTGCGGTCATATTTAAGCTATAAAAATGACCCAGTTCTTGAGTGAATGCCAGCAGCGCACCATACAAATGAAAAATAGCCGTTTCACAATGAGCTTGATATAGCTGCTTATCATTGGTGCTGCCTGCTGCTTGACAAGAGAGACGGCAGAAATACAGTTTTTGATTGGTACGATCTGCTTGATATTTGGCAACGCGAGTTTTACCTGCCATGTGCGACTTATCCTTCTATAGATAGTAAATTGAGGCTTATTTTCCAGTGTACTATTTTTTTAGATAATAGCACCATGCCTTTCTCAGTTTTTATACACACAAAAAAGCCAGCGACTTAGGCTGGCTTTTTCTTAAATTGGGAATGAAACAAAATACTTAATACGATTAATTATTTTGATTTAGCTCTTGAGCAAAGGCCTCATCAAAGCTTGCAAAGTCTTTGCTGTCAGCGCTTGCAGTCATATCAAACGCTGCATTTAGATCACTGTCTTGTAGCTTCTGATCCGCTGTCTCTTTGCGTGCCTTGTGATAAGCAAGACCCGTACCTGCAGGAATCAAGCGACCAACCACCACGTTTTCTTTCAGACCACGTAGCTCATCCACTTTACCAGTCACAGCCGCCGCCGTTAGTACACGGGTTGTTTCTTGGAAAGACGCCGCTGAGATAAAGCTTTCCGTTGCAAGACTTGCCTTAGTGATACCTAATAATTGACGTTCAAACTGTACTGGGAATTTGTCTTCCGCTTCTAGTTTCGCATTCAACGCTTTGATATCTGCATACTCGACCTGATCACCTTTGAAGTGGCTTGAATCGCCGCCGTCAGTGACTTCAACTTTACGCAGCATCTGACGAATAATAACTTCGATGTGCTTATCGTTGATTTTTACACCCTGCAAGCGATAGACGTCCTGTACTTCGTTGACGATATAATCAGCAAGTGCCGTCTGGCCTTTCAAACGCAAGATATCATGCGGGTTTTGTGGACCATCTGCAATAATCTCACCACGTGCTACCGTCTCGTTTTCAAAGACGTTGATTTGACGCCATTTTGGAATCAGCTCTTCATGTACTTCGCCATCTTCATTGGTAATAATGAAGCGGTTCTTACCTTTGGTCTCTTTACCAAAGCTTACGACACCTGTCATTTCTGCCATGATGGCGTGATCTTTTGGACGACGTGCTTCAAATAGATCAGCAACACGTGGTAGACCACCGGTAATATCTTTTGTACCAGAAGAGGCTTGTGGAACACGGCCTAGAATCGAACCTGCTGCTACTTTTTCACCATCGCTCACGCGAATGATCGTTTCAGCTGGTAAGAAGTAAACCACTTCTTTGCCTTCGTCAGTGTTCAAGATAATGGCAGGACGTAGGTCTTTTGCTGAACTTGAACGGTCACGAGTCGCTAGAATCTCAAACGAGCTCATACCAGTGGCATCATCAACCTTAACGGTCGCCGTTGAACCATCAACGATATCACTGAAACGTGCTGTACCAGCAAATTCTGTGATAATTGGATGAGTATGCGGATCCCATTTAGCGATGGTTTGACCGCTTTCAACCTGCTCTTCGTCTTTTACAAGAACGCTTGAACCGTACGGTAATTTATAGCGCTCACGCTCACGGCCAAGCTCATCAGTCAACGCGATTTCAGCTGAACGCGATACGATGACTAAGTGACCATCAGTATGCTGTACCGTTTTCATGTTTTCAAAGTGCGCTTGACCAGCATTACGTACAGAGATGCTGTTGTCCACAGATGCTGAACTCGCGGCCCCGCCCACGTGGAACGTACGCATGGTCAACTGAGTACCTGGCTCACCGATAGACTGAGCGGCCATAACACCAACTGACTCGCCGATATTCACTTTGTGACCACGTGCAAGGTCACGACCATAGCATTGTGAACACACACCATGTTCGATATCACAAGTAATCACCGAACGTACCCAGATATCATCGATTGCGTTGTTATCAAGGACATTAACCCAATACTCATCAATCAAAGTACCAGCTGGAACCAATACTTTATCAGCATCATCGTTATACGTCACATCACGTGCAGTTACACGACCAAGTACTAGCTCGCCTAGCTTCTCAATGATTTCACCACCTTGGATATGTGGCTTCATGAGCAAGCCTTCTTCGGTACCACAGTCTTCGCTGGTCACAACCAAATCTTGCGCCACATCGACCAAGCGACGAGTTAGGTAACCTGAGTTAGCTGTTTTTAGTGCTGTATCCGCTAGACCTTTACGTGCACCGTGAGTTGAGATGAAGTACTGTAGTACGGTCAAACCTTCACGGAAGTTCGCTTTAATTGGTGTCTCAATGATTGAGCCATCTGGTTTCGCCATCAAACCACGCATACCGGCCAACTGACGAATCTGTGCCGCACTACCACGAGCACCAGAATCCGACATGATAAAGATCGAGTTGAATGATTTCTGCTCGTCTTCTTCACCTTGGGCGTTGATAACTTTATCTGTGGCCAAATTATCCATCATCGCCTTAGCGACTTTGTCATTGGTACGTGACCAGATATCAACGACTTTATTATAGCGCTCACCAGCGGTCACAAAGCCTTGCTCAAATTGATCTTCGATTTCGCGAACTTCGCCTTCTGCCACTTCGATGATTTGCTTTTTCAGTGGTGGAATGACCATATCATCGATACCGATAGACACACCAGATAGCGTTGCTTGAGCAAAACCAAGATACATCAATTGGTCAGCAAACATAACGCTTTCTTTGACGCCCACTTTACGGTAGCAAGAGTTGATCAAACGAGAAATATTTTTCTTCGTCATCTCTTGGTTACACTCATCAAACGTCATACCTTTAGGCATGATGTTCCAGATAAGTAGACGACCAGCAACCGTATCTTTGATACTGGTTTCTTTGCTCTCGTTACCGTCTTCGTCAATTTGCGTTTCAGTGACACGCACTTTGATCTTCGCGTTTACATGTAAATCGTTTGAACCAATTGCACGCAAAGCTTCGTTGACGGTCGAAAATATCATGCCTTCGCCTTTGGCATTGATAGACGAGCGACTGATGTAATATAGACCTAGTACAACATCCTGTGAGGGTACGATGATCGGATCACCGTTCGCAGGTGACAAGATGTTGTTAGTAGACATCATCAAGGCACGCGATTCAAGCTGTGCTTCTAGGGTCAATGGCACGTGAACGGCCATTTGGTCACCATCGAAATCGGCGTTGAATGCAGTACAAACAAGCGGATGCAACTGGATTGCTTTACCTTCGATCAATACTGGCTCAAATGCCTGTAAACCCAAACGGTGAAGTGTTGGCGCACGGTTGAGAAGTACTGGATGCTCACGGATAACCATGGCCAGCATATCCCATACTTGTGGCTCTTCACGCTCTACCATCTTTTTGGCAGCTTTAATCGTAGTCGCTAAACCATGAGACAATAGTTTGTTATAAGTAAATGGCTTGAATAATTCTAGAGCCATTTTCTTCGGTAGACCACACTGATGTAAACGTAATGTTGGGCCTACAACGATAACCGAACGACCAGAGTAATCGACACGCTTACCAAGCAAGTTCTGACGGAAACGACCTTGCTTACCTTTGATCATATCAGCCAAAGATTTCAATGGACGCTTGTTACTACCAGTGATGGCACGACCGCGACGACCGTTATCAAGCAACGCATCCACTGACTCTTGCAACATACGTTTTTCGTTACGTACGATGATATCAGGTGCACTCAGCTCAAGCAGACGCTTAAGACGGTTGTTACGGTTGATCACACGGCGATATAGATCGTTTAGATCTGACGTCGCAAAACGACCACCTTCTAGCGGTACTAACGGGCGCAAATCTGGTGGTAGTACTGGCAAGATATTCATTACCATCCACTCAGGCTTGTTATTAGAGTCACGGAATGCTTCTAATAATTTAAGACGCTTAGACATCTTCTTAAGCTTGGTCTCAGAACCTGTTTGTGGAATCGCTTCACGCAGCTCATCAATCTCAAGATCCATATCGATATCTTTCAATAGGTCTTGGACAGCTTCCGCACCCATCTTGGCAGTGAACTCGTCGCCAAACTCTTCAAGTGCTTTGTAATAATCTTCATCATCAAGCAACTGATACTTTTCTAAAGAAGTCAGACCAGGATCAGTCACGATGTAGCTTTCAAAATACAGGACGCGCTCAATATCGCGCAATGTCATGTCTAGCAATAGACCGATGCGGCTTGGTAGTGATTTTAGGAACCAAATGTGCGCCACAGGACTGGCTAGGTCAATATGACCCATGCGGTCACGACGAACTTTCGCAGTGGTGACTTCAACACCACATTTTTCGCAGATAACGCCTTGGAACTTACGGCGCTTATATTTACCACATAGACATTCAAAATCTTTTACTGGGCCAAAGATTTTGGCACAAAAAAGACCATCACGCTCAGGTTTGAACGTGCGATAGTTGATGGTTTCAGGTTTTTTTACTTCGCCATGCGACCATGACTTGATGACGTCAGGTGAGGCTAGAGTAATTTGAATGCTATCAAACTCTGTATTACCGTTGCCGGTAGGGCTTTGCATGATATCGAGTAAATCTTTCAAGTTGCTTCTCCGTTATCTTTATAATCATCTGAAAGCGTACCATTGACGCAGATAAGATGAATGAAGGCAATGAATAGGGTTGAGACAAATCACTAAAAGCAGCAGCCATAATGCATACTGCCTTTAGTGGACAACTAAGTTAAACAACGGGCTAGTTGCTTTGTTTTAACTCAATATTAATACCCAATGATTTGATTTCTTTGGTCAGTACGTTGAACGACTCAGGCATGCCTGGATCCATATACTGCTCACCATCAACGATGTTTTTGTACATACGAGTACGGCCTTCAACGTCATCCGACTTCACCGTTAGCATTTCTTGCAACGTATAAGTCGCGCCGTATGCTTCTAGTGCCCACACTTCCATCTCACCGAAGCGCTGACCACCAAACTGCGCTTTACCGCCGAGTGGCTGCTGCGTGACTAGAGAGTAAGAACCCGTTGAACGCGCATGCATTTTGTCATCAACCAAATGGTTAAGCTTGAGCATGTACATGTAACCCACGGTCACTTTACGGTCAAATTTCTGACCTGTACGACCATCATATAACGTCTGCTGACCATCGCGATCCATACCAGCAAGCTCTAGCAGGTCTTTGACTTGGCTTTCTCTTGCGCCGTCAAATACTGCTGTGCCCATTGGTACACCGCCACGTAAGTTGTCTGCTAGCGCCATGATGTCATCATCACTTAAGCTATCAAGATCAACTTGCTCACCGCCTACTTGGTTATAGATTTTGTCCAAGAAGTCACGTAGCTCTTTGATCGCTGCTTGAGATTTGAGCATACCATCAATCTTCTCGCCCAATCCTTTCGCTGCCATACCCAAATGCGTCTCTAGAACCTGACCAATGTTCATACGAGATGGTACACCAAGTGGGTTCAATACGATGTCAACGGTATTACCATTTTCATCATAAGGCATGTCTTCAACTGGCATGATGCGCGATACCACACCTTTGTTACCATGACGACCAGCCATCTTATCACCAGGCTGAATACGACGCTTAACCGCTAGATATACTTTAACGATTTTTTGTACGCCATGTTGCAAGTCATCACCAGCAGTCAATTTGCGCTTTTTCTCAGCAAACTTCACATCGATGTCTTTTTGCTTATCAACCAAGTAATCAGAGATTTGCGTCAGACGCTCAGAGATTTCTTCTTCTACTGGTTGAATATCAAGCAAGGTCTCAAGGCTCATATCTTTCATATCAGCCAATGCCATAACCGTACCGGCTTTTAGACCAGCACCGCCGCTGACTTTTTGGCCATCTAGTAGAGTACTAATACGACCGCGAGCCGCTTCTTCAAAGATACGTAGCTCTTCTTTCAAATCTTTGCGATAGCTATCAAGCTGCGATTTTTCAATCGCTCTTGCGCGTGCGTCTTTTTCAACGCCATCACGGGTGAAAACCTGTACGTCAATAACCGTACCTTTACTTGAAGTTGGTACGCGTAGTGAAGTGTCTTTCACATCCGCCGCTTTTTCACCAAAGATAGCGCGTAGTAGTTTCTCTTCTGGCGTTAGCTGCGTTTCACCTTTTGGCGTCACTTTACCAACGAGAATATCACCAGCATCAACTTCAGCACCGATATAGACGATACCTGCTTCATCAAGACTTGATAGTGCGGCTTCACCAACGTTTGGAATATCAGCCGTGATCTCTTCTGTACCTAGCTTGGTATCACGAGCCACACAAGTCAATTCTTGGATATGAATCGTAGTGAAACGATCTTCTTTCACGACTTTTTCAGATAGTAAGATTGAATCTTCAAAGTTGTAACCATTCCACGGCATAAATGCGATGCGGATGTTCTGGCCAAGTGCTAGCTCACCAAGATCCGTTGATGGACCATCAGCCAAGATATCACCCAAAGCAATCTCGTCACCTTGGTTAACGATGATACGTTGGTTGATACAAGTGTTTTGGTTAGAGCGCGTGTATTTGATCAAGTTATAGATATCAATACCCGCTTCACCAGCAACCATCTCGTCTTCGTTGACACGAACCACGATACGTGATGCATCAACATCTTCAATTACACCGCCACGCTTAGCGATGACACAAACACCTGAGTCACGAGCAACGTGACGCTCCATACCGGTACCTACCAATGGCTTATCAGCACGTAGGGTAGGAACCGCCTGACGCTGCATGTTCGAGCCCATCAAGGCACGGTTAGCATCATCATGCTCTAGGAACGGAATCAGACCTGCTGCAACCGATACGACCTGACTTGGTGATACATCCATATGCGTCACTTTTTCTGGCGGCATACGAACAAATTCACCATAGTTACGCACACTGACCATCTCGTCAGATAACGCGCCATCCTCAGTCATCGGAGAGTCAGCCTGTGCAATAACAGTACCGACTTCTTCGATTGCTGATAGATATTCAATATCATCAGTCACTTTACCATCAACCACACGGCGATATGGCGTTTCTAAGAAACCAAAGCTGTTGGTTTTAGCAAATGTCGCTAGTGAGTTGATCAGACCAATGTTTGGACCTTCAGGAGTCTCAATAGGACATACACGGCCATAATGCGTATCATGTACGTCACGTACTTCAAAGCCTGCGCGTTCACGAGTTAGACCACCAGGTCCTAACGCTGATACACGGCGCTTATGGGTAACTTCAGACAATGGGTTGTTCTGATCCATAAACTGTGACAACTGGCTTGAGCCAAAGAATTCTTTAACCGCAGCCGCTACTGGCTTAGAGTTAATCAAATCTTGTGGTGACAAGTTGTCTGACTCTGCTGAGCTCAAACGCTCTTTTACGGCACGCTCAACACGTACTAGACCAACACGGAATTGGTTTTCTGCCATCTCGCCCACTGAACGAATACGGCGGTTACCTAGATGGTCAATATCATCGACATCGCCGCGACCGTTACGAATTTCGATAAGTTCTTTTAGAACATTAACGATATCATCGTTGGTCAATACACTGCGTTCGCGCTGTACGTCTGGGTCATCGGTGTTTTCAAATGGCAGACCAAGACGACGGTTGAACTTCATACGGCCGACGTTAGATAAGTCATAACGATCGGCGTTGAAGAACATGCTCTCAAACAGTTTCTCAGCCGTTTCAACCGTTGGTGGCTCACCTGGACGCATAACTTTGTAGATTTCGATCAATGCTTCTTCGCGGGTTGACGTGCTATCAGCACGTAGCGTATCAGCAATATAGCTGCCTTGGTCGATATCGTTAGTGAACAGAATGCTGAACTCTTTGATGGCACCACTGGCTTCAAATGAGTTCAATTTTACCAATAACTCGTGGTCGATTGGCGTGTTCGCTTTAGCGATGATTTCATCATTAACAACGATGTCTTCAGCTAAAATACGCTCATATAGGTATTCATCAGGTACCGCAATTTTCGTCATACCTGCTTCTTCAAGCTGACGGATACGGCGTGCGTTGATACGTTTGCCCTGCTCTACAATAACGTCACCTTCAGGTGATACGATATCAAACTGCGCCATTTCGCCACGTAGACGATCAGCAACTAGATCAATTTCAAACGTCTCTTCAGCTTTATAAACAGCAACTTTATCAAAGAACAAATCTAGAATTTCAGATGTAGTCAGGCCAAGTGCACGTAGAATGATAGAAGCCAATAGCTTACGGCGACGGTCAATACGAGCAAAGACTAAGTCCTTTGCATCAAATTCAAAGTCTAACCATGAACCACGGTAAGGGATGATACGCGCGTTATAAAGCACTTTACCACTTGAATGCGACTTACCTTTATCATGGTCAAAGAACACACCAGGTGAACGATGTAGCTGAGATACGATAACACGCTCAGTACCATTAATAATGAAAGTACCGTTCGCAGTCATCAAAGGTATCTCGCCCATGTAAACGCTTTGCTCACGGATATCTTTGATAGCGGCTTTGCTATCTTTATCTTTGCTATCTTTATCTTTGATGATCAAACGAATTTTGACACGCATCGGCGCCGCGAACGTTGAACCACGTAAGATACACTCACGCTCATCAAATTCAGGCGTACCTAAATAGTACTCAACAAATTGCAACTCCGCGTTACCAGAGTGACTCTCAATTGGGAAAATAGAGGAATACGCAGCTTGCAAACCAGTATTCTCACGAGCTTTTGGCTTTTTATGCTCTTGCAAAAATTGCTCATAAGAATCTACTTGAATAGACAGTAAATAGGGAACGTCCATTACAGTGGGCAATTCAGCAAAACTTTTGCGAATACGCTTTTTTTCAGTATAAGAATATGCCATCGAGAGTCCTTACAGTAAACGTGGAAACAAATTAAAAGCGTGGCCAATATGCATAAATACGATGCACACTTAGCGACGTAAACGATAATATAAAACGGGTTTTCGTGTTCAGTTCATGTCTTTTCTGTCAATTACTACTTTACTCATCAGTGCTTACCTAGCACACTTCACTTAATCTCGTCTTTGCTTGCTAAATTCATGGTAAGTGAATCAATCTATATGACTGTTGCAACCAAAAAATTCAATATTATATAATCTATAATGCATTGCCTATGAGGCTTAATTTACAAATACATTGCTGGAAAATAACGTCTATTAAGATTGCATATAAGCCACTTGCCATCTAGACTGCTTATTACCGAACTATGTTCCCTACACATGCAAACTGTCTATAAGACTTAATATCGACAGTCATGCCACACCAAGTAGGCAACTTATGATCACCAGCTTTTTCAGAATACCGCTTTTTTCAGGATTAATAATTGGGGTAACTATAACTTTAAGAATCAGTATAAACTATAGTGTTGATAGGAAAGCATGCAGACACAAAAAAATGCCAAACATCTACAGACGTTTAGCTGATATTAACTGATTTCAAAAACTGGTATGTGTACTTGCATGTATATCGTCTGTCCTTTTGATGGGTATCCACCGTTAATGCATACGTATGTTGGCAGACACAAAAGGTCAAGCTACGAATTATAATAAAAAAAAGCCGGCAATGCAAGGCATTACCAGCTTTTTTTCTGTACAGTGTTAAACTTATTTTAGTTCAACAGTTGCACCAGCTTCTTCAAGTTTCTTTTTCAACTCTTCAGCTTCAGCTTTAGATGCGCCTTCTTTGATTGGAGCTGGAGCGCCTTCAACCAAATCTTTCGCTTCTTTTAGGCCAAGACCAGTTGCTTCACGTACGGCTTTAATTACGCCAACTTTCTTGTCGCCGAAGCTAGCAAGAACAACGTCAAACTCGTCTTTTTCTTCAGCAGCAGCAGCGCCACCAGCAGCAGCAACAGGTGCAGCAGCAGCAACAGCAGCAGTTACGCCGAATTTTTCTTCCATATCGCTAATTAGCTCAACGATGTCCATTACTGACATTTCAGCGATTGCGTTTAACACATCTTCTTTAGATAGTGCCATGAGAACTCTCCGTTATCTGATAAAAATTAATTGATTTTAATATCGCTTTGATTGATTGCCGAATGTGGCAATAAAATTCAACCAAAATTAGCAATGTTAAAGTTACGTTAAAACAAGCAATTAAGCAGCTTCTTTTGCGTCTTTGATTGCCGCTACAGTGCGAACGAACTTGCCAGGAACAGCGTTCATAGTCTGGACAAGCTTGGTCACTGGTGCGTTCATAGTAGCCATCAAGATAGAGATTGCTTCGTCGCGAGTTGGTAGCTTCGATACGCGCTCTAGCTCTTCTGGACCATAAACTTCACCACCGACTGATACTAATTTGGTCTCTAACGCTTTGTTATCTTTACTGAAGTCGAAAACGACTCTGGCAGCAGATCCTAAATCTTCCATAGAGAAAGCCAAAAGTAGTGGACCAGTCATACGGTCTGACATGCTCTCAAACTTAGTGCCTTCAAAAGCGCGTTTTGCCAGGGTATTTTTTACCACTTTCAAAACGACGCCTTTTTCACGGGCTTGTACGCGAAGCTGAGTAAGCTGTGCAACACCAATACCGTGATATTCGGCAGCTACTGCTGAGTAAGCATTAGCAGCAACTTCAGACACTTCAGCCACAACTTGTTGTTTTTGCTCTAGCGTTAATGCCATAAGTTGACTCCTTTAATCTTATCAATCTGCTTATCATAAAAGCGCTAAAAATCGAAATTTCTGCAAGCTTAAATTTCAAGCTAGGACTGACTTGATACGACACATTACCAGCGGATTCAATTAATAAAAAAAGCATCTACTGGTAACGACTGATTACGGCACCGTTATCAGAATGACGTTGAGTAATAGTTTGAAGATTATATAAATAACCTTACCGCCCTATTCGCTCGTGTCTTAAACTGTATGGGCCACCGTCTGCGTAGGACAACTAAGATTTTCATCTGTCGTCGATTAACAAAAGTGACTCAGTGTCATATTTAACCATTCGAAAATTGTTACTTATGACGCTAAACCACTCTCTACCTACGGTCTTAGACAGCGTAGCAAATACTACGCTGACCTAATTTTTGAATATAGTATGTGCTCATCATTCAAAATACTTGAAGTTCAAGTACTCAAAAATAGAGACTTTAATTATTTTGCAGTACGATAAGGAACAGCGTCAATCGTTAGACCAGGGCCCATCGTGCTAGACAAGGTGATTTTCTTGATGAAAGTACCTTTAGAAGTAGCAGGCTTAGCACGCTTTAAATCAGAAAGAATCGCTTGCGCGTTTTGCTCGATTTGCTCAGCAGTGAAACCAACTTGGCCGATAGTTGCATGGATAATACCAGCTTTATCAACACGGTACTGAGCCTGACCCGCTTTCGCATTAGTCACAGCTTCAGCAACGTTTGGCGTTACCGTACCAACTTTAGGGTTAGGCATTAGACCACGTGGACCTAGGATCGTACCCAATTGACCAACAACACGCATAGCATCAGGAGCTGCGATCACAACATCAAAGTCCATGTTACCGGCTTTGATTTCTTCTGCTAGGTCTTCAAAACCAACGATGTCCGCACCAGCTTCTTTAGCGGCTTCAGCAGCAGCGCCTTGAGCAAATACAGCAACGCGTTTAGTTTTACCAGTACCAGCAGGTAGATTGGTTGCACCGCGAACGACTTGGTCAGATTTACGTGGGTCAACGCCCAAGTTTACTGCAATATCGATAGACTCTTTGAATTTTAGCGCTGGCAAATCGTTTAGGATTTGAACGGCTTCTTCTAGCGTGTATTGTTTTTCGTTATCAACACGGCTTTGAATTTCTTTTTGACGTTTGGTTAGCTTAGACATTATACACCCTCCACGGTAATACCCATTGAACGTGCAGTACCAGCGATGGTACGGACAGCAGCGTCAAGATCAGCAGCCGTTAAATCTGCATTCTTAGTCTTAACGATTTCTTCTAGTTGTGCACGGTCCACTTTGCCGACTTTAGCAGTGTTCGGTGTACCTGAACCTTTAGCGATGCCAGCAGCTTTACGTAGTAAGTACGCAGCTGGTGGTGACTTCATGATGAAGGTAAAAGATTTATCGTTATATACTGTGATCTCAGTTGGGATCGGTAGACCTGGCTCCTGGCCTGAGGTCGCAGCGTTAAATTCTTTACAGAACGCCATGATGTTCACGCCTTTTTGACCCAAAGCTGGACCAATCGGTGGTGAAGGATTTGCTTTGCCTGCAGGCACTTGCAGTTTGATGTAACCATCAATCTTCTTAGCCATGATACTCTCCTAAATGGGTGATAGCGCCAAATCAACGTGATACGACATATAACTGGTTGACTAACAGCTCCCCGGTTGATGAACTTTTTGCTGATTTAGTCTAGTTTTTCAACTTTACTAAACTCAAGCTCAACCTGCGTAGGTCGATTAAATACGTTTACCGTTAAATGTAGTTTAGACTTCTCATAATCCACTTTTTCTACTAACCCTTTAAAGTCAGTAAATGGACCATCGATAACCAATAACTCTTCGCCTGGCTCAAATAGAGTCTTAGGACGTGGGTCAGTTTCAGTCTGGTTCAAACGGTTTAAAATGCGATCAGCTTCTACTTGCGTAATCGGTGCAGGCATCTCAGGCGTACCACCGACGAAGCCCATAATACGAGGGCAATCTTTTACGATGTGCCAAGTATTATCGTTCATCTCCATCTGGATCAATACATAACCTGGAAAGAATTTACGCTCGCTCTTACGCTTTTTGCCGTCTTTCATTTCGACGACTTCTTCAGTAGGAACCAGTACATCACCGAATGACTCAGCAAAGTCACTACGGTTAATACGATCAGTTAACGAACGTTGTACTTGTTTTTCATATCCTGAAAACGCTTGGACAATATACCAACGCATATCACGCTCCTGATCATTATGAATAAGTCGTTATAAGTAAATCTCGTTAATAGTCACTAATACATGCTATTAACCGATAAAGATACCAACGAACCAATTAAAGAAATTATCTAATAACCAAATAAAAAACCCAACAATTCCGATCACGACAATGACTTGCCATGTGTATTGAAAGGTTTCGTCTTTACCTGGCCATGTCACTCGGCGAAGCTCAACACCTGCGTCTCTTAATAATATTTTAAAAGCACGACCTTGATGCGTCAGCGCCAAGCAAATTAATGCAAATACAACAAGTGCAACAATAATACCAATACGTACCCAGACATCGTTGGCAGGTTGCCAATAGCCTGGTAAATATTGATTAACGAGAGTCGCACCGATCAAAACAATTGCGGCAAGTAGCCACAAAATCAAATCTTTGATTGAGCCAGTCTTAGCAACTTCAACAGCAGAAGTACCGCTCGCTGAGATGTGCTTATTTTTAGACAGCATTCCACCAGCAACCGCCTTGGCATCAGATAACTTAGTCTCGAGGTTATCTTGATTATTGCTCATAAAGAACTCGCTTCGGAGATGATGGGGTACAACAAAGATGAGATAAGAAGATGGCAGGCGATGTAGGACTCGAACCTACAACCCTCGGTTTTGGAGACCGATGCTCTACCAATTGAGCCAATCGCCTATGGATGTAAAGGACAGCATTATACAATATCCAGCATAGAATGCAAGCCTTTGGCGGTAAAATTGTTAATTTTTACCTGATATTACATCTATCAAAAGTCACTATATTAATTATAGGCTTTCTCGTTATGGTTTAGATTAACCATACACGTTAAATGCAGCGCTAATATAGCAAGCTATGCGGCAAATTACAATACAGTGTATTATAAATAAATAGCCAGTATCAAAAGTCACTCCATCAAAAGAACCATTTTACCAAATCTTAGATCTAATGCTGCAAATACCCCTATTTACCTCCAAAAAAAAAGCCATCCTAGATAGGATGGCTTTTTTATGACTAATTCATAATCTCATTACTGAGACTTAAGTCTTAGTTCAATACGTTAGCAACAACACCAGCGCCTACAGTACGGCCACCTTCACGAATAGCGAAGCGTAGACCTTTGTCCATAGCAATTGGGTGGATAAGCTCTACGCCCATCTCAACGTTATCACCAGGCATGACCATTTCAGTACCGTCTTGTAATTGGATTGCGCCAGTTACGTCAGTGGTACGGAAGTAGAACTGTGGACGATAGCCGTTTAGGAATGGTGTGTGACGACCACCCTCTTCTTTTGACAGTACATATACTTCTGCGTCAAATTTGGTGTGAGGCGTGATTGAACCTGGCTTCGCTAGTACTTGGCCACGTTGTACGTCTTCACGCTTAGTACCACGTAGTAGTACGCCACAGTTTTCGCCAGCACGACCTTCGTCAAGCATTTTACGGAACATCTCTACACC
>NZ_FNAL01000022.1 GCF_900101915.1 Psychrobacter pacificensis | reverse complement strand
AGTATTTGAGTATTTGAGTATTTGAGTATTTGAGTATTTGAGTATTTGAGTATTTGAGTATTTGAGTATTTGAGTATTTGAGTATTTGAGTATTTATTTAGCTATACAGCTATCAAATGACGCGAGCACTTAGCTGTAGCTTGTATTTCAGAATAACTACGCCCAGATTTCAGAAGGCTAGCGATAATCTTACGCTTCTCGGTATCTTTCCTACGTCCTGAATATTTACTTTCTACCTTAGTACGAGAAATACCTTACATCTGACGGTTACGTCGATCTTCATAGTCCTTTCTAGCAATAGCAGCGAGCATATAAAGCATCATCGAATTGATGGCCTGTAATACGCTGCTCATAAATTCAATGCTGCTATCAGATTGAGGCGTTATATAAGAGGTCGGTAGCTCTTCTGATACTACCGCCAGCTTCTTTTCTAATAGCATTCTTTTGAGAGTATCCCAATCAGCTTGGTTTAAACGTGCTAAGCGGTCAATCTGCTCAACCAAATTATATCGCCTTCATGGGCATCATTTATCAGTTACATTAACTGTGGACGTATTAAAGTTGCGTCTGACTCGTTTTCAACATAGAAGGCGGCAATTTTGTGACCATGATCAGCAGCAAGCTATATGAGCTCACTTTTGGCACGCTTGGCATCTTGATCTTTGATTGGCGCTCTATGCTCTGATAAACATAAACACCTAAAATAGTCTGTTATAAGTAGTTCCATTATTGCAGTCTATTATAAGTAGACTATTAATTGATTAAGAGACCTGTTTTGATAGTGCCCCTGGGGTATACCCTAGGATAATAGGAAATCCATCGCGGATGACAAAACCTGTTTAGCTTTTAAACAATACGGGTTTGTCGATAGTATGTAAGATAAGTTCGAAAAGTGACTAGAGTGTTAGATTATTCATACTGGGTCTGAATTAAAATTTTATTGTGATTAATTTCTGCTCAATGTTATTCATTTGTCGCCATGATGAGTGATGGCGGCTTGTGATTTAGTTAGGAAAAATAATCTTGAGTAATAAGGTACGTTTGTAGCATTTGCAGCAGGGCTTGTTCTAGGCTTCTTTACTTACACTTTCCTGTAAATTCTTTTTTAGTAAATGATCGAATATAAACGGGCCAAAAGGTAAGAGTGAGCCGAGTACGCCCGCAGGTATTGCCCAAAGAGGCATTTTCATTTTGATAGCTGAGCCTATAAGTATTATGATATAGGTAATAAACAATATACCGTGTGCCATACCGATGTATTTCACACCTTCTGGAATGTCCAGCATATATTTTAGTGGCATGGCGATACAGAGCAATAATAAGAAAGAGGTGCCTTCTAGGTAGCCTATAATGGTAAGGCTTTTTAATGCGGCACTTTGTTTTTTTCTAAGATTATGTATTTGTTTGATAGTTAGCTGAGCATGTGACACTATATTATCCTTTTGTTATTTCAATAAATAATTTAGGCGGTATTCAATGTCTTTATAATAATGGCCCTGTCCAGAGCTTTGAAGTACTGGTTTTTGTCATCTACCACTTAGCACGTCACGCCTTCGTCTAGCCACTTCAAAATCATCCTGCGTTCACTCGCATACAATTATGCATTGGGTTTTGGGATATAGAATGAGAGAGTATTTGTATTAATCATATATCACCTTCCAGTTCGCATTTTTATAAACACACTTGAGTATAAAAAGTATCTTTCCGTATAGAGCAGCTATGACGCTAGTTCTTTTTATTTGTACTGATCAATATTCACTTGTTTATTCATTACGCTTACTTTCCAAAAATATCATATCAATTATAATCAACGCTACACCGACACAGACACCTATATCTGCAACATTGAAAATAGGATAATTCCAGACATCAGCATAATGCACATGGATAAAGTCAACCACTTTGCCAATTCTTAAACGATCGATTAAGTTGCCAATCGCACCACCAAGCATTAAGGCCAACCCCATAGATAATAGCTTGGCTGCACGTGGCGCTTTGATTAAATAAACCGTTAAAAAGATAGCCATTACAAAAGCTAAGCCTGAGAAAAACCATTTCTGCCAACCGCCAGCGTTGGCTAAAAAGCTAAATGCTGCCCCATAGTTATAAGCGAGTGTCCAGTTGAGAAATGGTTCAATGACCGGTACGGGGTCATTGAACGCTAATTTGGTTTGGGCCAACCACTTAGTCCATTGATCAAGTATTAATACCATTATCGCCAACAAATACCAGATAAAAGCGCGACTGCCATTGGCAACCATTTTTGGCATTTTATTCAACTTACCTTTAGGTGTTATCGAGTTGCCTGAGGTTACGTACATAGCTTTAGGCGTATGATTCATGGTTTTAGAGTCAATTGATTGATGAGTACTACTCACAGCTATAGGTACTTTATTGTCAGCAATATTAGTACTAGCCGATTCAACGCTATTCAATTTAGTACTATCTAATCTGTCGGTAGATTCAGTCATAGTTGTTTTCTTTATCTGTGTTTATACAATGAACAATGTTAAACGTATATGTTTTTGGTATACGACTATTAATCGCGCCACTTTTATAAACGGCTCCACTTACCGCTCTGGTGTTATGAAACTTACGGTAATAATTTTTTATTAGGGAATCTGTTGATTGATTTCAACATTAACCTGAGTCTGTTCAGCGCTAATCACTATAGGATTACCCGATAAGTCGCCTGACTCTGCTATGGCATTACCGCTATGACTAATACGAGCAACGACTGCTAACTGAGTTTTGTCACTACGAGCTGAATTTAACGTGCGATCTGGCATCATCGCATCAAGATTGCTTAAGCGGATACTAGCCTCACCTTGCTTGATAATACTAATGGGTAAACGTTTGGCGGCAAACGGAGGGCCCCCTTTCACATCACGTATCGCAACAAACAACACATCATCAGCTTTCACTAACGGTAATAAATTAGCGTTAATTTTCACTGTCACGTCAATACCTTCTAGCGCTTGCTTTTCTTGCGTGCTAACGTAGTTGCTTAACTCATCTAAGCTTGCTAAAGCTTTAGTATGATCACCTGGTTTGGCCACAATGCTGCCTTGTAAGCGTTTAATCCAACCTTGCGCTTGGGCAAAGTTACTACTACGAGTCTCACCCATTGCCATGAGCATTTGAGCCCGTTCATGCTGCGGATTCTTAGCTAATATAGCTTGTAATACACGGCGAATATTGGCGTCTAACTGACCTTCATTAACGAAAAAGCTAGTCTGAGCATAAGTGGTGGCGATTTCTTCATTTTCAGGAGCTAAACGATAGGCACGAGATAAGGCTTCCAGCGCAGAATCAGTTGCCTCCATAGATAAGAAAAGCTCGGATAGGCGCATCCAGCGATTAGGATCATCAGCATTACGATGAACATTGGTTTGCATGGCGCTAATCAGTTGACGACCATCTTCAAACGCCCATGATGGCGGCTTGTCAATTTTAGCTGTCAATAGGTCGTCAGCCACTTGTCCTACTTTGTCCTCAGCTGTCCACAAATCAAACACGGGCGTACGATTGCCTATTAGTAAATACGCCATTGCAGCCAATATTGGGATCCAAGCTGCGACAATTAAACGGCTTTTGACATCAGGGGTGACCATAGGTGTTATCTGACGCTGCACATCTAATAGCTGACGCTCCAGTTCCAGCTTTTGATTTTGATAATGGCTATTATTAATAGTACCGCTGTCTTTATCTGTTTGTAGCTCAGCTAAACGTTCGCGAAATACTGCAACATTAATATCTAGCAGTTGATTGTCTATTGGTTTGGACTGCAAACGCGGTGCTCGTAGCCATGGCATAATAGCAATCAGCGCAAATATAAGAGCAATCAGCAAGCTTAGAGTTACAAATAAGCCAAAAGTAGAAAATAGAGTCATTTTTTGTCCTCTAGGCTAGTAATGTCGTGGTCGACACTCTCAGCTTGCGATAATAGACGATCAAGCTCAGCCTTTTCCGTAGAGGTCAAGGCAGCAGTACTGTTCACTGTGACGCCGCTTTGACCACGGGCAACAACTTGGCGACGCTTACTTTGCCAAAACCAACCAATAATTAAGACGAGCAATAATAGTGGTGGAAAAAACCATAGGATCCATGTTGATGGTCGCATAGGCGGCTTGTAGCTAATAAAGTCACCGTAGCGCTCTTGCATATAGACGCGTATTTCAGCATCACTACGTCTATCTTTAATTAAATCATAGACTTTTTGCTTTAGATCCTGTGCAATCGGTGCATCAGAGGCTGCAAGGTTTTGATTTTGGCATTTTGGGCAGCGAAACTCTTCTATTAATCCACGATACTGAGCTTCTTGCTGTGGTGAGTCAAAATCGTATACGTCAATAGCTGCGTTTGCCGTCATGTTAAGCAGACACGCTAGTATTAAGCTTGCTAGTTTTAAAACTATATTGGGTTTTAGTTGAGGAGCTCTTATTCGAGTAACGTTCATTTGCACATCTCCTCAACCTGAATGAGATCAGGACTATCGTTGTTCTTATTAGCCTTATTAAGTACTGTCAGGCACGGCTTAACACGCTGTTGCCAATTGGCTTCATTAATCTCACCAACAATATGCTGACGAATGATGCCATCTCCATCCACAACAAAGGTTTCGGGCGCACCAGTTATGCCTAAGTCTAGAGCAAACTGACCCAATGAATCCTGAATAGACATAGAAAATGGATCACCGCCTCGGTTTAAGTAACTGAGCGCATTACCAATCTCATCCTTATAATTCACACCAACGATATCAACGCCGCGCTCTTCTAGTTGCATTAAAAACGGATGCTCAATAACGCAAGTTGGGCACCATGAGCCCCAAACATTAAGTAAAAACGGCTTATCCGGCAAATTATCATTGGTGATAGTACGGGTAGTATCTGCTAATAACGGCAGCTCAAAGGTAGGAACCGGACGCTCAAGAGCGGTATTGGTCACAATGTCTGTTGGTTTACCTAAGCGCATGTACAATATAACTACCAAACCAAAAAAGAGGATAAGCGGAATTAAGAACCATAGCTTCGTCTGCTTTTTTTTCATTGTCTTTGGGTTACGCTGCTTACTGTTTTGGCTATCTTTTTGCTCAGGAGTATTATTCGACATAGTCATTCATTTCTCCTTTAGTGTCGACATCGTCGATACTGAGATTGCCTGCTCAATAGCTACCTCATTGACTCCATAAGTAGCCAAACTACCAGTAACTAGCAACGGAGCTTTAATTTTTTTGATGCGGTATCGTTTATCAAGCATACTAATTAATCCACCTAGAGCCATGATAATTGCCCCTAACCAAATCCAGCGAATTAATGGTTTTACATAAATCCTTAATGCCCATTGGTTACTACCATCGGCAATAGGTTCGCCCAGTGCGACATAAACATCGCGCATAAGACTGGGGTCAATAGCAGCTTCAGTTGTTGGCATCGTGCTGATAATATAAGTACGCTTTTCTGGAGTCAGTTTCGCCACTTCACGACCGTCTTTGGATACCACCACTTGCGCTTGCGTTGCATCAAAGTTACTACCCTTTATTTCAAAAAATTCAGTTACTTCAAAATCGTAACCTTGAACATTGACTGTATCGCCAATACCCATTGCTACGTCACGCTCAATACTCAGGCTACTAGTAAAGGCTATGCCAATGACAGCAACCAATACGCCAATATGAGCAGTCTGTTGACCCCAATAGCTAAGACGCAGCTGACGCAGACCTTTAAAGAAATTAGGGGCGTTCTTGGTTTTGTCTCTAAAGTCAACGATCATCCATAGCAGTACCCAAAAGCTCACCGCTAAAGTCACGCCAATATTGAACATAGCAGATGGACTGGTAAAGTAGGCGATAATAGCAGCCAATACGATACTACTAGCGGCAATGGCGATACCCACCCCTAGTAACGGACGCTTATCTTGTTTCCAGCGAATATTAGAGCCCATACCCATAGCGATTAACAACAGCCATGTCAAAGGCACAAACAGCGCATTGAAGTATGGAGGCCCTACAGATACCTGACCGAGACTAAAGGCATCAGCGATAATAGGATAGAGGGTGCCGAGCAGCACCACTAAGGTTGCAATCAAAATGATGGCGTTATTGATCACTAAAAAGGACTCACGTGAAATCAGCTGATATTGACTTTCAACGGTTAAACGCCAACCGCGAACGGCAAACATTAATAGACCACTACCGATGATAATGCCAAGAATAGCTAAGATGACCAAACCACGCGTCGGATCAGCGGCAAACGAATGCACTGAGGTAAGGACTCCAGAGCGTACCAGGAACGTGCCAAGCAAGCTTAAGGCAAAGGCGAAAATAGCCAGCATGATGGTCCATGCTTTAAACACCCCGCGCTTTTCAGTGACTGCTAATGAATGCAGCAATGCTAAGCCGACAAGCCAAGGCATAAACGAGGCGTTCTCTACCGGATCCCAAAACCACCAACCGCCCCAGCCAAGCTCGTAGTAGGCCCACCACGAGCCCAGTGCAATACCAATGGTCAAAAATCCCCAAGCCGCGAGCGCCCATGGACGTGACCAGCGTGTCCAAGCAGCATCTAAACGCCCTTCCCACAATGCCGCCATACAAAATGCAAAAGGCACTACCATACCCACATAGCCCATATATAACATGGGCGGATGAATAATCAGACCGAAATCTTGTAGGACAGGATTTAAATCAGCGCCATCGACCGCTAGATTGGGTAAGGTACGCTCAAACGGTGACGAGGTAAATATCAGCATTGTTAGCATCATTAACTGTACACCGGCCAAAATAACTAATACCCGCGCACGCATTGATAACGGCAAGCCGCGACTAAAGTATGATACCAGTGCACACCATGTGGCCATGATGGTCATCCATAGCAGCAAAGAGCCCTCGTGTCCGCCCCATGTCGCCGATAACTTATAGTACCAAGGCAACAGCGTATTGGAATGCTGCGCGACGTAACTGAGGCTAAAATCATTATAATAAAAACCTGCTATCAAAGCGCCAAATGACGTTATCATGGCGGCAAACTGTGCCCAAGCTAAGCTAGGGGCTAGTCGTTGCCAAGCAACTTGGTTACGAATAACACCAATAGTTGGCAGAATTACCTGCAATAACGCCAATACAAAAGCGGTAAGCAAGGCAAAATAGCCCAATTCTGTAATCAACATACGGTCTAACCTTATTTACTCTAATGCGGTTGCAGTTTACTGTAGCGGTGGAATTTTTATTATTAGAACCCACCCCCGAAATCTGCTGCTATCTCTAGTTTTTAATTGATTTCGAAGGGTTTTATTTAACTACTTTAGGCGGAGTTACCAGTGGAGGCGCGCCTTTAAAGCGCAGTAAACGTAACGCATTGAGAGTAACGAGCACTGTTGCTCCAGCATCAGCTAGAACCGCAATCCATAGTCCAGTAATGCCGAATACGGTCGTGATCAGAAAGACGCCTTTGAGACCTAAAGCGAAAATGACGTTCTGATGAATGTTGCGCATGGTGGCACGCGAAAGTGCAATCAGATGGGCCATGTCTGTAACACGACTTTTTAATAATGCGATATCGGCCGTCTCAATGGCCACATCGGTACCACCACCCATCGCGATGCCAACATCAGCGGTTGCTAGTGCTGGCGCATCGTTAATACCATCACCCACCATCGCTATTTTGCTGTTATTCTTCATCTCGTTAAGCAAGCGCAGTTTGTCCTCAGGCAACAGCTCAGCTTCCCATTCCACGTCTAAATTACTGGCAAGTGCTTGAGCGGTTAAGCGGTTGTCGCCTGTTAGCATGACGGAGCGCACACCCATCGCTTTAAGTTGAGCCACACCTTCATGAGCGTCGTCTCGTAACTCGTCTCTTAGTGCGACCAATCCAAGCACTTCTCGACTTTGCTCATCGAAAAGAACTGAGACGGTCTTGCCCTCATTTTGCAGCGCCTCGATTTGTGCCTGTTGCTCGGCTGAAATTGATGCCTCATCTGCGGCATAAACAGGCGAACCGATAGCTAGCGCGCGCCCAGCGATAGTTGCGTGTACCGCTTTACCCGCAGTAGCAGAAGCTTTAGAAGCCACAGGTATGACAACTTTGGCGGCTTTGGCATGACTGACAATAGCTTCAGCAAGCGGGTGACTAGAACCTGTCTCCACACTGGCAAAGAGCGCCAATACCTTATCTTTACCTTGAGAATTCTGACCTTGAATACTTGAGTCCTCTTGTGTAAAGGCAACAACATCGGTCACGCGTGGTTTGCCTTCAGTTAAAGTGCCTGTCTTGTCAAAAGCGACCGTCTTCACTTGGCCGATAGTTTCTAAAGCACTACCGCCTTTGATCAGCAAGCCACGGCGCGCACCAACAGCAAGACCAGAGGCGATGGCAGCGGGTGTTGATAGTACAAGAGCACAGGGACAGGCAATCAGCAACAGTGCTAGACCGCGATACAACCAAGTCGACCAATCTCCACCCATGGCTAACGGTGGAATGATAATAATTAGTGCGGCAATAGCCATCACTGCCGGTGTGTAATAGCGACTGAATTTCTCAATAAAACGGGCAGTGGGTGCTTTGGAGGCTTGGGCTTGCTCTACCAGCTCAATAATGCGCGAAATGGTGTTATCGGCGGCTGTCTTTTCTACGCGCACTTGGAGCACACCATCGATGTTAATTGACCCTGCAAATACATTGTCACCCATCGTCTTGGCAACAGGAACAGACTCTCCCGTCACGGGCGAATCATCAAGGCTGGACGCACCTTGAACAATGGAACCATCAGCAGATACCCTATCTCCAGGACGCACCAGCACAAGGTCATTCACTTGTAATGAAGTCGCTGGAACGTTACGCTGCCCACCTTGAGCATCAAGTAAAATCGCACTTTTCGGAACCAGCGATGATAAGGCTCTGATGCCAGCGCGAGCGCGATCAGCAGCGATACTCTCAAACAGTTCACCGATTGAGAACAAAAAGACAACCGCTGCGGCCTCTTCAGCTTCACCAATGATAAGTGCGCCAAGCACGGCGACGGACATCAGCGTTTCAATTGAAAAGAATGAACCTGTTTTAGCCAGTGCTAAGGCTTTGCGTGCAAATGGAAAAACGCCTACAATCACAGCGATGGCAAACACCCATATCCCATAAGCGGGGAACAGTAGTGACAGTGCATAAGCGCTGCCCATCAAAATACCGAGACCAACAACCTGTTTGCCTTTTTGAGTTTGCCACCACCGCTTATCCTGCGGAGCCATCTGATTGTCGCTGTCAATATCAATAGCCGATACAGTTTGTTGACCAGTATTGGCAGATATACCGAACCCTAGGCTTTTGATGGTTTTTTCAATATCACTAGCCTGAGTCGGCGCATCAGGGGCCAAGCTTAGCTCTAGCGTTTCTGTAGCAAAATTTAGCTCAACATCAGAAACCCCAGGCATACGTTTCAAAGCTGTTTCAATCTTGCCGATGCAACTGGCACAGTCCATACCTTCAATATGATATTTCATAATAATTTACCCTTTGAATAATGATATTATGAACCCTCTAGTGGCTTTAGAGTCAAGGTTATTTATCTACAGTTTCGTAATTTTAATTTCTCTAGCGCTAGTCTTTACAGCCACTTTAATTATTTAAATCATAGAGGTTGTTATGACAATCAAAATTGGTGAGCTCGCTAAACGCACAGGTGCCACAGTAGAAACCATTCGCTATTACGAAAAGGAGCACTTATTACCCGAGCCTTTTCGTAGCGAAGGGAATTATCGTTTATATAATGAAGAGCACATTGAGCGTCTACAATTTATCCTACATTGCCGTACGCTCGATATGGCTTTAGATGATGTGCGAATCTTACTTGAATACTGGGAGTCGCCTGACAAGGACTGCGGCGATGTGAATAACTTGCTAGATGAGCACATTCATGCTGTGGAAATACGAATGGAAGAACTGATGCACTTAAAGCATCACTTGACCGTTTTGCGCCAGAAATGTGCAAGTAGTGCACCAGCGTCATCATGTGGCATTTTAAACGCGCTTGCCGATAATTCTTGTAATGAGTAATGATATCAGTAGTGTTCATTTCTGACGGATCAAATCATGAAAGGTTAAATACGCCCTGATGTTAAGCACAAAAAAACCCAGCAATGATATTAAGATCACTACTGGGTTGGAGGAAATAACAACTATGTTGTGCTGACTTAGAAAGTCTTATTTATCATTCATAGCAAGGTAGATATTACGATCTGATGCGGATGCGTCATCCACGTATTTTGAATCGCGCCATGTCGTATAAGCATAGACACCACTGTATGGGCTGATACTGTTCTGACGGAAGTCAGAAATCCAATTTGTACCATCGAAAATTTGAATATGGCCATGTGGACGCTTTGATGAGCGATCATAGACAATAACATCACCTACTTGGGTTGGCATATCATTACTGATTTTGCTGAAACCTGCTTTCTCAAGTGTGCCACGAGTAGCGTACTGATAGGCTGAAGGATTTGGAGTGAACTCATAACCAGCTGATTGTAGTGCTTTACGTACGTAACGGGCACAGTATCCAGAGCTGCTAGATAAAGCCACTTTTGAGGCGCGAGCAGCAGCGATAGCGGGGGCTGAATTGCTGTCAGGAACCTTATTGACTTGCTGCTGTTGTTTTTCAGCGTATAAGCGGCTGTTTAATGATGAAAGCTGATTCTCTTTTTGCTTGGCCTGCGCACTTAGGTTGCTAATTGCTTGACTAATTTCATCATTATTAGAAACATAAGCACCACTTTTGGTGCTATAGATGTTTTTTGATGAACCGTAGTTTGATGCCACAGAAGTATTGGTGATGGTATTATTTGTTTGAGAGATTGTGATAGCAGCACCACTCGTTTGTGCTATGCCCATACCCAGTACTGACAAAATCAATAAAGCCTGTTTCATAAATCTAATACCTACGGTTAATTCAAAATCGTCTGTTATCAACAACAGCGCAGTCAATTAAATCTCAATAACTCAAGTATATATATGTCATAGTGACTGATACTTCTGCTGCATATTATTCATATAAAAAATGATTATTGGCGATCACAGCTCATTGAAGTCTTACGAAGCTGTTACAAATCAAGCTGCTGACCAAAACACAAAGCCGACTTTAGCATAGGTTGTTTAGCCTGTCATCACCCTTAAAAACCCCAAAAATACTTTTTTGATGTCGAAAAAATTGCTAATATCCCACATTTTACAATGTAAGTTTGTGTAACATGTACAGAATATAGCTGACTAGATTGACCACAATTTCTACTGTTTTATAAGCAAAAAAACGTCTGAGGGTTAAATCTATAATTTAGATTTAACCCTCAGACGTTTTTCTATTGGATGAAGTAATTACCCTATATAGGGTCTAACTAATTATTAAGATAATATAATAATTTATAATATTAATATAGATGTTAATTCCCTACTGGCTTATGTAATATTACGTAATTGTTTCGATACATCCTGTATATTCTTGTATTAACCCTTAATTATTTATCTATTTTAAGGGTTAATAACCGATAAATCCGCTTACATTGTCATCAAAAGTTACAAATTCAAAGTTATTTTTGCTTTTAAAGTCGCAATAGCTAATGATTTTTTTGATGAAGAATCATTTTATAAGCAATAGAACAGTCTTATACCTGCCTCATTTACTTTTAACGCTAACACTATAATCAAAGTATTCTTAACTGCTAACACACTATAATTGCTGCTCTACCGATTCAATATCAGCATAAACTTGGGTCGTCCCGTCTTTATTGAGCTGCATAACCTGATAGGGCATGAATTTATTTTGATACTCCATACCTGGGCTACCAACAGGCATGCCAGGTACGGCAAGACCCATAGCTTGTACTGGCGGATTTTCTAAAAACTGCGCCATATATTTAGCGGGTACATGACCTTCAAAGACGTAACCATCAGTAGTGACTACAGTATGGCAAGAACGCATTTCATTTGGAACGCTGTAGCGCTCTTTAAATACGGCTAAGTCCGCAACATCTTGCGCGGTTGCACTTAGACCATTATCTTCTGCATGACTTATCCATTCTTTACAGCAGCCGCAATTGGCATCTTTATAGACAGTGGCTGAGACGTTTTTTAGTAGGTCTGGTTTATTTACTGATGTCATCATAGGAGTATTTATAACGTTTGGTTCAGCTGTCTTTGGAACAGCCAAAACATCTTCAGTTGATGCCGATGTTGTGCTTGCATCAGATACGCCACTACTCGGTTGGCTACAAGCAAATAGTGATGAGGCGGCAAGTAATACTAACGTACTACGCAACCCCTTAGACAGATAACGATTGAATATAAGACTGGATTTTATTTTTAAGGGGGTCATAGTGCTCTCTCATGTACTGTAGATATTGTGAGCTATAGAAGGTCAAGTAACACTTCATATCGTTTGGTAATGTAGCATAATAACCCATCAAACGGAGTACGTAAATTTATCCATTGAGCAGTGCGGACTGGTATCATAAGCAGTTTTCATTTTGAAATGCTGCCTGTAGTATTAACAGGTCTATCCGAGTTTTGGATTTTGACTAAAAATTCAAAACTCATAATTTTGGATAATTTGCGATGCGCCTGTCTACTATTAATCTACAAAAGCGTTTGAGTACTCACTTAAATCAATTACCGCTATCGCTTACGCTAGTAGCAGCATGGCTTGCAGGAGCTATTTTTTTATTTTCGCTAGCGCCTTATGGGTTTTGGCCGCTAGCAATAGTATCACCAGCGATTTTATATGCGCTGTTGGTGACAAGTATGAGTGGTCGTCGCGCTTTTATTATCGGTGAAGCTTACGGTATGGGGCTATGGTGCGTCGGCGGCTTTTGGCTCTATACTGCTATCCATGATTATAGCGATACACCAACGTGGCTCGCATTGATTATGATTGCATTGATGGGTCTCGGTATGGGACTATTTCATGGATTGTTAGCACTAGTCTTTAACCGTATGGTAGGCAAACAACCCTTTTCATTTGCTGCTCTTTGGGTGCTACAAGAATGGTTAAAAACTTGGTTATTCACAGGCTTTCCGTGGCTATTTGTTGGTTATGCATTTACTGAAGAGTATTGGTTATCGTCCTTAGCACCCGTTGCTGGTGTTTTTGCCGTCTCTTTTGTTGCCATACTATTGGCTGCAAGTTTAGTAGAGCTACTGCTTCGACGCAGTAGTTATGCCGTCGTTTCTGTACTGTTATTAGCCATTAGCACATCATTATGGCTGGTCAATCCGCAATGGACAAAACCTAAGGGCACACCTGATCTGTCAGTGTCATTGATTCAAGGTAATATTTCACAAGATATAAAGTGGCTGACGCAATATCAAGTAGAAACGCTAAAGATTTATGCGAAGTTAACGCGCACTGAGTGGGGACGTGATGTGGTGGTGTGGCCTGAATCATCTATTCCGATGTTTCAGGATGAGGCTGCGGGCTTTATTAGTGAAATGATAGAAATGGCCAATGCGACCAATACGACATGGATAACTGGTATCCCTTATAAGGATAAAGCGGCATTCAATGCCAGTACGGATAAGTATCCCCCATTTTACAATAGCGTGATTGCTCGAGGTGTAGAAGCGGAAGGCCTATACAAGAAGCAGCGTCTAGTGCCTTTTGGAGAGTATATTCCATTTGAAGGCGTGCTCGATATTTTCCCAAGTTTGGCCGGTAGTCAGGATATTAAGAGCTATAGTCGTGGTAGTGATCAGCAGTCACCGCTAAAGGTGCGTGAACACAATATAGGGACGGCTATCTGTTATGAGGTAGCTTATCCAGATACCACGCGTAAAAATGCCATCGATACTGACTTTTTGTTGACCGTCTCTAACGATGCCTGGTTTGGCACTTCAGCAGGACCATTGCAACATTTGCAAATGGTACAAATGCGCGCGCTTGAGAACGGGCGCTGGTTTATTCGAGCGACCAATACTGGTGTTACCGCTATCATTAACCATAAAGGTCGTATTGTAAAACGCGCACCGCAGTTTGAGCGTACTGTACTACGTGGTGAGATACAGGCACGGGTTGGTAACACGCCCTTTATGCTTATGGGAAATTATCCTATCTTGATAATAATAACCCTGTTATTACTAATAAGCTATTTTGGCAAAGGTCTAACCACACTTAGAAGACGAGGGTAATAGTAAACTTAATCATAATAATTTAATCAGCGTAAGTTTTTTATTTTTTCTAGGTAACGTCCTAACGCACGTAAATATAAAAGTTTTAAACTATTGATCACATAAGAACTGATTGAAAAAATTATGTTGACATAAGGCACGCGCCTCATACTTAAAAAGAGATAGCTATATACGGTCTATCATCTTTTAGTTGATACTTTCATTTAATGCACGCGATTTTTGATTGTCATCTGCCTTAGTACCAAATTCAATAGTTGCATGTTGTATATTCTGATGCGCCAAATCTTCCTTGATGTTTTCTTTCATAGTAATAGTCTCTTCAAACGTTATATCGGTCTTCGGTACAATATGAACTGTAAGAGCATTCTCAGTGGTACTCAAAGCCCAGATATGTAAATGATGAAAGTTTTGAATAAAATTATAGCTCTCTAAGATAGCAGTGATTTTACTGAGATCAACATTTTGAGGTACTCCGTCGATAGCAAGCTTGATACTCTCTTTTAGTAGACCCCAAGTCGATAACAGTATAACGACTGAAATAATCAAGCTAACTAGAGGATCAACGATATTCCAACTTGTATAGTAAATAATAATGCCCGAGATAACGACACCTAAAGAGACCAATGCATCTACCATTAGATGCAAGAAAGCACCTTTGATATTAATATCGTCTTTTTGACCTTTGTAGAATGCAAAAGCAGAAACAGTATTTATAAATACACCTATTAGAGCTGTAATAATAATAACTTTTCCTGCAACTTCCGGTATCGTATCAAATCGACCCAAGGCCTCATACGCAATACCTATAACGATTGTAACTAACAATATGGCGTTAATAAGAGACGCCATTATAGAAGCTTTTTTGTAGCCATAGGTATAAAGCGTAGTAGATGCTTTCTGTGCTAATTTCATTCCAATTAACGAGATTATTAAACTGGCAACATCACTTAAGTTGTGGCTAGCGTCTGCGATTAAAGCTAATGAATTAGTTGAATAGCCCACTATAAACTCGATGAGCGTAAATGCAGAATTTAGACCAATCCCAATATAAAAAGCTTTATTCATATTTTTAGGGTCTGGAGCTTGATGACTGTGGTTATCTGAATTACTCATAATTTACCCTTGTTTAGGTTGCTGCATTTTATTAAAGGTAGAAAATAAGTTTATTGCATATTTTCTATATTGCACAGTCAATATTGCTCTAATACCGTAGACCCACTTATTTTTATCAATAAACTGAGCCACAACTTGATTGTGTGTCCTATCTCTCCTTGGGCGAAAAAAGCGGATTTTACTGTAATCTAACTGGCTTACGTAAGCTTCTTGTTCTCATGTTCAAGCTCTTTAGTATGTGTAGCTTAGTCTTGAATGTTGGTTAGTATAGTTTCATTAGTGTGCTTTTTATGACATGACCACATAAAGGTGTAATCGTTTAATGCTTCAATCAGCATACGAACGGCGCGTTCTTTAATCTCAGGAGTGTAGGTTTGTCTTTTCATTATCGTATTCTCTCAGAAAGATGATTTACCGCTTCTTAACAGCGCGTGTAAAACCTTGCATCTGACGACTAAGCCGGTCTTCATAGTAAACTATCCCAGTATTGTCAGAAACTTAACGTCTTGTGAGGATGTACTAAGTGCTAACTTCAAAATGGTTGAAATACCTACGCTAAATGACGACAAAAAAAGCCTAAGCAATCTAATGAAAAAGTAGATAATAAAAACCCAATCTACATGACAAACAAAAAAATGCCTCTGGGAGTTGACTCCCAGAGGCATTTAGTTTTAAATATAGCTAACGGTTACAGCGTGTTGACGCACACTGTAACGAACAAATAAGCACCTGAACTGCGTTATTTGAACAGCATTAAATGCCCGTGTAGGTGCATTTTATCCAAAATTTGCTTTCATATCAACTTTATTCACTATACATTTTAAAAACCGCTTGTTCGCTCGTTACATCCTCGTGCTGCTCTCTTTATAACCGTTACCCGTCAAATGGGTGGCAGGCTAAGGCGACGACTGCGTTTGACAGAAGGGTAAAGCTCTCGACAGGGGGTTCTAGACATATTGAGCAACGCAATGAGTGGTTATTTGTGCATATCGTAGCGGTATATTGGGTGTATTGCCCTTGCTAGCGTATGACAGCACAGTAGCGGTTAAGAGCGTGTCTAGGCGGTGCTATCAGCCGTAATCTTAACAACCGTAGCTTGATACAGTGATACGGTCTTGATGACGCGATGGGCGATGAAGTCGGCATGACTAATCACATCAAATCCAAGGAATGCACTAAAGTGTTTGTGAGTATGCTAGAAAATACTCATAGATGCTTTAGGGTGAGTGTTCCTTGAAATCTGCTCAAGGCTCCAAAATCAGCATCGGAACTTACTTAGGCTAATTTAAATAGTATATAGCCCACTAGGCTATATACTATTAGACTTCAGAGAAAAATTTAGAATAGTTCTTATACAACAGTCATTTATTCAGTGAGTCGATATTGTCATAGTTGATTCATAAGCTTAGTGTGAATAGAACGAGATCTACGCTTTAGGTAAAGTCTCTTCCTAGCTCATAACTATTCTTTATCTTGGAACCTTGAATACTTTTATTTAATCAACATCCAAGGCGTTATCTTTGTTTTGAATAAGTATTAGATTATCTTGAGCTTTCTTGAGTTTATTTTGTAACACAGTCACTTGTTCTTGTTCTGATAGGTGACGGCTCGATAGCTCGCCATATTGCTTATTCAATATACTATGTTCAGCTTCAAGTTTAGCCTGTATTTGAGTCAGCTGCTCATAAAGTCCTGATAGCTTATCACGTTCAAAGGTTACCGCCTTTAGCTCTCCTTTGATCTCTGCGGTAGCAGTTTGTATCTCATTGCGTTCAGCTGTGACCGTCTTTAGCTCTGACTTAGTGGCTTTAAGCTCCGCCTTTAAACGTGCAATCTCTGCTTTATCGCTATCAGCTGTAGCTTTAAGCGTGGCTACCTCACCAAGACTACTAGTAAGCTCTACAGATTGCTTATCTAATGCGCTACGTGTCTCTACAAGCTGTGATTGTGCTGTTTCTGCTTTAGTTCGTTCAAGCTCTAATTGATGCTTAGTATCTGATAGCGTCTGTTTGGTAGCATCATGGTCAGCTGTGGCTTGCTGAGCCGCTTTAGTTGCTGTCTCCGCAGTAGTGGCCACTTCGTCCAGCTGCTGTAGTAGATCTGCTTGTTCACCCTCTAAGGTTTTAACTGCTTCTTGCGCTTCGTCCGTCTCTGCTTGTGCCTTAACCTTAACCACCTCTAGAGCTTCACGCTCCTTAGACAGCCTATCGTTCGCCATATCAATAGCTGTCTGCCACATATCAGCGCCAAGCGTGTGCAAGCGTTCAGTGATACCGCTAGGTAAATCCACTTGTTGCAGCTCTTGCTCTTCCTGCTGTTCTCGCTTCCAACTCTGCATCGCATCACTAATGGTAGTGAATGAGCCACCGCCTAGCGCCTTACGCACCTCTGCCAGTGTCGGCTTAACCCCTTGCTCTTGTAATTGGTCTGCTGCTGCATGAATATCTTGTATCGTGAGTGCCATGATTTTGTATCCCTTAATAGTATATTGTAGTATGTTGTATATAATATACTACAATATACAACATACTACAATATAGAATGTAAAAAAACCCCAAGTAATCTTGAGGTCATGTGCTTGTTATTTAATGCCTAGTGATCGGTTAGGTATTCTTCTAGGGCATCGTTGATCATGTCTTGATAGTTACCGCCTGTTTGCTTAGCTCTGTCCTTGAATTTGGCAAGGATACTTGGGCTAATGACACTGGTTTCCGTAGACAACGCTTGAGATTTGATACTGCCACGGATCGCGCCTGACCAGTCGGTGACTTCTGGAATGTCCGATAAATCAATGTCGTCATCGCTAAGCGTGGCTAGATGCTCTGAATCTGCTTGCTACTTAGCAGTTAGTGGCGGTAATTCGTCTATTTTATAGCTAACCTTGCTCATAATACTCCCTACTAAATCCTATAATATGCCTTGCATAAGAGACCGCACGAGTTCACTATCATCGACTCCCTTTGATGTGTGCGTCACAAGTGAGGTTAAAGCGCTGTTAATTGGCTCTTTTGAGCATATTTTTTATATGTAGCTTTTCATCAAAGTCGGTTAATTTTTTTAAGTAGCGCACATACTCTGCGTAGTATTCAGGTTTTGCCATACGCGCCTCGATCTCTTTTTGTGTCTCAACCGGCGTTTTAATCGATTGAGGAAAATTGCTGACTACCTCATGCTTGTCTTTAAGTTTCCAACCATATTTTTTAATCTCAGCTGGACTAAACACTTTGACGTTATCTTCAAGGCTTGTACTGCTGGTGTCCCGAATACAAAACACGATTTCACTGATTTCTCGGCCGATTTTGTTTTCTGTATAACTAACCTTCAGCGGTGTGTGCTTCTCAACCTCTGCTATGGCTTTATCTAAGACCTTAGTTTTAAAGTCTGTGATTTTTTCATACTTGTCTGTGCAGTTGAATTTTTGGCGCAGATACGCAACTGAGTACGCTTTTTTACCACTCTGCAAGTGTAAACAGCTACTGACAAGCTCGAACATTAAAATACCGTAAGAGCCCAGCTCCACGATATAGCGCCTCTCGTACTTCGTGAACGTATTTGACTTATCAAATACAGTTAACATCTCAGTCACTGTATCTGTCAACGTCACCGCTATTCGCCCTTGACCCTTTAGATACTCACACTCAGCAACCCAACTGCTACCTTTTCTATTGACGACCTCATCTGCTTTGAAATCATAAAACCAAAACGCTTTTTGTAGCAAACTATCCGATAACTCACTTAGCAGCTGGTATGTACCATCTTTTTCGAGCCCATATTCTTTGGCAAACTCTGAAGCTGTCAACATAAACGTCCGCTGATTAGCATTTTTATCAACGGCAGCTCGAACCTTTGGCGATAAAAGCATGATCAGTCGTCTCTCGTTATGCGTCAAATCTGTAATCGCGTTTAATAATCTGTTTTGTAGCACAATCCAATTCGGTCCATAAACCCAGTTGCTATCGTCTTTTTTATCGGATGTTGTACTACTGGCATCTGAGCTTGCATTTTGAGGGGATTGTATAGGCTTTTGAATCTCTTCTTCAAAAGGCAATACCTCAAAATCAAAGTCAATAGGAATGGGCTCAATAATCTCAATAGAGGCGTTGAAATCATTTCTTGTGTATCTAATATGATTGATTAAAGCCTCACGCTCCTCTGGTGTCAGCGGTTTTTCAACGCGTACCCTGATTGTATGGCCAAAGTCTTGCCTAAGCTTGTCTTGAAAACCCTGCATTTCTTCAGGTGTCATATCCTGACCTATTTGTTTGGTTTTAACTAATATAACATATATGACGAAAAATTTTATAATTTTTCGTCATATACAAGGTATTTGTCTACCTAAAACAAGCTAAATGTCTACCTATACACTAAAACAACAAGGTATTTGTCTACCTATAACAAGGTTAACGTCGTCATTTAAATAAAAAAAATCCCCTGTAATACTTATAAATGAAGCGCTACAGAGGATTGGCGAAAAACGTATAAATCTGTTAAATCTGTATATATAAATACAAAATAATATACGTGTATTTTTAGGTAAGAATAAAACAGCAACTATTTTATTCTGTGGTAACGTGATCAGAGGTATAGTCACCATTAGCAATTATATGGCGTCGTATGACCACATAAGGTTTGTTGTCGAATGTTTAGGTCGAAGTACTAACCAATATATTTAGACGTCTCTACAGAGCTTTCTCGTTCGTTTTAGGACACATAGCCAGAATGGAAAATAAAAAAGTGCCTGATTCTTAGGATCAAGCACTTTTGTGAACTAACACTGTTTACTTAATAATGATATCGGCACTGAACGATGATAATGGCATCATCTTGAACCTCATAAACCAGTCTATGCTCTTGATCAATGCGACGCGACCAATAGCCTGCCAGATCGTGTTTGAGTGGTTCAGGTTTACCAATACCCTCAAATGGATCACGTTTGATGGCTTTAATCAGCTTACTTATTTGCTTGACCTTCTCTTTGCTGGTTTTTTGCCAGTATTCGTAGTCCTCCCACGCATCCTGTGTCCAAGATAAGATCAAGCGTCCACCTCATCATCACAAGTCAATAATGCGTCATCCGTATTGATGTCATGCTCGATTAAACGACCCGCCTTAGCATCGGCTATAGAGCGTCTGAGGCGCTTGGCATTAGTGGGGCTTTTTAGCAGATGAAGCGTTTCCTCATATGAATTAAACTCTTCTAAACTCATGAGTACCGCAGGTTTGGCGTTTTGTCTAGTAATCACGATCGGCGATTTGTCGGTATCTACCTTATCGATATATTTGGCTAGGCCCTTTCTAAAATCAGTGTAGTTCACAACATCCATAACGATTACTCCGTGTTTGGTCATATTTATTTGTATGACTGATATTATATACCATAGCTGTACTTATATCTGTACAGTTATTTTTACACTGATTTATTTATGGCGCTGGCCGCTCAATCCGTAATCACCCGCAGAAGTTTGTGGCGGCGTATTAAGATTAGAGGGTTTTTGATAATCAAAGGATAACGGCACGGTATTGGTTTGCGCCACTTGAGTTAAGAACAATTTGATTGCTTGAGACGGCGTTAATCCATAGCTTTCAAACACGGCAAAGGCGCTATCCTTGAGCTCTTGATCGAGCCTGATATTATAATTGGTTGTCGTCATGGCATTACAAATGGCTTATATATGTACGTACAATATAAACCATTTGTAATGCCAAAACTACTAAGCATGCTTTTTTCATATTATGATTTCTGCTTAGGGAACGTATAGCCTATCGCCAGTAAGTGCTTTTTGTGGGTCTTTAAAAAAGCCTCATCTCTTAATTGAGTGTGTAACCAACTAATAACTTCTTGAGTGCTTTTACCTGATGGTGCGTAACTACCAAACGGTGAGTAGTTAGCCAACAAAGGGGCAAAACGATCAATTTGCTTAACGGTTAGAGGTGGGATATCTCTATCCTCATTATTCTGATTTAGGCCCTCCTGTCCTTTTTTCTTAGTTGGCTTGGCCTTGACGGTGAATGTCAAACCTGTAACTGTGCGTCCACGTTTGATGTTTTCATAGGTGATTTTGATGTCGGTTTTCTGATTAATTTCTTTTATGGGTCCATCAACTGCATTCTCTTTCAAATTGTTGATGCGCTCATACGACTTAGGCGTGCCAAGTTCTTGCCTATATTGATCTAAAGTCATAGAAAAACCACCCTTCCCCTCAGACTTTTTTGCTAGATGGTAAAGGTCTAACGAGTAAGTCAATTTGAGGTTTAAGATATCTTCTTTTAAATATTTAGTGTAAGGGTTGAGCTTATCAAAAACCTGAAGTAAGTATATTACCTCATCTGTAAAATGCATCGATATATAGCCATCTGCATATTTCGACCTGATTAGCCATTGAACCTCTGTATCATCACCATCCTTATCCTCATAAATGAATGTACGCTTCATTAATTTTTTGCTAGCTGATTTCATTTGCTTATAAGCCGAGTTTCTATCTATTCCGCTAAGCTTAGCAAATTCAGAAGACGCAACCTCTATCGGTGTTTTTTCAGTAGCATTATTAACCCTAACCAATGGGCTCGCTAGAATAATGATGCGCTTCTCATCAATAGACATCTCTCTAAAAGCTTGAGTAATTTTATTCTGCATAACAATCCATTTTTCAGGATATTTTTTTTCGTATAGCTCGACATCATTCATTATGACAACCTCATTATGCTAGTTACTTCAAGATACTAGCATAATGCGGGATAAAAGTAGCATTTAAACGGGATAAAAGTAGCATAATGCGGGATAAAAGTAGCATAATGCGGGATAAAAGTAGCATAATAGAGTGCGTAACCCTTTAATAGCAAAGCTTACAGACTGTCTAAAAGTCTTTAAAAGTTTTTAAAAGTAAAAAATATATTTTTATTTTAAATAATAAGGAAAAAACCAAAAAACCGACGGATTTAAGATGATAATTTGATCGACCAATCACTTGTAAAACTGATCAGTAGCTCAGAATGCAATTGTCCACTTACTTAATGTTATTCCACGTTCGCATGGTTCGGATCAAGCTTAGATCTTTGAAGATCTTCAAAAGCATGGTCAAAGATATTTTGAATATCTTCGTCTGTCATTCTGGACAACCCTGTTTTCACATTCTCAATATCAGTCTCATTTTTTGTAGATAGCTTGTCTTCATTTTCAGTAGCCATTATCGACACATCTGTAAACACTTATCAAACCGTTGCTAAAAAGCCTAGAAACCACTCTTATATACGTTTTACGCTCTGTCCGATACGATGGTAGCTAAAGCTATTCTAAAACGCTTAAAACAGCCGATAACCGTCTCCTAACCTTTCGCTAATTAGTAGACGATCCAGCTGTACCTTCAATTAGGCGATTTCGAGTAGCTAATGTGATGATGAATAAATATCAAGCAATGAACCGTGGTCACTGTCCTGACTGTTTTTAGGTGGTGTAAAGCTGCTTGGTACCACCTCAGCTTTACTTTGTATTTTATTGGCAATTGCTTTCAAAAATTCACGGTGCTTTTTCAAACGAGCATATTTTTCATTATCGTGTGCGTCTAAAAAAATAGCTTGCAGTTCATGATTATCATCATCGTCTAATGCGTTGGCCAACCACTCCCCCAATATTTTATGTGCTTCAAGCCTGTCCTGATCAATCTCTTTTTTAAGAGCCTGTAATTGCTTAATCTTATTTGCGAATAAATCATCTGATATTACTGACATTACCTCATCCTTTTTTTAGCCAACTATGATAGAGTTGATCCTAGCAGTACATACATAGGTATGCAAGGTAGTAAAATACACAAGACCACATCGTTTCGTGGGCGCAGTAGTATTTTAACCCTCTGTTAAGAGCGAACTTAGGAGTTTATGTAAAAAAGACCCACAAGGGGTACTATTTTTTACATAAACTCCGTCGTTCGGCAGGGGGCGAACCCCCTACAACCCCCAAAAAATCATCTCTCAATATTGGGTTTTTTTGCTATGAATAATAAAGGGTTTCACCTGTCAGTTAGCGCCGTTAGTAAGGCGAAAAATCATAGCGTGGTGGCAAAGTCGGCTTATAATTCTGGCTCAAAACTGGTTGATGAGCAGTCAGGAGTCGTCCACGATTACACCAGTAAAGCTAAAGACAAAATCTTAAATTTAGTGGACAGTGATGGTACTAAATACACGCAAGTTATTGAGAAAAATGTGATGCATACGGCGTTGATAACGCCAACTCTTGCTGGGGATCTAGCAGTGACACGTGAGGGTTTTTGGAATGATATCGAACGCATTGAGACTCGTAAAAACGCGCAATTGGGTACTGAGATTGACGTGATGTTTCCTGATGGGATCACCGCGGATCAGCGTATAGTTCTGGCCGAGCGCTACGCTCAAACCTTATCTGATCGCTATAACGTGCTTGTCGATGTGGCCATTCATCGGCCCCACAGTCACGAGAAACATGTGGGGGAGGTTGAAGTGGTTGAGCTGACCAGTCGTAACTTTCATGCCCATATTTTACTCTCAAGCCGTGAGATAGTAGCGGATGTTGAGGGTTATGCTTTATCAGCACGCAAGAATTGGTTGCAGTGGTCAACGGAGGAGCGGTTATCTAAGGGGTTAAACGGACGCGGCGATGAGCTTAAATATCAACGCACCCTTTGGGCGGATATGGCCAATGAGCTACTGCCTAAGAATAAAACCATTAGTGAGAAATCCTACCGTGAGCTGGGCATCAATCGTTTGCCAAAAATGAAACTGGGTAAATCACTATATAAGGATATTCTCAAAGGCAATCGTTCAGTGATTCACGAATACAACGAGACGATTGATGAGATCAATGCTTACATTGAAAAAAATGGTTTAGTAATTGAGTACGACGACAAGGGACGTATTGACCTAGAAAGCAATGAACAAGAGGTTAACGGCGTCACAATACATTATAAAAAGCGTAAACCCTTTGCGCGAATTGAGCTCAGTAATATCCGATTTGTAGATCCTGCCGTTGAACTTGAACCCGCTATCCCTAAAAGTAACAGTCAGACGCATAGTGATGCGGCGAATGATCACGCACTTGATGAGCTTTTAGCAATCTCAGCCGACTTTGTGAGTCAAAAAAAGATGGTACGCAGCGCCTTATTTTCAACCATTGATGCGCTGCATGAAGAGTTAGCGCACCAGTCTAAACAGATTATTACTATTGATAAAAACATTAAGAGTACCCAGCGGTTCACCGAGGAGGTGGGACAGGATTTTAGTGACCCCCGCCAAAAAATGATTGAGCTTGCCAGGCAGATAAGCACAAAAGAGCAAAGTGAGGCACTAAAGGCGGCTTTAGCGTTGGTTGAGGAGTTTAGACAAGATGATACCCTACAAACAGGCCGCGCTGTTAGCCGTCTTGAAGAGCAGCTGTCACAGATTGATAAAACGGTGCTGAACAATAAAACGGTTTTAAAAAAGCTGATCCCGCTTAATAATGAAGTCATTGCGGACTACAAAGGGTTGAAGGCCACGCTAAAACCCTTTGCCGCAAAGCTGAATAAACTGGCGACTGGCTTTAAAGCTCTTGATGAGATTGATATTGAAAAATCCGACTTATCCTTACAGTGGGATCAAGCGTTTGCGGATCTACAAGAGATAGACGTCACCAATAACATGGACACTTATCATAAGTTTGCCGCATTTGCAGATCTGGATGTTGAGCGCTTTAAATATCTTCAAAAAGAGCGTGAGGCGCTCAGTACGTTAAAAGCAGTAGAGGTAGACGCGGATGCTTACACTCGTTTAACGGCATTGACCGCTGATGTTAAAGCGTTTAAGACTGCCAATGATAACGACATCAAACAGTTAAAGCAGCAAATTAATACCAGTCAAAAAACCTATCAGCGCCTGTCGCCGTTTTATGAGCAGCGTATCGCCTTACTGGATCAAAGTGAAGCTGTGATTGTGCAAGATGATGACCTATACGATGAGATTACCCGTACCAAGACCACTCAATTGAACGCAGATCGGCTTGATGACTGGCGCAACCGTACGATGGTGCTTCACCACCAGCTCAATAAAGCACATGAGCAAGCAAAGCTTAAGGAAGAGGCTGAGCGCGCACGAGAGGAGGCTTTAACCAGGCGGCGAGTAGCTTTACAACAGAGACGGCAGCAGGCATCTCTTAAGCGTCAGCGAATCAATGAGACCAAAGCATATCGAGATCGATTTGACAATTTAGTGGTACGGGTGCGTGACCGCGTTGATGCCCTTGATTTTAAGGCCGTTGATGCACCGATCGAAGTGATCAACGCGGCTGAGGCGGTTGCCGCACAAGCATTTATATTCACTACTCTAAAACACACTGACAGCTTTACGACACTACAAAAAAGTTTACGAGACACCGATGCCAAAAAAATTGCAACGCAGGTGCAGAAGGCAGCAACGACGCTATGGCAACAGCTTGAGCGCTTGCCTGACAATCAAGATAAGGTCGAGGTATTAACCCAGATCAATGAGCGCTTTGAGCACGTTCCTGCTATCACCATAGATGGGGCAACGCTCACACAAACTGTGACAGATCACCTGCAAAAAACGAAGAACGCCATCCAAGCGCATGAACAAGCACAAAGACGCCGCTACTCCTCACCACGCCCATTTTAGGCGGCATTATAATAATGAGTACCCCATGAATAAAGACAATAGCAATGAGCAAGACATACACGATCAACTTGTTAACCTAGTGACTTCATTGACTCCGGTCATTGGGGCCTTGCGTGAGCTGATTAAGCGAGCCGATGATGCGGTAGCGAGGCGGCTTGAGCGTTCGCTTAGCGGTATTGATAGCAAGGTGAATGAGGTGTCTTCTGCCATTGAAGAATTAGGTAGTAGCGCAAGCACGACTTCGCAGGCATTGAGCCAGTATCAAGAACTCGTGTTAAAGCAGCTTCAAGCAGCAGTGACGGCTTTCACTGACAATGAGATGCCGCGTCGTTATGATGACAAAATAGCGGGCATCATCACCGATATGAAACAGCAGATTGATACGGCTGTAGAGTCGGTCGTCACTGCTAAAAACGATAGCATAGAGGTACAAATCAGTACCATGCAAGGAGTTGCTGATAAACTTAGCGCAAGCGCTGACAATCTAGCCCTATTCACCAATCAGTACCAAGCTGGTCATAAGCAGATTATTGAAGATATTGAGACCTTTGAGACCACCACCAAAACGCGGATTGAGCAGGTCGAGGGTAGAGCTAGTAAAGACTTGGACAAAATTCATAAGTCCATTGAGACTATGAGTATTAAAAGGATTGCAGCCGCTGTCGCAGCGGGTACGATGGCTGTGATAATAAGTTTGGTGGCTCTGGTATTTTGGTATGTGCCAAGCTTTGATGAGATTGCAGAGATGAAATACCAGCAAGCAGAGCTACAGCGCGGCATCGATGAGCTTGAAACGGGTTGGAAACAGGCCTTTAATAATGCTCAAAGTGCGCAGTTTATTTTGGCTTGTGATGTTAATAAAGAGCAGCCTGATGCAATCAGCTGGTGCGTTAGAGCAGACAGTAAGAGTGTTTTGAGAGATGAGAGAGGCTTTGTTTATTATAAAATAGCTGGGGTGCCGCGTGCAAAGCCGACTGAGTAAAGACGTATGGCAATAGTGAGCTATATTGCCCAAAAGTGCGTCTTCTGAAACATATAAGACTGAAAAAAGGCTTGTTTGATTGTCGTTATCTTTGTCTATATTAAAAAGCCAGATAATGACACTTTATCTGGCTTTAAGGGTTATTGTTTCTTGTTAAACAAGAAGTCTGTAAATATAAGCTAAAGTGACTAGGCTGCTTGGTCAGTGTAAGCTGTGACCAACTCTATAAAAGCAGTTTCAAGGATGCTTAAAGTGTAGTCGTCAACGATAAGACCATCATCCAGCTGTCGTTGCACCCAGACATAAATCGCTTCATCATTATAAAGAATAGCGTCAACACCAAGTAATGATGCCAGTTGTACGCCTTGCTGTACTTGTAAGCTGAATAACAGCTTAGAGGCTAAATTTTTAGTCTGTTCACTAAACCAAGCGCAGCTGTTGAGCCGCGATAGATTGTTATTCATTAGTATTCTCCTGCAGATTATTGTGTATAAATAATGGATAAAATGACTTACTACAGGTCAAATTATACCTATATTTTAATCTATTGCAAGAGAAAATAACCTTCTGTAGGTCTTTTTATACTTTTAAAGGTGATAATGTCTTATGAGCGAAGGTGTTCACTCAGGCGACTCACTGCTGTCCTCATTTATGATTTCATATAAATCACCAACATTGATTCTAAGATACGTGCATAAAGACTCGATGACATCTAGATCAACTCGGGTGGCTTCTTCATGATACATGCGAGTAATGGTGCCACGATTGATGCCAGTATCCCTTGCGACATCGGCAATTTTAAGGCGTCTTTCGCCCATGATGGTCGATAAGTGACACTTCACCATAGTGGTTTCCTCATTAACGATTGGTGGTTTTGATTGGTGAGCAGATTATAACGAATATGAGTGGCTAACGTATTCCTTTTAGTAGCTCAAATTGATATTCAACAGCGGTAATTTACCTGGTAGTAGGCAGTTCGTTATGCTGTCTTTGATACAGGACGTCTATCATGATGGATATACGCTAGTTAGAAAAGGTGATGCTATTTTTACTATGAAGTATTGCTATTAGTAGTAATGTGACGTACATTTTTAGTTATACTTATATACTTATATACTTATATACTTATATACTTATATACTTATATACTTATATACTTATATACTTATATACTTATATACTTATATACTTATATACTTATATACTCAATACATACTACAGGGATCTGTATTTATGAAGGTAATCGCGGTATTAAATCAAAAGGGTGGCAGCGGTAAGACTACCATCGCAACGCATTTGGCTCGTGGCTTACAGCTAAAAGGCCATAGTGTTTTGTTGGTGGATAGTGACCAGCAGGGCAGTGCGCGTGACTGGAGAGCAGTTGATGAAGACAATCCGGTACCGGTGATTGGGCTCGATAGACCAACACTTGATAAAGATTTAAAAAACGTCTCTGATAAAGATTATGTGGTGATCGATGGATCGCCGCAAGCTACTAGTCTGGCTATTTCTGCTATAAAAGCGGCTGATTTTATATTGATTCCGGTGCAGCCGAGCCCCTATGATATCTGGGCGACCAGCGATTTGGTTGATTTAGTGCAGCAGCGTATTGAGATGATGGATGGCCAACTAAAGGCAGCCTTTGTTGTCTCACGCGCCATTCAAAATACCAATATTGGTAAAGAGGTTGCAACCGCGCTGCTTGATTATAATATTCCGGTATTAGAGACCAGAGTGATGCAGCGAGTTGCTTATCCTAATAGTGCTGCCCTTGGTAAGACAGTATTTGATACCGAATCGCCTAGTAGCAATGCGATACAAGAGATAACCGCATTGGTCAGTGAGATTCAAATATTTTTTGGTGAGGAGTAAGTCATGAGTTTATCAGCAGGTCGTCCTAGTAAGAACGTTAAGGATCAATTGGCTTTATCGGATGTGACGGACAGTCCCAAAAAGACGGTACGCGTGAATTTTAATTTAGATGAAGATAAACACATTGCGCTCAAGCGGTACGCGCTTGAAAGCCGAAAAACGGTGACTGAGTTGTTGACTGAAATGATTGAGGAAAAGTTGGTTGAGCGATAGGTATAAAAAAGGGACTTTCCTAAACTTTGTGTAACTTCTTATACCCTATTAGCAAATAGAAGTTACACAAAATCCAGGATGGGCTCGTGGTCGATGCCAATCCGTAACTGGACGTCTGCTCTGAATCGTTTTATGATTATGTTTGATGACCGTATCAGCAAGCATTTAATCTAAACGGCAGTTACACAGAATTCGGGATGGTCTCAAAAGCAGCGACAACTTCTACTATTAAAAAAGTAGTCGTTAAACCTAAGGCAACCATTAACTTCTTACTATTTTCTTCAGTAACAACCGCATGGCTATGATCATGATGTTCTGACATAAAATATTTTCCTTATTCTATTTATGATGAGCAGAGATATTGGATAACAGCCAATATCTCTGCTGTAAATCGACTAATCTATTGGATTAAGAAACTTTTTTTTCATTTATCCAACGATAAAGCACGGGTAACAGCACCAAAGTTAGTAATGTTGAAGAGATAATCCCGCCAATCACTACGGTTGCCAGTGGCCGTTGAACCTCAGCCCCTGTTCCGGTTGACAGCGCCATTGGTACAAAACCCAGTGAAGCCACACAAGCTGTCATCAACACTGGTCTTAAGCGCAAAATAGCCCCTTGCCACACGGCTTTATGCACTGGATATTTGTCCCTTAATTCCTTAATAAAGGTCAGCATTACCAGTCCATTGAGGACTGCAACACCAGATAAGGCAATAAAGCCAATTCCAGCTGACATCGATAATGGAATATCCCTTAGCCAAAGGAACAGCACACCACCGGTCAAGGCAAAGGGTATCCCGGTAAAGACGAATAGACTTTCTTTGACATTGTGAAAGACCGCCATCAGTAAAATAAAGATAGTGATTAAAGCCAGTGGAATCACGATTTGCATCCGTGCTTTGGCTGAAGCCAAATTTTCAAACTGACCGCCATATTCTATCCAATAACCACTTGGCAAAGTGTATGCTTTGAGCTGTGTCTGTACATCAGAAACAAAAGACCCTAAATCACGCCCTTCAACATTCGTTGTAACCACAACTCGGCGTTTACCATTTTCTCGACTGACTTGGTTGATTCCTTCAATGGTCGAGACTTGCGCGACATCCGACAATAAAATACTGCCACCATTTGGAAGCTGAATAGGTAACTGGGAAACAGATGCGACACTACGGTCTTGCTCTCCAAGACGGATAACAAAATCAAAACGACGATCGCCTTCTAAAATCTCTCCCACGCTTTGTCCACCAATATTGGTTGCCACAAGGTCTTGAATTGAACGCACACTCAAACCATATTGTGCAGCCAAAGTTTTATTTACCTCGACATTCAGTAATGGCAAACCTGAGGTCTGCTCAACTTTCACGGCACTGCTACCCGATATTTGCTGAATGATTTTGGAGATTTTAGTCGCCTCAGTATTGAGGACATTCATATCATCACCGAAGATTTTCACACCAACATCACTACGCACACCTGAGATCAATTCATTAAATCGGAGTTCAATCGGTTGTGAAAATTCACTATTATTGCCTGGAATCGTGGCTAAATACGTCACCATACGGCCACGTAATTCATCTAAACTTTCTTTAGGATTTGGCCATTCTGAACGAGGCTTTAACATGATATAGCCATCTGAAATATTGGGTGGCATGACATCTGTTGCAACCTCGGCTGTACCCGTTCTGGCAAATACTGCCTTAATTTCAGGGAAACTCTTTAAAAGAAGTTTTTCAGTATTCTCCTGAATACGTAAAGACTCTTCTAAGCCTGTACTTGGTGAACGTAACTGTTGTATCGCAAAGTCTCCTTCACTGAGCTGTGGTGCAAATTCACTGCCGAGTTTGGTACTGATAAATCCCGTAATCACTAATAAACACAGTGCAAAAGTCAGCACAACTGCTTTGTATTGATACGAAATATCAAGAGTTTGCTGATATTTAGCTTTTAGCCATAACATCCAACGACTTTCTTTTTCTTGAATATCGCCTTTGACCCACAATGCCACAGCAGCAGGCACAAAGGTGATCGATAAAATAATGGCTGCAACAAGGGCGAGTACCACTGCCAATGCCATCGGATGGAACATTTTTGCTTCCACACCACTTAAAGCAAAAATCGGCAAATACACCACCAAAATAATAAGCTGACCAAAAATAAGAGGACGACGTGCTTGGCGGGCAGCCAGAAAAACTTCCTTAAAGCGTTCACTTTGTGTGAGAGGTCGTTTTAACAGTTGCTGTGTATGGGCTAAACGCCGGATACAGTTTTCGACAATCACCACAGCACCATCGACAATGATGCCGAAATCGAGTGCACCTAAACTCATCAGATTGGCACTGATATTTTGCTGTGCCATCCCGGTTAAGGTAAACAGCATAGAGAGTGGAATGACACAGGCAGTAATCAAGGCAGCACGGATATTCCCTAAAAACAGGAACAGAATGATGATGACCAGGATTGCTCCCTCTACCAAGTTTTTCTGAACGGTTTTAATCGCCTTCTCAACCAAGATAGTACGGTCGTACACCGTTTCAATCACTACCCCTTTAGGCAAACTATTCTGAATATCTTGAAGCTTGGCATCCACAGCTTTAGAAACAGTCTGGCTATTTCCACCCATCGCCATCATGACAACCCCTAAAACGGTTTCTTTGCCGTTATAGGTTGCCCCACCGGTTCTTAAATCATGCCCAATAGAGACTTGCGCAATATCACCAACCCGAATTGGGCTGCCATTTGGGCTACCCAGCATGGTGTTCTCAATATCAGAAAGCCCATTGAATGCACCCGGTACACGTACCGTCAGTTGCTGACCATTGTCTTCAATATAACCTGCACCTCGGTTCTTATTATTTTGCGCTAAAGCCTGTTGCAGTTGTTCTAATGAGATATTCAGTTGCTGCATCCGGTTTAAATCGGGAGAGACCACATAGGTTTTTTCAAAACCACCAATACTGTTGACCTCTGCAACTCCCTTAACACGTTGCAGTTGAGGACGCACAATCCAGTCCTGAATCTCACGCAAATCCATCGGCGTGTATGCAGTTCCATCCGGCTTTTTCGCATTCGGATCTGCCTTCAGTACCCATTGATAAATCTCACCGAGACCCGTAGAAACGGGGGACATCGTCGGTGCGATTTGTGCAGGCAACTCAGATTGCGCCTCCTGTGTCCGTTGGTTAATCTGCTGACGGGCCCAATAAATATCAGTCCCATCTTTAAAGATAATGGTGACTTGAGAGAGTCCATAACGGGATATGGAACGGGTAAGCTCCAGATCCGGAATGCCAGCCATGGCATTTTCAATGGGATAGGTAATCAGCTGTTCGACTTCAAGCGCAGTAAAACCCTTGGCTTGAGTATTAATCTGGACTTGGGTATTGGTAATATCGGGTACAGCATCAATCGGGAGTTTCTGATAGCTATACACCCCGACCGCAATCCAGGTACAGGCAAAGAGCAACACCCAAATCGCATTTTGTATGGAAAACTGAATGATTCGTTCGAATAAACCTTCTGGTTTTGGTAGATCAGAATTAATGTCCATGGCCTGCCTCGTCTTTTTCTAATTCAGATTTCAACAAGAAACTGCCTTGAGCGATATACTTCTGCCCTTCAGTCAGCCCAGAAATCACTTCAAGCCATTGTCCATCACTTGAAGCCTGCCCCAATTGCACTTTCTGTGCTTTTAAGTGGACTTGACCTTTTTGTTCTGAATCTACGATGAAAATACTGTCTTCACCTTCAATACTTTGCAGCGCAGACTTTTGAATCCGAAGGGCTGATTTTGCTGTAGCTTCCGGAATCAACACTCTCACTAACACATTAGAACGCAACTCAGTAGCTTGCGCATCGAGTTTTGCGCGCACCACCAGACGCCCTGTTTGTACATCTGCCTGAGAGGTTAAGCTTTGTACAGTAGCTTTATAGCTTTGATCTGAATCATTCACTTTAAAGTCAATTTTTTGCCCGGCTTGCAGTTGACCTGAGAATTGATTCGGCAAATTAAACTCAAGCCATAAATCTTTCAGCTGTTCAATGACAAAGAGCTGATTAGCCAGTTGCACATTTTCACCGACCACAATATCTTTTTGACTGATCACCCCAGAGATCGGTGCTTTAATCAGAAAACGCCCATTGTTATTGCCACTTGCACCTAATGCATTTAAACGTGCTTGTGAGGACTGGACAGTAATCTGCGCTTGACGGTAGGCATTTTCGGCACGCTGGTAATCCTGTTTGGCAGAAACCCCCTGTGACCAGAGTTGCTGTTCGCGCTGGTAATCTTTACGGGCCAAATCCAGATTCACCTGTGCCATACGCAGATTTGCCTGTTGGTCGATCAGTTCAGGCACGGTTAGTACAGCCAGCGTTTGTCCTTTTTGCACGCTCTGTCCTAAAGCCACATTGATCTGCTCGACATAACCACTAAATTTAGGCGATATATGCGCTTGTTGATCGGTATTCACCACCAATTTACCTGGCAGGGTTGTCAGCTTTTCAACCAATCCTGTGGATGCAACAGCAACTTTTAAACCTTGTTCAACCATTTGTTGGCTGGTCAGTTGTATTTCGCCTTCTTCAGCATGTCCTTCTTCAGAACTATCTTCATCAGAATATTCGGCATTTCCCTCATCATAACCCTGCCCCTCAGATTCAGTTTTTTTTGAACTTAACCAAATAGCCAGACTGACCAAGACCGTAATCAGAATCAAAACTACAATCATGAGAGACTGGGATATTTTTCCGTTTTGCTTGGCGTTCATTTTATCGTGCTCCCCCATTGATTAAATTTTGCGATGCTTCGACTGCCTTTTTATTCAGTTGTGTATAGGCATCCGAACGGCTAATTTCTTCATAACTTGTGCCAATACTGAGTGCCTCAGCTGCTAGGGCAGTTTGCCAAGCTTGACGTAGAATTTGTAATTGACCCAATCGAAGATTCTGCAGTTGGGTGGTTGCTTGCTGAACGTCGGTAATGGACAGTTTCCCTGCCTGAAACCCTAGTAAAGTACGGCTCTGAACTTTGGTCGCCAAAGTAACTTGTGCTGTTGTGGCATCGAACTGGCTACGTAAACCTTTGAGCTGATGCATGCTGTTGGCAATATCGAGTATTTGTTGCTTCAGCTCACGCTGCTGCTGTTGGTTCAGCAATATTTGCTGTTGCTGGACCATCGGGATCGCATATTGCTGGCGATTGAAAATATTCAGTGGAATAGCCACGCCGATTGCTAAAGTCGTATCGTTGCTTTCATTAGGGGTTTTGCTACGTTTCATGCCTACATTTAAAGTCGGATTGGGACGTGCCTGAATTCTTAAATTTTCAATTTGATGATCCGATTGCTGAATGTTCAAGGCATAGAGTTTTTCTAGCCACCCTTCAGCAATATACCGTTGCACAGTTTGGAGACTTTGCTCTGGCCAAGGGATAGCGGTTTTATTCAATTGAAGATGTGAAGATGTTTCTCCCCCCCACAAATTAGACAGCTGACGACCGGCAGCTTGTTTATTCAGCATCGCTTGCTCATAAAGTCGTTGGATTTCTAGCGCTTCAATTTGGGCACGCTCAAAATCAACCAGGGCAATACTGCCTGCCTGATAGCGTTTCTGGGCACTGTCCAGATTGACTTTACTTGTTTTTAACTGTACTGAATAAGCAGACTGCTCAACCTCAGCAAGTGCAAATTGCGACCATGCAAATTTAACAATCAGTTGGCTTTGTGCCTTCCATAATTGCTGTTGCAATTGGATTTGTTGATTCGAGGTATTGGCAATCACCCGGTTCAGCTTACGCTGACCAAATAGATCTAGAGGTTGACTAACGCCAACATTGAATTCCTGTTCTTGACCTGAGCCAAAGCCAGACTGTTCTAAACTTATACTTGGATTCTGCCATAACCGACTTTGCTGAATATTCAATTCAGATATTTGCTGAACTTGTTGCCACGGCTTGTCTTGAGTCTGGTAACTTTGTACTTTTGCTAAAGCGGATTCAAAGCTGGTAACGTTTTCAGCATAGCTATATTGCATAGCCGCTGCACATATACAAGCAACCAAGCTATGACGCAAGAGTATAATTGATTGTGAAGACATGATTTTTCCCACTTATTTAAATAATAAAAGTGGTGGGAATGTTTTAGGCTACCCCACCATGAGCGGGGAAAATTCGGGAGGTAGGCTTTGTTGAAACAGGTCAGGAGCCTGATAGCTGTTTTTCCAATGAAATTGTGGATTCACTTTAACTTCAGAGCTTGGATGAAACACATCTACTTTTTCATTTTGTACAATCAAATGCATCATCGATGGTAGATGATCTTGATGATCTTCACCGATTTCTAAATCGCTACTGAATGTTTTTATGTTTTCTGACTGTCCATTATGATCGTGTTGACGACTATCGCTGGCACACAAGGTATTTTGGTGATGACCAAAATGATAACTCTGCTGTGATTGAGGCTGTTGTTCATGGACACAAAAGGCCGCCGCCACATTCCAAAAGCTTTGGAACATGAACAATCCAACCAAGACTGTAATCCATGTAGTAGAACGCATCATCATAACAACCGAAAAATTTGTACCAAGTATAAGGCTTAGAGCCACTCCAAGGTCAAGCTTAATAAATTAAATTAAACATTCAATGAACACTGAATAGCCGGCACTTTTGCAAATTTACCTTGTCTCTATAAGCTCACATCAATTTCAGGTAAGAATAACAATAGATAGTGAACCGTACCGGGTTTGTCGGAGACTTTTTATTTAAGTTAGGCCACCTGACCTAACGGGTTAATCTTATCATTGTACATTGCTTCAAACTCAAAAGGCAATTTCCATGAGAGTTTCCCAAACTTTGTGTAACTGCTTATAATCCACTAACAGGAGAATAAGCAATGACTAACCAATCTGACATCAAGAAACTGGCTGAGCAAATGGCCAGCAGCATGAAAAGCTTCGATGACATCAAAGACTTTCAAAAGCAGCTCATGCAGTCCTTCATCGACACTGCATTTACACTCTCCTAAAACCATTTAACAAAATCTATGACTATTTTACTTTCCCTTACATAATCGTCCTAGTGTATATCTTTTTTTTTGATTAGCCTATTCCTAAATCAATTGACTTTAGGTAAGTATGATGAACGATATCCAATTTTCAGATTGCGCAAAGGCATGTATGAACTGTTACCTTACCTGTGCCAGTTGTGCAAATGCCTGTCTAAAAGAAGAAAATCTGGAGATGATGCGAGAATGTATTCAGCGTTGTCTAGATTGTGCAGATATTTGTCAGCTCTGTGCTCGTATGCAGCAAACAGAATCTCCTTTTATGAAAGAAATTTGTGAGCTTTGTGCCAAGGTTTGTGAATACTGTGCAGATGAATGTAGCCAACATGAGCATCAATACTGCCAGCAATGTGCTGATGCTTGCCGTGAATGTGCCGTCGAATGTCGAAAAATGGTTGCCTGATAAATAAAAGAATTAGTTGAGTTTAGGATTTACTCAATGAATAGCCAACGTGTTAGTTGTTAGTGGGTCAAACCACTAACAACTCGCAAAAAATGGCTGAATTTGTGGACGTTGTTTTTGCGATTCGATCCAAAGAGAGTACTTTGATTGAACGCGCATGAGTAAATCAGCACTAATACCTAAAGCATCGTGCAAACGTAAGGCTACATCGGCTGTTACTGGGAGGGTGTAAATAATTCTGTGTAAATACAGTTTTATTTACACTCTCAACTGTATTTACACAGAATTATTTACACCCTCCCCCTGGGGTATAGAATATCGAACTTTCTTACTTTTTAGAGTAACTCAGCTGCTTGTAATGCTATTTCTTTAACATCTAAGCTAAGGGCTAAATCTGCATTGATCAAATCTTCAATATCGAAAAATCTAGCTTCTAGGGCGTCATCACCTGCTAGAGGATCACCAGAAACCCAAATACAAAGTACGGCTACAAGAACAAAATGGTGACGCAGCTTACCACTACTATCAAAGTCAAACGCGTCTACAGCGTTAAATGTCTTAAAGGCTTTTGATACAATGCTTGTCTCTTCATAAAGTTCACGAACGGCAGCATCTTTAACAGTTTCCCCACGTTCAATTTTACCACCGGGAAAACCCCATCGACCTGCATCGGGTGGGTTAGCACGGCGTACTAAAAGCACCTTTCCATCTTTAAAAAGTACTCCAATAGTAGCTACTATTGGACGTAGGCTCTGTGGTTCGTATTGTATTATAGGTTCATTACTTAGTATATTAGACATAAAAACTCAATTGAGAATAGGACATAGAGGATAGCTTAATATTCAAGTCCTCACTAGGGAACCGAACCAGTGAAAGCGCCTGACAATCTACCATTAGACTATACCCAAAACATAAAACCTTTAAATGATAATCTATCTATCATTAGACTTTTTTATATTATTAAATGATAGTAATATCTTGTTATTATCAATGAGCACTAATTATTAAGTCTAAATAATAGAGGTGGGTTATGACTGTTCGTATTTATGTGAGAGCCAGCACTAAGGATCAAGACGCTACCAGAGCATTGGCTGATTTGGTGGCTTTCAGTACAAGTTATGATGATAACCATGTTGAGTACGTCGAGCATTTCAGTGGTACAAAGCTCGATAGACCATTATTAGCCAAGCTGCTAAAGGACGCTGAGCAAGGCGATATTCTACTGGTTGAAAGCGTGGATAGATTAAGCCGATTATCTCAAGATGATTTTGCAATTCTAAAGCAGCGTATCAAAGACAAAGGCTTGCGATTGGTGGTGGCTGATCTACCAACGACGCATACAGTTAATAATGGCATGACAGGTGAGATCCTAACAGTGATTAACCATATGCTGATCGACTTATTAGCAACGATGGCAAAGCTTGATAACGACAAGCGTAGAGAGCGTATCAAGCAGGGATTGGCTAACAGTGGCTATAAGCCCTCCGGTAAGAAGCCTAATACAACGAAACACAATCGTATTAGAGAATTAGACAGTCAAGGCAATATGACAAAAGAGGAAATCGCTAAGGCAGTTGGTGTTGGCGTAGCTACTGTTTACCGGGTGTTAAAGCCAGGCTCATAGCTGAGGTATTTTATTTTATTTTTTTTCATAAACAGCTGATATATAAGGCTTTACACGCGAGGCAAGAAGGCTTTATTTGCAGAAATAGGTACTCTATTACTACGTAGCTGTGTTAAGAACGGTGTATTTTCATCATTCAATTTCGTTCAATTATGCCCACTTAAAACGCCCTTCGATCTTTATCTAAAGACATCACAGCGTCATATAAAAATCGATTTAATGCAATGAGGCTTCATTATAATCATTATATTGCATTCATAATCGCTTTTCTGCAAAATAGCTTATCTATAATCGCTTGAGCCACTCATGATGAATACCCCTACTTCAGACCCTATTGGCGCAGCATGGCTTATCCGTTATGCCAGCATCGAGCTGGTGTCCCCTTTATATGTCAGCAGTAGTATCGGTGGGCGCAGACAAACCTATAAAGACGGTGACGTCATTCATAACGCTTATCAGGAAACCGCGCGTCCACTGGACACTATCATTGCGCACTTACAGTTTCACATGCGTCATGAAGTACTGAATTTAGAGTTACTGGTTCGTCTATTTGAGCAGGTAGGTGCTGATGACGTACAAGCATGGGTAAACGCTGAGCCGACAGGCAGCTATGCCCGTAGAATGGCTTTCTTGTATGAGTGGCTCATGGGTCAGCAGTTAGCAGTACCGAGTAATTTAGGCGGTAACTATGTGGATGCTCTAGATGCTAAGAAGCAGGTTACTTCAAGCCCTGCGCATGTCATAAAGAATGCTCGTTGGCGTATCAATGACAATCTTGCAGGAACCCGTCATTTCTGTCCTCAATTGGTGAAAACAGAGTTGTTTACGCAAGCCGCTGCACTCGATATTGCCACAATGGTTGACAAGCTGAACGATGAATTTGGGCAAGACTTACTGATGCGTGCCTCCGTATGGATGACATTACGAGAGAGTAAAGCCAGTTTTACTATAGAAGGTGAAGGGAAAGAGTTAAAACGTATTGAACGTTTCGCCGATGTGATGGCACGGCGTACCGGCAAGGGCGATATTCCGCTTGATCCTGAGTCGCTAGCAGAGTTGCAACAAGAGATACTTGGTAGCAAAACGGTCATCCAGCAGTATGGCGTCCGTCAATCTCCAGTTTTTGTGTCGCATACTCAGGTCAATGGCTTTAAAGAGATTGTGCACTATATTGCGCCACCTGCTGATGACATTGCTGAAAAGCTCAAAGGGTTACAGGCATTTATGGAAAAGACCGAGGGACAATCGGCACTGATACGTAGTGCGGTTGCTTCCTTTGCTTTTGTGTATATTCATCCGCTAGCGGATGGCAATGGCCGAGTACATCGCTTCCTAATTAACGATGTACTCAGACGCGACCAGATCATTCATGAGCCGATTATCTTACCTATATCGCAAGCCATCGCTGAGCATCCCTCAGACCGTCATGCCTATGATAAAATTTTAGACCGTGTATCCGTGCCACTTATGGAGCAAATCCGTGATCATTACAGCTTTGATAAACAAGCGATTACTTACCCTGATGGTATTCGCTCAAACTTAAATTTTGAAGACAGTCACCTTATTCAACCGGCATGGCGCTTTATGGACCTGACGCCTCATGTTCAGTACTTATCAGGACTGATTGCGCATGTTATTGAAAAAGAGATGCATAACGAGTCACAGTACCTAAGACAACATGACCATGCACGACTGGCGATAAAAGAGATTATTGAGATGCCCAACAGCTATGCCGATAGAATCATTCGTAGCATGCTGCAGAATAAGGGTGCTAAAAGTAATAAGCTATTGAAAGATTATCCGTTTTTGGCAAATGATGAGGTTTGGGACGATATTTTCTCTGTGGTTGTAGAGACATTTAAAGATGAAGCAAATGGTTTGAATAGTTAGAACAAACTCTGCTATACGCAGGAAAGTCTGCCTTAATAATCAAGCTCAAGCTAGTATTTGTGTCATCGTTACGATAATGATTCGTTTATAAAAGATTCGGCTAAAATACTGTCACCTGAAACGTAATCAATATTTTTCTTACTTAAACAGAATATATTAGAGGAACTTTGATAACAGACAATTTTTATTTGACAAGGTTATTACAGATCCTCAAAATAATTTTGAGTATTTGAGTATTTGAGTATTTGAGTATTTGAGTATTTGAGTATTTGAGTATTTGAGTATTTGAGTATTTGAGTATTTGAGTATTTGAGT
>NZ_FNAL01000047.1 GCF_900101915.1 Psychrobacter pacificensis | reverse complement strand
CTTATCTAGGACAGCCCCTATAACGTGCTTCTCAGGTGACGACATCAGCGTTTTTTAGGGTACGTCATTATCAGTTTCAATAGGACAGAGAGTCGATTGTTTAATACACCCTGATACTAAAGATTGATAATAAGCACTGTCTTGTATAGCTTAGCGAATTTTTTAGTTTTCAAAGAAATACCCAGGTAGCTTGGGCAATATTGGGGTTTGAAATGGGAGTATTTATTTGAGCTGGCAACTCTACCTGTGAAAAAGGAGTTAGTCGTTGATGTCATGTCAAAGATTGATTATGAGCATGATCAGATTGAAGGCATTTGGTTGAAAAACGATGGAGCCATTAGCTTATCGAATGGAGCCATTAGCTTATCGAATAATGATGACTTTAATATCATTGATGAAAATAAGAATGTAGAACAGAAATACTTAGATATTAATAAAACAATCGAAGATACTAATAGTCTTTATATGATCGAACCTAAATCATGTGAAGAAAAAATAGCTAAGCTGGTGGTAGTTTTCAGAATATCAAAGCAGCCCAAAATTTTTTGTGTCAAGGATAGCACTTGTCCATACAGGTTGATAAAACGCTGCCAGTAGCAAACCAACGACTGCCGCATTGATGATTCCTAGAGACTTTAGAAAATTGCGAATAGTTATAGTAAACAATGATAGTTCGATTAACTCGTTTTGCTTGAAAGTATAGCGCACATTACTGTTTCGGATAAGGCGTAATATACTGCAGTTATTCGGTCTAAGCGTATGCTAAAGTCGACTCTAAATAAGAAATAGCGCCCAAAATAGGCGCTATTTTTTTATTATGCTGAACAATGATTTTCAACGATAGTATAGATAGAGTTCGTTGGTAAAATAATTCATTGTTCTCATATATATCGAATACCGTGTATTATCTTAATCATGCGCGGCTTGCCACGCACCCATTGAACCTAGGTAAATATCAATATGCTCAAAACCACGACTGGCAAGCCATCCTGCCGCTATCGTCGCTCGTGCACCGCTGGCACACATCAACGTATAGTGACGATTCTGATCAAGCTCATGCCAACGCTCGTTGAGATGTCCGACATAGATGTGATTTGACCCTTCAATTGCATTGGCATTTCGTTCATCAATATCGCGTACATCAAGCAATGTCCAATTCTCAGCTTCGGTTAAACGGTCTTCAACTTCAGACGTATTGATCATAGGTGTTTGTTGCATCTGCTCACCCTTAGCAGCAGCAGGAACGACACCGACATAGCCACCCACCACATTGTCGAGGGCAATTCGTACCAGATGCGCCATCGCAGTGGCAAGCTGCTCTTCATCAGACGCAATTAATGCCAAACTTTGTCCTTCTTCAATAAACCACCCAGCAAATGCAGGAAGCATATTTACAGGTAGACTCATAGACCCATGCAGGTGACCTGAGGCATAAGCCATTGGTTCACGAATATCGATAAGATGATCAGCACCGCAGCTATTGAGTTGATCGAGCGAAAGATTACGAGGGCGCATAACGACTGGTGGGGCTTCACCACCTTCCATATTTAGTCGCTCCATTAACCTAAAGTAAGGTGGTTGGTAATGGTTTTCGCTCACTTTAAAATCAATAAAGTCATCACGGTCTGTAATTTGTAAACGCGGATTGTTCAATCTTTCGTGGCCGACGGTAGAGAACTCACGCTCTGCCATCCCTGAGCCACAGACTGACCCAGCACCGTGAGCAGGATAAATAATGGCTTGATCGCCAAGCGCTAAAATATCTTGTAGTGAATCATAAAGCAGGCCTGCCACTTCTTCGCGGCGATCAGGATAGAAGTCAGTACGCCCAACATCTCCCACAAATAGCGCGTCGCCAGTAAAGACACCAACCGCTTTTTCTGGGTAGGCGGTATCAAATAGAGCATAAGCAAGGTGGTCATCAGTATGGCCGGGCGTTTCTAATACGCGAATTTCAAGTTGACCAATAGTAAAGCAATCACCATTACGCGCCGTCTTAGCATAGACAACCGGTCGCTCTGAATTGGGACCATGTAATACAGTGGCTCCTGTCATTTCTGCCAAAATTGGTGCACCAGAGACCAAGTCTTCATTACGATGAGTCTCAAAAATATGAGTGATCCGAAGTCCTGCTGCGCGTGCCTTTTCTACATATATCGCGCAGTCACGACGCGGGTCTATCACCGCAGCTTGACCACCAGAACCCACTAAATAAGAGAGGTGTGAAAGACCAGGTGTTTTAATCTTTTCCAAAAGCATCATTGTATCCTTATTATTATAATTTAAATCAGACGGCTACTTTCTATAGCGAGCTATCATTAATTAGCTCAATAGCAAAGAGCTATGTGAACTTTTTAAAAGTACCATATTATTTTAATGGTTATCAATATACAATAACATATATTAACCTAGTAAACTCGTAAGTGCTTATATTAGATTAGCAAGTACCATTTCATTATGATTCTCATCTGTCCCAAATTGCTTGTCTCTTAAAGGTAGGTAGTAGTTTTGCAAAAGCAAGTTATTGTCACTCTATCCATCCACCCTTTATGCTACAGTCTGAAAATCTTTATCAATATACTCTTTGGAATAATATTACATTGGCTAAAATCATATTTGTATATGTAATATTTAATTGGATCATGTTTTTATCAAACCAAATAGGATGGTCTTCGTGAAACTACCTTTGATTAAATTTGCCAGCTTAATCGGTATTGTATCTTTAACAACCACTGCCTGTGCTCAGCCTAATGAAGGGGCCACTAGCAACCGGACAACAAGTCAAAGTATAGAAAATGTAGAAGTGTCTGACACGATGACTCAGTCCTTGGACAGTTATTTGCGCCAAGTGCTCACGCAAGCAGGTATCAAAACGCAGATTACTTCTATTGCGCCCTCAAACTTGCCCAATATGTATCAGGTCAATTTGGCAGGACAAGCGCCATTACATATCACTGAAGACGGTAAATATGTTATTCAAGGCGAGCTGCAAAATAACCCAAGCAAGCAGGTAGTGACCAAAACATTGCCACGCAGTAATAAAGAGCAAATAGGTCAACCAGTCAGTACAGCCATCAAATCAGCAATGCTTGCCAACATGAGTGCGCTCAAAAATATGAGTACCAAAACACCACTTTTTTATACTGCTGTACCAGGTGTAATTTGGGGTGCTACTTTAGAGGGCGTACCATTTTTGCTCTCAGATGATGCGCAATATATTACCGATGGTGAGATATCTGTGATAGAAAATGGTCAGTTCGTGGGTCTGGATACAGAATTTGAGCAACGAAAAAATCAGTCAGTATTGGCGTCTTTGGACGATAAACAGCTGATTCGTTACCCCGCCACCAGTACCGAGAAAGCGGTGATATATGTGGCTGACGACGTCAACTGCCCGTATTGCCGCCGATTGCATCAGCAGATGCCCATGCTCAATGCAAAAGGCGTGACAATCAACGTGATTGGTTATCCGATATATGAGCAGTCACCCGCACAAATGCGAGGTATTTGGTGTCAAACTGATGAAAAAAGTCGTCGGCAGGCATTCGATAAGGCGATGCTACAAGGTGAGATGACACCTACACCAGCAAGCTGCACCGCCGACCACGTGACGCCCAATCGCGAAAAAGCCGCTGGACTGGCAGTGATAGCAACGCCTGCCATTTACCGTGAAGACGGCGTACTATATCAAGCAAGTTTTGAGAGTCCTGAGTTTCTAGATTTTTTGGGTGTAGAGTAATCAGCTATTTAGACTAGAACTCTCCTAACGGATAAAAAATAAACCGCCCTGTGCACAATGGTCACAAGGCGGTTTTTGATTGTGTTAATAAATGCTTAAGGCAGTACGATATCAACGATCTTTCAGTTGAACAGATTGTCGCACTTTACCTCCATGATAAGTATTAGCTTTTAGCTTCTAGCTTCTAGCTTCTAGCTTCTAGCTTCTAGCTTCTAGCTTCTAGCTTCTAGCTTCTAGCTTCTAGCTTCTAGCTTCTAGCTTCTAGCTTCTAGCTTCTAGCTTCTAGCTTCTAGCTTCTAGCTTCTAGCTTCTAGCTTAATCATTGATGTCGAATCAATTTATACAATAGACCTCTTGCAAAAGTCATAGTCTAAGCTCGGAATTAATGATACCAGCAAACAGCTTCATTCTAAGATCATAGCGCTGACGACGGTTGCGATATTTATGAGCCACGATTTTGAACAACTTGATTAAGCCTATTTTGTGCTCAACCACAATACGGAACTTTGCCAGATAGTGATTGGCCTGTTTGCATATCTCCAATAACTGACCACCACGAGGTTTCTTAAATGGTGTGAAGGTTTGCTTATGTAGATTTGCTATACCCTGATAACCACTGTCTGCTAGATAGTTAGTATTCTCAGGCAACCAATCAGGA
>NZ_FNAL01000048.1 GCF_900101915.1 Psychrobacter pacificensis | reverse complement strand
GCTGCCACTAAATATCTCTTCAAAAAGTGCATAGAGCTTGTTGGATACCCAATCATTGTACTGTGACTCAAGCTGACCTTGTCCCAATGTGACAGCATAGTCACCATAGATACGGCTCATAATGCGGTCAAAGAACAGCGACTTACCAGCGCCTTGTACTTCCCCATGAAAGATAAGAGCGGTATCAAGCTTGGTACCAGGCTGCTGTAATGGTATGGCTAACCATCTAAGTACCCATTCGTAGACTTCTTGTTTGCCTTCACACAGATGCAGTAGCAGGTCAGTGATCGGCTTGCACATCTTGGCAGCGTCTTTGATATTTGTCTCAATAGGCTTTAACGGTAGGCCATCAAACGTATTGATAGCAATATCTTTGTCATGCTTGGGTGTTTTGGTACGAGTAGGGTCAAACCAGATGTTATCTGATTTTACCGTAATACGAGATTCTGATTTTAGCCAGATATCATATTCGTTAGGCCGTGCAAGCTTGATAGTATCGACAGGCAAGCGAATACGCTCAACATCATCCCAAACCTCTTTAGTTCCATAGATAAGAAAGTAGCGCTGAAACATTGATTGAGCTTCGACTGCAAGCATGACATCAAGGTCTTTGGCGACTTCGGACTTTGTTATTTTTCGGTGCGGTGCTTTCCACCATAGGTCAGCTAATTTCTTATTACCGATTTCATTGGCGAACTGAGTTTTTGTATATTCAATCTTTTGCTCAGTGTCATAGACTTTATTCGTCACTTTGCCAATGTCGGTGATTTGAGCGTAACGCTTGAGCATATTTGCTAAGCGCATTTCTTGTTCAATATCAGCGGGTACGTTGCCGTTGTGTGAGACAGTAGGAGCATCAACAACACTATGATCATCATTCGCAGCTTGAGTTACGATTGACTTGTTAGCTAGCGCATACTTGATTTGGCGCGCTACTTCATTGAGCCCAGCTGCGGCGGCGAGGTCGTTAAAATCTGAGTGTTGTTTGTCTTGCATTATGCAGCATCCCTATCTGTATCTAGTGTTTCAAAAACTGGTGTGATGAGCTCACCGCCAATAGCAATAGCGGCGTTACGTGCCTCACGTATACCAGCGTTGTACTCAACTAAAGATTTTGGCTCCTTGCCATCGGCAATGGCTTTATCTCGTAGCTTTATTGCGGTGGCTGTATCATCGTCAGCAATGATGATAATGCGATGATCGGGATATTGAGCACGTATCGCCTTGGCGACTGGTATCAAATTATGCGCATTGAATGCCACGATAACAGGCAAGCTATAGCTCATTGCATCAAATACGGTCGCACCTGTCGCATAACCCTCACAGATCAGTATCACGCCACCACTGAACATAGACGCGCTACCAATCGTGAAGTAAGCGCCGCTTACCAAGCCGCCCTTTAAAAACAGCTTTTCGCTATCAGGCGCAATGGTCTGTACATTCACCAGTGTGGTTTGTTGTTTGTCAGAGTTGTAGTAGTGCATCGGTATGATGAGGTTGTCATTGCTATCTTGGCGTAATCCAATAGCGGATACGTTTTTGCGTAGTAGATAAGGGTGATCATCAGCAGCAGGCTTCGCATTGTCCCAGATGCTCTGAGCGCGGCTGGCAGCATCGATACGAGCCTGCCGCTTTTCAGCTTTTTCTGCTGCTTCACGCTCGACTTGCTGTGACTGCCACTGAGCGCGCTGCTCATCAGTGACTTCGCTAGTCGCATCTAGTCCGATAGCACCTGCAATCAGCTTATTGGTCTCATAGACATCAAGCCCAGTGTATTGCTGCACGAGCATAAAGCCGTTACCAGCGCCACACTGCGAGCATATCCAAGTACCTTCACCACGTTTGTCATCACAACGGAATCTATCAGAGCCGCCGCACATTGGACAAGCCTGATGTTGATGGGCAGCTTTAGTGAAGCTAATGCCCGCAGCAGGGAATATAGTTGAGACATAGTTACCGACAGCGGCTGCGCGAATGGCGTCAAAATCTAATGGGGTGCGTTTATCTGTCATTATTTCTCTCCATATTGCGTTCAGCATTTTTTAAGATTGTTTGGATATGACTGATCAATGCATAGCCGTCTTTTTGCATGCTCGCATATTCGTCAGGCTCAATGACTTTGTCCGCATAGGCGTCCAATGAGGTGCTATTGAGATCGGCAAACTTTTGACCGAGTAGAGCAATATCGACTATCTCATCACACTGGCTGTCGGTATCAGGTAGCAAAAACCATCCGGCATTGCCGTGAGCCGCACAAATAGCGTCCATAATGCGCGGTGACTGAGTATGCTCAAGCACAAGCTCGATAGTCTCAGGCGCTAGCGTATGACAGTTGCGATTGGGATTGACCTGCAATGCAAGCGTATTGTAGTTGACGCCATAGATATCAGCTATCTTGCCCAGTGTACCGCGCTCTTTTTTGCAAGCGTGATAAACCGACTGCTCAAGTGACAGGACGCAGCGTTCAGCGCGCTGTGTAGCGTTGTAGATTGATTTCGACATATTGCCCCCGTTATTGTCGTTCTTTTATTTCGGCTGTAGCGTTAAGCTAGTTGTTGTTGATTATTTGGATCGTTCGCAGGCTCAGGAAAGATATCTGGACGCAGTTCATGACATGGAATGCCCGTTACTTCAGATATTTTTGCTACCCACTTAACCGATGCTTTTTTGTCACGAGTTAGCATTACGCTAATAGTAGAAGGGTTTAACGAAGGGATTTTGCTAGCTAGTTGAGCTTGACTACCGGCAACATTAATCGCTTTTTGCAAAGCTAATAACTCAGGAGATTCGACTGGAGCGTTTGACATAGGATTACCTTTGTATTTATTAAGTCTCACTATAATTACATTTGTAGTCGATTAAGTCAATTACTTTTGTAAGTAGAAAATCATTTCATTTGTAATTATTATCGCGTTAAACACACTGGAGCCCACGTAATGAAAGAGTCTTTGGACACATTAGCTAAGCGCGTAAAGTTTATGCGTAACAAAAAAGGACTTACTCAGGCGCAGCTAGGTAAGTTGATTGGCGCAGATCCATCAGTTATTGGCAACTTAGAAAGGCGCAATGGTAAAAGCAGTAGCTATACCGAAGCTTTAGCAACTGCTCTTGGCGTGAATTTATCGTGGTTGATATCAGGATCTGGGGATTCGCATACCGAAGTAAGTAGCGCGGATGTTAGCGTCCAATCTGGAAAGAGTGATTATGTCATTGTCGGCGGTAAGACAGACTTCTCTTTGGTCGAAATACCTTATAAGGATCTCCAAGCCAGTTGTGGCGGAGGCGTCATAAACTTAGAATATCCAGAACAGAAAGGAGTAATCGCCTTTACAGTAGAGTTTTTGCGAGAGAACGATTTACCTATCGACGGCAAAGGGCTTCTACTGATGCACGCTTGCGGCGATAGTATGGGATACACGATCCCTCACGGAACGCTGATGCTTGTTAACACCAATGAGCGCGAATATGAGAACTTTATTAGTAATAAAATCTATGTATTTAATGCAGATGGGGAATCTATCTGTAAGCGCGCGTTTAAAAACTTAGATGGCACAGTGACTTTAGTCTCTGATAATGCCGATAAAAACAGATACCCTGATCAGATCGTTAATAAAAATACTTTTGATGATTTCAGCATGGACGCGCGAGTGAGATATACGTTTAATAAGCAG
>NZ_FNAL01000049.1 GCF_900101915.1 Psychrobacter pacificensis | reverse complement strand
AACAATGATAAGACTGTATTTCGACAGTTAGTTAGCTTTTTAACCCCTAAACCTATGAAAATCGGGTGGGGATGATTTTTTTGTCGTGTGCAGAGCTCTTTTTTATATAACTATAAGGCTATCGACTATGTTACCAACTTCGAATTTCTCGTCCAAAAAACCTTACCGCTCATTATTGGCGGGTGCATCAATGGGGCTCCTGGCATTGACCATCAGCCAAACCGCTGCCGCTATCACGACCAAGAACGTCACTTATACAGTGGATAACCAAGCATACGAGGGCTATTACGCCAAAGCCGATAAGCCCTACGCTCCTTTTATCTTGTTGATTCATGACTGGGATGGTCTAACCGACTATGAGCGCAAACGCGCTGATATGCTAGCGAATGAAGGTTACAACGTACTGGCAGCAGACATGTTTGGGCAAGGCATTCGTCCGACCTCTGTCGAAGAAAATAAGCGTTTAACAGGCGAATTGTATGACGATCGCAACAAAATGCGCCGCATACTACAAGGTGCATTGAATGCTGGACGACTGGAGGGCAATGATGTGCGCAACGGCACGACCATGGGATACTGTTTCGGTGGTACGGTTGCATTAGAGTTAGCACGTTCAGGCTTCCCGCAAAAAGCCTTTGTCCCCTTCCATGGTGCCTTTGATACTCCGACTGGTCAAAGTTATGACAAGACCACTGGCGAGATATTGGTATTCCACGGCTCAGCTGACCAGTCTGTCTCTCTAGAGAGCTTTGCAACGCTAGGCAAGACCTTGGAGGCCTCCAACGTACCGCACGAGATGATTACCTATAGCGGTGCACCCCATGCCTTTAGCGTATTTGGTAGTGACAGATATGATGCACGCGCCGATGAGCGCTCTTGGAAACGTTATTTGGACTTTTTGGCAGATGAATATAAATAATCTAGCAGCCTAAAAAATATCCGGTAGCGTATCTCAGGCACTATATAAGTAATCAAGAAAGATACCTCAATTGCGATCTTTTCATGACCTGTTGGGGTGTCTTTTTTTGCGTCGAGTATTTAATGTTTTTGAAAGACCAATAGCTGATTATTGGCAGGCATCGTATAAGTTTTGCTAAGCGCTAAATAATTAGTATTGGCCAAACTGACAATATCTTCCTTATGACGGATACCGCTTTTTGGGTCGCGCTGGCTCAGACTGATATCAAATCGCTGATTGCCCGTACTGGTATAGCTGCCATGTTCGTTAAATGGGCCATAGACAATCAGCTTACCATCCACAGGTAACGCATCACCAGCCAGTGCAAATAATTTTTCGACCAACGCCCAACTGATGATATGTAGCGTATTTGCCGTAAATATCGCATCATAGGGCTTGGCTATATTGCTATTTACTGACTGACTATTGATAGGTAGAGAATCGTAAGCCAAATCAAACGCTAATGGTAGAGATAGATTGGGCGCAGGATAAGCATGATACCAAGCCGCTATATGACGATGGTTGCTCGTGACATCGCTGGTTTGCCACTGTATCTCAGGTAAACGAGGAGCAAAGTAAACACTATGCTGACCCGTTCCAGAGCCAATCTCTAGCACGTGCTTAAAGCCTTGTAGCTCGTTTTGCAATACTTCTAGGATAGGCTGCTTATTGTTCTCGCACGCTTGAGAGAATGGCAACGCGTCGATATCCACTTGGCTGTTTAGATGATCGTTTTGCACGGATACTCTCCTCAGACTGCCCGTTACCTTTGCAGTATCTTTCGCGAATTATTGGCAAAATATGCTACTAGTAAATACCCGCTTCAACGCCAGCGGCTAACGTCATGGCAAGCTCTTTTACTTGGTCAGCAAAGCTGTCCTGCCACTCACCTTGTAGTATCAGCGCCTCTTGAATCCACGACCAACGCAGCCCCGTCGTGATCGTCTTTATTGCAAGCTTGGTACCCGTACCATCATGCCCTGCACGTATATATAGTGCAAATGGCATGCCTTGCTTTTCTTCTAGCACAGGATAATAACAGCGATCAAAGAAGTCTTTGGTCAGCCCTGCCATATACGCCAGATTTTCAGTCGTGCCTAATAGCAAAGCATCAGCAGCCAACACATCTTCAGGCTGCGTGTCCTGCGGCGACTTCAAAATCACATTGATATCTAGATCAGGATGATTGGCACCACCATACGCCGCTTGCGCCAACTTCTCAGTATTGGGTGACGGCGCATGAGCGACAATCAATAACGTTTTTGCCATAGCATTAAAGGCCACGAGCAATACGGAACGTTAAGTTCTGCGTGATATCAGGGTGGATGCTGTTGGCGACTGGACAAGTCAATGCGGTGTTATAAAAGATCGTTTGCGTTCTATCATCAAGCTCCTTATTAAAGGTCACGATGATATGGATCTCGCTCACGCGTCTTGGATCAGCGGCCATAACTTTGGTCACTTCAGCCGTGGTGCCTACAAGGTCAATATCCATGTCACGGGCTTTGATACCAATAATGGTCAACATACAACTGGCCAAACTGGTGGCTAGCAAATCAGTCGGTGAAAACGCCTCGCCCTTGCCTTGATTGTCCGTTGGGGCATCGGTGATGATTTCATTATTTGATTGCAAATGAATGGCGGTAGTGCGCAAATCGCCTTGGTAGGTTACTTTTGATGTAGTCATAGGTTCTTTCCTAAGCTAAAATTCAGAAGTATACAATCCACTATAAGGTTCAACTAGTGGTTTTATAATGAAACACCAAACTATATTATCAGTATAAGGTAGGTTTTTATACTTCATAAAATCTGAAATTTTAAATAAGGACTTATTAGAAACTGTTAATTCCCATATAGCACTGTATTGGAACCATGGATCTAATAATATTTGCATAGTATTTTCATTGATTAACCTTAGTCTTTCTATCCAGCAAAACTGTTCTGTTTCAAATTTTGTGAGCTTATTATTTCCCTCATAACAGTCCCAAAGAGTTAAATGCTTACCAGCTACGATTGCATATTTGTTATTTGGATCAATTAAAGCACAAGATGGACCACCGTAAAAACTATCAGTAAACAAGATATCCCTGCTTTCTTTATCGATGAGATATGCATCTCCATAGCTGTCATATAAATACAATTTATCCGTTTCTTCTAATATCATTAGATTATCTCAATAAACTTTCAGTTGACCATCTATAGTTATAAATTATTATCAATAATAAGCCAATAAAAAGACCCTCTTTCGAGTGAGCGGGGGCTTTTAGGTATAAGAGGCTAGTGATGATTTGGGCAAGGAAAGAGTTGAAGAACTGCTTTGATGCGAGCGAAAGATAAAACCATTTAAATAAAGAGATTTTCTAGGGAAGTCAGATAAGTCTAGGGAAGTCAGATAAGTTTAAGATAAAAAAAGCCCCAACATACATCAGTATGTTGGGGCTTTTTAGGAATAGAGAGCTGACGATGACCTACTCTCACATGGGCGAACCACACTACCATTGGCGCAACGATGTTTCACTTCTGAGTTCGGGAAGGGATCAGGTGGTGCC
>NZ_FNAL01000050.1 GCF_900101915.1 Psychrobacter pacificensis | reverse complement strand
TCAGTCATTCGTTTGCTCATATCAAAACTCCTTATGGGTATTTTATAAGAAATTCTACGTTTGAGCTGTGTTATTTTAGGGGATAGTTACACAATTGAGGACATAAAAAAAAGCAATATAGAGTCATCTATATTGCTTCGGTCTTACGAGTTACGTTGATTGTTAAATAGATGCGCTTTTAACGGTCTTTTTTAGCCACCGTTAGACCGTTATAGGTTTGCGCGACTGGCATCACTTCCAAACGATTGACATTGATATGCGCAGGCGACTCAATCAACCACAGTAATATATCGCCGATATCTTCACCTGTCATGGTCTTAAAGCCATCGTAGACTTTAGCTGCTTTATCGTCATCACCATGGTAGCGCACGTTTGAAAACTCAGTACCCGCGACTACGCCCGGTTCGATATTGGTCACGCGTACCTGCGTACCGACAAGGTCAGCACGTAGATTTAAGCTGAATTGTTTGACAAACGCTTTAGTTGCGCCGTACACGTTGCCACCAAAGTATGGCCAGCTACCAGCAATCGAGCCGACATTGATGATATATCCGCTATCGCGCTCGACCATCGCTGGCAAGACTGCATGAGTCAATGACATTAGACCTTTAACATTGGTATCGGTCATGCGCATCCAATCATCGAGACTGGCTTTGTGAGCAGGCTCTGTACCCAGCGCCAATCCTGCATTATTAACCAAGACATCAATGTGTTTAAAGTCATCAGGCAAGTCAGCAATGATTTGCGGAATAGAATCCGTATCACTCACATCCATAATCACAGGTAAAAAATTCTCACCTAAAATCTCTGCTAAAGCATTTAGCTTATCGATACGTCTAGCGCAACCAATCACGCGATGACCATTAGCCACCAAACGCTCTGCCAACGCTTTGCCAAAACCCGCGCTCGCTCCTGTAATCAATACGTTCATGATCTATCCTTATTATTGATGCTGCATGTTTCTATCATAACCTTGATGACGGCTTTATTTACCCTAATGAGACTTATCTATTTGATAACTGCTTACCAAAGATTTTATCGCCCGCATCGCCAAGACCTGGGATGATGTAACCGTGCTCATCCAAATGGCTGTCTAACGCAGCGGTATAGATAGTCACGTCAGGATGTGCTTCGTTTACCAAGCGGACGCCTTCAGGTGCCGCGACCAATACCAATGCTTTGATATTGGTACAGCCATTTTTCTTTAGCATCTCGATGGTCGCAACCATTGAGCCACCCGTAGCTAGCATTGGATCAATGATTAGCGCAGGACGTTTGTCCATGTGGCTGACAAATTTTTCAAAGAATGGTACTGGCTGCAACGTTTCTTCATCACGCTGCAAACCGACCACAGAAATCTTAGCAGTAGGGATCAGATCGAGCACCCCATCAAGCATGCCAATACCTGCACGCAAAATCGGCACAATAGTCGCAGTCTTACCAATGATTTGCTCACCCGTGATTTCGCCACACCAGCCCTGCATTGGGAAGGTCTCAATTTCAAAATCACGGCTTGCTTCATAAGCCATCAAGCGTGCAAGCTCTTTAGTCAATGTACGAAATTTATAAGTACTACAGTCTTTTTCGCGCATGAGGCTGAGTTTATGACGGACCAATGGATGATCAATGACCGTAATGTTTAAATCGTTGTTTAAATCACTCATAAGTATTCTCTTGGTTTTTTGTCTGATGCGTGCGCAGTCATTGCGGTTGCTATTAATATAAAAAGATACAAACACTTACCCCACTTTAACTCTGTTTGGTCTCATTGATAGTAAAATAAAAACCTCAATGACCATGCAAATCAAATAAACGTGCTACTTGTATAAGAGTGTAATGTCACCAAAAGTGATCAGTTAGACACTCACAATTGGCAGCCAAGCCTAAACCGCTCAGGCTAAGCGACTATATATTGTCGTATTGTCGCACTATTTGAATCGACTAAGTTTGACTGTATAAAATTATCATAAGTGCAGTAGTGTCTAGGCTTGCTATGATACCAAAAAAACCGCTTTTCTGATGAAGAATATCATGACTATAAAACCATCAAACACCCAAGAAGACGCTAATAACAAGGCTAATAACGAGATAGTGGCAACCGAGAGTTCATCAGGAGAAATTGAAAATCATCCTTTTGCGCCTGTTTTACCACCAAATGCGACTATCATGATGATGGGTACGTTTCCGCCGACTAGCGATAAATGGGCAATGAGCTTTCACTATCCCAATTTTTATAATGATATGTGGCGTATCTATGGCCGAGTGTTTTTTGATGACGCCGACTATTTCAGAGTCGGCGATGAGAAGCGATTTGACCCTGAGCGCATACGCAGTTTTATGTTCGAGCGTGGTATAGCGTCTTGCCCGACAGTCAAGCAGGCTATTCGAGAGACTGGCAATGCTTCGGATAAAAACCTAACCGTGGTGACGCCAGTTGATTTGGATAGTATCTTGCCGCAAGTGCCAAAGGTTGAGACTTTATTCACAACAGGAGGCAAAGCAACCGAAGTGCTACTTGGGTTATTAGATGAGCCAATTGCCAAATCAAAACATCCAAAAACCAATCAAAGTATGGATTACCCTTATCAGTGGCAAGACAGCAACCAAACCAATATGGTTAATGACTTAACTTTATATAGGCTGCCTTCTACCTCGCGCGCTTATCCATTGTCGTTAGATAAGAAAGTCGCGGCGTATAAAGCGTTCTTTGAGAGGATGGGTAAGTTGTAAAGTAAAAATAGAGAAATGGTTGCACTAATCAAAGGTAAAGCTCAAAGATAGTAAAAGGTATTTATCTAACAAAGCTAAACGTTTTTGATGTTATAAATTATAGTAAATAGCATATCTATAATCAGTCTCTAAACCTATTGAAATTAATTAGACGATAACCCATTGAAAAAACTATCGTTTTTATATTCTGCTAAAATAAGTCTAAAAACATCAATAAAACAGGTTGACACAAAAATTAAACCCTCTATAATACGCCCTCATCAGACGGACTGGCAGTGAGAGATGTGTAGATTACACATTAATAAC
>NZ_FNAL01000061.1 GCF_900101915.1 Psychrobacter pacificensis | reverse complement strand
GTATATAAATACCGTAAAGAACAGCAAGGCGTCATGCCATCAGAAGGCAAAGCCCTAACGCCTGAATTACGGCGTATACAAGAGCTTGAAAAACAGGTCAAGCAGCTTAAGATGGAGCGAGATATATTAAAAAAGGCATCTGCTCTGCTAGCCCAAGACAATCTCAGCGTCTATCGCTAATAACCAAGCTTGCAGAGCATCATAAGCATATTAGCAAACACAAGCTATGTGAACTGTTTGGGGTTGTTAGAAGCAGCTATTACAACAGTACTAAATCTAGGTCTATAGACATTGAACTTATAAGGCTCAAAGCCTTAATCAGAGAAGTGTTTGAGCAGTCAAATGGCTCGGCTGGTGCAAGGACGATATCTGCTATCGTCACGCATCAACATGACATTAAACTCACACGCTACAGAGCAGTTAAACTGATGGCACAAATGGGGTTGATTAGTCGACAGATAAAATCACATAAGTACAGGCGTTGTGAAAAATTCCATAAAGTTTATGGAAACATACTAGACCGTCAGTTTGCGCCCACTGCACCAAACCAAGTGTGGACAGGTGATGTTACTTATATTCGTATCAAAGGCGGATGGTGTTATTTAGCCATCATTATGGATTTATATGCTCGACGTATTGTTGGTTTTGCCTTGTCAGATAGCCCGAATACCCAGCTGACCACATCTGCACTAAAAATGGCATATCACATAAGACTTGAGCCTAAAGGCGTGCTGTTTCATTCAGATCAAGGCAGTCATTATACCAGTGAAGAGTATGCTAAATGCGTAGCCAAGTGCAATGGTATGTCGCATAGTATGAGCCGACGAGGCAACTGTTGGGACAATGCACCTACAGAGAGGTTCTTTAGAAGCTTTAAGACAGAGTGGATGCCAAAAAACGGCTATGACAATATTGATGAGGCTCAGCAGGCAGTAAATGATTATATTTGGGGCTATTATCAAAGTGTAAGACCACACAGCTTTAATGAGTATTTAACACCGAGCGAGAAAGAGAGACTTTATTTCAACAAAAACCTCTTAAGTACTGTCTAAAAATATTTGACCACTACA
>NZ_FNAL01000051.1 GCF_900101915.1 Psychrobacter pacificensis | reverse complement strand
AAAAAAGCTAAGTAGGGTTGATTTACCAGTACCAGGCTCACCTACAATTTCTAAAAAAGGAAAGGACTTTTGACGGTCACGTACTTGCTGGGCAAATAGGCTGCCCATGAAGCCGACCAGACTAATGACGCCTTGCACACCCCAGCCAGATATGATGTCCGCTAGCCAATTTGCAGGCTCTTTGGGTTTGTCGCCTATGCGGATACTTGGACTGGCCGCTAATGTCTTTAGGCTTTTATTATTGGGCAGGTCAAAATAGTCGTCTTTATTGAGCGCGTAAGTCACACCATGACGGATTGCGATATCGTTAAAAATGTAAGTCTGATGGTCTTTGCTATAACCAATAAAGTCGATGGTCTCAACGGTTTTGATGCCGTTAATCATGCGTCCCAACATAATGTCAAGCTGCTTTGAATTGCCTTGATAAATGACACCAGGCGCGACTGATAATAGGCGCTTTTTAAACTCACCAGCGGCCGACAGTTGACTGCCAGTAAAGGTGTTTTTGGTATCACCTTGAGGCGTGCGGATACGAAAGAAATACCACGATTCATCAGTGACAAGGTTTTGCTGATAGTAGAGTGCTTGCGGTTGACAGTTCATGATTTGGGTGACAGTCATGCAAGACTGCATTAGATCGTCATGCCAAAGCTGTACGGCTTCTTTTAACTCTTCTTCAGTATTGAATAGATCCTCTGTCGGTTCGCTGTCTGCGTCCATTTGCTTGGCTTTATCAAAGCTTTCGCTGTCTACTTTTACCCAGTAGGTGCAACTGTTGAAAAACATATAAAAGCTAGTGGTGCCATACTGGTTGTACGTCAGTAGCGCCTTGTCCTTTGCTGTCTCAGCAATAAGCAGCTCACCATAAAAGCGGTAGCGTTCAAGGTCTGTCTTGGTGAGTTTTCCCGCTTTGTGTAGGTCGTTCCAGTCTGCACCGTCGCTGTACTCACTTGACTGTGCGGCGGTGACATCCCAGCCGTTTTGGCGTGCGGTGGCCACCAGTTTGTCAGTGGCTTTGCGTCCAGCGTGGTCGCTATCGAGTGCGATGATAAGCTTGGGCAGTGGCTTGCCAAGCTCTGCCATTCGCGCTTTTATTTGCGCTAAGGTGTGGGCTGGGAAGTTACCGGCGGTGATGTTGCTAATGGCATGTAAGCCGTTCTCAGTCAGTGCCATGGCGTCAAAGATGCCCTCTACTATCCATAGCTCTTTCACATATGACCAGACGCCATGCTGTAGGTGCAGCTTTGGCGGTAGCCAAGCATGACCTTTAAATTTAAAGCCTGTTTGTACACGGGCCTTTTTTATATTTGCGGCGGGTTCTATCAGGCGTTCCCAATAGCCGATGGCTTGGCCATCGCTGGTGATATTGAAGCGCACGCTGGGGCAGGTGAAGTCGGAATAAAAATCCTTGAACACTTCTTGGGTATAGCTGCCTTGCCATTTGACAATATCAAAGCCACGTCCCGACTGAAGATAAGCGTCGGCGGTGGCATTGGGATTGGTCGGCGTTGGTGGATTTTTCTTTGTCCAGTTGGCAAAGATGTCTGGATATATGTCACGGGTAGAGGCTTGATAGTTGCACTTATTAGCGCGGCCACATTGGATCGTCCACGGGCTATCTGCACCGGTGAACAGCTCTTTCTTATTGCATGATGGGCAGCGACCATAGCGCAAAAATTGCCGATCGCTGGAGAACTTTAGCGCGTAGTCTTGGATAAGACGCGGGATCAGCTCGTCACGCGTCTCGTTACTCATAGTTTGGGCTGTCATAATTGGCTCGTAATCTGGTTTGGTGGTTTGGTTAGGCATTAGCGCTGATTGGTTTGTCTTGCTGCTTGTCTGGCTTGACTATCGAGCGGATATACTCTTGCTGAGAAACAAAGATGTGTCCGCAGTCTGGGTTTTTGCAGCGGTGCTCTATGTCGCGTAAGTAGTCAGTGATGACACGGGTACGCAAGATTAGGCAGTTAGAACGACAGGATGGACAGCGCATGTTTTACCTCTTTTAGTTTTTGACGATGTGGCTGATATCAGCTTTGGTACGCGATAGCGATTGATTGACCAGCCACGTCGTAAACTCATCGACACCCATTCCACGTTCAGCTGCTTTTTGTGTTAATAGCTGATCTTCAGCAGGAACAGGGGTCAGCTCGATGGGAATCTTATGCGACATGGACACCTCCATTGGTCATGGCGGTACTCTGTTGGCCCTGAAACATCGCTAAGAAGTGCGTCATCGGTAGCTCGACTGTGTTGGTCGATGGCAGTAACATGGCAATAGGTTGTTCATCAAACATCAAGTGATGAAGCTGTGCCATGGCAAGCTGACGCACTAAGGTGGCGAGTTCGACACCGGCTTTTTCGGCATGAGCCAGTAATATCTGATGATCGTAGTGATCTACACTGACTTTGATCGCGTTATCGCGTAGTTTCTTAGTATTCGGATTCATGGTTTGGTTTCCTTCTGGGTTTGGTTTGAGCTTGGTTTTACTCTTGGTTTAGGCCGCTGCGATAGCGGCGATGAGCGACAAAGCTCATAGAGCGATTTTCGTTTTTTGCGGTACGCATTAGCTCTTTATGCTCGCTTGGCGTAAGCCTTAGCTGCACCGATTTGCGCTTACCGCTTTTTAGGTGAGGCAGCTCACCCTTTGGCGTGGCTTGTACTGTGGTTTCGGTCATTTGGTGGTATCCTATAGCTAATTAAAAGCGTGTTATCGTGGTACGGTTTTATAATACAGTCAAATGAAC
>NZ_FNAL01000053.1 GCF_900101915.1 Psychrobacter pacificensis | reverse complement strand
CTGATCCCTTCCCGAACTCAGAAGTGAAACATCGTTGCGCCAATGGTAGTGTGGTTCGCCCATGTGAGAGTAGGTCATCGTCAGCTCCTTATTCCAAAAGCCCCCTTCTGCGAAAGTAGAAGGGGGCTTTTTTTATGGTCGGGATTTTTGTTTATAGTTCTTTAATGTTTTAGGACTATATTTATAGATGATTTAATCAATTTCTTTCTTCATTTTCTATTATTATATTTAGATTGTTGGTCTGTCGTATTAATGCTAGATTTACAGGATAGTAAATTGTTAGTCTTTATAAGGAATCAAAATGTATTACCATGTAAAAGTAAAACCAAAATCAGATACACATTACGGTGAGTACAAAACAGATCTTACTAAAGAACAATTAATTTCAAGGTTTGTTGAACCTTATGAGCAAGGAAAACCAATTGTCATTAATGGAAAGACTGTTCAGCCTGATGATCTTGAGAGGATAACTATTGCTAAAAGTGAAAAAACAATTGAATCTTTTATTCCTCAAATCAGAGCAGAGAATCAAAACTCATCAATGGTTATAATCGGTGGTCCATCTGATACCTATCAGGCTATTGGACGGGCAACAAACGTCACTGATGATTTTATTGAAGGTGCAGTAGGCTATAAGAAAGAGCTTGTAGCTACACGATCTGTCAGGCAAGAGTCTAGAGATGCCAAACCAAATAGAGTGTTTATAGTCCATGGTCATGATGAGGGCGCGCAAAACAAAGCTGCTAGATTCGTAGAAAGATTAGGATTCGAAGCAATTATTCTTCACGAAAAGGCAAGCTCAGGAAGAACAATTATTGAGAAAATAGAGCATTATTCCGATACTGGATTCGCGATAGTTTTATATACACCTGATGATGTTGGTAATGTAAAAACAGATGCTGGAAACTTAAATGTTCGAGCACGACAAAATGTAGTTTTTGAGCACGGTTTACTTATTGGTAAACTTGGACGAGAAAATGTTTGTGCTTTAGTAGATGGTAAGCTAGAACTGCCAAATGACATTAGTGGTGTAGTTTATATTTCGTTAGATGAATCCTCTGCATGGCAGTTGCAACTAGCTAAAGAAATGAAACAGTCTGGCTACAGCATTGATATGAACAAATTGATCTAAGACCAACTGCGTGTGATAGCTAATTAATCAGATACTAATCTGCTTTGCGTATAGTTTATTCATATAATACAGAATTAAATACTAATTAAAATACAGTTTACTCTGTATCATACTTTAAGTAGAGACATCAAATGGAATCCAGTTTAGATGAATTTACAGGCCGAATAGAGAACACTATTCGAAACTCTATTAGCGAAATAACAGGTCACGAATGGAATGAAGACTTCATTACTCTAAAATTACTTTCTGACTTGAGACGTGAACTAGATGGCATGTATTTTACTAGTAACGATAGAAAGAACAAAATAGACTGGCAAATATATAAATTAAAGGGGAACTTTGAGAATAATTTTGGCGACATTGCTCTAGTTATAAATATTAATTATAAAGACGGCACTGATCTTCATGGAGCTGCATTTCTTGAAGCAAAAAAGCGTGACTGGAGAAAAGCATCCTTCAGTGCAATGAAAATACCCCAAGCTAAAAAAATATTGAAGAACGCTCCTCGTTCTCAGTACTTGCTTTATGATTATGAAGAAATTACAAACTTTGTGTTAGGTTCTTCGTATCAAGAAGCGTTAAGGCAATACCCTTATCATAGAGGTTCTCAAATCTCATTTTCTGCGGTAACTAGAGCTGTATGTGTACCTCTTAACTTAGCTCTAGAAACAGGTGGTAAAGATACATTGCTTTATCGCTATGGTACACCATTTTCATTACAGCTTGCGAAGCGTTACTTTAATGGTTTGGATTTAGAGTTTGATGAAACATCTAAAAAAGTTGCTACAGGTTTCTTAGATAAATTTGGTTTACCAAAATATATTATCAAAATTAATATTATTGAGAATGGTGTAGAACCTAAAGAAAATGAACTTCGGGTGAATCAAGCAAACTATAACCGGATAGATTAAAGACTCATAACTTAAATTTATTATCTAGCTCATAACCGCAATCTCTTAAAATCAAACCAAAATTGCTCGCCTACTGGTCTAAATACCCTACGGAGCTGCTCAGTCATAATGTTATAGTTAGAGTATATGAGGACTCCACAAACAGCCAAAGCAGCAATTTTCCCACAAAAAAGCCCATATTAACAAATAATACGGGCTTTAACATTCAATAGAGTATTTAACAAACTAGGCTAATCATTAAGCCCCTTCACCAAATTTACCACTTTGGAAGTCAGTAACTGCTTGCATAATTTCTTGCTGATTGTGTAACTATCCCCTAAAATAACACAGCTCAAACGTAGAATTTCTTATAAAATACCCATAAGGAGTTTTGATATGAGCAAACGAATGACTGA
>NZ_FNAL01000055.1 GCF_900101915.1 Psychrobacter pacificensis | reverse complement strand
AATAACTCGATGAGTCTGCTTTGTTTATACCAACTTAGTTTACTCTTTCTCATAGTGCTATCCTAAATAATTTTACTCATCTAGGACAGCCCCTTCTTTTTAATCTATTCAAACAATCTTTATTCGATATAAATATTAAGCATTTAACATGCCAAGACGTATTTAGAACCAATTCTCCATAAAAAAATCCTGCCTTGAAGTAAGACAGGATTTTTTTATCGCAAGGCTAATTTTCTAGCCTATGCTATTTACAACTTAGAATGCTTTAGTAATTGTAAATACAGCACCAGTCTCTACACCACGTTTGTACGGGTTGGTGTCGGCGTCAATATTTGTGCCGACAGCAGCAAGCTCAGCTGACAGGTCTTCAACAGAAGCAAAGCTGTAAGTCACACCAACTTTCCAGTCGATGTAGTTATCATCGCCACTAGCGTTATCACTGAAATCATAATCGTCAGCAGTGGTATAACCTAAGCTTGCTACACCACCGAAAGATGCGCTCAATGGCATGCTATAAGTCAGGTTTAAATACCATGCATCAGTATCTAAGCCAAAAAAATCATTAGTGAAATTCACGCTTGCAAGCAAACTGTCACCAACAGTGATGGTGTCTGCAAAACCTAGACGTGCATACAGCTCAAGCCAATTCAAATCAGAAGCACTTGGATAGCCGTAGTACCATAAACCGACATCTAAAACTGGTTTAGACGCCAAAGAGCCAAGTTCAGTGCTATAACCTACATATGGATCGAGCTCTAATGAGCTACCAAAGCCGACATTCGAGCCCCAGACACCTGCGTATAAGCCAGAGCTATGGGTTAATCCATAACCAACTTGAACGGCAGGGTCGCTTTCAGTTTGTGTCATACCACGATAGCGGTAATCTGAAGTCATTGCTGCAGTACCAGAGAATGATACATCGCTTTCAGCTGCCATAGTCAAGCCACTTGCACAAGTGAGTAAAGATGCAGCCACTAATGTAGAAAGTTTAAAGTTCATGTTGGTATTCCCCCAAGCTGTTTATTACAAATGTTCAAATCGAAATGATTTGACTCTGAACTTGTTATTGAAATAGCAAAGGGCGTGCCAACTTTATTAAGTTACTGTTTTATCTTATTTCTTTGCAATAAAACTGCAATAACTTACAAAACCAACTTTGAAGCATTATTGTATTGCACAAATATTGGGCGATTTATTGATTTTGCACCAAAACAAATCAAACTGTATCAAATTGTTTGTAAATAGGAATTATTCTTATACAGTTTATATTCTGCACGATGCAATAAAAAAAACCAACCGCAGTTGGTTGGCTTTTTAAGTATTTTCTTCTGAGCAAAGCATGAAAAATTATTTTTCCATATTTGATAGGATTGATGTTCTGACATCATCCAATGTGGCATTGATGGTGAGCATCACGGCATCGGCACATTGTTTGATCGCAGTGTCAGGATCTTTTAGACCATTACCCGTCACTGTGCAAACGATCACCGAACCTTCAGCGATTTTACCTGCTTTAATATCACGGATTGCACCGCCGATTGAAGCCGCCGATGCAGGCTCAACGAATACGCCTTTTACTTCTAATACTCTTGGATTAGGTTTGGTCATTTTGGGGCTGTCCTAGATAACTAGTTCAAACCCTGTTTAACCCATTGTTTTAATTGTAGTAATTGCGACTTTGGGTCACTGTGATTAAAACGCC
>NZ_FNAL01000056.1 GCF_900101915.1 Psychrobacter pacificensis | reverse complement strand
GGTTGTGTTGTCATGTTAGTGTCCACGATTATTAATCGTGGACACTATCTCGCATTTTTTAAGTGAGGAAAAGATGGGATGGTCGGATGCTTACGATGATCCGTCCAATTTTGCCAATAAAGCCGCCGATGAACTCTGTGATGAATACATCGGTTATCTCAGAAATCAGCGCATGGAGGAATAACTATTACACCTGCCAGCATCAAAAAACAGCCGCTATAAGTGGCTGTTTTTCGTTTAGGGCGTTACCTACAACTAAACCGAGCTAATAACGCTCCTAGAGCTGATCAACACGCTTAGCAAATCGTTTAGGCTATCAAGTTGTACTGTCTCAAAATCGTTTTTCGTTAATTCATAGCGTTAATTTGGATTTAAAGACTTCTAAATACTTTAATAAAATCTTTAGCTACATCCCAACCTTGAACATAAACACCTATTTCATGGTAAATCTCTACAAGGTTATTAGGGGCACTTGCAGACAGCCAATTTAAGCTAGTAATCAGCAAGTCATTATTATCCCAAGCTAATACCTTGGCATGACTATTGGAATGATGCGCACCCAATTGAGATAGAGAGTCGGCAGACTTCAGATCATCATGCATCTCAACAATTTCTGAATGATCGATATAACTTGATTTCTTAGAGTAATAATAATATTTTTTAGCTTCCGACTTTTTTAAAGCATCAAATATAGGCCTTATAGGTGAGGTGTTTATAAAGTCACTTATAATATATATCTTGTTTTTTGCTTGAGCGGCTAAGTCAATATAACTATGATGCTGGTGCTTTAGCACTAATCGCAGCTCCAGCTTTTCATTGTTAGGAATATCAACGTCATTTGGCGTATCAGCTATATTGCTTGAAAGCCCCCGAAACTCCTTACGCACTTTGCTGTCAAAAGTGCTTTTTCCACAGCAAATATTAGCAGCGATCTCTAAAAAATATTTAGTAAATTGATCATTGCAAACAACAACTGACGCCTCAAATCTTTCAAATTTTGCATATAAGAAGTTGCATGAACTGACCATAGTACACAACCCCTTGTCTACATGATTGGTTATAACGAACTTTGCATGCGAGTCGGTACGTCTGAAGTCATTATAATTTACAACATTTAGCATGCCTTCCTGGTGGCAGCTTTCATTAAAATCTCTTAATTTTTTTTCAACAGCCTTATCTTCACTATCTGATTTTTCAAAGTTTTCATCTGTTTCTTCTGCATTACTTTTGCCCCATAAAATATAAACTTGAACACCTCGTTTCAAAGCCTCTTTAATTTCTAGAAAAAGATGAGTATAGCCATCATCATTGACAATGCACCATTTACCTATGAAAGTAGAGTGAATGACTAGAAAGTCAGTAGAGGACTGGATTAGCTCAATGAGCTTGGCTTTGGTGTTGTGACTGTAGAGGCATAATGAAATAGGACAGTAGATAAGAGGTTATACTATCACCAAGACTGGAGAGAAGATATGACCACCAAACGCGGACGCTACAGCC
>NZ_FNAL01000059.1 GCF_900101915.1 Psychrobacter pacificensis | reverse complement strand
TAAACAACAGACCAAGAAAACGATTAGGGTTTAAAACGCCTATGCAGGCGTTCTATAATATTAATTAGCGTTGCACTTGGTGTGTTAATCTAAGCCTTAAAAGGTTTGTCGCTTTTGGAGGTATGTTTGAGTATGCGCATACGCGAGAAGAAGTCATCGAGCAGGGTATCGACGTTATTCCTAATGATGAATTGGTAATGTGTGCATTGACGGTTAATCTAATCCCTTTTACCAAACCTGCACGCAACTCGGTACAGCTGTTATGGCAGTGGAATCGTTATGTGCGTAATCGATTGCATGCTTATATTGACTATCGTGAAGAGCATTTTTTCAAAATCAATGATGAGATTGATTGGGAGTATCCAGCACATCAGTTCCATCAGCGTCTTGTGGCTACTGTGCGATTACCATTATGGGATGATAGAGATGAGCTGATTGCCGATGTGTACTTTAATAAAAAAGGACAGCCTAAACTTAAGCACTACAACGAGAAGCGACTAGTATAACTTTCGATAGTGACCACGACTGACAAACTCAATAATGCCTTTATCTCGTAATACCTGTAACTGTTGGCGAATTTTATCTTTTACGTGGTTGTTTTCAGGATGTTTGAGCTGTAACTCATCAGCAAAAGCATAAACCTGTTTGAGAGAGAAGTGAGCATCAAGTCGATCGATACATTGCCAAACATCTAATGTCCAGCCACGCGACTCTATAGATTGCGTGCGTAAAAATAAGGTTTTTTGGAATTGCTGGGTAACCGACTCTTTATCCATAATTTTTTGGTCTTTGACCAAAAATACTTTGCCTGATTCTGGCACTTTTCGTAAGTCAATATTGCAACCCACCCAACCTGCGCGTTTGGCAGTCACTGATAATGGTTTGCGCTTAACAATAATATCGGGCGTAAAAAACTGCTTGGGAATAATTAGAAAGTTATTAACGGCGTATGCTTTTGAGTAGGTCAAAAAGAAAAAACTGGGATTGTCCTTACTATTGATACGCTCAACCATCGTCTTGTAAGCGCCATCATTAACGATGTTGCTTAACTTGGCTTTTTTACTTTTTAGCTCATATTGCTCATTACAATGCGCGCAGTAAAAATCAGCAACAGGTTGACCGTTAGCAAATTCAGTCAAAGGCTGCTCGCTACAATTAGGACCTTAGATTAACACACCAAGTGCAACGCTAATTAATATTATAGAACGCCTGCATAGGCGTTTTAAACCCTAATCGTTTTCTTGGTCTGTTGTTT
>NZ_FNAL01000060.1 GCF_900101915.1 Psychrobacter pacificensis | reverse complement strand
ACGGCGCGTTCTTTAATCTCAGGAGTGTAGGTTTGTCTTTTCATTGTCGTATTCTCTCAGAATGTTAAGTCTCCGACAATACCGGGGCGGTTCAAAATTCTTTGTTACCTCTCGCAAATTTGATCTTGAGGCTTCTCTTATTTCATTAGATGAATCCAAAAAAGAAGTGTTTTCTTCTTTGGTGAAAACCCAACCAAATTACTTCATTGAAGGCCCTCCAGGTGTGGGTAAAACACACCTTATAACCACCTATGTTGATTATCTTTTCCACGAAGAAAACAGCTCAAAGGTGCTTTTGTCTGCTCAGAGTCATGCCACTGTCAATATGCTTTATGATGAAATCACTGAGAAACTCAAAAAGCATGAGTCTTTTGATAGCCTAATTATCATCCCAAACTTTAAGGCTGAAAAAAATGACGATGGTAGTAATGCAGAAACCCTTATTCAAAACGCGACAAACCCTTATATTGATAAATTCAAAAAAAGCGAGATGTTTAGTAAATATTCCAAAGAACCGCTTATTAAGCAGAAGCTCGATAAATTTATTAGTAAATCAGACGCTAAGTTTTTCAATCAAGTTTTACGTGCTGCCAATCTAGTATTTACAACCTCTAACTCTAAATTAATGGAAGAGTTGATAGAGAATAATATCAATTTTGATGTGTCTGTTATGGAAGAGTGCGGCAAGACATCGGGTATCGAGTTGGTGTCACCAATGATAGTATCCAGCAAAAGAGTTCTTATTGGAGACTACAAGCAACTTCCAGCATTTTCAGAACAGGATGTCCAAAAAATTATTAAAAACCCTGGTAGGTTTGATATGGGCTTGGTTATAGAGCAGCTGTCAAATATAGGGTTTAGAAAAGGCGTCATTTTTGATCTTGATTTTAACTATGCTGACATAAACAAAACCTCTAAAGCTGAGCATTTTAGCAACCTTTCTAAATATTTCTCTTTATTCAAAAGTCTGTGTCAAAGTGCAGAAAGTATTAGTGTAACTATCCCCTAAAATAACACAGCTCAAACGTAGAATTTCTTATAAAATACCCATAAGGAGTTTTGATATGAGCAAACGAATGACTGAGAC